>NZ_JAIOHK010000042.1 GCF_019913785.1 Altibacter sp.
AGAAACGGGAAATTGGAAATACTATCGCGACAATGGAGTCCTTGAGTCGGAAGGAATGTACAAGTCCGGAGCCAAAGTAGGAGAGTGGAAGGTATATCATGCTAATGGCAACTTGAAGTCGGTTGGTGCTTTTGTGAATGACGAAATGGATGGAGTATGGACCTATTACCACGAAAATGGTACCGTTCAATCTACTGGAAGCTATGTCAATTCCAAAAAGACCGGACGGTGGAATAATTATGATGAGAACGGTGAACTAACCTCTAGTAGATTACATTAATTAAATAGTCGTTATCAAGCGTATTGAATTTATTTAAAAAATTAATTCTATTTTTGACTAATGTCATATTGTAACCTACTTAAGTTCGATTCCTATTTTTTAATTCTACTTTCCTTTGGGCTTCTGTTTGGAAGTTGTAGTGAATCGACCTTAGTGTATAGCGTTGAAACCAAGTTGAATCCGCATTCCATTTCACCGTTGACCGCTATTTTTGTAATTGAAGGCGACCAACCATTTCGCGCCGCTACCAAAGTTTTAGGGGCTACAGAGATTAGCCATTCCTCTGAAGAACTGTCAAACAATTTGGAAATCCCTGTGCTGGGTCTCTATCCGGGCGTACTCAATAAAGTTTTGCTTACACTTACGTATGATAAAGGAACGATAACCGATACAATCTCAATTGCGACGGATCCACTTCCCGAGTATTTTCCAAAAATAGAGATCAACAAAATAGACCGTACAAAGATGGAACCGGGACTTCATTTGTGCGATATGCATTATGCCAATAATGGAACATTCGAATCTCGACCATTTATTTTTGATGATCAAGGAGAAGTGCGTTGGTATTTGAATTTAGATTTTTTCAAAGAAATTATTTGGCCAATACAAAGACTCAAGAATGGTAGGTTATTGGTAGCAGGATTGAATGAAATTCATGAATACAACATGCTAGGGAAATTAATTAGGAAGTCTGTAATTGATGAAAAATATCGAATACATCACGATATAGTTGAATTGCCAAGCGGCGAATTATTGATGGCAGTCCGAAAGGATGGTGCCACTATTAAAGTAGATGGAAAGGAGATACCATCGA
Organism: Altibacter sp.; assembly: GCF_019913785.1. Classification (GTDB taxonomy): domain Bacteria; phylum Bacteroidota; class Bacteroidia; order Flavobacteriales; family Flavobacteriaceae; genus Altibacter. Next base: position 1,095 of record NZ_JAIOHK010000042.1, read on the forward strand.
TAAATGATTTTATTATTTCATACAACTTAGAGACTTCACAAATTACAAAAGAATGGGATTTGGCAAAGAATCTGGATGTAAGCAGATTCGATTTAAATCACACTATTAAAAGTGATTGGTTACATATGAATGGCTTGGCGTTTGACCAGCGGGATAGTACTGTTATAGTTTCCGGTAAGAATCAAGGACTGATAAAAATTTCGTGGGACGATGAGCTAAAGTGGATTATGGCACCTAAAAAGAACTGGGGTAGATCCGGCAGAGATGGGAAAGGATTTGATACTGTAGCTTTCTTACTAACTGCAATAGATTCCGAAGGAAAACCCTTTAGTAAGGAAGTTCAATTGGGCAATGAAAGCGCAGCCGATTTTGACTTTCCTTGGGGACAACATGCACCGGAAGTTCTTTCAAATGGAAATATAATCCTTTTCGACAATGGATGGTCTCGAAACTATAAAACACAAATAACCTATTCGCGTGCCGCTGAATACAAGGTAAATGAAGAGGATAAAACCGTATCACAAATTTGGCAATACGGAAAGGAACGGGGCAATGAGGTATTTTCCTTGCTAATTAGCGATGTCGATTATCTTCCTAAGACTAAAAATATTCTAGTGACTCCGGGTTTTGTAGCCAATTATGGGAAAATAATCGAAGTGACCTATCCCGAGGGAAAGGAAGTTTTTGAAGCAACATTATATTTTAAGACGCTAAAAGGAACCAAGGCATTTGCCTGGGGACAATTGGATATCATGTATCGTTCGGAGCGATTTGAGCTTGAATATTAACCCGGTCTAACCTTTGGCTGCTTCCGCCAGCATATGCTCGAGCATATCGTTAAAATTTTCTCCCTTATTCACATGCGGAAAATCGGTTTTTGGAATATCGAGCGATAAAAAAGCACACAAGGGTGCCCATCCTTCTGTAACATCATACACTAATAATTGTTTTTGTGGTACAAAGTCAATGACACTTTGGATATGTTCGTGAAACACCTTTTCGGCAACGGATCTGGTATCGAATTGATCGTCAAATTGTTTTCGTATATAGGTGTTCTTAAAAAATTTAAAGCATTCCTGAGTATCATTAAGGCGTTGATTGGTATCCAGTTTAGCTGCCAACTCCGGTCTAGATGAAATAGTTTCAGGACCTACTTTGGCAATGGTTTTTTGCGTACTCGCATACCAGGCATCAAAATCTCGTTTGGTAAGAATTACTTTGGCATCGGGATATTTTTTAAGTAATACTTTATAGTAAGGATACCCCGGAAAATCAACAGTGGCTACATATCCATCAAAAAGTGCATCAAAATTGGTCGCGCCTGTTTTTTCAAGTTCGTTCCAGTAGTTCACGACTGAAGGGTTTGCCATTAGATCTTTAAAGTGATAGGTTTTTTGAAATCCTAATTGTTCTAATGCAATTTTTAATGTTGTTGTTCCGGTTCTGGGAAACCCGGCACCTATTATTTTTAATTCCATAAGAGAAAGAAACTGTTATCAATATAAGGGCCAAATATAGATTTTCTATCCTTGGATTACTAATCCATTTTATAAAAGCTTGACAAGATGCCAGATGAACCACAGGCATTCGACGATCGTAGATGAAGCGCAAAAAACCACCCGTGGGTGGTTTTTAAAGTGGAGCCGGAGAGGACCGAGCGTTAAAAAAATACCCGGTGGGTATTTTTAGCGAAGGGGCCAGCTTGCCGCGTTGGCTTTCGAATCCCGAAGGCGGAATGCAAAA
>NZ_JAIOHK010000043.1 GCF_019913785.1 Altibacter sp.
ACTTCAGCTTCGGTACCCGTTAAGGTCTTTGTTTCGGTGGTGGTCTCACCATCTTTAGTAGTAGCAATGATAACATGGGCGGTCGTGACATCTCCATCCACCGACATTTCCACCTTTACTTCTTTTGACACTTCAGCAGCATCGGCATCTTTCACCTGATTTGCTTCTTTATCGGTTAGAATCGTTTGGTTACCGTCTTCATCGATAAAAATCATTTCTTCTGAAGTATTGTTATTATCTGCGATCGCATGTCCTCCTAAGATCGGAGCCAATACCAAACCAATAAGGCAGGTAAGTTTAATCAAGATGTTCATAGAAGGCCCTGAAGTATCTTTAAACGGATCTCCAACGGTATCACCTGTTACGGCTGCCTTATGCGCTTCAGATCCTTTATAGGTCATTTCACCGTTGATCATCACACCGGCTTCGAATGATTTCTTTGCATTGTCCCACGCACCTCCGGCATTGTTTTGGAAGATAGCCCAAAGTACCCCACTCACGGTTACTCCGGCCATATAACCCCCTAACATTTCGGCAATGGCCATATTGTCCATTCCAAAGATCATAGGAACAAAGGTAATTACCAATGGGAAACCAATGGTCAAGAAACCTGGTAGCATCATTTCCTTTAAAGAGGCCTTGGTTGAAATTGCCACACATTTATCGTATTCAGGTTTTCCGGTTCCTTCCATGATCCCGGGAATCTCTTTAAATTGTCTTCTAACTTCATGTACCATTTGCATGGCTGCTTTTCCTACTGCGTTCATTGCCAATGCTGAAAACACTACAGGAATCATTCCTCCTACAAATAACATCGCCAAAACCGGAGCCTTATAGATGTTGATGCCGTCGATACCGGTAAACGTAACATAGGCTGCAAATAAAGCTAATGAAGTCAATGCCGCCGAAGCAATTGCAAATCCCTTTCCGGTGGCTGCTGTTGTATTACCAACCGAGTCTAATATATCGGTACGCTCACGTACGATGGGGTCTTGTTCGCTCATTTCGGCGATACCACCGGCGTTGTCACTAATAGGACCAAACGCATCGATCGCTAACTGCATCGCTGTAGTTGCCATCATGGCAGAGGCCGCCAATGCAACTCCGTAGAAACCTGCAAATGCATAGGATGCCCAGATAGCAGCTGCGAATAATAAAACCGAAGGAAAGGTAGAAATCATTCCGGTCGCTAAACCGGCAATGATATTTGTTCCTGCTCCCGTGCTTGATTTTTCAACTATTTTTAAGACCGGTTTTTTACCCAATCCGGTATAATATTCAGTTACCGAAGAAATTAATCCTCCTACGATAAGACCTATGATAGTAGCCGCAAATACACGTAATGATGAAATTTCAACCAATCCTTCTCCGAAGAATTCCATTTGCATGGTTTCAGGAAGCATCCATTGTACCAATACAAAACAAGAAATAGCCACTAATATAATAGACACCCAGTTCCCGATGTTCAAGGCACCCATTACTTGAGATTCTTTGGCGTCGTTACTTTTGATCTTCACCAACATGGTACCGATCACAGAGATAATAATTCCCGCTCCGGCAATGGCCATAGGCAATAATACAGGACCAATTCCGCCAAATCCATCGGCGAGTGCACCCCCCATATCTTTAATCACGTAATTTCCTAGCACCATGGCAGCTAATACGGTCGCCACATACGACCCAAATAGATCGGCTCCCATTCCTGCAACATCTCCAACGTTATCTCCTACGTTATCTGCAATAGTAGCAGGATTTCTAGGATCGTCTTCCGGAATACCCGCTTCTACTTTCCCCACCAGGTCGGCTCCAACATCGGCCGCTTTGGTATAAATCCCGCCACCAACACGTGCAAAAAGTGCAATAGATTCGGCTCCTAAGGAGAATCCTGCTAGGGTTTCTAACACTATGGTCATGTCATCGGTAGATGTCCAAACTCCTCCCATAAAGTATTGAAAGAAAAAGATAAAGAAAGCGGTAAGTCCTAGAACAGCCAGACCGGCAACTCCCAAGCCCATTACGGTACCTCCACCAAACGATATTTTCAGTGCGTTTGGTAAGCTGGTACGTGCTGCCTGTGTAGTTCTTACATTGGTTTTAGTAGCAATTTTCATTCCCATGTTTCCGGCCAATGCCGAGAAAAAGGCACCAAAGATAAAAGCAATTACAATAAGCCAATGTGTGGTAGGGACAATAATACTAACGGCTGCGAGTGCGATACTCACTATTAATACAAATACAGCGAGTAGTCTGTATTCGGCATTTAGAAATGCAAGGGCTCCCTCGTAGATATGATCTGAAATTTCTTTCATCTTTCCGTCACCGGCATCTTGTTTCATAACCCAAGATCTTTTAAAGAGCATATAAAGTAACCCTAGTACTGCCATTGCGATTGGCATATAAATCATCATTGATTCCATATTTTTTTGATTTGTTATTTAGCTGGGCAAAAGTAGGAAAATCGGGCGGAATTAAAAAACCCATCCAAATTAGATTTGGACGGGTCTGTACACTTTATAAAATAACCTCTTAAATGGTAAAATTGCCCTTTACTCTGTGATCGCTTTTATCGTATCGCTCTACACATTTATGAAGTATATCGTATGCTTCGGAAGCATCGCCCCAGCCTCCTACATCCACACGTTTCTTTTCAAGGTCCTTATACACTTGGAAAAAGTGTTCAATTTCCTTTACAATATGTGGATTCATATCTGAAAGATCGTTCAAACTATTCCAAATAGGGTCAGAAACCGGAACACAAATCACCTTTTCATCGGGTCCCTTCTCATCGGCCATGTGGAACACCCCAATGGGCTTCACTTCGACCACGCACATCGGGAAGGTTGGTTCACCCCCCAACACCAATACATCCAAGGGATCTCCATCCAACGCCAGCGTTTCAGGAATAAAACCATAATCTGCGGGATACATCATAGAAGAAAAAAGCATCCGGTCGAATCGAATTTTTTTCAATTCAAAATCGTATTCATATTTATTGCGGCTTCCTTTTGGTATTTCAATTAATACATCGAAGGTTTCTTTTCCTTTCGGACTCATAGCTATCGTTTTTTAAGGGGTGCAAAATTAGTGAAATTAATTTCCATAAAACAGAAAAGGCTACCAAATTTGGACAGCCTTTGTTAATCTTTGTGTGGTTAGACGAAACCTTGTTTTACAATATACAGGCTAATCTTAATGTGTTATAAAATTGGTTTGAATTACCATTTGGGGTTGTAAACAAGATCTCTTTTAAAAAGCGCAGTTTGATCTTACCTAACCCCCAGCCCTTAGTTTGAAACCCACACATCGTTTCGGGCCTCGGTATCATAACCTCCTACAAGCCATAATTTGTTATTAAAAGAAACCGTTTTGTGCGATGACCTTTTTGAAAAAGCTGCATTTTCAAGAAATAAATCCCAAGTGACCCCATCTTCGCTGAACCATATATCATTAGTTACTCCCGGATCATTTCTACCTCCAATTACCCATAGTTTATTGTCAAAAACAGCTGACCCATGTTGAATTCGAGCAGAAAATCCTGCATTCGATGTTGCCAGTGTCCATATACTTCCATCGCTACTATACCAAACATCATTGGTTCTGTGATCCATATTATAGCCGGCTATAATCCACATTTTATTATCAAAAACTTCAGAAGTGTGTGATTCTCTAAATTGAAACGCTCCATTTTCTACAGCCATTGTCCAATTGATCCCATCACTACTACTCCAAACATCTCCTAAACTTGAACTATTATAACCTCCAATTACCCATAATTTATTATCAAATACGACAGAGGAATGTCTTTCTCTTTTACTGAAGTTCGCTTCATTTACGGCCTCAATCCATGTCACTCCATCTGAAGAATACCATACATCATTCTTAAAATCGCTACCACTGGTACCTCCTATAACCCATAACTTATCATTGAAGGCTATCGCAGTATGAGAATACCTTGCTGGGAACCCTGCATTCGATGTAGCTTCTGTCCAAGATATCCCATCGCTACTATACCACACGTCATTTTTTGGTCCTCCATCGGCTCTCGTGCCAATAACCCATAATTTACCATCAAATACGGTTAACGTATGGCTAAATCTGCCCGAAAAATCGGCGATTGTAGCCAGTGTAAAATCAGTAAACCCATCGGTTGGGGGAGAATCGTCTCCATTTTTACAACTAACTGCTGTAAAAATTAAAAATAAACTCGACATTAAAAGAATAGGCCTCATCGCAATAAAATTATAATGGTTCGCAACCTAAAGATACGGCATTATAACTAACTACATAACAGTAAATTAAAAAAATAATAACTCAAAACGAGAAACCAAAAATTCCGGTAATACCAAACTTTCTGGCATCGGTATTGTCCAGATAATTTCCTCGGAAGTTAAAATCGAGTCTAAAGATTTTGAAGATATTTCCAACCCCTACACTGTACTCGTAGTAAATGTCTCCCGGAGCCTTATATTCAATACCTGAAGCGTTCAGGGCGATATTCTCATCGGAAATTTTCCCATAGGCAGCTCTGAAGCTTATGACTTCGCGTAAGTTTAATTTTCGAAGAACTGGTATCCTCGAAAAGATCCTACCTCCAAAATTATGTTGTAAATGCAATGATGCATAGGTATCACTAACAAATTCGTAATAATCTAATTGTGTAAAGGAATTGTAGATACTAAAATAGGTTTGATTCCCGGGAATAGGGCTCAAGAGACTCAGTGGCACCTCACCAAAGGTTTTTCCAACCTCCACCGTAGAATACAACCGTCCTAAACCACCAATGTTCCACGGTTGAGTATATAACGCCTGTACTTTTTGATATTCGAAATCACCATTCAGAATTCCTTTTAACCCCTGTGTATATCCCAGATAAAAGGTTGGAAAACTACCCTCGTTAATGACCGTACGCTCTACGCCATAGCGGGAGGTTTTACGTTTCGGGGTATATGTAAAAGCCAATTCAACTTCGGGTTGTGCGATTTCACTTCTCACCTCACCTGTAAAGACACCGTTCTCCTTTACATTATAATCTATACTAAATGTGTCGGTTGCAGCTCGCAGGGTTCGATACGAACCTGTTAGCCGTACAATAAAATTCTTGGCCGGTTCGATAGAAAATCCGGCGGTCGTCAGATTTATTCGCGTCAATCGATCATTTGCTCCTACCGAAATCAAAGACGATGAGGCCAGACTTCGTCCTAAAACATCGTTACTGGTTGTCAAACTCGCTCCGGTCTGTTCTACATCTTTTCGGTTCCCACCAAATACCGTGAGTCTTGATTTTCGATCTATTAACCATTTCCCGGAAATCCCATATTTAAATCGTTCGTCTTTAAACCCATAGGCCCCAAACCCTTCGATACGCCAGGGGTCGTTCTGACTAAAATACGTACGTCCACCTAGGCGAATTCGCATTCCTTCCGCCTCATTATATCCAAAAACAGAAAACACCGGTCCTAAGTCGAAATTATTAACCTCGTAATAGCCGGATGCCAATGTAGAAGCTAAATTATAGAGTGTTTTAAAACGAGGAACCGTCTTTAAGGTGTCAAGCATTTTATAAACCCCCTTCTCGTCCTTACTTAACTTTTCCATGCGGTTTTTTTCCCAAAACTCGTCCGGACGGTTGTACACTTCGTATTGATAAGGATCTACCTGTTCACTGTAAAATTTCTTTTCCTTCGGAATATCAAAAGTATAGTTGTCGTACAAAGTAGTTCGCTTTCCATACATCCCTCGTGCTTTCTCTTTCTTTTTAAAACTGAAATCACTTAAAAAGTAATCCTTGGTAATTAAAAAAGTAGAATCGTTCAAGACATCAAATTCCTGTTCAATATACACCTCCCGAACCCAGTTTAAATTCGCACTTTTAGAAGCTTGTAGGTTAATCTCTTTAATAGCCCAGGTGGTGTCGTTTACCCAAAAGTCTCCTTTAAAAGTGAGTTCGTTCTTACGTCTCGGATAATAGACAATATTGTAGCACCATTTATTATCCCGATAGGCACTGTCTAATAAAACATAGTTGTAAACATCAACTCCGGTTCTGGACAACGGACTAGTAAAGGCTTTGTCAAAAAATTTAAGATAATTGTCGTACACATCGTATTCGCTGTACAGGTCTCGAACAAATTCAATAAGGGTTTGGTTGTTTTCGAATCCCGAATTTTTATTACCCTCCAAAACATCTTTTTCCACGTTCATCACATTATCGCCGTACACCTTCGAATAGGCCTCATTGATAAAAATAGGCAGGTAGGTATTTCCGGTAATATTGGAAGTATCAATTTGTTCGAAAACAAATTCCATTCCTTTAAAGACTTTGCTTTTTATCAGTCCCGAATCGATTGTATTTAGGTCGAATTCAAGCTTTTCATATTTATCGTATTGGTATTGGTTGAATCGCTTTACGCCGTTTTCTCGACGGTTCTCCCAAATCTTCCGAAGGATATCAATGGCCGGGTTATTCTTTTTGGACTGTTTTCCGCTAATCAACACCACTTCACTAAGCGCAGAAGCCTCTTCTTCTAGGACCACTTCCATATTGTAGTTAATACGTTTAGGAAGAGTTAGTTCTTTATTGGCATAGCCTATGAAGGAAAAAACTACTTCGGTATAGGTTTCATCGCTCTCTAAATAAAAACGCCCTTCCTCATTTGAAATAGTACCTTCGTTGGAATCCTTAAAAATAACATTTGCAAAAGCAACCGGCTCACCCGAAGCATCCTTAATTACACCGCTAATTTTAGTCTGGGCTGTTACCAATGAAGTAACTAAGAAGAAAAATAAAATGTAGTAGTGCTTCATAGAATGATAGGCCTCAATAGATTTGGTAACGCATTTTTATAGAAAAAAGTACGCAGATAGGTTACTTATACATTACTTTTTTCACGGCCTTGATCACATCATTGCTATTTGGAAGCCATTCTTCCAATAGCACCGGAGAATAAGGAGCAGGAGTATCTGCTGTATTTATTTTGATAATGGGTGCATCGAGATAGTCGAATACCCGACTTTGCACTTGGTAGGTAATTTCGGTGGCCACGTTTCCAAAGGGCCATGCCTCTTCCAAAATGACCAATCGGTTGGTCTTTTTAACCGATTCTAGGATTGTGTTATGATCCATGGGGCGTACGGTTCGAAGGTCGATTATTTCACATTCGATACCTTCCTTTGCCAATGCTTCGGCTGCAAGATAGGCTTCCTTAATTATTTTTCCGAAAGAAACTATGGTCACATCGGTCCCTTTTCTTTTGATTTCAGCAACACCAATTGGAATAACATATTCACCTTCGGGCACCTCGCCCTTATCTCCATACATCTGCTCGCTTTCCATAAAAATAACAGGATCGTCATCGCGAATGGCACTTTTTAATAGACCCTTGGCATCTGCAGGATTACTCGGAACGATTACTTTTAGCCCCGGACAGTTGGCATACCAACTTTCAAACGCCTGTGAATGCGTTGCCGCCAATTGTCCCGCCGAAGCGGTTGGGCCACGAAATACAATGGGAATATTGATTTGTCCGCCACTCATTTGCCGCATTTTCGCCGCATTGTTTATAATTTGATCGATAGCCACCAGAGAAAAGTTAAACGTCATAAACTCAACAATAGGACGGTTTCCGTTCATCGCCGATCCAATAGCCACTCCGGCAAAACCGAGTTCGGAAATAGGGGTATCTATAACGCGTTTGGCACCAAATTCATCCAACATTCCTTTACTGGCCTTATACGCTCCATTGTATTCGGCGACTTCCTCACCCATCAAATAGATACTTTCGTCACGGCGCATTTCTTCGCTCATGGCCTCGCAAACTGCTTCTCTAAATTGTAATACTTTCATATAAAATCAATTCTTTTCTTTCTGAAGAAAATTTCAGGAACCCTATCACTTTTAGATAGATCGCAACAAAAATACTATTATTTATATGTGAAGACTTATTTTTTATAAAGATTTAATGCAATTTTGCTATGCGCGCATAGCAAAATTCAGAAATATATATGTATCTTCGTAGCCTTAATTCTGAAGCCCGAGGCTACAGATAAATCTGAATAAATTTCATTTCAAAATTCAAGTAAACAATGAAAATATTAGTGTGTATAAGTCATGTACCTGACACTACTTCAAAAATTAATTTTACCGAAGGGGATACCAAATTTGACACCAACGGAGTGCAATTTGTCATCAATCCAAACGATGAATTTGGACTAACACGTGCCATGTGGTTTAAGGAAAAACAAGGCGCCACGGTGCATGTGGTAAATGTAGGAGGTCCCGAAACAGAACCTACCTTACGAAAGGCTTTGGCCATTGGGGCCGATGAAGCCATTCGCGTAAACACACCGGCTACCGACGGCTACTCTGTGGCAAAGCAATTGGCAGCTGTTGTGAAAGAAGGGAGTTACGACTTGGTAATTGCAGGACGTGAATCCATCGACTACAACGGAGGGATGGTGCCTGGTATGCTTGCCAAGTTAACAGGTGCCAACTTTGTAAATACCTGTATTGGTATAGAAGTTGACGGAACGAGCGCTACTGTTCTCCGTGAAATAGACGGCGGTAAAGAAACGCTGAGTACGGCCTTACCGCTTGTGATAGGCGGTCAAAAAGGATTGGTTGAAGAAAGTGATCTGCGCATTCCAAATATGCGTGGCATCATGCAAGCGAGATCAAAACCACTTACGGTAAAAGACCCGGTAGCCGCCACGGCTGAAACCAAGTCGGTTTCCTTCGAAAAGCCAGCACCAAGAGGAGCCGTAAAACTTGTGGACAACGTTGACGATCTTGTGAATCTATTGCACAACGAAGCCAAGGTCATTTAATAAAAAAATAAGAAATATGTCAGTTTTAGTATATACAGAATCCGAAGAAGGAAAATTTAAAAAGATCGCGTTCGAAGCCGTTTCGTATGCAAAAGGAGTTGCCGATGCCATGGGGACTACAGTTACTGCTGTTACCATCAATGGAGGAAATGCGTCTGAATTAGGCACCTACGGCGCATCAAAAGTACTGGAGGTTTCCAATGGTGAGCTCGGACAGTTTAATGCCGAAGCCTATGCCGATGTAATCGCTCAAGCAGCCAAAAAAGAAGCTGCGAAAGTTGTCGTACTTACTTCTAGTGCCAATAGTAAGTTCATGGCTCCCCTTGTGGCCGTAAATCTGGAAGCCGGTTACGTTCCCAATGTAACCCAATTGCCGGTGAACATTTCGCCATTCAACGTAAAGCATACCGTCTTTACAAACAAAGCTTTTGCGGTTACTGAAATCACCACCGAAATAAAGGTGATTGGTTTGGCAAAAAATGCATTTGGCTTAAAAGAAAATGGAGTCTCTACAACTGCCGAAAGCTTTGCTCCTAGTTTAGATACTCACGATTTCGATATGAAAATCGTTTCTGTGGATAAGGCCTCAGATAAGGTGACAATCGCCGATGCCGAGATTGTTGTTTCCGGAGGTCGTGGATTGAAAGGACCAGAGAATTGGGGTATGATTGAAGAATTGGCCGCTATATTAGGAGCGGCTACCGCCTGTTCAAAACCTGTGAGCGATATGGGATGGAGACCACATAGTGAACACGTGGGACAAACCGGAAAACCGGTGGCTTCCAATTTGTATATCGCTATTGGAATTAGTGGTGCCATTCAGCATTTGGCAGGAATTAATTCGTCTAAGGTTAAAGTAGTAATTAATAACGATCCTGAAGCACCATTCTTTAAAGCAGCAGACTACGGAATTGTAGGTGATGCATTTGAAGTCGTGCCACAACTGATCGAAAAATTAAAAGCCTTTAAAGCGCAAAACGCATAAATTTTTAGTATTTTGTGCCTCAGAAAAAGGGCTGTTTAAAGAAGGAAACGTCCTTATTTAAACAGCTTTTTTTATTCTGAAATATGAGTTTAGTACGTCTAAATATTAAGGGAATATCCTACAGCCAAACTCAGAATGGTGCCTATGCACTTATTTTAAGTGAAGTGGATGGTGACCGCAAATTACCTATAGTCATTGGAGCTTTTGAAGCGCAATCCATTGCCATCGCACTGGAAAAGGAAATAAAACCCCCTCGTCCGCTTACGCACGACCTGTTTAAAAACTTTTCAGACCGCTTCGACATTGTCGTCAAGCAAGTCATTATTCATAAATTGGTGGACGGTGTCTTTTATTCCAGCATAATTTGCGAACGTGATAAAATAGAAGAAATCATCGATGCGCGAACCAGTGATGCCATCGCTTTGGCACTTCGGTTTAAAGCACCCATTTTTACGTATAAAAATATACTCGACAAGGCGGGTATCTATTTAAAGACAACTCCCAAGAAGAAAAAGGAAGATGTTTCGAAAGAAGAAGAAGCCGTGATTGAGGAATTGATCATGGGGGAAGACCGGGAATCGGTTAAAAAAACAAGCGAAGATTACACAAAGTTTTCTTTGAAAGAATTAAATCAAATGCTCGATCAGGCGGTAGACCAGGAAGATTATGAAAAGGCTGCAGCAATTCGGGATGAAATTTCAAAAAGACAAAAATAATCTATGCGAAAGCTTCTACTCCTGGCCATCGTTTGCATGGCACCAATGGTCTCTTTTGGACAAAGTATTGATAAAGACTGGCAATTTTCAGCAATTTTAGACCAACAAGGCGACTCCCTTTTTGCAATTAATTCGGAAGCAGATTATTTTCAACTTAAAGAAGGCAGCTTTAGGTATCAATTGGAAGCTAAAAATAACCTAAAGGCGTCCGGGGATTATATTTTTCAGAATAATCTACTGGTGCTTTTTTACAACCAACCCAATGACACCATTCGAAGGTATCATATCAACGAAGTGACCGATTCCACCTTGGTCTTTTCAGAAAACACTGTTTCCTATCATTTTATCGCAGCCTCAAAGAGCGATGCAGCATTGGCCGCAACCCAAATAACGGAAACCGAAAATGACGCTATCATCCCGGCTCAGGGCTTTTCAATTGACAGTTTATGGCGTGGTATTCTAGGGATGATCTCCCTTGTGTTCATTGCTTTTCTCTTCAGCGCTAAAAAGAAAGCCATCAATTGGAGAACGGTTGGGATTGGATTGACATTTCAATTAATCATTGCAATTGGCGTATTAAAAGTACCTTTCATTAAGGCGATCTTTGAAGGAATTGGAAAAGTGTTTATCAAAGTGCTAGATTTCACCAGGGCAGGTAGCCAGTTTCTATTTGAAGGCCTGGTGGTCGATATGGACACCTTTGGTTTTATTTTTGCCTTTCAGGTGTTACCAACCATAATTTTCTTTTCTGCCTTGACGTCGGTCTTATTTTATACAGGGATCATACAAAAGGTGGTGCAGGCCATGGGTTGGCTATTGACCAAACTGTTAAAGATCTCGGGAGCCGAAAGTTTAAGCGTAGCAGGGAATATATTCCTTGGACAAACTGAAGCGCCCCTCTTAATTAAGGCGTATCTGGAAAAAATGAACAAGAGTGAGATGCTCTTGGTGATGATTGGAGGCATGGCAACCGTAGCCGGTGCCGTATTAGCGGCGTATATAGGATTTTTAGGAGGTGACGATCCAGCACTTCGATTGGTGTATGCCAAACATTTATTAGCGGCTTCGGTAATGGCAGCACCAGGAGCCATTGTTATTTCTAAAATTTTATATCCTCAGACTGAAGAAATTAATACCGACGTAACGGTTTCCCAAGAAAAAATAGGCTCCAATATTTTGGATGCCATTGCCAATGGTACGACCGAAGGATTAAAACTTGCGGTGAATGTGGGAGCGATGCTTTTGGTATTTATTGCATTTATTGCAATGACAAATTATGGTCTAGGTATCATGGGTGATTGGACCGGACTAAGTGGTTGGATCGCTGATAATACCATTTACAATAGCTTCTCACTCGAAGCTGTGCTGGGCACGATTTTCGCCCCTCTTATGTGGCTTGTTGGCGTTGCGAAAGAGGATATGATGTTAATGGGGCAGCTACTTGGAATAAAATTGGTAGCCAGTGAGTTTGTTGGATATATCCAACTGGCCGACCTTAAAGAGGCATCAAGTGCGATTCATTTTAAATATGAAAAGTCCATTATCATGGCCACCTATATGCTGTGTGGATTTGCCAATTTTGCCTCTATTGGGATTCAGATAGGAGGTATTGGCTCTTTGGCCCCCGGACAACGTAAGACATTGTCTAAGTTTGGGATGAAAGCGTTAATTGGCGGTACGATTGCCTCATTGATTTCAGCGACTATCGCGGGAATGATAATCGGTTAAACATTTTATAAAAAGCGTTGATAACTTATAATAAATCCTAGGGTTTAGTGTTTTCATTTATGACGCTGTTTTTTACATTTATTTCCTGAAAAATATTGAAATGAAACAATACCACGACTTACTAAAACACGTATTAGAAAACGGTACTGAAAAGCACGATCGCACCGGCACGGGCACCAAAAGTGTTTTTGGCTATCAGATGCGCTTCGATTTAAGCGAAGGATTCCCAATGGTTACGACCAAGAAGCTTCATTTAAAGTCGATTGTGTATGAATTATTATGGTTTTTAAATGGGGATACCAATATCAAGTACCTTCAGGAAAATGGCGTGCGTATCTGGAATGAGTGGGCCGATGAAAACGGAGATCTGGGACCGGTATACGGACATCAGTGGCGCAATTGGAACGGTGAAGAAATCGATCAGATTTCAGAAATTATTCAGACCCTAAAAACAAATCCGGACAGCCGAAGAATGCTGGTGAGTGCATGGAATCCAAGTGTGCTACCGGATACCTCGAAACCTTTCTCAGAGAATGTAGCGAATGGCAAAGCGGCACTACCTCCCTGTCATGCATTCTTTCAGTTTTATGTAGCAAACGGAAAACTATCCTGCCAATTGTATCAACGCAGTGCAGATATTTTCTTAGGCGTACCCTTTAACATTGCATCCTATGCACTCTTTACGATGATGATGGCGCAGGTCTGTGACCTTGAGTTCGGTGAATTTATTCACACCTTTGGCGATGCACATATTTATAGCAACCATATGGAACAGGTGGAACTACAACTATCAAGAGATCCACGTCCTTTACCAAAAATGTTGTTAAATCCAAATGTAAAAGATATATTTGGCTTCAAGTTTGATGACTTTACCCTAGTTGATTATCATCCACACCCCCATATTAAAGGTGCGGTAGCCATTTAAAATCTATTTATGAAGAACGCCCTATTATTTTTATGCCTACTTATTTCTACATCTCTTTTCGCACAGGAAGAATGGGGCAATATGGAGAAAAATACACTCACCATGAAAGAGATCGGTCCCGTGTGGCCCGGTTGTGAAAAAGGAAGTGCTACCGATCGTCAAAACTGTTTCAACCAACAATTGGCCCAGCATATTGCCAAGAACTTTCGATATCCTGCCGAAGAGTACAAAAAGAATGTACAAGGAAAAGTTATCGTCGAATTTGTCGTGAATGAACTAGGAATTGTCGAGGTGAAAAACGTTAGCGGAGGTACTGCCGGACTTCAAGCCGAAGCGAAACGAAACATACTGGCAATGCCAAAAATGGCAAAACCCGGGATGATGGGAGGCAAGCCACGTGTTATCAAGTTCACGGTGCCGTTTACATTTAAGACGGGGAAATAAGATGAAATTACTTCTACTAATTTGTTGTTGTTTGGTATACATCGGTACCTCCGCACAAGAAAGCGAAAGTAATGATGACACTTCAGAGGTTGCCTTTGCAATTATTGAAAACGTTCCCATATATCCGGGCTGTAAAGGACAGGACAATGCCAAATTAAAACAATGCATGTCTGAAAAAATAAGCACCTTTGTTGGGCTTCATTTTAATCAGAGAGTGGCAGAACCACTAAATTTACCGGAGGGCAAAAATCGAATTTTTGTTAGGTTTAAAATTGATAAAACAGGTACTGTTGTCGATGTAAAGGCCAGAGCTACTCATCCAGAGCTAGAAAATGAAATTATCCGAGTGATTAAGTTGATGCCCCAAATGATTCCCGGGAAACAAAAAGGAATCCCTGTTGGTGTTTTGTATTCGTTGCCCGTTGTGTTTCAAGTGGAAGCCGCTACCGAAACCAGAAAAGAAAAGAAGGAGCGACTTAAACGTGAAAAACGCAATAGACAAAACTAGTTTTATATAGAACTGCCTGTCACAAGGCTTCAACTTTCATAGGCAAATTAGCGTCCGTCTATATTAAAAGTAACCCAATCAAATTTTATTCATTATTTTTATGAAATTAAAGATCTGTGCTATGAAATACATGGTTTTACTATTGCTTGCGATTGGTTTTACAAGTTGTGAAAACCCCATTACGATACGGGAGGGATTGCCGCATGACAATAATTGGAGTGAACGTCATGTCCAAATAAACATCCCGGACAGTCTGTTACTCAAGGGAAGTACTTATTTACCCATATATTCCGAAATTTACCAACGCAATCAAAATTTTACATTTGACCTTACCGCTACTGTTAGCATACGCAATATCAGTATTGAGGATACTATTTATATTTTCAAAGCCGATTATTACAATACACATGGAGAATTAATCCATGAATATTTGGACAAGCCTGTATTTGTGATGCCAATGGAAACCATTGAAATCGTGGTTGATGAAGACGACAAAAAAGGAGGCACAGGTGGAAATTTTGTTTTCGATTGGGCCAGTAAAAAAAATAGTCTGATCCCTTTTTTCGAAGCTGTTATGATCTCAACAACGGGACAACAAGGGCTGTCATTTACCACTAAGGGTATTCGCAGAAAATAAGATTAAGCAAGCAGGCAACAAAGCCGATCCAAGTCGGATTCTGTATTGTAAAAATGAAAACTCACACGTATTCCCTTGTCACGAAGCGAACAAATGATGCCTTTATCTCTTAGCTTCTGAAATAAAACAGCATCTCCTTGTATATTAAAAATATTCGAATGCTCCTTTCTATTTACAACCACTTCTTCCAACAAACCAAGTTCAATAAAACGATCCGTTGCCTTTTTAGAAATTTCTGAAACCCTTTCAGAAACAACATCCATCCCCATGCCGTCCAAAAACTGAAGTGCCTGCTCCAGACTTCCATAGTTCAAGGTGTCCTGATGCCCAGGCTCAAAATGTTTCATGAATGGAATTTCTCCCTTTTTGCCATAGGTCGCATCCGCCGAATTGAATCCTATTGTAGATAGAGAAAAGGCGTCTTGAACGGCTTCCTTGACCATAAACACGCCATTGCCATAACCCGCCAATAACCACTTATAACAGCTAGCCCCAAGAATATCCAGTGGACTATCGTTAAAATTAAAGGCTTCGGTACCTAAATACTGAGTCCCATCTGCAATAAGCAACAAATTTGGATGGTATGCCTTAAGTTGTTTCAAAAATTCTATATCGATCTTAATTCCATTCAGATATTGCACCAGGCTAAATGCAAAGATATCGGGTTGGTGCTGGACAACAGCTTGCTCAATATTTGCCTCGGGGTCTGTCGAAATGCTCGCGTAACAAATTTCAAAATCCCTTGTTTCAAAAGCCCAGTTAATTGACGGATAGTCCCTATCCAATAGCAACACTTTTTGCTTTTTCTGAATTCCCTCCAACAAGGTGTTCAATCCGAATGAAAAGTTTGGGACAAGGGCTACTTCATTTTCGCCAGCCCCCATAAAACGGGCTACGGTGTCTCTAATACTCTTGATATGTGCTTTGTGCAAATCCCTAAAAATACTGGCATCTTCCCATAGATTTTTATCGTGCTCTCTTCGCCAATCTAACAACGACTTGGAAATAAGGCCACAGGATGCCGTATTCAAATACGTATACTTCGATAAAACAGGAAATTCATTTCTTAAATCTTCCATAAGGCAGGCGGCTAAACCATCAAAATTAGGTATTTTTACAAGTGCGTTAAAAGTAACCAACTATGTTTTCAAAAACTAAAAAAACGGAAAAAATTGATTCCGACCAACGCGAACAATACGAGTATGCACGTGCCCGAATCAAACAGAAAAAAAGACTCATGCAGCATTTTATTGTGTTTCTGGTGGGTTCCATATTACTTATCATTATCAACCCGGTATTGGGCTATGGCGACGATTTCTTTATTAAAAATTGGTTTGCCTGGGCCATTTTGATATGGACATTCTTACTCCTAATTCATGTTTTCAACGTATTTATCACCCATAGATTCATGGGAAAAGAATGGGAGCATCGTCAATTGGAAAAGCTAAAAGCATTGCAAGTGACCCGTATTTCCGAATTGAAAAAACAAGCCATCCAAGAGGTGACCGTAACCGAAGTAAAAGCCGCTAGAGCGGAAGAAGCGGGAAGTTTAAAAAAAAAGGACCTCCAAAATCCTCCCAGCACTCCATGATCACCATTATTGCTGCGGCCGGAGAAAACAACGAATTGGGAAAGGACAACGACTTGGTTTGGCATTTACCGGATGACTTTAAACGTTTTAAAAAACTCACCACGGGACATCACATCATCATGGGGCGCAAGACCTTCGAATCGTTTCCAAAACCTCTACCCAACCGAGTCCATTTGGTGATTACCCGAAATAGTTCGTATAAAAAAGAAGGTGCCGTTGTGGTGCACAGTATGGAAGAAGCACTGGCCCATGCTAAAGAAGACCCACAACCTTTTATTATTGGTGGTGGTGAAATTTATACGCTCGGCTTGAACTTTGCTAACAAAATAGAGCTTACGCGCGTACATGGCACGTTTGAAGTAGATACCTACTTCCCCGAAATACCTTCGGAAGATTGGGAGTTGGTGCATGAAGAATACCATGAAAAAGACGAACAGCATCAATTTGCATTCACTTACCAAACCTGGATTCGAAAATAAGTGAAATCGATAATTCGGGAAATAGCAGTTCAGAACGGTTTGCAATGCATAGACGCCAAACCACTATCGGGCGGAGATATCAATAGCGTTTTTCTGCTGAATTGTATTGCTGAAAGCTATGTGGTAAAAATCAACCATGCTGCAAAATTTCCCGGTATGTTCGAAGCCGAAGCAAAAGGACTCCAACTTTTGGCGTCGACCGATAGCTTTAAAATCCCCAAGGTCATTGCTTTTGGAGAACTGGATAGTTGGTCCTACCTCACTTTAGAGTATATACCACAAGGACGCGCTACAAGCCATTTTTGGGATGATTTCGCCGAAAAACTGGCTGTACTTCACAAAACAAGTCGGCCGCAATTTGGTTTGGATCACGACAATTATATTGGAAGTCTGCCACAACCTAACAAGCCAGCGCTAACAGCATCGGAATTCTATATTTCTCAACGCCTGGAACCTCAGCTAGAGCTCGCAACTAAAAAGGGATTTTCCTTTGCAAAACTGGATCGTTTTTATAAAACTGTTTCTGAAGTAATCCCAGACGACACTCCTGCACTAATTCACGGTGATCTTTGGAATGGCAACTTTCTGGTTTCTGAAAAAGGAGAACCAGTGCTCATTGATCCCGCTGTTGCCTTTGCACCGCGAGAAATGGATCTCGCCATGATGCAGCTTTTTGGCGGATTTCCTTCTGAAGTATTTTCAGCCTATAATGAGGTTTTTCCGCTTACTGAAAATTGGAAGGACCGCGTATCGCTCTGGCAATTGTATTATCTACTAGTACATCTAAACTTGTTTGGAGCAGGATACTTTTCACAAGTCAGCAATATTCTTAAAAAGTATTCCTAGAAATAATCCTATTTTTGTAGCACAAAAACACAAACCATGCAAGCATATATTTTTCCGGGACAGGGAGCCCAATTTACAGGAATGGGACTCGATTTATACGAAGCTTCTTCAAAAGCAAAGGATTTATTTCATCATGCCAATGAGGTGTTGGGCTTTGACATCACCAAGATCATGTTTGAAGGATCGGCAGACGAATTAAAAGAAACCAAGGTCACGCAACCTGCCATCTTTTTGCATTCTACCATTCTTGCTGAAGTGATGGGAAAATCCTTCCAACCCGATATGGTGGCGGGGCACTCCTTGGGAGAAATTTCTGCCTTGGTCGCCAATAGAACCATTGCGTTTAGCGACGGATTGGAATTGGTGTACAAAAGAGCCTTGGCCATGCAAAAGGCATGCGAACTTACACCTTCCACTATGGCAGCGGTGCTTGGATTGGAGGATGCCATCGTTGAAAAAATATGCGCCGATACACCCGGTATTGTAGTAGCCGCGAACTATAATTGTCCGGGACAATTAGTTATTAGTGGAACTATTGACGCTGTGAATGCCGCCTGTGAGACATTAAAAGAAGCCGGTGCCAGAAGAGCCTTACTACTTCCGGTAGGAGGTGCTTTTCACAGTCCGTTGATGGAACCTGCCCGTGAGGAATTAGCAACCGCCATAGAAAACACCCAATTTACAGCTCCTGCCTGTCCTATTTATCAGAATGTAAGTACGATAGCCGTCACAAACCCCGATGACATTAGAAAAAATCTTATCTCTCAACTCACGGCTCCTGTAAAATGGACGCAGAGTATCCAGAATATGGTTAAGGACGGTGCGACTCACTTTATTGAAGTAGGCCCCGGAAACGTATTGCAAGGCTTGGTGAAAAAGATTCACCCGGAGGCGGAGACGTCTAAGGCAAGTTTATAAATTGTTGCGATTATTGTTGTTTATAAACAACCCCTTCTTTCATTACAAACACCACATTTTCCATAGTCTTAATGTCCTGAGTGGGGTCACTTTCCACCGCAACGATATCGGCTATAAATCCGGGAGCTAACTGCCCTAATTCATTTTCCCTGTCCAATAATTTTGCATTGGTAATGGTAGCAGCTTGTAAGCTAAACATGGGAGACCAGCCCGATTCTACCATATATCTAAATTCTTTGGCGTTTTCCCCATGCGGAAAAACCCCTGCATCGGTTCCAAAAGCAATGTTCACTCCTTCCTTCTTGACCATGGCGAAAGTTTCACGTAATTTAGCATCTATTTCCAATATTTTTGTAACTACCATTTCAGGATAGTACCCCTCTATTTTCGCCATTTCAGCCACATAGCGTCCGGCAGACATGGTAGGCACCAAATAGGTTCCATATTGTTTCATCAACAGGGCGGTTTCTTTATCCATCAGTGAACCGTGTTCTATGGTGAGCACTCCTGCTTTAATGGCCCGCTTCATCCCTTCAATACCGTGTGCGTGAGCGGCCACCTGCATTCCGTATTCCTTGGCTGTCTTAACGATTTCATCCAACTCTTCCTGAGAGAATTGTGGATTCTGACCGTTTTTACTCATACTCATCACGCCACCGGTAGCAGTTATCTTGATCCAGTCTGCCCCTCGTTTATAGCGTTGGCGTACTGCTTTTCGGGCATCGTCTACCCCATTGATCACTCCTTCATTGGGTCCCGGATCACCCATAAGATCATGGCGATACCCATTGGTTGGGTCGGCATGACCCCCGGTTGTAGCAATGGCCTTCTCGGCTGCAAAAATGCGAGGCCCCGGAATCTTTCCCTTGGCAATCGCATCCCGTAGGGCAACATTTACACCGCTTCCGCCCAAATCGCGGACAGTTGTAAAGCCCGCCATTAAGGTGCGATTGGCTATTTCGGCCGCATTAAAAGCAACGTCTGCTTCGTTTAAGGTAAATTTTTCGAGGTATCTATTGGGATTGGTCTCTCCTTCAATATGTACATGCATATCGATCAATCCGGGAAGTACCGTCTTATTCTTCAGATCAATTAGCTTGTCATGCTGTTTCGGTGTGGAAAAACCATCTTCCATGCGAACAATTTTAGATCCTGAAACCACAAGGGTTTTATTGGCAAGTACTTTGCCGTTTTTAGTATCTATTAACTTTCCACAGTGTAATAGTGTCTCTTGTGCTGTGCTTCCGAAGAAAACAAATAACAGCCCAACCAGTATGTATTTTTTCATATTCATATCTTTCTAATTTTCTGCTCCCATTTCCAAGCGGATGCTAGTGCCTCTTCCATCGTCTTTTCTGCTTTCCAACCCAATATTTTATTTGCCTTCTGGGTATCGGCATAGACCGAAACCACATCGCCCGGACGTCTATCCACAATTTTATAGTTCAGTTTCAAACCGGTTACCTTTTCAAAGGCCTTTACCACTTCCAATACCGAACTACCAAGACCTGTCCCTAAATTGAACATTTCGAAATTCGATTTATTTTGTTCTGAAAGGATTCGTTGCAACGCCACCACATGGGCCTTGGCCAAATCGACCACATGAATATAATCGCGGATACAGCTGCCATCGGGGGTGGGATAATCATTTCCAAAAACCGAAAGTTCCTTCCGTAAACCAGCTGCAGTCTGTGTAATGAATGGTACCAGATTTTGAGGAACTCCAATAGGAAGCTCTCCTATTTCGGCGGTATGGTGAGCACCTATTGGATTAAAATATCGTAAAGAAATAGCCTGCAACTTTGGATGTACCGCACAGGTATCTGTAATAATTTCTTCACTGATCTGTTTCGTATTTCCATAGGGGGAAGTCGCGACTTTTACCGGAGCGTTTTCGGTAATGGGTAACACATCGGGTTCTCCGTATACCGTACAAGAGGAACTAAAAATAAAATTGTTAATTCCATTCAGCTTACACTCCTGAAGCAAATACACCAGGGTGTTTAGATTGTTTTCATAATACAACAATGGATCTGCCACACTTTCGCCAACTGCTTTGCTTGCAGCAAAATGTATAATCCCTTCAATATCCTTATTCTGTTGAAAAAAATCGGTTAGGTCGTTCTTATTTCGCAGATCCAATCGTTCAAAAAGGGGTGGTGTTTTGGTAATATTTGTTATTCCTTCTAAGACATTAATTGACGAGTTAGAGAGGTTATCAATGATCACAACTTCGAACCCGGCCTGTTGAAGTTCAACAACAGTGTGTGAGCCAATATAGCCTAAACCCCCGGTAACTAGAATTTTTTTCATTATTGGGTAACAAAATTTATAACGGTAGTGGTAATAAAGTCGATCTGCTCATCATCCAACTCGGTATGCATGGGCAAGGAAATGACTTCCTTCACCAATTGGTTTGTCACCACAAAATCGGTTTCAATATAGCGGTCATCCTTATAGGCTTTCTGTAAGTGCAACGGTATAGGATAATAGACCCCACAGGGAATGCCCTGTTCATTCAAATGTTTTACCAAGGCATCGCGATCTGCATTTAAAATACGCAGGGTATATTGATGAAATACATGGCAGTCACAATCGTCACAAATCACGCCTTCATTGGCACAACAACCTATTGGAGTGATAATATTGGCAATCCCTTCAAACGCCTTGGTATATTTTCTCGCAGCTTGTTGCCTCGCCTTATTATAATCATCCAAGTTGGGTAATTTTGCTCTTAAGACGGCGGCTTGTATAGAATCCAATCTCGAATTTACCCCTACTACATCATGGTGATAACGTTCGTACATACCGTGATTCACAATACCGCGAATGGTGTGTGCCAAATCATCATTATTGGTGAAAATTGCACCTCCGTCGCCATAACAACCTAAATTCTTCGACGGAAAGAAAGAAGTAGAAGCCACATGTCCAATGGCACCGGCCATCTTTTTCGAACCATCTTTACTCGTATAGGTGGCACCAATAGCCTGTGCATTATCTTCTATAACATAGAGATTGTGTTCCTTCGCAATGTCCATAATGGCGTCCATATTTGCTACCAGGCCAAACAAATGCACCGGAACAATTGCCTTGGTCTTTGGCGTAATGGCTCGTTTTATCGCCGCAATGTCAATATTGAAATCGACCGGATCTACATCGACCAGTACCGGAGTGAGTCCGAGTAGCGCGATTACCTCAACGGTGGCTGCAAAAGTAAAATCGGCAGTGATCACCTCATCTCCTGGTTTTAAACCAAGTCCCATCATAGCAATTTGAAGCGCATCGGTACCGTTGGCACAGGGGATGACATGTTTAACACCCAAATAGGTCTCTAATTCCTTTTGAAATTGATGTACCTCGGGTCCATTTATAAATGCGGTAGATTCGATCACATCCAGCACCGATGCATTTACCCTGTCTTTGATGTATTCGTATTGACCCTTTAGGTCGACCATTTGTATTTTTTTCATCTTTATAAAATATTTGAGAAAAAGGAATGCCTCGACTTCACTCGGCATAGGAATGGAATGCCTCCATCTATCTTTTCGGTTGGTTTATAAATTGTCAATGGGCATTTCATAAATAATTCTGAAGAAAAGTGATCATTAAGTTCCTGTAAAACTACGAAAATTGAAAACGGCAAGCAATGTAATTATATAAAGAAGCGTATTTTAGCATTTCAGAAATCATGCATGCGGATTTTATACACTTTTTTAACGAAAATTACCTATGCCCATTTATGGATGGCTCAGTTTTTCAGTAAAAAACTGAAGTTGTTTATACAAGGCAGACAGCGCGTCTTCGAAACACTTTCTTCCAAGATACAGCCTAATGATAAAAGCATTTGGTTTCACTGTGCTTCTTTGGGCGAATTTGAACAAGGCGTGCCCATAATGGAGGCTGTTTCAAAAGAGTTTCCAACACACAAGATTGTGGTTTCCTTTTTTTCACCTTCAGGTTTTGAAATAAAAAAAAATACGCCTCTGGCCGATGTTGTTGTCTATTTGCCTATGGACACCCGAAGCAATGCCAAACGGTTTATCGAAGCGGTTCGTCCCGGATTGGTCTTCTTTGTCAAGTATGATTTTTGGCCCAACTACCTTTTGGAACTCAAAGAGCAACGCATCCCTACACTACTGATTTCAGGGCTATTTCGAGAAAGACAAATTTTCTTCAAAGCATATGGAGGCTTTATGCGGAAGGCACTACAGAGTTTCACTCACTTTTTTGTACAGGATGAGGCTTCCGATGTTCTTTTGAAGCAAATCGATTTTCGGAATGTCACCATAAGTGGTGATACCCGTTTTGACAGAGTTTCGCGACAAATTGAACAGGACAATACATTGGATTTTGTTGCTGAATTCAAACAGGAAAAGTGCTGTATTGTTTGTGGCAGCACCTGGCCTGAAGACGAGGCCGTTTTATTGCAGTATATAAATACATCGGAAGCACATATAAAATTTATACTCGCTCCGCATAAGATAGAGGCTTCGAAGATAGAGGCTTTCCGAAAAAAATTAACCAAGCCAAGTGTGCTTTTTTCAGAAAAAGAAGGAAAACAACTCGACACATATCCTATCATGATCGTTGATACCATTGGGCTACTCACCAAAATTTACAGTTATGCCGATATTGCGTATGTGGGAGGAGCCATGGGGACAACCGGTTTACACAATATTTTAGAGCCAGCCACTTTTGGGGTTCCTATTGTAATAGGTAAGAATTATACCAATTTCCCCGAGGCAGTGCGATTACGGCAATTAGCCGGATTATACGCCATAAATTCTGCCGAAGAATGCACGGCTATTCTGAAAAAGCTAGTTGGTGATGCTGCTTTTAGAAGTAAAACCGGAATGATCTGCGAACACTTTGTAAATCGGAATACCGGAGCCACCGAAAAAATAATGTCCTTTATTCGAAAATTACACGGTGACGGCCTGATTTAAATACCTTCGAAAGGGTAATAGTTCCTTATACACTTCAATCACCTTTTCGGTAAAGTTTGGACTTTCTACCTCCTCTTGTGATACCTTATGAACAACGGCAAAAGACTTCCGGCGTAACAAATCAATATGCCTGTGATCTTGGAAATATCCCTTGGGAGCTGTTTTAAGCACATCGTCTTCAATGAGGTCGCCAAAAAGGTTTTTAAAACTACTCTTGGCCATAATTTTCTTGAATGCCTCTCCATCGTAATCGATGGCATCTCTAATGCTTTTTAAAACTTTTGAGGAAGGGTGCCAATAGCCGCCACCCATATAGGATCCGTTGATCCCCAATTCAATATAGAAATCGCCTTGTTTGCTGCGTTGATCCAAGCCGGCGCCAAAATGATCTTTGTAAATAGGGCGATTGGGATGAAACATCAAATTATTGTTGATTCGGTTGATGGCCTTCTTGCCCGGGGTATCAAAATATCCATCGTCTATGGCCGCCAGTTTCACATTTAAACGATCGAGCCAATCGATATAGAAATCACGAACGTCATAGTATTCCTGCCGATGCGCATCCATCCATTCTTTGGAATTGTTTTGCTGAAGTCTTTTAAGAAAATTGAATAACTGACTAAAATTCATATAATAAATTGTCTTAAATAAAACTCGATAAATATATCTTCAAACTTTGGCATAACATTACGACAATAGAGTTGCTAATTCATGTAATTTTGTTCAATAATTTAACATTAACTATAACATATATGAAATTTTTATTCATTTTTATTACTATTATTTTTGCAGGATTTAGCACAACTGCTTGTCGTGAAACCAAAACAGAAACCAAAGAAGTGGTTCGTGAAGTACGTGTAGAAACTGAGAAAACAGAAAAAGATGCTGAAGGTATTTTAGAAAAAGCCGCTAAAGAAGTGGACAAGGAAGTTAATGAAGAAATAGATAAAGTGATTGACAATATTGGAGATGACAATTAGAAGATTTTTTCATAAAAAAGGCGATTCTAAAAATGAATCGCCTTTTTTATGTATTCAAATTTTTTAACTGTCCTTTTAATTCATCCATTGAATGCTGTAATTGTCGCAATAGTGAACTGTCTGTGGGTTCATCGACACCAAAGCTCAATTTACTGTTTACCAACCACAACTCCTGAATCTCTCGTACGTGCACATCAATGGGTAAATACTCTATATTTAAAGAAATAAGCCTCACCTGAGTTAGGTTGTTCGGGATCTTTTGCAATTTCTTTACGAGAACCGAATCGTTTAACACGATGATGTATATCTTGCTGTCATCTGCTTCAGAAATACTGGGTACCGCTCTTCCCAAGACCCATTCGTTAGGTCGAATATTGGGTAACATACTATCTCCTTCCACCTGAAAACCACGGTAGGTTGCATTTCGATATTGGGGTAACGGGATATTAAATGCAGGTAGCGTTTCATACCAGGAGACATCTTGTATATTGTGCGGATAGCCGGCTGCCGCCTTTTGATTCACCAATAAAATGGTATCATTATCCTCCTTATCGATTGTGATCACCTTCGGGCTCACATCTCCAACCTCTATGTTCACATATTGTGCAATGCTTTGCCCATATAACCACAGGGGATTTATTTGAAATTTCCGCAGTAATTCCATCACTGTTTTTCCGGTAATCTTTGTTTTTCCGCGTTCAATATCGGCTGTGGTGCTTCCTATGTCCAACAATTCGGCAAACGCCTGTTGCGTGAAATGCAATTCTTCTCTCACTTTCTTAAAACGTCTTGCCTCGATAGCTACTTCTTTGTTCATAATCAAATATATATAAAATTGGAATAAATCCATTATATTTTAGGAATTATTCCAATTATTGATGTTTCCATTTAAAAAATTGGGTAAGAGATTGAAAAATATGAACCTACCTCTTTATCTATAAAAAAAATAACTACTTTTATACCCTATTAATCACTAATCTAAAGTAACAATGAAAAAATTATTTTTATCCTTCGCAGCTTTATGCCTAATCGTATCTGTAACCTCTTGTAGAGAAAC
Source organism: Altibacter sp. (assembly GCF_019913785.1). GTDB lineage: Bacteria > Bacteroidota > Bacteroidia > Flavobacteriales > Flavobacteriaceae > Altibacter. The sequence continues at coordinate 25,584 of NZ_JAIOHK010000043.1, forward strand.
AGAAAAGAAAGCTGAAGACGCTGCTGATTCTGTAGAAGAAGTAATGGATGATGCAGGTGATGCTGTTGAAGAAGCTATGGATGACGCTGGAGATGTTATGGACGAAGCTGGAGATGCTATCGAATCTACTACAGATTCTATTGGCAAAGCTGCCCAAGACATGAAAGAAAAGATGGAGAACAACTAGTTTTCTCGTCTAAAAAATAAAAAAACCCTGTTAGAAATAACAGGGTTTTTTTATTTTCGATAATCAAATAATGGGGGTAAAGTAAAAATGAAAGCTCATATACATCATCTTTTACAAAAACTCATTCGCGTGGAGCGAGATAGGCTGCTTCTGTATATTATAGTGTATATACTTTGGGGCATTCTAATGAATGCTTTTGGTCAATTTACCGAAATTGCAAAATTTACCTACTGGTGGCAGATTATCCCAACCTACCTATTATATATGGTTCCTATTTCCATCCTTTTAAGAGAATATCCTTTTTATACGCAATATGCATATGGTCTAATTGCGATGGGATTCCTCGAATTTGGTGGTTATGCCATGGGAACTTCTTATATTTATCCTAACAATATTTTAGATCGACTTTTTGGTGAACACGTATTCGCATTGGGCATGACCTTATTTTTTGCAGTATATTTTCCTGTCGGTAATTTGCTGGTTGGGAAATTATATGTAATATTGTTCGATAAAAGGTAAAATAAATCGATAAAAGTACTAAAATCTTAATTTATTTACACTATTAGAAAATTCCTAATAACGCCATACCTTCGTTTAGAATTTAACCGAAAAACCCGTTATTATGAAAAAACTTATGTTTATTTTAGCTATTCTTGCCTTAGCAGCAAGTTGTACCCCAGAAGCACTTACAACCGATGAGCAGCAAATCGATAAAGACAAATACGAAGTTCCGCCAAACGGATAGAAGACGAAATATTATCACAGGGGTGTTGCTTTCACTTTTTTTGATCGCAACACCTTTCTTATTTTATATCTATAAATACGCCCCTGCCGACGGCAAAGAGTGGGATACCTTTTTTGGGTTGATTGATTCCGGAGGCTTTGGGAGTGTGCAGGCGTATATGCATGCCTTGTTTACAAAGATTACCTTTGTATCGCTCACCGGAATTTGGTTCTTAACATCCAACAATTGGTGGAAATATGCGATTCTGGTCCCATTGACCATGTTCTTATTCCAACTATCCGGAGTAATCAATTACAAAATCCAATATATCGATGAGTTCGATTTCTGGTATTCTTTACCTGCCATCTTACCCATACTGTTCTTCCTAATCTATATATCGTATCGCATTAGTAAGCGAAGCATCTCTTCAGATGACCTGAAAAAAGATGTGGACGAAGAGATCAAAAAAATCCTGAGTGACGATCTATAATGGTGAGTCAAAGCAGAACGGCTACCTTAACACCGTTCTCTAATCTCAATCATTATAACCAGCAAAACTATTACCGCCACTGTTCCGAAAAATAAAGCACCTACACCCATATTTATTATATTAGTTTAGGAATAAATATAAGAAATTAAAAAGTAGTTTGCATTTCAGTAAAACAAAAAAACCAAGCCTTCCGACTTGGTGTTTTCTCATCTGTACTGAAGACGGGAATTGCTCAAGGCGAGTCCCGCAACAACATTGTCAAAGCAAAAACCAAGCCTTCCGACTTGGTTTTTTCTCATCTGTACTGAAGACGGGACTTGAACCCGTACGGGCATTTCTGCCCACTGGATTTTAAGTCCAGCGTGTCTACCAATTCCACCACTTCAGCGTGGTAAGCGATTGTGAGCGAAAAACGGGATTCGAACCCGCGACCTCCACCTTGGCAAGGTGGCGCTCTACCAACTGAGCTATTTTCGCGTGATTAAAGAACAAAGCTTTATTCCTAAAGCGGATGCAAATTTAAAATATTTACAACAAAAGCAAAGGATTATTTGGTAAAAGTTGAGAATCTAATCCCGGTTATTTTTTAAACTTTACCGTAGCGCTTCTCTGCAGCATTCGCTTTATCTCATTCAGCTTCATCAAAGCCTCTACAGGTGTCAACGTATCTATGTCTAAATCAAGGATCTCATCGCGTAATTCAACCAAAAGCGGGTCGTCCAGTTTAAAGAAACTCAATTGCATTTCCTCTTTCGAAAGCGCCTTCATCTCTTCGGTTAATTCTTCGGAAGAATGTGATTTTTCGAGTCTTTTCAGAATTTTATTCGCACGATGCAACACCGCCTGAGGCATCCCGGCCATTTTTGCTACGTGAATTCCGAAACTGTGATGTGATCCCCCCGGTACCAACTTCCGAAGAAACAACACATTGTCCTTTAATTCTTTTACCGAAACATTGTAATTCTTAATTCTTGAAAAGGTTTCGGTCATTTCATTCAACTCGTGATAATGCGTAGCAAACAAGGTCTTGGCTCTAGAAGGATGTTCGTGCAAATATTCACTTATCGCCCAGGCAATGGATATCCCATCATAAGTGCTGGTTCCCCTTCCAATTTCGTCTAGCAGGATCAAACTTCGCTCCGAAACATTGTTTAAAATACTCGCCGTTTCGTTCATCTCCACCATAAAGGTAGACTCCCCCATAGAAATATTATCACTCGCCCCTACTCTGGTAAAAATTTTGTCCACACTCCCCATACGTACAGCACGCGCCGGCACAAAACTGCCCATCTGGGCTAGCAACACAATAAGGGCGGTTTGTCGTAGAATGGCCGACTTACCACTCATATTAGGCCCTGTAATCATAATGATCTGCTGGTTCTCTCGATCCAAGAACACATCGTTGGCAATAAAAGGCGCGTCCGGAGGCAGTTGCTTTTCAATAACAGGGTGGCGCCCTTCTTTGATATCCAGATCGAAGGTATCATCAAACAAAGGACGTGTATAGTTGGCCGTTTTAGCCTGCACCGCAAACGAACACAGACAATCCAACTGGGCAATTAGTGCCGCATTCTGTTGTACTTCGCCAATAAACTGAAGCATCCACTGTACCAATTTTCCGTACAGTTCCTGTTCCAGTGCTAAAATTTTCTCTTCGGCACCCAGTATCTTCGTTTCGTATTCCTTTAATTCTTCCGTAATATAACGCTCGGCACTAACCAAGGTCTGCTTGCGAACCCACTCTTCCGGCACTTTGTCCTTATGGGTGTTCCGAACCTCAATATAATAACCAAACACATTGTTGGCTGCAATTTTTAAGGAGGTGATCCCGGTACGCTTGGTCTCGCGTTCCAACATCTGCTCCAAGTATTCTTTCCCCCCCGTTGATATACTTCGGAGTTCATCCAAACCCTCATGAAATCCGGCAGCGATTGTATTTCCTTTTAAAATATTGACCGGAGCCGCCTCATTAAGGGTTTCTTTTATCTTTTCACGAAGCAATTCACACGCGTGCAACTGCTCACCAATATTTTTAACCGATTCATTTTTAGACTGAAGTGCTTCCGCCTTCACAGGAACAACAGCTTCCAGCGAATTTTTTAACTGAACCACCTCTCGAGGCTGTATCTTTCCGGTAGCCACTTTCGAAATAAGCCGCTCCAGATCGCCAATATGTTTGATGTGCTTCTGAATTTTCTCCAAAACAACTTCATGCTCCAGCAAATAACTTACCACCTCATGCCGCTGCGTAATCTTTTCCACCTTCTTTAACGGAAGCGCCATCCAGCGCTTTAACATACGACCTCCCATGGGTGAGATAGTCTTGTCAATTACGTCCAATAGTGTCACCGCCTGCGGTTGCTGTGAATGATACAATTCTAAATTTCGAATGGTAAAACGATCCATCCACACATATTCATCTTCGGCTATACGAGAGATCTTCGTGATGTGCGCTAACTTGTGATGCTGCGTTTCCCCTAAATAATGCAATGCCGCCCCTGAAGCTATGACCCCTGCTTCCAAATGATCCACACCAAATCCTTTTAGGTTTTGTGTGTCAAAATGCTTCTCAAGTGTTTCTCTGGCATAATCGGTCTGAAAAACCCAATCTTCCAAATGAAAAACATGAAAATTGTCGCCAAAGGTTTCCGAAAAGCGCTTTCGCTTTTGCTTGCTGAATAAAACTTCGGAAGGGTTAAAATTCTGAAGGAGTTTGTCTATATACTCAGCCGAGCCCTGGGCCGTAAGAAATTCTCCGGTCGAAACATCCAAAAAGGAAATCCCGATACTTTCGGTACCAAAATGTACTGCTGCTAGGAAATTATTGGACTTGGATTGCAGTATATCGTCGTTCAGGGCAACACCCGGCGTTACTAACTCGGTTACCCCTCGTTTTACAATGGTTTTAGTAAGCTTTGGGTCTTCCAATTGATCACAAATCGCAACACGGCAACCCGCCATCACCAGTTTGGGCAAATAGGTATTCAAGGAATGATGTGGAAACCCGGCTAATTCTACATCATCTCCACCATTATTCCGCGCCGTGAGCGTGATATGCAATATCCCCGCAGCGCGAACGGCATCTTCGCCAAAGGTCTCGTAAAAATCTCCCACGCGAAACAGCAACAAGGCATCGGGATACCTTGCCTTGATCGTATTGTACTGCTTCATTAAGGGAGTCACCTTCTTCGTCATTTTCAATTACTTGCTGAACTCGTAAAAGTAAAAAATCTCTCTCGTTTTTAGAAGTGGATCCCCCCTCATTTATCTCCTTTTATCAACAATTTCCCCGCGGTTTGTTAGATTTTTGACCGTCTAGAATCTACCTTTGTCCTTTCTCGAATCATGAAGCACCGAAAACTAAAAAATAGCGAATTAGACCGAATCGATACAGCTGAATTTAAAGTAGCCGAAAAAACACCGCTCATCCTTATTCTGGATAATATTCGAAGTTTGAACAATATTGGATCTGTGTTTCGTACCGCCGATGCCTTCCTTATCAAAAAAATATTTCTCTGCGGTATTACGGCTACCCCACCCCACAAAGACATTCACAAAACGGCGCTCGGTGCTACCGAAAGTGTAGCCTGGGAATATGCCGAAGAGGCGTTAGAAGTCGTTAAAAAATTAAAAGCCGAAGGTGTTTTTGTTGCAGCCATCGAACAAGCCGAACAGGCAGTGTCGCTACATAATTTTTCACCTCAGGAAGGAACCACCTATGCGTTGGTTTTCGGGAATGAGGTAAAGGGCGTACAACAAGACGTGGTTTCAATGAGCGATGCGGTGATCGAAATTCCACAATACGGCACCAAACATTCGCTGAATATTTCGGTAAGTGTAGGCGTGGTAGTTTGGGATTTTTTCAGCAAGCTGAACTGCAGCTAATTATCCGGTGATCGCTTTCAACACCGACAGATAATCCTTTCTGTTTTTCATAAAATCGAGCTCGGAAATATCGATCACCTTTATGTTATCGTTGTGCTGTGTTTTTATAAATTCCAGATAGCCCTCATTGATCTTCTGAAGATAAGAAGCTTCAATACTCTGTTCGTATTTTCTACCCCGCTTTTTGATATTGTCCAACAACCGCTCGGTACTCTGATACAAATAAATATAGATATCGGGTTTCGGCAGTTCCTTATGCATTAAATGAAAAAGTTTCTTATACAGTTCAAATTCTTCTTCTTGCAGGGTGACCTTGGCAAAGATAAGCGACTTATAGGCGTCGTAGTCGGCCACGACACAATCCTTGAACAGATCGAATTGTTTGATATCTTCCAACAATTGCTGATACCTATCGGCCAAAAAGGACATTTCTAACGGAAAGGCATACCGCAGGGGTTGTTCGTAAAACTTCGGCAAAAAGGGATTGTCTTTAAACCGTTCTAAGATCAATTTTGCATTGAAATCGGCTGCGATTTGTGTGGCTAGGCTGGTTTTTCCGGCACCTATATTCCCTTCAATAGCAATGTAATTGTATGACGAGAGATCGTACTCTTTCAGCGGATTTGTAAGCCATTTAGACTGCTTTACGATCTCGCTCTTATCCTTGGTTTCAGACAATAATTTAATCACGTTCTTCTGAAGTACAGGATGTATCAATTTCGCATTCACTTCGGCCAAAGGCTGAAGCACGAATTTTCTGTTAGCCAGTTCCGGATGTGGAATGGTCAAGGTTTTTGACTTCTTTACCTCATCATCAACCAGTAAAATATCTATATCGATAGGTCGTGAAGCATAGTTTTTAGATTTAATTCGTTCACGCCCCATTGTTTTTTCTATCTCAAGTATTTTCGACAACAGTGGATGGGGTGATAAAGTGGATTGCACCAACAGTACACAGTTCAAAAAAGGACTCCCATCAAAACCCATAGCGGGAGTCTCATATACCGAAGATATTCTAACAATGGTTCCTATCTCCTCAAAAATGGCATCAACAGCCTGCTGCAATAGCTCAAAACGATTGCCCAAATTACTCCCCAGCGATAGATATATGTCTTGTGAAAGTTTAATAGAATCGAGATTATAACATTTAAGACGAAAATAAGGAAAAGAATACGACTGACCATTATCTTTGTATCTAATCAAAAAAATGGAGGCAGGACTCACCATCAAAGACCGCTTGTTGGCACAACGCATCTACCTGATTCTAGGCGCATTATTCATTGCCTCTTTGGTAGTTTCCAATTTGATCTTCCAGAAATTTTTTCATTGGGACTTTTTCGGATTATATACGTTTGAAATCTCCGTAGGCATATTACCCTATCCCATCACCTTTTTAATTACCGATATTATTAGTGAGGTTTATGGAAAGAAAAAAGCAAATCAGGTGGTTACTGCCGGGATTTTCGCCTCTTTCTTTTCGCTCTTAATCGTATTTGTATCGAGTGCCGTCCCGGCTACAACTTGGAGCCCTGTCAACGACGCCCTGTTCAACCAGGTTTTTGGAGCAACGGCTGTAGCGGTGTTTGCCTCCATGATGGCCTATTTGTTTGCCCAATATATCGACATTAGGATTTTTCATTTTTGGAAACGCGTTACCAAGGGAAAACACCTTTGGCTGCGGAATAATTTCTCCACCTTCCTTTCTCAATTTATCGACACGTTCACTGTATTGCTATTGTTGTGTAGCTTCGGAAAGATTGACTGGGCGTTATTTGGACCGTTGCTGCTGAGTGGCTTTTTATTTAAAGTGCTTATCGCCGCCTGTGACACGCCGTTTTTGTACGCCGCGGTTTATTTATTCCGAAGAAGATTCGGGCTGAAACTTGGAGAAGAACTAAGAGATTTTGAAATTATTTCTGAAAGATCAAATTGACCGCTAATACTGCTGTATTATTGAACAGTTATTCCAACCACATAACCTTCACTGCCGCGAATATTGAAAACCGTACCGTCTTCAAAGAGTAGGTACTGCCCTTTGATTCCTTTTAAAAGACCTTCGTAAAAGGGGGTTTTATCCAGATTGAGGCTTTTCAGTTTGGTAGGATACTGCAACACCGGAAAATCGAGGTTGGTTTCCTTGTTGTTTTCAATATAATAGACTTTTGCTTCTTCCGGAATAAACGGCTTCAATTTGTTGCGCCATGCTACCAGATCTTCATCCTTGATTTCGTTCTTCAGCATGGTCCTCCAGTTGGTTTTATCACTTACATGGTCCTTTAAGGCAACTTCGGTGATTCCGGCCAAATATCTATTGGGAACTTCAACGATCTCGATGGCCTCATGCGCACCCTGGTCGATCCATCGCGTTGGCACCTGACTCTTACGCGTCACTCCCACTTTAACATTGCTGCTATTGGCCAGATACACAATATGAGGCTGTAATTGCACCTTTTTTTCATATTCCAAATCGCGATCCTCCTTGTCGAGATGTGCCGTACTCAATTCGGGCCGTATAACCCAGTCTGCCGCCTGTGGAATCTCAAAAAAACAGTCATAGCAAAAGCCTTGGCGGTATATTTTCTTTTCCAAACCACAGTTTAGGCATTGATAGCGCAAAAATTCAATAGACACCTTTTTGTCCAGTAACTGATTGACATTTAGGAAGTCATTCTCAAAAACTAGGTAGTATTGAATAGGAGTGCCGTTTTCGGTCTGCATCTTTGTTAAAACACCTTCGTAATTCATTGGAAGAAAATCGTTATTTTTATTGCTTAAAGATAGGTCAAAAAATGCCAATACCCATAGTCAATTCGATTGCCACCTGGTTCCTGAAGAAACGGTTCCACCAAATTGAGTTGTTCCTGAAATACCCTATCGACGTGCAGGATGAGTTATTGCAAAACTTACTTCAGAAGGCAAAGTATACCGAAATTGGCAAAGAATACGACTTTGAAAGTATTCATTCGTATCGCCAATTTGCAGAGCGCGTTCCTGTAACTACTTACGAAGACAACGAAGCGCGCATTAAACGTGCCCGAAAGGGGGAAACCAACATCTTTTGGCCTACCCCCATTAAATGGTTTGCCAAATCCAGCGGGACCACCAATTCAAAAAGTAAATTTATTCCCGTGAGTAGCGATTCGCTTGAACATTGCCACTACGCCGCTAGTAAAGACTTGCTCTGCATGTATTTGAACAACAATCCCGATTCTCAATTATTTCTAGGGAAAAGTCTGCGTTTGGGTGGCAGCAAAGAATTGTATGAGGAAAATGGTACCGTATTCGGGGATCTTTCGGCCATTTTGATAGACAATATGCCGTTTTGGGCGGAATTCAGCAGTACACCGAGTAGCGAAATTTCATTGATGAGCGATTGGGAAACCAAGATGCAAGCCATCGTAGACGAAACCATAAAGGAAAATGTGACGAGCCTGGCCGGCGTACCCTCCTGGATGCTGGTGTTACTGAACAACGTAATGGAAACCACCGGAAAATCCAACCTTTTTGAGGTTTGGCCCAACTTGGAAGTGTATTTTCACGGGGGGGTGAGTTTCGACCCTTATATTGAACAGTACAATAAGTTATTGCCGAAAGCAGATTTCAGATACTATGAAATTTACAATGCTTCGGAAGGGTTTTTTGCTATTCAAGATCGCAATGCCAATAAGGAACTACTGTTGATGTTGGACTACGGAATTTTCTACGAATTTATTCCTATGGACACGTACGGTTCTTCCGAAGAAACCATCATTCCGTTGAGCGAAGTGGAAGTTGACAAAAACTATGCAATAGTAATCACAACCAATGCCGGACTGTGGCGCTATAAAATAGGCGATACGGTGCGATTTACTTCAACCAACCCTTTCCGAATAAAAGTTACAGGACGCACCAAACACCATATCAATGCCTTTGGAGAAGAATTGATTATTGAAAATGCAGAAGCAGCACTTCGGAAGACCACCAAACTCACCCATACCGAAATTGTAGATTACACCGCCGCTCCTATCTTTATGAATGGCAAAGAAAAAGGGGCGCACGAATGGATCATCGAATTTAAAACACCTCCCGAAGATTTTAACACCTTCTCCAAATTGCTCGATCTCTCCTTACAAGAGGTAAACAGCGATTACGAAGCCAAGCGATTTAACAATACCACCTTGCGAGCACCTACCATTCACTGTGGTAGGGAGCGTCTTTTTTACGATTGGCTAAAGCAGAAGAATAAATTGGGCGGACAGCACAAGGTGCCAAGACTCTCTAACTCAAGAGATTATCTTGAAGAATTGTTATCCCTGAACAATTAGTCTGTTTTTTCGCTAAAAACTGCAGTTCAACGAATTTCCGAAGCCTTTATCTAATAGTTTTGGTAGTACTTTTCTTACGTCGTACGTTTGTAGTATAAATCTTTCATTTTTTGGGGCAGATGAAAACAGTAAAATATTTTATCGTAGCAATTATATTGATAGTTGTACTATTGGCGGGGCTTACTTCTTGTGCCACTGCTCATATTGAAAAAGACACGAACGAGGTTGCGGGTTACACTTTAAAAAATAAGGCAGAGCTTATGCAACAAAAGATCTTGAATTCCCAACAGAAAACGGTTGTAGTTAAACCGTAATCTAGTTTTTGATTAATAGTTAAGTTAGATAAAAAGCCTCGGTTATACCGAGGCTTTTTTATTTGCCAAATGCAGTACTTTAAGAAACCGCCTTTAATTTTTTAATGGTCGATTTGTTTAATTTATCCTGTGCATAATCCAATGTAACATTCAGGGTTTTATCATCGGTACTTGGTAGTTCGTACATGGCGTCGGTTAAGACCGCTTCGCATAGCGAACGCAATCCTCTCGCGCCCAGTTTGTATTCAATGGCCTGATCCACGATAAAATCCAAAGCTTCTTCGGTAATCACAAAATCGATCCCGTCCATTTCAAACAACTTCTTGTATTGCTTGATGATGGCATTCTTTGGTTCGGTTAAAATGGCACGCAGGGTTCCTTTGTCCAACGGATCCATATAGGTTAAGACAGGTAGTCTTCCTATAATTTCGGGAATCAATCCAAAATCCTTAAGATCCTTCGGAATGATATACCGCAGTAAATTGTCCCGCTCCATGGTATCTTCCTTCTTGGAAGCACTAAAACCAACCGCTTGCATATTCAACCGCTTCGAAATATGACGTTCTATTCCGTCGAAGGCGCCTCCTGCGATAAATAAGATATTTTCGGTATCTACCTCGATAAATTTCTGATCTGGGTGTTTCCGGCCTCCCTTTGGCGGTACGTTAACCGTTGTCCCTTCTAAAAGTTTCAGCAGTGCTTGTTGCACACCTTCGCCACTCACATCACGAGTTATAGATGGATTATCACTTTTTCGTGCAATCTTATCTATTTCGTCTATAAAGACAATTCCGTTTTGGGCTTTTTCCAAATTATAATCCGCCGCTTGAAGTAAACGTGTTAAAATGCTTTCCACATCTTCCCCCACATAGCCGGCTTCGGTTAAAACCGTCGCATCTACAATCGCCAAGGGCACATTTAACATCCGCGCGATGGTTTTGGCGACCAAGGTCTTTCCGGTTCCGGTTTGCCCTACCATGATGATATTACTCTTCTGAATATCGATATCGTCATCAGTCTTTGGCTGTAACAAACGCTTGTAGTGATTATACACCGCCACCGACATCACCTTCTTGGTGTGATCTTGCCCAATCACATAGTCGTCCAAAAATTCCTTGATGGATTTCGGCTTTTTCAGCATTAATTCCTTGCTCAATTCGCTGTTGGTAGCATGCAACGCTTCTTCCACCACAATACCGTGCGCCTGCTCTATACAGCGATCACAGATATGTGCGTCCAATCCTGCAATCAACAAGTTGGTTTCGGCTTTTTTACGGCCACAAAACGAACATTCTAACTCTTCTTTCGACATATGTTTTGTTTCAAATTTAAATGAAATCTAGCCTCGTGCTAAAATTTCATCTATCATTCCATATTCCAGAGCTTTATCGGCTTTCATCCAATAATCGCGGTCACTGTCCTCGTATACCTTCTCGTAGGTTTGTCCGCTGTGCTTGGCAATAATATTATATAACTCTTCTTTCAAGGTAATTATTTCCTTGGCGGTGATCTCAATATCGCTCGCCTGCCCTTGCGCTCCTCCCATGGGTTGATGAATCATCACTCGGGAATGGGTCAATCCGCTGCGTTTCCCTTTGTGACCTGCACATAATAGCACTGCCGCCATGGAGGCTGCCATTCCGGTGCAAATTGTGGCCACATCGGGCTTAATGAATTGCATGGTATCGTAAATTCCCAAGCCGGCGTATACACTGCCTCCCGGAGAGTTGATATATATTTGGATGTCCTTGGAGGCATCGGTGCTTTCCAAGAACAACAATTGTGCCTGTACAATATTCGCTACCTGATCGTTGATTCCTGTTCCCAAAAAGATGATCCGGTCCATCATCAATCGAGAAAAAACGTCCATCGCTACTGCGTTCATCTGACGTTCTTCAATAATATTTGGGGTAAGGTTTACCGGGTACATGCTGCTTACAATCTTGTCGTAATACATGCTATTGATCCCATGATCCTTGGTAGCAAAGGCCTTAAATTCTTTTCCGTAGTTCATAAATAATCTTCAAATTTTAAAGTAAAAAAAAGCGTTGAATCGATACATTCAACGCCTAAATATAACTATTTTATTGCTGAATTACTCGTAGGCTTCCTTTATGAATTTCTCATAGGTTATTTCCTTAGTCTTCAATTTTGCATTTTCCTTAAAGAACTGAAGTAATTTGCCGGTAGTTAGCTGTTCGCTAAGGCGCTTTACTTCTTCCTCATTCGATAAAATTCGCGCCGCAATATTTTCCAATTCTTCGTCGGAAGGGTCCATCTGTCCAAATTGCGCCATCTGACCCTTGATCATGGTTTTTGAATAGTCTTTCAACTCGTCAAAAGTAACCTGTAAGTTGTTTTCGGCTCTAATCTTACCTTCTATCAATTGGTAACGCAGTCCTTTTTCACTGCGCTCGTATTCGGCTTTGGCTGCTTCTTCGGTCATGGGTTTCTCTCCTGAAACCTGAATCCAACGCTGTAGGAACTCATTTGGCAAATCGAATTTGGTATTCTCGATTAGTGATTCTACTACATCGTTTAATAATTTCTGATCGCTTTGTTGCTCAAATTGCTTTTCGGCGTCTTCTTTTATCTTCGCTTTTAATTCTTTTTCTGAAGTCACTACCCCTTCACCAAACAGCTTATCGAATAACTCCTGATTCAATTCGGCCATTTCACGAGTGTTCACTTCTTCTATTTTCAGGCTTACCTCAATGTCTAAACCATGGGCATCGTCATGTGATACTCCGAAATATTTTTGATTGTCATGGTCATCGGCAAACATTCCTTTGGTTTTGAAAGTAATGGTATCGCCTACTTTTGCCCCAATCAAACTTGCTAATTGCTTCTTCCCGGTAATCACGCTAGTTTCGAAGTTCGCTTGCTTTTCAATCTCCCTTTCGGCATTGGAAAAAGTACCTGTAACCTCATCGCCTTTTGCCACGGTGTCTTTCGAAATCAATTTTCCGTATTGCTTGCGAATGGTCTTTACTTGGTTGTCCAACATCTTGTCATCGGCAATCACTTTGTAATTCGTGATGGCCTTTTTAGTAACGTCTACTTCGAAAGAAGGAGCAAGCCCCAGATCGAATTCGAATAAAAAATTATCGGCTTTCCAATCGATATCCATTTCGTTCTTCGGAAGAGGATTTCCAAGTACATCCAGTTTTTCTTCGGTTAAAAACTTATGCAGTGAATCTTGCAACAGTTTATTTACTTCTTCCACCAAAACGGCAGTTCCGTATTGCTTTTTAACCATGCCCATAGGAATGTGGCCTTTTCTGAAGCCTGGAATATTTGCAGTTTTACGGTAGTTGTTGAGTACTTTCTCTACCTTTTCTGAATAATCCTCTTTTGTAATTTCCACTGTCACCACAGCGTTTAGACTATCGATGTCTTTTTTTGTAATGTTCATCTTGTATGAAATATTTTCAGTATAAAAATAAGCACCTTCCTTGTCCTGAAGGCGGGTGCAAAAGTACGACTTTAAATGAAATGCAACAAGATTTTACAAACTGGAATTCAGTCGTTTATTTTTTCTCATCCAACATAGAAAATAAGATGGATTGTAAAAAAGAAAGCAGCAAACTAAACAATAAGGCCCACCAAATATTCGAAACAGCAAAACCACTTACAAAATAATCGGCCATTAAGATGATACAGGCGTTGATAATAAGTAAGAATAACCCAAGGGTAAGTATAGTTACGGGCAGCGTTAAGATCACTAATACAGGTTTAACAATAAGGCGTAAAATTCCTAAGACAACGGCAACAATTATCGCCGAAACATAACCGTCTACTGCGACACCGGGCAATATATAAGCAAGAATAACAACCGCTATTGCAGTAAGTAAAACTTTTAAGATCAATTTCATAGGATTCTATTTTTATAAAGATAAAAAAAAAACCGTCCGCTTTTGGCGGACGGTTTCATAAAATATTTAGAAGATCTAATTAATTGTTAGATGCTTGAATCGTTCCATAGGTACCAATATTCACATAAGGAATGGTAGCGTCATATTTTCTGTTGATCGCCTTGATTATTAGGTTTGCAGTGTATGCATACCCTCTTGGCGTTGGGTGAACCCCATCCAATGAGAACGCACCTCCTGTTACAAACGCCGAAGTCAACATTCCCGCATCGTAAGGAACTCCAGTACTAGCCACTTGAGCCAAGGCAGATTTTGCATCTACAAAGGCTAGACCGTTCGCATCTGCGATCGCTTGAATGGTGGCGTTGTAAGAAGCAGCAGCTATTGCTACACGTCCTTGTTCAACGGCAGTGAGTACATATTGATCCCCTACTGGTATAGAAACTCCTATGACCCCTTGCGGATTACCAGGATCTGGTGTACTACCTAAAACAGAAGCAGCGGTTAACACTACTAAATCGTTGTTATTTGCTTGACGTAACTGCCCTAATAGCGCCGCTGTAGCCGCTGGTAAAAAAAACGGAGGTCCTTGAAGAATTCCACTTAAGTCGGTTAGATCGTCGTCTGTCATAATTGGGAAGTTTACACCAGCCGAAAAGTTAATCTGTCTGGCAGCTGCTTCATCGGCAGAAATGATCCCCGCTTGAGCAAGACCAGGCAATACCTGTGTATTATACAATGCAAATTGCGCATTCAACGCTCCAGCTGTAGCCGCATCCAAAGGAATAGACCGAGCCGGTACCGTAGTAAAGTAAGGAATAGAAGTAACATCCGGAATATTGAGTAATACACCACCGCTACTGGTAGCCATCAAGGCATCTACTTGAGCACTATACGATGCTGCAAATACGTTGGGATCGGTAATATCGTTAAATCCGTAAGTTGTAGGATCTAGGTTTCCTGTTTGGTCTACTCCTAAACCACCAGAGGTAGCATATGCAAGAATATCGTTATTTCCAATCCAAAGGCTAAAGAAGCTCGGACTCATACTCACGGCATCTCCAAGAACAGTAGCACTTGCACTGGTTTGAAAACGCGCAAACCAAGGATTTAGGGCACCATATCCTGAAACACCCAAATGAAAACTCTTTGCTCCAGGAACTCCCATATTATTAAACGGTCCTGCAGCGCTAGTTGCTACGTCGGTTGTTGGTGTCCCCACCAAACGAACCGGGCCCGGATTTCCATTTTCATCTACTGCAAGGATATATCTGTTTTCAGCCACCTGCGTACCATTCAATAATAAGCCACCAATGTTATCGTTCATCAAAGGCTGTGTAAAATCACCTCCACCAGCTTTTGCAAACTGTTGTGCCATAATGTTAGGATAGGAATTTTCTTGTCCGGTGATGTACAAGGCGCCATCTGCATAACCCGCAGTTAATGAATTTCCAACTGCCACATAAGTGCTAAGGTTTGCTGTTCCGCTATCGTAGAATCCTTCGGAATTAACCGGATTGTCAAACTCTACTTCACAACTTACTAAACCAATGGCCAGTAAGCCTATACATATTTTTATTGTGTTTTTCATCTTGTCTAAATTTTTCAATTACATTTTATACGTAACACCTAAACCGGGAACAAATACATTATTCTTATATGTTCCTCCAAAAGGAGCAGCCTGTCCATTTTCAAAATAGTAGTCGTACGAAGCGTCCACTTCTTTGAAATGCAAGTAAAGGAATGAAGCATCTACTTCGAAATGATCCCCTACATTCACCGTAAGTCCTGCTGTATAACCATTGGAATCGTTACGCGGTGTTTCGGGCGCAAAGTATCCATCTTGTACAGGTGATTCGTCAAAATAGTATCCCGCTCTTAACGTAAACATTTTCGTTGCATCGTATTGTATTCCAAAACGAAATGTTGAAGCATTCTTATAATTTCTTGCATTCTTAGAATCGGGGATATTTTCATTCGCAAAATCAATATCCAAAGATTCATACGCATCCCAGAAAACACGGTTCACATCAAATGCAAACAACCACTTCTCACAAAATTGATAGGAAAGTCCTACGGTAATTTCGGCAGGCAGTGGTAATGATGCATCAAAGGTTGTATCTTCGAAAGGCGTTAGTGGAGAATTGGGAATGTTTTCGAAGGTCGCATCTCCATCTTCAACGTTCATGTCGATTTTAGAGCGATAATTTGCCCCAATCGTTAGTTCTTCAGTGGGTCTAAACATTGCTCCAACAGTCCAACCCCACTCATTGATACCAGTAGCGTCTATGGTTACATTCGATCGGTTACCATCCAAATCGGTAAGGGTTCTGTTCAAGTTACGGTTAAAGTTTACTGAACCGGTTGCATAAATTGGTCCACCACCAAAACTCAAATACTCACCAATTTTAAAAGATACGGTTGGTTGAATAAAAATAGCCTGAAGTTCAATGTTGTTCACCAAATGTGATCCTGCCCAGTCATCTTCGTAGGTTACACTACTTCCGTAAGGGGTATACACTCCCAAACCAAATGCCAACCAGTCGTTTGCTTGATATGAGGCATAAAAATACAAGGGTGTACTTGTTGAATTGTCTGTTTCGGCATAATCACCGAAGTTTTCATTTTGGTAAGATACATTTGCGAACACGCCGCTTACCCCGGCTGAAATATTCAATTTATTTTCTAAATGGACCAACCCGGCTGGGTTAAAAAATACAAGTTCACTGCTGTTTATTACAGCAACTCCTGTATGTCCCATTGCCAAAGATTTTTGACCCTGCAAACTTACACGGTATCCTCCGGCATACGTTATTGCTGTAGCTAAAGCAAAAACAGCAAGAAGTAAGACTTTCTTCATAATAATTAAGTTAGATTAAATGTTTGTTTTTATATGATTCTACTAAAAGTACGCATTCTGATTGGGTTTACAGTTATTTGTTATGCGTACATAATAAAATGACTATTGCAATGTTATAAAAAATCCTTCACATATCGGTAAAAATCGGCAGGATTTTCGGCATGAAGCCAATGACCGGCCTTAGAAATTGTCCTTATTTTCGACTTCGGAAAATGTTTTCTTATTAATAATTCATCCATATCCTCTATATAACCCGAACGTTCCCCTCGAAGAAACAGCGTATCTTTTAAAAAAAAAGATCCTTCGGGCAATGGTTTTCCAATCTCTTCAATCGTTTCTGAAAGGACCGGTAAATTCATCCGTAGCCCTAGCTCTCCTCTCTGTTTCCAATACAAATTCTTCAGTAGGAATTGGCGTGTCCCCATGTCTTTTATATATGCCGAAAGTACCGTATCTGCTTCGCCTCGCGAATCTATTTCAGAAAAATTCAACATAGTCAATGCCTTTAAAATATCTTGATGGTGTGGTGGATAGGCCTTTGGTGCAATATCTGCCACCAATAACTTGGAAACTAACTCTGGATAGCTCACGGCAAACAACATGGCCACTTTACCTCCCATGGAATGACCGAGTAAAACAATCTCGTTCAATTTATAGTGGTCGCAATATGCTTTTAGATCCTTTACCAAAAAATCATAGCTAAAATCATCACTGTGAAAGCTTCGTCCATGATTCCGTTGATCGATCAAATGCACTTCGTAGTCTTGTTCGGCGAATTGATTTCCCAGCGTTTTCCAATTGTCACCCATCCCAAGAAAACCATGAAGGATTACAAAAGGCGTTCCTGTTCCAATAATTTGGGAGTGTAGCAGCATATTAGGCCAGTTTTTGTAAATAGCTTTTAATCACAGTTTCCAATCCCTCATAAAGTGCTTCGCAAATTAGTGCATGACCAATCGAAACCTCAAGGAGATATGGAACATGTTCTTTAAAGAATTTAATATTTTCTAAAGACAGGTCGTGACCCGCATTGATCCCTAAACCCAATTGATTTGCCAATTCTGCACAGGCAGCATAGGGTTTGACAGCATCGAAGTTACCGAGACTGAATTGCTTCGCAAATTCTTCGGTATACAGTTCGATACGATCGGCACCGGTTTGCACGGCTCCTTCTATCATTTTCAGATTGGGATCTACGAATATCGACGTGCGAATACCCTGATTTTTACATTCCGCAATAATTTCGGCCAAGAAATCTGTATGCTTTACAGTATCCCAGCCTGCATTCGAAGTAATAGCATCTACCGCATCGGGAACCAATGTGACCTGTGTGGGTTTAATCTTAAACACCATCTCTAAAAACGAAGGTATTGGATTGCCTTCAATATTGTATTCGGTACTTACAACGGGCTTTAAATCGTAGGCATCCTGATATCGTATATGTCTTTCATCGGGTCGTGGATGGACGGTAACCCCCTGTGCACCAAATTTCTGTACATCTCTAGCCACTTGTACCACATTGGGCATATTACCCCCGCGAGCATTGCGCAAGGTGGCTATTTTATTAATGTTTACGCTTAATTTTGTCATCCCTTCACTTTGAAACACAAAAATACGAACTTGAAGCTCGGTTTTGCGTCTTAATTTTAAGTAATTTGCACTAAAATTCAGAATTTGGATACGCAGACTTATATAATAAACGATATCAAGCCTTTTGACATTTCTTCGGAAATAAAAGACGTGCAAACAGCATTTAACCAACTCACCTATTCACATGTTCCCGTGAAGAAGGATGGAGTTTATGTTGGCTGTATTAGTGAGGCCGATGTGCATTGCCTAGAGAGTGACAAAACCCTTAAAGAGTACCAATATACTCTGGAAACATTCTTTGTGCGAAAAACAACCAACTGGTTGGATATTTTAGAAGCCTTCGCACTTAACAATTGTAATATCATGCCGGTCTTAGGAAACAACAACAAGTACTTGGGATATTACGAATTGAGCGATATCATGAATCTTTTTAACAATACCCCATTTTTAAATGAAACAGGGGGAATTATTGTTGTTGAAAAGGGGATGCGGGATTACTCGATCAGTGAAATCTGTCAGATTGCAGAGTCGAACGACGCGCGGATACTCGGGGTTTTTATTTCGAAGATCGAGAACGATGTAGTTCAGGTTACCATGAAGGTAGGGCATTTGGGTATGAATGCTATGGTGCAAACATTTAGACGATATAATTACAATGTGGTTTCCAATCACGACGAAGATAAATTCTTGGAGGATCTAAAGAGCCGTTCCAATTACTTAGACAAATACCTTAATATCTAGTGTAGGATGAAGATTGGAATCTACGGACAGTTTTATCACGAAAACTCTGAAGCCTACATTCAGTCAATTTTGGATGCCCTTCAGAAAAAAAATGTGGAAATAGTGATCGAGGAGAATTTTCTCGATATCATCAACCTACACCAAGACATTACAAAGAATTTTTCGGGCGTGGACACCTTTTCTGAATTGGACGATTCGTACGACCTATTTTTCAGTATTGGTGGCGATGGTACTATTTTGAAATCGGTCACCTTTGTTCGCGATCTCGGTATTCCGATTGTCGGCATCAACACAGGTAGATTGGGTTTTTTGGCGACCATTCAAAAAGAAGAGATCGCCCAAAGTATCAACCAAATTTTAAATGGCGACTATTCAATTTCTGAACGGAGCGTCCTTACTATTGAAACTGAACCTAATAATACAGAGATTCATCCGCTTAATTTTGCCTTGAACGAAGTAGCTGTTAACCGAAAGAATACTACCTCTATGATTAAAGTAGAGACCTTGGTAAATGATAAATACCTCACTTCGTATTGGAGTGACGGACTTATCGTTGCGACTCCAACAGGGTCGACAGGATACTCTTTAAGTTGTGGTGGCCCTGTGATAGATCCCAGCACCAATAGTATAGTGATTACTCCCATTGCGCCACATAATTTGAATGCGCGGCCCTTGGTCATACCGGACAACAGTGTTATTTCTCTAAAAGTTTCGGGGAGGGAGAAATCGTATTTGGTATCGTTGGATTCGCGCATTGCGACCTTAGAAAATGAAACAACCATCGTCATCAAGAAAGCGCCTTTCCCAATTAATTTAGTACAATTGCATGATGACAGCTTTATAAAAACACTTCGGAAAAAACTATTGTGGGGAGAAGACAAACGCAACTAAACAATAAAATACTTCAAATATTGTTAATCAACAGAGACTATTTCTCTTAGAATTCGTTAGAGCGAAGTTTATTATTATATTTGCAAACTTTTAAGGTGTATGAAGTATTTCACAGGTCTTTTATTCTTACTAGCTACTACATTTGTTGGGCATTCACAAACCTATGAGATTGGTGGTATGCTTGGCGGCATGAACTATATTGGCGATGTAGGCAGGACTAATTATATAAGCCCAAACTCATTTGGTTTTGGCGGTATTTTTAAATGGAACCGAAGCCAAAGACATGCTTTTAGGGCATCTGTATTGGTGGCAAATATAAAGGGGGATGATGTAGATTCGAACGAAAGTAGGCGGCAAGAACGCGGTTATTCTTTTGAAAATTCAATTCAGGAACTTTCAATTGGGGTAGAATATACTTTTTGGGAATTTAATATGTATAGCGGGCAACCTGTTTCGGCTCCATATCTTTATACAGGTCTTACGTATTTTGGTTATAATGCTCTATATAAAAGAAATGGCAGTAATCAAATAGTAGATTATGACACTGCCGGTGCCGTGGCCATTCCGATGGTGGTGGGTTTTAAAACTACCGTAGGTACAAAAATGGTATTGGGAATGGAGATAGGCGCACGATACACTTTTACAGATGATCTGGACGGAAGTAATCCTGTAGGAGGGCTAGCCGATGAAGAAGGTCTGAAATTTGGGAATGTAAACAGCGACGATTGGTATGTCTTTACAGGAGTAACCCTTACCTTTACCTTTGGCCGAAAACCTTGTTATTGTAATTTTTAATATGGAATGACTTTACTAGACCAAATAGACAAAAGCAAGCTGCCCACTCACTTAGCGGTGATCATGGATGGCAATGGTCGTTGGGCAAAACAGAAAGGCTTGTTCCGAACTATGGGTCATGAAAAAGGTTCTAAGGCAGTACAGGAGATTGTAGAAGCCTGTGGCAAACTCAATATTTCTTACCTTACCCTGTACGCATTTTCTACTGAAAACTGGAAACGACCTAAGTTGGAAGTAGAACTCCTCATGAAATTGTTGGTGGCTTCCCTGAGAAAAGAAATTAAAACACTTCAGGAGAATGACATTAAACTCAATGCAATTGGCAATCTGGAATCCCTTCCGAAGAAAGTATACAAAGAGCTTCTAGACGTTATCAAAAAGACCGAAAACAATAGCCGAATGACTTTGACATTGGCGCTGAGCTATGGTTCTAGAGAAGAATTGACAAAAACTGTCCAAGAGATTAGTCATAAAGTTAAAAATAACCTAATTTCGCCCGAAAATATTGATGAAACGGTAATTAATAATCATCTTTACACGCAAAATTTACCAGATGTTGATCTACTTATACGCACCAGTGGTGAGCAACGTATTAGTAATTTTCTTCTTTGGCAAATTGCTTATGCCGAATTGTACTTTACAGAGACCCTTTGGCCAGATTATACTAAAGACCATCTTTTTGAAGCAATATTAAATTATCAAAACAGAGAAAGAAGATTTGGAAAAACCAGTGAGCAGCTTAAAGAATAGTCCGCAAGTGCATATTTACAAAAAGTTTTATTGTATTTTTCTATTTACAATACTTTCAGTTTTTAACGTTGCTGCACAACAAAAAGAACTCGACAGCGGTCGAAAATATACCATTAACAAAATAGAAGTTACCGGAGAGCAAAGCTTCAACGAACAAACCGTTATCGCTTTTACCGGACTTAAAGAAGGGGATCGATTATACATTCCCGGTGAAAAACTGAGCGCAGTCACAAAAAAGCTTTGGGAACAGAACCTCTTTAGTGATATTGCTTTCTACGTCACCAATATCGATGGTGACTTAGTTGATCTGGAATTATATATTGTTGAACTCCCAAAACTTAATAAGATTACGATCCATGGTCTTAGAAAAGGGAAAGTCAAAGAAATTATTAAAGAGAACAATTTAAATTCGGGTGTTAAGATCACTAAAAACCTTCTCACCACGACCAAGAACAATATTGCAAATAAATACCGTAAGAATGGTTTCCTGAACACACAGGTCATTATTACTACCTCCCCAAATGTAGATTCGACTGGCGTTGAAGTGGGAAGAGACATGTCAATTAGTATTGACAAAGGAGCACGCGTAAAAGTATCTTCTTTGGAGTTTGAGGGCAACCAAGAGTTAACCAAAGGGAAGCTGCGAAGATCCATGAAGAATGTGAAAAGAAAGAATTTTATTCGCTTTTGGAAAAGATCAAAGTACAGTGAGGATGGTTTTGAAGAAGACAAAGCTTCCATTATTACCAAATACAAATCGAACGGATTTAGAGATGCCCGTATCTTGAGCGATACACTTATTGTTAGGAATGAAAGCAATATCAAACTGAAACTCAATATTGAAGAAGGGCAAAAATATTATTTTGGTGATATTCGATTTATAGGAAACAGTGTCTATACAGACAATGTATTGCGACAGGTCTTAGGAATAAAAAAAGGGGAAGTGTATAATGGTGTTTTGTTACAGGAACGAATTGAAGATAATTCAGATCCTGAAGCTAACGACCTTACCAACCTATACCAAAACAACGGATACCTATTCTCTAAGATAAATCCTGTTGAAGTGGCCGTTCGAAATGACACCATAGATTTTGAAATTCGTATCATTGAAGGTAAGATTGCGTATTTCGATCATATCACCGTTGTTGGAAATGACAAGACCAATGACCACGTAATTTACCGTGAATTACGCACGCGCCCCGGACAAAAATACAGCAAGCGGAATGTGGTAAGAACGATACGCGAATTAGGGCAATTAGGATATTTCGATCCTGAGCAAATTGGCCCGAACTTCAAGAACGTAGATGCCAACAACGGCACCTTGGATATGGAATATTCGGTCGTTGAGAAAGGCGCTAGCCAGATCGAATTGCAAGGAGGTTACGGTGGTGGTGGATTTGTTGGAACATTGGGATTATCCTTCAACAACTTCTCGTTGCGTAATATTTTAAACGGTGAAGCATACAAACCTCTCCCAATGGGTGATGGTCAAAAGCTTTCCCTACGGGCACAGGCAAGTAGTTTTTATCAAACTTATAGCCTTTCACTAGTAGAGCCATGGCTTGGCGGAAAAAAACCGGTACAATTAAGCACCTCTTTTTCACATACCATTCAGTATTTTTATGACTATAGAAATAGAGAGGCCGATAAAAGTAGGAGTTTCCTTATTACGGGTGGTTCGGTTGGAATTGCCAAAAGATTGCAATGGCCCGATGATTATTTTACCTTATCACAAGCAATTAGTTATCAGCATTACAATCTGAAAAATTACAACACAGGTTTATTCACCTTTGGGGATGGTTATTCAAATAACGTAGCCTATACCATAGGGCTTAGCCGTAACAATACAGCGACGAATCCAATTTATCCAAAATCTGGGTCGGAATTTAGTATTACGGCAAAGCTAACACCTCCGTATTCGGCGTTTAACGGTGTGAATTATAAAAATTTGGCAAATGAGCGTGAGGTACTCAATAATATCGCTCAAACCGATGTGGACTATACGGATGCCCGCGAACGAATTGCCGAAATAGATCAAGAGCGATTTAAATTTCTTGAATACTACAAAATCAAATTCAAGGGAACTTGGTATACCAAATTAATAGATGACCTAGTGCTTCGGACCAATACCGAATTTGGGTTTTTAGGCGCGTACAACACCAGTAGAGGAATCCCTCCTTTTGAAAGATTCTACGTAGGTGGAGACGGTCTGGGATCCTTTAGTTTGGACGGAAGAGAGGTGATTCAGTTAAGAGGATATCCTAACCAATCACTTTCTAGCAATGATGGAAATACCATTTATAATAAATTTTCGTTAGAATTAAGGTATCCAATTACTTTAAAGCAATTGGCATCTATTTATGTACTTGGATTTGCAGAAGGCGGTGCTTCTTACGATGGATTTAGAAATTATAATCCATTTAATATAAGTAGGTCTGCTGGCGTAGGATTACGTATATTTATGCCTGCGTTCGGATTATTGGGGATCGATTTTGGATACGGATTTGATCCGGTCCTTGGAGGAATTGAAAAAAATGGATGGGAAACCCACTTTATTATTGGACAGCAATTTTAAATTTGGCACGATATTTTCTTAAACAACAACCAACAATTATGAAAACTACAAAATTACTTTTTTCCGCGCTCGTACTTTTGTGCTTTAGCTTTTCAGCAAATGCGCAGAGAGGCGTTCGTATTGGATATATTGATATGGAATATATTCTCGAAAGCGTTCCCGAATACACCGAAGCAGCTACTCAGCTCGAAGGAAAAGTACAACGCTGGAAACAGGATATTGATAAAAAACAAAAAGCGATCGATCAAATGAAGCTCGACCTAAGCAACGAACGCGTATTGCTTACGAAAGAACTTATTGAAGAACGCGAGGAAGAAATTAAAATTGAAGAAGATGAAATGCTTCAGTACCAACAAGACCGTTTTGGTCCAAATGGTGACTTGATGATTCAAAGGAGACAATTAGTGCAGCCTATTCAGGATCAAGTTTTCAATATTGTACAAGAGATTGCCGAAGCAAAAAAATACGATTTCATTTTTGATAAATCGGCAGATGTTGTAATGCTTTTTGCCGCCGAAAGAAATGATATCAGCGATCAAGTATTGCGTAGTATCAACCGTGCGGCAAAACGAACAGAAGCTACCAATAAAAAAGAAAAGCGAGAGATTGAAGTTAGGGACAATTTATCTATGGAAGAAGATAAAGAAGTAACCGAAAGAGAAAAAGCGTTGGAAGACAAGAAAAATGATCGTGAGAAAATGATGGAGGAACGTCAACGAGTTCGTGATTCTATCCGTGCTGCCAAAAAAGCCGAATTTGATGCCAGACGCCAAAAATTACTTGATGAAAGACAGCGTAGAAAAGATTCTATATTAAACGCCCGTAATAATAAAAATGATATTCCTCCTACAGGTGACGGAGACGGAAAAGAAGAGGAAGAAGACGACGGCGGCGGAAACTAAAACAATAACCCTTAATAATCATAACACTAAATTTAATACTATTACAATGAAAAAATTTAAATTATTTGCAGTAGCCGTGTTGCTTTTTGTTGGTGCTACCAATTTTGTAAATGCCCAATCAAAAATAGCGCATATAGACACACAAGCACTGGTTGAAGCGATGCCTGAAATGAAAGCAGCGCAAAGTCAGCTTGAGAAACTTCAGAAAACATATGATACTGAAATCAAAGCAATGGCAAAAGAGCTTGATAACAAAGTGAAACAATACGAAGGTGAAGCCGATTCAAAAACGGAAGAAGAAAATGCAAAGCGCGTACAAGAAGTACAGGGAATGCAGAACAATATTGGTGCTTACAGACAACAAGCCCTAAAAGACCTTCAGCAAAAAGAAATCGATATCTTCCAACCGCTTTTAGAAAAAGCACGTGCTGCCATTCAAAAAGTAGCAAGAGCAAAAGGATATCAGTATGTGATGGACTCTGCAACAGGTAACGGAGTAATCCTTGCCGATGGATACGATTTGTTAGCAGATGTTAAAAAAGAATTGGGAATCTAATCAATCCCTCTAAAAAATAATTGTAAAACTGCCCTTCTTATTGGAGGGCAGTTTTTATTTTTATACAAATGAACAAACAGGCTCCCATAGGTGTTTTCGATTCGGGTGTTGGTGGAACTTCTATCTGGAAGAAAATCCACGAACTCTTACCCTATGAGAATACAATTTATCTGGCCGATAGTAAGAATGCCCCCTATGGGTATAAGTCGGCAGAGGAAATTACTTCCTTAAGCATAAAAAACACCGATGCCTTATTAAAATTGGGATGCAAACTAATTGTTGTGGCTTGTAACACAGCAACAACAAATGCCATCGCGACATTACGTTCCAAATACGAGGTGCCTATTATTGGCATTGAACCCGCTATTAAACCGGCAGCCCTTAAAACGAAGACCAAGAGCGTCGGAATTTTGGCCACAAAAGGAACCCTGAGTAGCATACTCTTCCACAGGACCTCTTATGAATTTGCCAAGGACATTTCGGTACTCGAAATCGTAGGCGAAGGATTGGTTCCACTTATCGAAGAGGGCAAGCTGGAAAGTCCTGAAATGCATAGGTTGCTCCATATATATGCAAAACAACTTATCGACGCTAACGTAGACTATCTGGTTTTGGGCTGTTCACATTACCCTTATATCGTTTCGCAGCTTAAGGAATTGCTGCCTGATGATGTTACCATAATTGATTCGGGGGAAGCAGTGGCACGACAGACTAAAATTTTGTTGGAGAGACACGGCTTATTAAATGAACGTACTGTGAAGCCAAACCTCCAGTTTTTCAGCAATGCTAAGATCGACACATTGGCCATGCTTTTATCTGAATACTCTGAGGACATTTCAGTAACAAAAATGGAATTCTAATTACTCGCTAAACCAACTCGAATACTTCACATAGTTTTCGGCTATTCTATGAATCTCACCACGGAGTAGTTCTTCGCTGATGTCTTTTACTTTTTTGGCAGGAATACCCGCATAGATACTTCCCGATTCAACCCGCGTATTCTTGGTCACTACAGCACCGGCCGCAATAATCGAATTACTTTCTATCACGCAATCGTCCATAACAATGCTTCCCATACCAATTAACACATTGTCGTGCACGGTACATCCATGGACAATCGCATTGTGCCCAATTGATACATTATTGCCAATGTTTGTAGGTGATGTTTGGAAGGTTGCATGAATCACCGCGCCATCTTGTACATTTACCCGATCTCCCATTCTTATATAATGGACATCCCCGCGAATTACGGCGTTAAACCAGACACTACATTCATTTCCCATAAGCACATCTCCTACAATGGTAGCATTTTCGGCAATAAAACAATTGGCTGGAATCTTCGGAGCTTTTCCATTCACAGGTTTGATTATCATACTATAAGGTTTAACTGAAATAAGCCAATAGTTCTTTCTTCTTTGAAGGGCTCACCATAATCTGCTTCCCGTTGCTCAACACCACACTGCCCCCTTTTCCTTTTTTGTACTCGGTGATCGCATTTACATTGACCAAATACGATTTATGGACTCTGGCGAACCCACTGCCATTCAGTGTATCTTCAAAATACTTCAATGTTTTACTCACGAGTCTTTTCTTATCCTTTAAAAAGATATTGGTATAATTGTCATCGGCTTGACAATAGAGGATATCTTCTATCTGAAGCACCTCAAACCCGTTTTGCAGCGGAATCGTTATCTTTCCGGTCACCTGTGCCTGTACGGGCTTTAAAACCGCATTCTGAAGGCTGTTTTCCTTTTCTTTGATTTCTGAAACATAATCCACAGCCTCAATCAATTTATCGATCGATATAGGTTTCAGCAAATAATACGAAGCATGGGCGTTCAGCGCATCGATGGCATAGTGATTATAGGCAGTCACAAAAACCGTTTCGAACTGGCGATCGCCTACTTTGTCCAATAGATCGAAGGCATTGCCATAGGGCATTTCCACATCGAGAAACACCAGATCGAGATCGTTGTTTCGTATAAGCACCAAGGCTTCTTCGACATTTGATGCCTCACCCAATAATTGCACTTTGGGACAATATTTTGACAGGTAATTACGCAGGATCTCCCTACTATTTTCCTCGTCCTCAACCAGAATTGCGCGTAAATTCATTTAGTCTTTCTTTAAAATAAGTACTACTCGGGTTCCTTCTTCATTTTCATATACATTCTCCACGGTTACATCCACCCTATCTTTATACATTTCATTTAAAATAGAAATTCGTTTTTGGATATTTCCCATCCCTTTAGAGTTCTGTTTCTTTTGGTGTTCGGTCTTTAGTTCTTTCGATTTTTTCCTTCCTATACCATCATCGGTAATGGTGATTTTTACCGTTTCTGAATCTACCTGCTGAAAATGAATGGCCAAAAGCCCTTTCTCTTCCTTGTATCGAAGTCCGTGCCATACCGCATTTTCCACATAGGGTTGTAGTAACATAGGAGGAATGACAAACTCGCCAACCTTTAATCCTTCATCTATTTCGATAGTATAATCAAACTTATTCTGAAAACGGGAATGCTCCAATTTCACATATAATTCCAGTAGTTCGATTTCTTTGGCTAGGGGAATAAAATCTTCATCACTATTCTCCAACACCGAACGCATTAATTGTGAAAAATCACTCAAATATTTATTGGCAGCTCGCTCGTCGTTAGTAGCTATAAAACTATTCACCGAATTGAGTGCATTAAATATAAAATGCGGATTCATTTGTGTTCTGAGTGTTTTCAATGCCAGTAGATTGTTTGCATATTTTTGTTGTTTAACACTCTTGAACTGCGTATAGGCAACAAGTAAAAACAACAAGGCAATCAGAATCAGGGAGCCGATGATCCATTTTTGAACTCGATTATTCTTTTCAATAAGTTCTTGATTCTCGAAAGCCAATTGATATCTGCTTTCGTTAAGCTCTCGCTCACTTTCAAGGCTAATAATTCGGTTTTGCTTTAAGGCAATTTCTTTGCTGAAACGCGCTGCTTGTGAGATCTCCTGTTCTTTTTTAATGTACAACTCATCCACAACTTCCACATACCGTTCATAACTTTCAGCAGCTTTTCCAAAATCGCCTATATCTCTGTAGATTTCTGAAAGTTTCCTTGTAGCATCTTTTTGCACAACGAGGTCTTCCTTTTTATCTGCTTCGGTAATACTCTTTTCGAGATACGGAATGGCCTCTATATATTTTTCCTGACCTACATAGGCATTGGCAATTTTATAATTTTGGCGCTGTGCGGTAAGCGGGCTATTAATATCTTCTTCTTCGGTATCATCCAATGATTTTATCTCGTCCAGCGCTTCCTCCCGCAACTGAATCTCCTTTTCAAAATCTCGGTTCTGATTGTAAAAATCGGCTACCTTATTTTTTTCGGCAACAGCTCTTTTTTTATTTTCCTTCTTTGCCAAATTCAACGAATTATCGAAATATTGCGTTGCCTCTTGCACCGCTCCACCCTGAGCATAGGCCGCTCCAATTTTCGAATTTAAATCGGTTATTTTAGGTGTTATCTTATGCGTATTGGCAATATCTAGTGCTTGTTGATAATTGAACACACTCTTCACCGGGTCGTTGATTGCCTTGTAGGTATCGCCAAGGCCTTCAAAAACTTCTACTTTTTGGTAATTGGTAAGCTTTTCCTTTAAAAGTTCTTTATATACCGAAATACTCTCCTGATAATTCTTGTTATTCATAAAAGCGGAAGCCAACTTAATGCGGGTGTCAACCCTCGGACTGGCTTCAATACTTCGCTTGTAGTTGTTTACGGCCAAATCGCCCTGTCCCCAATACAAATTGATATCCCCCAAGGTGGAAAATGCAGTGGCATTCTGATCGTTGGTCGCTGTTTTGCTTCGGACAGCTTCTAAGGCCCTTGTGACATATTCGATGCTCTTTTGTGCGTTCTTCTTTAGAAAATAATTCGAGGAATCGATATAAATCTTAAAAAGGTCTTGTGACTTTCTGCTGGTGGTTGTTTTTAACGGAATGGTTTGTTCTTCCGATTTATGAACTTCAACCGTAATACGCTGCTGATCCTTAATCACATAATACACTGTTTTAAAGTCATCACTCCGTATAATTAATTCATCCCCCACCTTTGCCGAAATACTAAACTCTCCTGCATTATTTGTAGTCGTATAACTCCCACCCAAAATCTCCACATTAACTCTTGAAATCGGAGAATAGGTTTCGGCATCAATCACCTTTCCTTTGAGCAAAAAAGAAGCCCTGGCATCTCGATTTGTCTGTGAAAACAGACCCCCTGACACCAGTAGGATTATAGCAAGAAGTATAATTGAAAACGCTTTCATCATTGACTTTAAAGTGTAAACATACGCACTTTGACTGACTTGTTAAAATGGCCAATTGCCAAATTTTAAGAGATATACCTCTTGAAATTGAACTTAGCTAATCAAAAATATTGATTCCCTAATCAATAAGGGGTGTTCCCTCAATCACAGTTTTTCATTAAAATAGTTCAAGGTAGGTTTACAGCGCAAATTAAAAACAATTCAAGCTATGAAAAAGTTACACTTATTAATGCTACTCATTACTTGTATGGCCGCATTATCCTGCCGTGCAGATATATCGAAGCCACTTGCAGACAATGTTACCCCAATAGAAGGCGATTCCCCTTTGATTAAAGCACATCATATCAAGGTTGCTTTATTATTGGACACAAGCAATAGCATGGATGGTTTGATAGACCAGGCCAAGGCACAGCTTTGGGAAATTGTCAATGAACTGTCCTATGCAAAATGTCGAAATGAAAGACCAAATCTTCAAATTGCACTTTATGAATATGGAAATGACAATCTAAATTCGAGAGATGGCTATATTCGTAAGATTCTAAGTTTTACCGAAGACTTAGACGACGTATCAAAAGAACTATTCTCACTTACAACTAATGGTGGAAGTGAATACTGCGGAACGGTTATTCAAGCTTCT
>NZ_JAIOHK010000044.1 GCF_019913785.1 Altibacter sp.
GCTACCAAAGGCACCAAAATTAAATGGAATCCGGCGGTAAAATCTGAAAAAGACCGTGAAGGACTCTGGAAAGCCCTTAATGATGATCGTATCGATGTGATCGCGACAGATCACGCTCCACATACGCTTCAGGAAAAAGATAATGTGTATACCAAAGCGCCTTCGGGAGGGCCATTGGTACAACACGCCCTAGAAGCCTTATTTGAAATGCATCACCGAGGGCGAATTTCGGTAGAAAAAATTGTTCAGAAAACGGCGCATAACCCTGCGATATTATTTCAGATTAAGGATAGAGGATATATAAAAAGAGGGTTCAAGGCCGATTTGGTTTTGGTAGATCCCAACGCTCCTTGGACGGTCAACAAAGAGAACATTGCCTATAAATGTGGCTGGTCGCCTTTTGAAGGTACTACCTTTACATCGCGAGTAACACATACGCTGGTCAATGGAGCCCTGGTATACGAAAACGGAAAATACCTCACCCAAGGAAAAGGCGAACGTTTAACTTTTAATAGAGGATGAGGAGTTTTCTTTACTTGACGATGGTGTTTGTGTTCATGGGATGCCAAGATGTAAAGCGGCCCGAAAGACCGGAGGACTTGATCCCAAGAGACAAGATGGTCGATATATTTACCGATGCCTATGTGATGAACGCGGCTCGCAGCATAAATTTAAAGGTAATAACAGATAACGGAGTGGTATTAGATTCGGTCTTCTATACAAGGTATGATATAGACAGTCTGCAATTTGTGCGAAGTAATGCCTATTATACGGCCAACTTGAACGAATATTTGTCGTTGTTTGAAGAGGTGGAACAACGCTTACTTCAATTGGAAACAAAGAAAGACAGCATTGATCTCTTTAAGATAAAACAGGCGGAGGCCGCCTTAGAAAAGGACTCGATAAAGGCACAGTCGGGGCTTGTAGACCCCGTTGAAACCGATGCCAATTAACTATTCTTTTTAAAATTTGTCACCACCCTTTTAACGGTCTCTTGATAGGGAGTAAATTCGAAATCCAATTCCTTCTTTACTTTCGAGGCATCGTAAAAAGAGGTCTTATACATAGAATTTACGGTCGATTTTAACAATTTTCGTTTTGTTCCCAACAGTTTTGAGGACAACCAATCTCCAATTCGAAACAGGGTAAAACCCCATTTTGGAATTTTCTTATGCGGTTGTTTTTTTGAAAAATGAATTGCCAATTCTGAAAGCAATTCGCGATACGACAAATTATCCCCAACCAAAATATATTTTTGATTAGTGATAGGGCTTTGCATTAATTGTATCATCACCGAAACCACATCTTTTACATCTACTACACCCATCCCTCCCGAAGTGTAATAAGCTGTGGTTTTGGAAGCACTTTTAATGATGATGCCACTACCCGAGTTTCGCGGGCCTTCTCCCAAAATGACTCCGGGGTTTACTACCACAGCATTGAGACCTTCCTGGGTACCGCGCCAAACTTCGAGTTCAGCACCGTATTTGCTGATGGAATAGACACTGTTGTCGTCTTCGGGATTCCATGCGGTTTCTTCATCGATAAGTTCACCATTGGTGCACCTTCCTAAGGTGGCTACCGAACTTACATAGCACAATTTTTGAACTTTATTGGCAAGACATAAATTGACAATATTCGCGGTGCCTTCCACATTCGATTTCTTGAGTTTGCGGTAGTGTTTCGGATTAAAACTAATATAAGCGGCGCAATGATATACATAGGTGATGTCCACAAAGGCATCGGTTAAAGCTGGAATATCGGTCATATTTGCCGCTACCCATTCGATCTTGTTAAAAAGGACATCCGCTTCCGAAGTAAAACAGGAAAATACATTTCTCACGAGTTCCAGGTCACTGCTGGCTCTATGTGTTGCACGTACTTTTTGGTTGTTTTGCAGCAGCGAAAACAACAAATGTGAACCTACCAAACCGGTGCCCCCTGTTACTAGTATCATACGGCGAAGTTACTAGTTATTGCGGAAATATAGTTGGGAATTTATGCTTCAGGAAAAACTGTAGCGTCTTCGGGTTGTTTTCATTCGTATTTTTAACAATACGCTTTCCTCTTTTCCTACTTCCACCTATCTTTGCGTAAAACCTTTAAAATGCAACTGAAAAATTTCGTTGAAGAACTACAATGGAGAGGGATGGTTCACGATGTGATGCCAGATACCGAAGAACACCTTATGGAACAGATGCGTGCTGCCTATGTGGGGTTTGATCCTACGGCAGACTCTCTACATATAGGAAACCTAGTTCCAATTATGTTATTGGCGTTTTACCAACGTTGTGGTCATAAACCCTTTGCATTGGTGGGCGGAGCTACCGGGATGATTGGTGATCCTTCAGGTAAATCGAGCGAGCGAAATCTACTCGATGAAAAGACCCTTAGGCATAATCAAGAATGTGTGCGGAAGCAATTATCGCAGTTTTTAGATTTTTCTTCGGGAGCGAAGAACGAAGCAGTTATGGTGAATAATTACGACTGGATGAAGGAGTTTTCGTTTCTGGGATTTATTCGGGATGTCGGGAAGCACATAACCATCAACTATATGATGGCCAAGGATTCTGTAAAAAATAGGATCACAGGAGAAGATACCGAAGG
>NZ_JAIOHK010000045.1 GCF_019913785.1 Altibacter sp.
CGCCTACACTTATTCAAGAAAATGACCAAGTTTATCCATGAAACCTTGGGCGATCCAAAGGAGCAACTTATTCAAATTAAGAACTAGCAACTATAAATTCTAACTAAATACAATCACTATGTCGACAACTCTCCAAAATCAGAAACAACTATTTGGACATCCGGTAGGACTTTATGTCCTCTTTTTCACAGAAATGTGGGAACGATTCTCTTATTACGGGATGCGTGCCATACTTGTATTATACCTTGTAGGGGCAACTACCGATGCTAATGCGGGATTGGGTTGGACGAATGGAGAAGCCTTGGCTCTATACGGATGGTATACCATGTTAGTGTATGTGGCTTCTATTCCTGGTGGTTGGATCGCAGATAAGTTTTTAGGACAAAAGAAATCGGTGCTCTATGGTGGGATACTCTTGGTTTTAGGACATAGTATTCTCGCTGTTGAAGAAATGTATGCTTTCTATACAGGTTTAGGTTTGATCATTGCCGGTGTGGGATTGTTGAAGCCGAATATTTCGACCATGGTAGGTGGTTTGTACCAACATGGCGATATCCGAAGAGATAAGGGTTTTACTATTTTTTATATAGGAATTAATATTGGTGCATTTCTATCCAGTTTGATCGTTGGTTATGTTGGAGAAGTACACGGTTGGCATTATGGTTTCGGATTGGCAGGAATTGGTATGGCCTTGGGTCTTATTCAGTATTTGGCAGGACAAAAACATTTAAAATTAGTGGGTAATTATACGGGTGCTTCAGAAAACGAAGAAGAAAAGGCGGCCATGAAGCGACCACTTACCAAGATTGAAAAAGACAGAGTAATTGTATTGTTTATATCCTTCTTATTGGTGATTGTTTTTTGGGGAGCCTTCGAACAAGCTGGAGGTTTAATGAATATCTATGCTTCAGAAAAAACCAACCGAATGTTGATGGGTTGGGAAGTTCCTGCATCATGGTTCCAATCGTTGAATGCCATGTTTATTATCTTCTTGGGGACAACCGTAGCGGCCTATTGGGCATCTAGAAAACTAAAGGGAAAAATATCCTCATCATTGTTTAAGATGATCGTTGGGTTAATCATTATGGGTACAGGATTCTTCTTTATGACTGCCGCAGCAGGACAATATGAGTCTAATGGTTCTTCAGCAATGTATTGGTTAGTTTTGGCTTACTTATTCCATACCGTTGGTGAATTATGTATTTCTCCGGTGGCACTATCCTATATCACTAAGTTAGCTCCTCTAAAATATGCATCCTTAATGATGGGTGTTTATTTTGCAATGACCGGTTTCGGAAACAAACTCGCCGGATTGTTGGGAGAAGCTTCAGAGAGCCTAGGTGAGTATACCATTTTTACTGGTATCGCAGTGTTTTGTGTGATTTTCGGACTACTCGTGATGCTATTCAGAAAGAAATTAGAGCATCTTACACATGGTGCTGAAGACAACGAACGCGAGATGTTAGAAACCGAAGGTTACGAAGTAGCCGATAAGGATATTAATTAATAGGTTTTAAATTTATATGTTATGAATACAGACGTTGAAAATCTATTTAAAGATAAAGTTATAGGCCATCCGGCCGGACTATTTGTACTGTTCTTTACCGAAATGTGGGAGCGTTTTTCTTATTACGGAATGCGTGCCCTATTGGTGATGTTCTTTACGGCCTCTCTTTTGGATGGCGGTTGGGGTTGGCCTCGTGAACATGCCTTTGCTATTTTCGGCACCTATACTTCGTTGGTCTATCTCTCCACCTTATTGGGGGGTTATATGGCCGATAAGAAAATTGGCTATCGTTGGGCGGTGGTAATAGGCGCATTATTAATGACATTAGGGCATGCGTGCATGGCCTTGGAAACATCTTTCTTTATCTACACCGGTCTTACACTTTTGGTATTTGGAAGTGGTTTTTTTAAGCCGAATATGACCTCTATTATTTCTGAAATGTATGTCGACAAGCCCGAAAAGAAGGATGGTGCGTATACCATTTTTTATATGGGAGTGAATGCAGGCGCCTTTTTAGGTATATTGTTATGTGGTTACCTGGGAGAGAAAGTAGGCTGGAGCTGGGGATTTGGTGTGGCCGGTATCTTTATGTTGTTTGGCTTGCTACAGTTTTGGTTGGCTCAAAATATCTTTGGAAAGATTGGATTGAAACCGGTTAAAGCCGAAAAAATCGCAGAAGAACTACAAACCGACGAAACCAAACTAAATCCGTTTACACCTTTCCAACTTGGACTTATAGTGATAGCGGCGATTTTAGGATTAGCCTGGATTTTAAACGATCCTGTTTCCAAGATCAGCGAGGGAGCCTATAACCTTTTTGATTTTTCTGCCTTCGGACTTGATGGATCGAATCTTGTGATACTGGCCGCATTGTTGATTTTTATACTCTTGCTGGTCATAAGAATTCCTAAATATACTCGTATAATCCGTGATAGGATGCTCGCTGTGGTGTTCTTTGCCTTTATTACCATCTTCTTTTGGGCAATTTTTGAACAAGCACCCGGTTCTTTAACCATTTTTGCAAGAGACTATACCCAACGTGTTTTAGAGGGTGATTCGGCTATGATTTTTAAAGTAGTAAACTCTTTGATGACGCTAATACCTTTGGGAATTATTTCATGGGTATTGTGGTTGTTATTTAAGAAGACCTTTGCAAAATATGCGGCTTCTAATATCTTCTTAGCAACGAGTTTCGTCATTATTTGGGGAATCGCGATATGGATGCTGTATACCGAATTTTTAAAGGATATTGCTGAAGTACCTGCCTCTTGGTTTGGTGTGTTAAACTCTTTGTTTATAATCGCGATGGCACCCTTATTTTCTAAATGGTGGGAAAGCAAATACAATCCTAACGCCAATATGAAATATGCCTTAGGAATGATACTCCTGGGGATCGGGATGGCCTGTGTTGCCATTGGTGCTGGAGACATTGCCGTAGGAGCCGAAACGGCTAAAGTTAGTATGATATGGTTGATCCTAGTATACTTTTTCCACACCATGGGTGAACTTTGTGTCTCACCGGTAGCCTTGTCCTACGTGAGTAAACTGGTGCCCGGACGTATGATAGCCATGATGTTTGGTATTTGGTATTTGGCAGTTGCTATTGGAATGAAGTTGGCCGGTGTCTTTGGAGAAGCCTCCGAAGGTATTGCTCAAACAGAAGGACTGAGTTACTTCTTCTGGTTATTGACAGCCGTTGCAGTAGGGCTTGGAGTCTTGTCTGCCTTACTGTATCCTGTAATCAAAAAACTAATGCACGGAGTGCGTTAAACACAATACAAATCGTAAAAAAACGTTCCATTTTGTGGAACGTTTTTTGTTATAAGATTTTAGACCAAATATAGTTGCAATGAAGAAATATCTACTGTTCGTATTACTTTTAACGATTACAAGTGTGTCTGCCCAGCAGATCAACTGGATGACTATGAATGACGCCTTGGCCGCACAGAAGAGACAGCCCAAAAAGATTTTTATGGATGTTTACACCACCTGGTGTGGCCCCTGTAAATTATTGGACAAGAACACCTTTAGTGATAAGGATGTGATCGAATTTATCAATAAGAATTACTACGCCGTAAAGTTTAACGCCGAAGGCACAGAAAAGATCACTTTTCAGGATTTTACCTATACCAATCCGAATTATCAGGAAGGTAGAAAGGGACGCAACGCAACGCATTTCTTTGCCGATGCCTTAAAACTTAGAGGCTATCCAAGTTTAGTTTTCTTTAAGGAAGATGGAGAGCTTATACAGGCCGTGCCCGGGTATAAAACACCACAACAATTAGAGATCTATCTTAAAATGATCGCCAATGATGATTATAAGAAACTTACAACCGCAGAGGCCTGGCAAAAGTATCAGGATAATTTTAAGTATACCTTTTAAGAAATAGAATTACGATATACGCTACTCTAAGACAAATGCTCCTTTTGAACCGGTATGGTGAAAAGGGAGTTTTCTTTTTTCACAGGTCGTTCTCCAACGAGACACATAGGAGGGATAATTGCTACCATCTGCCACAATCAAATCTGGCTGTAGGGAATCCAGCAATCGATCGAGATGTAGTTTAGGACTTTTGGTGAATACGACGATATCAATAGGTTCTGAAGTTGGATAAACGCCCAAACTATCCAAAATCAGTATTTTTTTATTCTTAAACCTAAGGTATAACGGAATGGCTGTTTCTGAAATTTGGGTAATGTGTTGTGCCACCAGATAACTTTTTATCGGATACTTATTTTTTTGATTCGAAGTCGTATCACTTCCGAATAAAAGCAAGCTCTCACCATTTTTGTAGCCAAGAAGAGTTTGTCGGTTTTTCTGAAATACCACCAGCTGCTGCTGTGAGTAGTGTTTCTTTTCGAACAGGAGGACTCCAAAAAATAAACCGAGACACAGCAAATTGTAAATCAAACGGCGGGGACTGAATTTTTTCCACATGAGCAGCAGGGAGGTGATGACTAAATAACTCGTAATTACCCTTGCTTCTGAAAAGGAGATATCTTCAAATAAAAAGGCCTCCTGTTGGGCAATCCAACCAATAAAACGGTTCAGCAATTCAACCAAGAAATTAAAAGAAGTTGTAATGGCTTCAGGAAGTATATTGAAGGCAGCGAGGACCACCACAACGATGCCTCCCATCAATAAGAGACCCAATAGGGGGAGTACAACTAAATTTGTCAACAAGAACAATCCCGGGAATTGATGAAAATAATACAGGCTAAGGGGAACTATCCCCAACTGTGCCGCCATGGTAACCGTAAAAATGCTCCAAACCTTTTTTAACAGGTAATTCTTGGGAAAATACATTTGGTATAGCTTAGGCTGTATCCAAAGTATAAAGAATACGGCGAGGTAGCTCAATTGAAATCCAACATGAAATAGCCAATGCGGGGTGATAAGCAATAGTGTGAAATAAGAAAGAAACAAGGTGTTAATACTATTGGTAGGCCGTCGACTAGCCTTTGCAATACTGAAGAATGAAAACATAGTAACGGCACGTACAACCGAAGGTGACAAACCCGCAACCAGGGCAAAACACCAAAGTAGACACAGGATGAAAAGGCTTTTGAATAAAGCTCCCCTTCGAAAGCGGTTTAAGGGGCCTAATAAACCCGATAGCAATACATATAAAATACCTACGTGCAATCCTGAAACCGCCAAAATGTGAATGGCTCCTGCTGCTGCGTAGGCTTCATAGACTTCCTTGTCGATATCGTTGCGGTATCCCAGTACCAATGCTTGAACAATGGCTCTTTCATCTGTTTTTAATTTTGTTTCTTGAAGTTTTTCTATCAATTGACTTCGGAAGGTTTCGGCCAAACCACGAAGGGTCCAGATGCCACTCAAGCTTGTTATAATATCACCTGAAGCTATCCTAAGTTGATGATGTACGTCCAAGGTTTTTAGATAGTTTGAATAGTTAAACTGATACGGATTGAGCGGTTCAGGGACTTCTACTACTTCAGAAACGACTAAGAGGATATCATCGATGGTGAATCGAACATTCGAACTATCTTTTTGAACATTAAGGAGCACCCTTCCGGACGTTTTTTTACCATCCAAGACGGCTACTTGGGCTATATATTTTTGATTAAAAAGATCCGGTTTAAGCACTTCTTTAATTTTTAGCTGAAGCGTTTGAGGAGTATTTACAACAATCGTTTTGGCATAATGGTTCGGTTGAAATTCGGGTAGGCGAAGGCTGTAGTTTAAAGCGCCTATACAAAAAAAACAGCAATAGGCGCTAATTCCGAAGAAAACAGAAGGCTGAAGTTGCCTTTTTGAAGTAAACCAACTAACAAGGAGTAGCGCAAAACTACCTATTGCGATGAAAAAAATAACAGAAGGGGAAAAAGGGAAATAGTGGGCAACAATGATTCCCAGTGTGAGGAAAATCGAAAGTTTTACAACCGTATAGTTAATAAATTTCATCCCAGTATTCTAAACAATGTTTAAAATAAACCGGGAAGCTGCTCTAAGATACGAGTTTAAATAATACGGCGTACTTCCACAAAGGCCTTTTTCCAGTATGCCTCTTCCATGGACGAAATAATCACGCCTCTCGATGTGGTAGAATGAATAAAGAAGATCTCGCCTCGCTTGTTCTCAACGACCAAGCCTACATGATTAATAGTGTTTCGCTTGCTTGTTTTAAAAAAGACCAAATCGCCGCTTATAACTTCTTTCAATGATACAGAAACACCTTTTGTAGCCATATCTCTTGAAATACGGGGCATCAATATGTCTTGTTTCTTGAATACTGTATAAACCAAACCGGAGCAATCCATTCCTTTCTCGGTTGTTCCTCCAAATTTATAACGCGTACCCTCAAACGATTTCGCATCATTGATAAGGTTATCTACAAATGCAGCATTGGTTGAAGCTTCGGTTGCTTCGGAGGCATCTCTGACCTTTTTTACGCGTACAGCTCTATTGGATTTTCCCGTTGTGGTCTTGTTCGAGGCATTTTCAATATTGATAACATCTTTGGTCGAAGTGGTAGATCGCGATCCTCCACAGGAGGCGAAAAAAACAGCAAGTAGGGCAAGCAGGAATAGTTTATTCATAGAGGGCAAATTCCTTTTCTTGCTATAAAACTATAAAAAATTTACTTATGTTTTAGAAATCGCTTCAAAAATTAGCTGGGCTGTTTTTTCACTCGCGCCTTTCCCACCCAGTTTTTTTTCAAGATCGTAGTATTCTAAAAAGAGGGTGGCTCGTACGTAAGGATCTAAAATATGAGTCAATTCTGTTTTCAACTGCTTCGCATTAAACTGGGCTTGTATTAGCTCTGTAACGACCTGTTTATCTAAAATAAGATTGACGAGTGAAATATACTTCAGTTTGATCACCCGTTTGGCAATTTCATAAGAGATGCGACTTCCCTTATAACAGACCACCTGAGGTATTTTAAACAAAGCGGTTTCTAAGGTTGCAGTACCCGAAGTAACCAAGGCGGCTTCCGAAATGCTTAGCAGATCGTAGGTTTTGTTTAGCAATAAATGTACATTTTGTCGCTGAATAAAGGGCTGGTAAAATGCGGCTTCCTGACTAGGAGCCCCTGCAATGACGAACTGATAGTCCGTAAAATCTTCTACAATAGAAAGCATGACATGCAGCATTTTTGATATCTCTTGCTTTCTACTTCCAGGGAGAAGCGCAATGATTGGGCGTTCATCCCAGCCCTGCTCTTCTTTAAAAACGTTGGGGTGTACTTGTTTTCTATTGGATATAGCGTCGATGAGCGGATGCCCCACAAAATGTACTGGAAAATCATGCTTCTTTTCGTAAAAATCCTTTTCGAAAGGAAGAATGACATACATCGCATCCACATCGCGCTTTATGTCCTTAATGCGCCCTTCTTTCCAGGCCCATATCTGTGGAGAAATATAATAGTGTGTTTGGTATCCTCGTTTTTTGGCCCACTTTGCAATACGCAGGTTAAAGCCGGGATAGTCGATAAAAATGATCACATCTGGATTGAAAGTAGCAATATCCGTTTTACACAATTTGATATTCTTTAAAATGGTACCCAGATTGAGTATCACTTCAATGAATCCCATAAAAGCCAGATCGCGATAATGTTTTACCAATTCACCTTGAGCTTGTTGCATAAGGTCACCTCCCCAACACCTGAAGGATGCTTCGGGATCTTGTTTCCTTAGCTCCTTCATGAGGTTTGCTCCGTGCAGATCGCCCGAAGCTTCTCCGGCTATAAGGTAATACTTCATCTAATAAAACTTTGAGATCAATATGATAATAGCAGCAACCAAGGTAGCTAATACCACGCCGCGGGCTCTATAGTATTGTTTCTTTTTCAGAAAAACAAAGAAAACCACAAAATTGAGCAAGGCACCCAGGGCGATAATATTACCAAGAAGATCTTGTTCGAGAGCAACCAGATAGGTACTTTCAATGCTTAAGTCTTTTGTTTTAGATAAAAAGAAAAGGTATAAATAGCTACCTGCTAGATTTGAAATCAATCCAAAAAGCAATCCGACCCCTATTTCTTTGGCGATTTGCTGCTTCATGATAAATCCCAGGTATTTAAATCCCCAATTGCATGATGTGCTGTTAGGTCAAATTGAACCGGAACCACCGAAACGTAACCGTTGTGCAGCGCCCACTCATCGGTGTCTTCCCCTTTATCTTCATTTACAAATTTTCCGGTGAGCCAATAATATTCACGCCCTAAAGGATTCATGCGTTTATCAAATTCCTCTTCCCAATGCGCATTGGCCTGCCTGCAAACCTTGATGCCCTTGATACTATCTCCGTTTAATTTTGGGATATTCACGTTCAAGACCACCCCTTTTGGCAGCCCATTTTGAAGACATTGGGTAGCGATGGCCCGAATAAATTTCTTACTGGGTTCAAAATTGGCTTCCAGATTATAATCCAACAAGGAGAACCCGATGGAAGGAATACCTAGTGTGCCGGCTTCCACCGCTGCACTCATGGTGCCGCTATAAATTACATTGATGGACGAATTGCTCCCGTGATTGACACCACTAACGCAAAGATCGGGTTTGCGCTTAAGAATTTCATTCACTGCTAATTTAACACAGTCTACCGGTGTACCACTACAGCTGTATTCGGTTTGAGGTGCATCTTTCTCGACCTTAAGGCTGTCACAATACAAGGTGCTGTTGATAGTAATAGCATGACCCATACCACTTTGAGGAGAGTCCGGAGCCACCACGCATACATCGCCAAGCGTATTCATCACCTCGATAAGAGCGCGAATCCCTGGAGCGGTAATACCGTCATCATTAGTAACGAGAATAAGAGGTCTGTTTTTTGGCATTGAAGTGAATTTTAAAAAACAAAAATACACATTTTATAGGCGTTGTTATAATTAGTTTGTTTAACAAAAAATTAGTATCATTATAACTTGATGGCACGGTTTTTTCTATAATTTAGGAGACTCAAATTTAAGACGATTGATATGCGCATAATGAAAAGGAATTTAAAAGTACTGTTCTTGGCTGTATTTGTAGCAGCCGCTTCTTGCAGTTTTACCACCAAAGAATTTAATGACCCCGATAAAGATAAACTTCTTATAGATCTCATTACCTATGTCCTTCAAAAAGGACATTACGATCCTGCCGACATGGATGATACTTTTTCGGAAGGGGTTTACGAAGATTTTATTGACGGTTTGGATCCTATCAAAAGATATTTTCTAGCTTCCGATATTGAAGAATTCAGCAAATATAAAACTGAAATCGACGACCAAATAAAAAATAAAGACCTTAGCTTTTTCAATGTGGTGTATGAGCGTTTTACGCAACGTATGAACGAAGCAAAAGTACTGTATGAGGAAGTGTTGGAAACTCCCTTTGACTATACCGAAAAGGAAGTGATCAATGTAGATTATGACAAGTTGGATTTTGCAACTTCAAAAAAAGAATTGAAAGAACGTTGGAGATGGCAATTGAAATTTTCAACCATTGCAAACTATTACGACTTGGTTGAAGACAAGAATGCCGCAGCAGAAAGAAAAAAGGAAGCCGCATTCAACGATAAAGAATACACCGCCGGAGAGAACGACAATCTTTCTCTTGCAGAACTTGAAGAAAAATCGAGAAACGCTACCAGAACTTCATTAAAGGAATTTTTTGAGTTTTCGGATGATTTGGAACGAAAGGATTATTTCGCCGTGTTTTTAACAACTGTTGTTGAAGAATTCGATCCGCACACCAATTATTTTGCTCCGCCGGATCGCGATCGATTCGATCTGCGTATGTCTGGTAAACTTGAAGGAATTGGTGCCCGACTTCAGAAAAAGAATGACTATATCAATATCGTGGAAGTGATAAGCGGAGGACCTGCCTGGAGAGGCGAACACGTTGCAGTAGGTGATATCATTTTAAAAGTGAAACAAGCCGATGAGAAAGAGGCAGTCAGTATAGTTGGAATGCGAATTGACGATGCGGTCAAATTGATCAAGGGACCAAAAGGGACGAAGGTGACACTTACGATAAAACGTGTAGATGGAACCATAGATGAAGAGATCATAACGCGCGATGTGGTTGAATTAGAAGAAACCTATGCCAAATCTTCGGTCATTGAGAAAGAAGACCGGAAATTCGGATTGATCAATTTACCACAGTTCTATTTCGATATGGAAAATTATAAAGAACGAAATGCAGCGAGTGATGTAAAGAAAGAAATAGAACGCCTCAAAGGCGAAGGGATGGAAGGACTTATTTTAGACCTGCGCGATAATGGTGGGGGCTCGCTAAAAACGGCTGTGGATATAGGAGGTCTGTTTATAAAGGAAGGCCCTATGGTACAAGTAGCCTCTGGTGGCGGTAAAAAAGAAGTCTTAAAAGATGAAAA
This sequence comes from Altibacter sp., assembly GCF_019913785.1. Taxonomy (GTDB): domain Bacteria; phylum Bacteroidota; class Bacteroidia; order Flavobacteriales; family Flavobacteriaceae; genus Altibacter. The sequence goes on from NZ_JAIOHK010000045.1 coordinate 10,353, forward strand.
TGACGAAATAGTTTGGGATGGCCCGCTTGTTATTTTAGTGAATGAATTGTCGGCTTCGGCCTCCGAAATTTTAGCCGCAGCAATGCAGGATTATAAAAGAGCCATTATCATTGGAAGCGAACAAACCTATGGAAAAGGGACAGTTCAAAACCTAATCGATCTAAACCAATGGTTGCGTAAAAATGATATGGGCGATATGGGTGCCTTAAAATTAACCACTCAAAAGTTTTATCGTGTCAATGGAGGATCTACCCAATTGGAAGGCGTAAAAAGTGATGTGATCATGCCGGATCGATATAGCTATATTGATGTTGGCGAACGCGACTACGATAATCCCCTGCCGTACGATAAAATTGCACCTGCCAAATTTGAGGTTTGGGATGGCTATATAGATTTTGAAGAAACAATTGAAAAGAGTAAAGCCAGAATGGCAAAAAGTGAGCAGTTGGCGTTGATCGACCAAAATGCTCGTTGGATTAGACTGAAGCGGGATGAAATGGAGGTGAACCTCAATTACGCCGATTATGCTGCTGAAATAGCAAAACGAAAGGAAGAAGCTAAGAAATTTGAAGCCATAAATGAATACGACAATAAATTGAGTTATCGTTCGCTTCCCTATGAGGTGGAATTAATGAAACAGGACACCACCCTTCGCGAAAAAAGAAAGCGTTGGCATAAAAATTTAGCAAAGGATATATATGTAGAAGAAGCCATTCACGTCTTGGAAGATCTGAAGTTAAACAATATTAGAAAAGGAAAAATGGCGGACATTAAGAATTGATTTTTTAATGAGTAGATCGACATCTTTAACAAAAATTGCGCTCCAAAAGTTTAAAAGAAACTTTTGGGGCGTTTTAAGTTTTAGCTTTTTGTTGATCTGCGTAATAATAGCAGTCTTTGCATATGCTTTGGCACCGGATAATTCGCAAAATGCCAACCAGATGCACCTTGCTATTCACAGTAAGTCGCCCGGATTTAAAGTGCAAATGCTAACCATTCCGTCTCCTGTTAGCGAAGGGAATAGGTTTTCTGAATTTTTCTTCGGAAAGGAAAACGCCGATACCGAAATTCCGATTGCCGGATATGAGGTCGTGGGGGAAACCCTTCAGATAATTGAATATACACCCGATGGGACCGAAGGGCTTCAGAAAGAATACCCCCTGTCTTTATTTCCTCAGGCAAGCAATGCAGAAGCTATTCCGAAGCAATATATTTCAGAAAAAAAATTCATTTTAGGGACCGATAAATACGGACGAGATTTGTTAAGTCGTATGTTAATAGGGATCCGAATCTCACTGGCGATAGGTTTTGTAGCCGTGTTTATTTCTTTGGTGATAGGAATAACTATGGGAGCCATAGCCGGGTATTACGGAGGGAAAGTAGATGCTGTTATCATGTGGATCATCAACGTAACCTGGTCTATTCCAACCTTATTATTGGTGATTGCGATTACCTTAGCACTGGGTAAAGGATTTTGGCAGGTATTTATCGCGGTGGGTCTTACCATGTGGGTAGAAGTGGCCAGAGTAGTGAGGGGGCAGGTGATGAGTGTAAAGGAGATGCAATACGTAACCGCAGCACGGGCCCTTGGGTACTCCAATTTACGAATTATAACCAAACATATTTTACCCAATGCGATGGCTCCGGTCATCATTATATCGGCAGCTAATTTTGCCGGAGCCATTTTGATAGAGAGCGGATTGAGTTTCCTCGGAATTGGAGCCCAACCTCCTATGCCCAGCTGGGGAGGTATCATTAAAGACCATTACGCCTATATAATTTTAGGAAAACCATATTTAGCAATTATTCCGGGGCTTGCGATTATGAGTCTGGTGACAGCCTTTATGCTAATGGGGAATGCGTTGCGGGATGCGCTGGATGTTAGAAATTGAACCTTATGAACCGAAAATACCTCTATCCTTTGCTTACCGTACTTATTATTGTTGGGTTGTATTATGCCGAACAATATGTAGATCGGCAAAATGAAGCATATCCGGAATCCATTAAAACAGTTGGGGATAAAACAAATTCTGAGTTCGACGATAGTTACTTACCCACTTCCACAACCGGAGTCATTGTAAAGCACAATTATTTTTCCTTGTCCTATTCTGAAGCACACGAACAGGCTGAGTGGGTGGCTTATGAACTGTCAAAAGACCAGCTCGCTAAGAACGATTTCGATCGACCCGATTTTGTGGAAGATCGCAAGGTGAAATCCAAATCGGCGCATTGGCGAAGCTATAAAGGATCGGGTTTTGATCGGGGACATTTATGTCCGGCAGGTGACAGGCGTTTTTCTTTTGAAGCTTATCACGAAACCTTTTTAACCAGTAATATAAGTCCGCAAAACAATGATTTTAATGGCGGAGTTTGGAATAAGCTGGAACAGAAAGTGCGGTATTGGGCTAAGAAATACGATGGTGTTTATGTGGTCACAGGAGGCGTCTTGAAAGATGGTTTAAAAACGATTGGCGCTGAACGAGTTTCGGTGCCGGAGGCATTTTATAAAATAATTCTGGACTCTTCGGAAGGTCAATATAAGGCGCTTGCTTTTTTAATTCCGAATGAACCCACCAACAAATCATTCTATGAATTTGTTAGTACAATCGATGCCATTGAAGCACAAACCGGGATCGATTTCTTTCCGAAGATTTCTTCAGAAAAACAACATGCACTAGAGTCAAAAATTGATATAAAAGCCTGGGGAAAGCGCTAGGCATTGATGTAGTTCGAGGCATCCAGCCGCACAAAAATAAAGACTAAAATAGTAAAACCCCACAAGCCGGAACCACCGTAGCTAAAGAAGGGCAGGGGAATCCCCACTGTTGGAAATAGCCCTGTAACCATACCCACATTTACAAAAAAGTGTAAAAACAATATGGAGGCCACACCATAGCCATACACCCTGCTAAACTGATTCTTTTGTCGTTCGGCCAGATGTAAAATGCGTACTATCAGAAATACAAATAATAGGACGACGACCATGCTTCCTACAAAGCCCCATTCTTCACCAACAGTACTGAATATATAATCGGTATGTTGCTCGGGAACAAAATTTCCTTTCGTCTGAGTCCCCTGTGTCCATCCTTTTCCCGTCCATCCTCCACTGCCAATGGCGATTTCACTTTGGTTGGTGTTATAACCTATTCCTTTTGAATCGGTTTCTTTCCCTAACACAATATTAAATCGATCTCTATGACGCTGCTCGAAGACATTGTTAAAAATATAGTTGACAGAAAATGCAAAACCGATACAGGCAGCAACTATAATAACATACTTAGTAATATTTGGGCGACGTTTTCTATTTTTCAGAAAAATAATACCGGCAATTACCGCAACTCCTATAGCCACCCATATCACTCCGGCCGCCAAAGTTCCTACAAAAAGGGCAGCGGCAAAGAATCCAAATAAAAGGTACACAAAATGTAAACCTTCTCGGTAGAGGGGAAAAATAAAGGCTATATAAATTAAGGCACTGCCCGGATCGGGTTGTGGTATTATCAAAATAGCGGGGAGGGCAATAATGATAAAAGTCCGTAACTGGTGTTTAAATTCCTTTACATTGGTTTGAATGTCACTAACGTATTTGGCGAGAGCAAGCGCCGTTGCCGCCTTCGCGAATTCACTGGGTTGTAGACTGAAATTTCCAAGTGCATACCAGGAAGTAGCCCCATTTACATTTTTCCCCAGAACAAATAGTCCCAACAACGACAGAAGCGAAACAATATAAATAATACTTGAGAAGCGTTCATAAAATTTTGCTTCGATGGCGAGAATAAATACAATAAGGACAACACTTAAACCAATAAAGAATAATTGTTTGGTGTAAATCTGACTAAGATCAAAAAAACCGGAAGTGCTGTCACTTAGTGATGCCGAATAAATATTCATCCAACCAATACCCACCAAGGCTGCATATAGTAAAATAGTGAGCCAATCAAATTTTAAAATTCCTTTCCCGCTAGCCATTACTTATTGATATTAAATGGCGCTCCGCTATATGGTTTTGCATATTCTGCCTCAAGACTCCCGTTTAAGACAAAGGATTCCATATCGGTACGTGTTATTTCGCCCTTTAGATATTTCTCAATCATAAGACCTGCGATTCGTCCGGCCCAACGCGAACCCCAATAACCGTTTTCTACAAACACGGCAATGGCTATTTTAGGATTGTCCTTTGGTGCAAATGCTACAAATATGGAATGGTCGGTTAATTGCATCCGTTTCCCGTTTAGCCTTATAAAATTTTCAGCGGTACCGGTTTTTCCACAGACTTCAATGCCCGGAATTTGTATATGTGCTGCTGTACCATGGTTGTATACATCGAACATCCCTTGTACCACCGGTTCAAAATACCGGGGATCTATGGTGGTGTTGTATTTTTCAGTATATATTTTCGGAATGGTATCAACCACACTTATATTCTTAATAATATGGGGTTTGTAGTACCATCCTCTATTGGCTATTATGGTCGTAAAATTTGCCATTTGCATGGGCGTTAGCGATACTTCTCCTTGCCCAATAGCATTGGAGATCGTTGCCGTTGCAAACCATTTATAGGTTGGAAAATTATAACTTCGATTGTAATAATCGGAGTTTGGAATATATCCCCTCCTGCCGCTGGGAAGATCATATCCCAGATAGTTCCCAAGTCCGAAACTGCTTAAATGACGTTTCCAATTGTCTATCCCTTCCTGAGGAGTAGGATATTTTTCAATAATACGTCGGTAGACCGTACAAAAATAGGCGTTGCAAGAATTTGCTATACCATCGACCATGGATAAGGGGCTATAATGATGGTGGCATCCCAATTTTCTTCCTCTTCCATAGGAATAACCCCCATGACATGATATAGACTCTTTCGTATCGATGACCTCTTCCTGTAACCCAATTAGCGCAGTCATGGTTTTAAAGGGCGAACCGGGAGGATATTCCCCTTGTAGCCCACGATCAAACAATGGTTTTGCAATAGTGTCATACCAAAGTTTGGTAAAGTTTTTAGACCGTTCGCGTCCCACTAAAAGACTAGGATCATAATTTGGCGCAGTAACAAGTGAAAGAATTTCACCGGTGGCAGGTTCGATGGCAACAATACCGCCTCGTTTATTCACCATGAGCGCTTCCCCATATTCTTGCAAGACAGCATCGATAGTAAGAGAGATGTCCTTACCACGTTCCGGAAGCGTATCAAAGATTCCTTCCTTATAGGCCCCGATATCCCTATTAAAACGATCTTTCTGTATGTATTTCACACCTTTCACACCGCGAAGCACTTCTTCGTATTGTTTTTCTACTCCTTGCATGCCTATAAGATCACCCATCTGATAGTAGGGGTTTTTCTCAATAATAGGATTATTTACTTCAGCAATATATCCCAGCACATTGGCAGAATGCTTTACTTGGTAATCCCGCAAGGATCTTTTCTGAATATAAAATCCTTCATATTTGTGCATTTTTTCGGAAAGATAGGCGTAGTCTGCCTTGTTTAATTGTGGAATTACCACCGATGGAAGTCGTGGTGAATAGACACGTGCCTTATTCAAAATTCCTATAAATTCTTCTTTGGTAATCTTTAAAATCGAACAAAATTCCAAGGTATCTAATGGCTTTACATCCTTCGGAATGACCATGACATCATAAGACGGCTGGTTGGTAACCAGCAATTTTCCATTTCGATCAAAAACCTCTCCTCGTTGTGGGTAGTCGTAAATTACTTTTACGGCATTGCCTTCCGATAGTTTCTGAAAGGAGGTGTCGTAAATTTGGAGATAGAACAACCTACCCGTAAAAACCAATCCGGTAATCAAAACAATGGAAAGAAGTAATAATTTTCTCATGATGATTTTCGGCTAAATAACAGCAAGGTACATAGAATCACAATTGTACTGAATATCCCAGAGAATAACGCGGATTTTAAGATTAATAATATATGGGAAAGACTAAAAATTTCCAAACTAAACAACAGTAAATGATGAATAAACACCATCAACATAATATAGACCAATCTTTCGGTAAGGGGAACCTTGTTGATCTTTACCATATTGTATTCATAGCTCACTCCAAAAGCAAATTTTAAAATAAGAGGACGAATAAAAGCGATAAAAACACTGGCTGCTGCATGAACGCCACCCGAATCCCCAAAAATATCGATGGTTAGCCCCAATAAAAAACTTAAGAAAATAAGCAGCGTTTTGTTGCCGTTAATTGGGTATACCAAGATAAAGAGGATATACACAAATGGATTTATAAAACCCAAAAAGTTGATATAATTGAGTAGCAGCACCTGCACGAGAACCAATACAATAAATCGGATGATATTACTGAAGATCTCACTGTTCTGCATCGTCCGCTTCTTTTTCTAATTGTTCTATTTCGATGGCATCCATGTTCTTGATGATATAGACATTTTTAAGGTTGGTCATATCATTGAAAAGCCGGATATTTAGATCGTAATAATTGTCGTCTAGTTCCAAAACCGCTTCTTTTACAGTCCCAATTCGAATTCCTTTTGGGAAAATAGTCGATTTACCTCCCGTTACAATAGTATCTCCAACCTCTACCTTCGCAATTCTTGGAATATCAATTAGCTGAACAATGTTCGGCGCTTTCGTATTCCAAACTAAGGAGCCAAAATGTTCGGAGTTTTTGAGTTTGGCATTGATCTGACTTTTTGTGTTCAGGATGGATTGTATGGTGGCATACTTTTTAGAGACATTGTTGACTATACCTACAATTCCTTTAGAAGTAATCACCCCCATATCAATCTCGAGACCATCATTGGCGCCTCTGTCTATCGTAATATTGTTTTTTGTTTTTGAATAGGTGTTGTTGACGACATTGGCAGAAAAAAAGACATACTTTGAAGGCAATAATGTACTGTCTAAAGGTGGTGGAATATTACCGGACTTTAAATTTTCTAATTGTTTGTGAAGACGCAGGTTTTCTTCTACCAATTTTCGATTCTCTTGCTTTAAACCAAAATAAGTGGTTATATCACTTTTGATAGCATAAATGCTTCCACTTATAAAATTCGATGAGCTTACGTATTTGCTTTTTTGATAAGAATGTGTTCTAACGATAAGCGAGATCGAAATAAAAAATAATACGGCAAACAACAGGAAATTTTTATTCCGTATAAAGAAAAATATAATCTGTTGCATAGTGTGTTGCTTACTACTTTATCAATACACTCTTGTATTTAGTAAGGTTTTTTAAACATATCCCAGTCCCGCGTACTACGGCACGTAACGGATCTTCAGCGATATACACAGGCAGATCTGTCTTTTGTGACAATCGCTTGTCTAAACCGCGCAGCATAGATCCACCACCGGCCAGATAGATACCTGTATTATAAATATCGGCGGCTAGTTCGGGTGGGGTTTGTGACAAGGTTTCCATCACCGCATCTTCTATACGCAGAATAGATTTATCCAGTGCCTTAGCAATTTCTCGATAGGAGGCCTGCACCTGTTTTGGTTTTCCGGTTAGCAAATCGCGTCCCTGAACGGCCATGTCTTCAGGAGGAAGTTCAAGATCTTCAGTCGCTGCTCCGATTTGGATTTTTATCTTTTCAGCAGTACGTTCTCCAACATATAGATTATGCTGGGTGCGCATATAGTACACAATATCGTTGGTGAATACATCCCCTGCAATTTTGACCGATTTATCACAGACAATTCCACCAAGGGCAATTACGGCAATTTCTGTGGTACCACCACCAATATCAACCACCATATTTCCTTTAGGCTGCATAATATCTACTCCAATTCCGATAGCGGCAGCCATAGGCTCATGGATTAGATATACTTCCTTCCCATTTACACGTTCCGCACTTTCCTTTACCGCTCGCATTTCCACTTCAGTAATACCACTAGGAATACATATTACCATGCGCAAAGAAGGTTTTAACCATCTCTTTTTCAGCGCAGGAATATCATTGATGAACATATTGATCATTTTCTCACTCGCATCAAAATCGGCTATCACACCGTCTTTCAGTGGTCTGATGGTTTTGATATTTTCATGCGTTTTTCCTTGCATCATCGCCGCTTCACGTCCAACAGCTATTATCTTGCCGGTGGTGCGGTCGCGAGCTACAATAGAAGGTGCATCTACCACTACTTTATCGTTGTGGATAATAAGTGTATTGGCAGTCCCTAAGTCGATGGCTATTTCTTCAGTTAAGAAGTCAAAAAATCCCATAAGCTATTTTGGCGGTATTGAAATTAAACGTGTTGAGTTTCAACTCATCACAAATGTACTAAATTTTAGTGCTTAAAATGACGCGTGCCTGTAAATACCATTGCCATCTTATGCGCATTGCAATAATCGATGCTTAATTCATCTTTTATTGAGCCTCCTGGTTGAATTACAGCAGTAATCCCGGCGTTGTCTGCTATTTCCACACAGTCCGGAAACGGAAAGAAAGCATCACTAGCCATCACCGCACCTTTTAGATCGAATTGAAATGAATTTGCCTTGTCAATTGCTTGACGAAGCGCATCTACTCTCGATGTCTGTCCGGTTCCACTGGCACACAATTGCTTTCCTTTTGCCAATACAATGGTGTTGGATTTGGTATGCTTACAGATTTTAGAGGCAAACAACAAATCTTCTAACTCATTTGCTGTAGGTTTAGTATCTGTCGCCTGTGTTAAATTTTCGGCGGTGTCCGTAATAAAATCCTTATCCTGAACCAAGGCACCATTTAAACAAGTTCTAACGGTAGTTTTTGGCAAGGCTACTTCTTTTTGAATAAGCAGAATCCGATTCTTTTTTTCTTTCAGAATTTCTAAGGCTTCGGAAGAGAAACTAGGAGCGATCACCACTTCACAAAACAGCTTGTGGATTTCTTCGGCCGTGGCGGCATCAATTTCAGAATTAGAAATTAATATTCCCCCAAAAGCCGAAACCGAGTCACCGGCCAATGCATCTTTATAGGCTTCCAATACGGTATTTCTTTGGGCAATTCCGCAGGCATTGTTGTGTTTTAAGATGGCAAAGGTTGGCGCTTCATCAGTAAACTCACCCATCAAATTAACAGCGGCATCTACATCCAAAAGGTTGTTATAGCTCAGTTCTTTTCCGTGTAATTTGTCAAACATGGCATCAAACTCACCAAAGAAAAATCCTTTTTGATGCGGGTTTTCTCCATATCGAAGCACCTGTCCATTCGTTTCGCTAATCTTGAGTGCCGCCATGCTGTGATCGCTATTGAAGTAATTAAAAATTGCTGTATCGTAATGCGATGAAACATTGAAGGCCTTGGCAGCAAATCTTTTGCGATCTTCCTGTGCTACCATACCGTTGTTTGCTGAAATTATTTCCAACAGCTCCGTATAATCTTCCATGGAGGCAACACATAGTGTGTCTTTAAAATTTTTCGCAGCAGCGCGAATCAACGAAATACCACCAATATCTATCTTTTCAATAATATCCTGTTCACTCGCGCCCGAAGCCACGGTCTTTTCGAAAGGATAGAGGTCTACAATTACCAAATCCAATTGTGGAATTTTATATTGTTCCATTTCACCTACATCGCCCTCATGGTCCTGCCTGTTTAAAATACCTCCAAAAACCTTGGGATGTAACGTCTTGACGCGTCCCCCAAGAATAGACGGATAATCAGTTACGTCTTCAACTGGAACAACATCAATCCCCAAATCGTTGATAAATTTTTGTGTACCTCCTGTTGAATATATTTTTACTCCTTGTTCGTCTAGTTTTTGAACTATAGGAGCCAATCCGTCCTTATGAAATACCGAAATTAATGCTGAAGTGATTTTTTTTGAGTTGCTCATGGTGTATTTTTAAGACCAGCCTTCTGTTTAACAGCTGCAAAAGTACATAATTACACACGAATTTTGTAACATAAATAACGAGAAAACGTCTTATCTTTATTCTGAATTTCAATTCATAAAAACCGACCCATGTTAATCTACCTAAGAGTACTCAAGGAAAGTTTTAATTTTGCAATTAATGCATTAAAAAACAACAAGCTACGTACTTTTTTATCACTGGTAGGGGTCACCATAGGTATCTTCTCTATCATCGCAGTATTAGCAGCAGTCGATTCTTTAAAACAGGAAATAGAGGGAAGCATTTCTTCCTTGGATAACAGTACCATCTATTTGGGCCGATTTTCATTTGGGCCAACCGATGTTCCCATCTGGAAGCGTGAACAATTTCCCGATGTTACCTACGAGGAATATCAATATTTAAAACGGACTGTGCCCGATCTTTATGCCGCTACCTACACCTTGAATGTTCAAAGCGAGACGATAAAGTATGAAGACAAATCGGTGGGTAATGTTGAAATAGGTGCCGTTACTGATGAATACTATGAAATTGAAGCGCTGCAAATTGCTACCGGACGGTTTTATAACGAATCGGAATCGGCCAGTGGCGCACCGGTAGTTGTTATGGGCGATGAAATTGCAAATTCCTTATTTGGATCATCTCAGGCCGCTATTGGAAAGAAAGTTAGATTGTACGGACAGAAGTTTACCGTAATTGGCGTATTGAAAAAAGAGGGTAGCGGACTTTTTGGGGGCTCCAAAGACACAGCTGTATTTCTCCCTGTCAATATGGTACGAAAGATTTTTGGTGATAACAATAAGAATCTCTTCCCTTTTATTATAATTAAACCTGAAAAAGGAGTGGATCAGGCTGAATTTGTAGCCTTACTAACTCAAAAACTTCGTATGGCAAGAGGGCTAAAGTCGGGTGAGATTGACAATTTCTTTGTAAACGAACTTCAGGGTTTTAGTGACTTTATAGACAATATTACCGGGCAGATGAACATCATTGGACTGATTATAAGTGGCTTTTCATTATTGGTGGGTGGTTTCGGAATTGCAAACATTATGTTTGTCAGTGTAAAAGAACGCACCAGTTTAATTGGAATTCAAAAGTCATTAGGAGCCAAAAACCGATTTATTTTGCTTCAGTTCTTGTTTGAAGCAGTGATCTTAGCTATTATCGGTGGGTTGATAGGACTGGTATTGGTATTCATCGTATCGTTGATCGCATCTCAATTTACGGGCGATTTCCAATTTATATTGTCCCCCTGGAATATGTTTATTGGAACGGCTATTTCAGCGGCCATCGGATTAATTTCGGGAATACTTCCGGCGATTTCGGCTTCACGATTAGATCCTGTGGAAGCCATTAGAACAGGCATGTAATCATCGCGATGTTATAGTTACAGAATTTCGGCAATCTGTGTATTCACCCATTCTAAAAACCGTTCATCTTCTACCGAAAAGGGATTGGCCGTGTTTGAGTCGATGTCAATCTGACCAATATTCTTCCCTTCCTTGAACAATGGAATAACTATTTCGGCCTTCACATAGATACTACAGGCAATATAATTGGTCTGTGCTTTTACATCGGGCACCACAAAATTTTGGTTCGATTCGGCTACTTGTCCGCAAATTCCTTTTCCAAAAGGGATTACGGTATGATCTGTAGGCTCGCCGGCAAATGCCCTAAGGTGTAAGGTGCGTTCGGCCTCATTGGCGAAGTAAAACCCCACCCAGTCGTAATAGCCGACGGTAGTTTGTAATAATTCACATATTTCGGTGAGGCGTTGGTCCACCGTTTCAGCCTCATTCGCTAAAATGGTGTTTACTCTAGATTTCAGAGAGTCGAACGGCATTGTTATTAGTTTTCAGTAAAAGTATTTTAAAACAGTTAGATACACCAACTTCTATTTCTATATTTTTGTTAAAAATACTAGCCTCATTTTGAAAGCATTATTTCTGAAATATCGGTCGGTTATCCGCTTTGTCCTTCTTTTTATGGGTTCGTATTTAGTGCTGAGTACTTTGTATGCAGTATATCTTCAGTTGTCGAAAGGAGGCTTGTACGCACCCGATTTTATCACCAATTTGGTGGCAAAGCAAAGTAGTGATATCATTTCTGGTCTGGGTTACCATGCCATGGTGGTGCCAAGTGATACGGCGCCAAATATGGAGTTGTTCGTGAATGGGAAGTATTTGGCTAGGATTATTGAAGGATGCAATGCCATTAGTATCATCATTCTCTTTATGGCATTTATCATTGCCTTTTCGGAAAGATTTAAAAAGACATTAATATTTTTATTAGCAGGGGCTGTGTTGATCTATGCAGTGAATGTGCTTCGTATTGTTATTTTGGCGATTGCACTCTACGAATATCCTGAGCATAAAGAAATCCTACATGGGGTGGTGTTCCCCGGTTTAATCTATGGTATGGTATTCTTGTTGTGGATGCTTTGGGTAGGTACCCTTAAACCGAGGAAAGCTCATGAATAGGCTAAAAAAAATAGTGCTCTTAATATTCTTGGCTGCCATGCTGGTGCTCATTCGGATGTATGAGGATCAATTGTTTTACAATGTGCTACTCGATTTTTTTAAAACAAATCACAGTACAGCACCGTTGCCCGATTTTGACCTGTGGAAACTTATTGGGAATGTTTCCCTTCGCTATTTTCTGAATACCTTGATATCTTTGGCGATATTGTGGGTAGTGTTTCAGGAGCGATCTGTGGTGAAGATTTCGGTCGTTTTGTACGGGATACTTTTTGTTGTTTTAATGTCTGTGTTCTTGGTACTCGTCCATGCTTCGGAAATAGGACAACATCTTACTTTGTTCTATGTGAGGCGGTTTTTAATTCAGCCACTTTTCTTGCTTATTTTATTACCGGCGTTTTACTTTCAGCAAAATAAATAACTTGGAATGTAGTATCTTTGTACGCTTAGAAGAAAACTTCAGTATAAAATTAATTCATAGAAAATATTCAGAAAATGAAAAAATATCTTAGTCTATCCTTTGTAATAGTGGTTTTTACTTTTTTATCCTGCGGGAATGACAAAAAGAAATCGGAACCCGAAGTAATTGAAGTTGAAACAGCTGAAACTAGTGTTGAATATAATTCAGGAAACATCGATGTTACTTTTACCGACGAAAAACTGGCAGAAGTTTTCAAGCAATATGTGCAATTAAAAACGGCCTTGGTTAAAACGAATGCCGAACGGGCGGGGATGCAAGCGTCGAAGTTAATGGATGTCTTTGTAAGAATAGGGGCCAATGAAGCCGCTGTAAAGGCTACACAAGATATGATGGACAGTAAAGATGTTGAGGTGCAGCGTACGGCTTTTGTTACCGTGACCGCCGAAGTGGAAAAAATGTTGCAGGGAGCCATTGCCGAGGGAACTATCTATAAGCAACATTGCCCTATGGCCTTTGGTAATACCGGGGCGTCATGGCTGAGTGAACGCAAGGAGATTTACAATCCGTATTTTGGTGATAAAATGTTGAAATGTGGCCGTGTTGAGGCTGAAATTAAATAGACTTTAACAAAAGCTATCGTTTCTGGCACCTTTTGATATAATTTTGTGATGTATTGAAAAAATTTGTTTCCATATTATTATCTGTTTTGCTTTTGGCGAGCAGTAGTGGAATTGCCTATGCGCAACACTTCTGTGGCGAATATGAAATGCTTTCCGAAATAACCTTGGGAGAAAAACACCTGTCGTGTGGTATGGCAATGGAAATACCCGATTGTGATGACGGGATTGCTCAAGAACACGATTGTTGTGACAACCAATACACTCAGATTACCACCGATGACACCTTTGCCAAGGCTTCTTTCGATATTGATTTAAACAAAACCTTTGTTGCGGCTTTTGTCTCTGTATTTGTAGTACAAAGGCCGGATAATTACCCTACAAATACAAATTTCTTCGCGGAATACCATCCGCCTCCGCTCAAACAGGACTTTCAGGTACTGTATGAGACCTTTTTAATTTGATTTTATTGTTATCTAATCGCTATGTTGAGGTGATTTTCTATTTTTGAAATTTTATTTCGAAGATAAATTTTATGGCACCTTACTACTTAGAAATAGTAACTGTTAATGAAAACGATGAAACAGTGACAAATTGATTGATGCCAATTTATATTTTTTGGACGAATTGGCCGGTATTGAAAAAAATTAAAAGACAACACATAAAACAAATTTGTTATGAGATATATAGGATTAATAATAAGTATTAGTCTTCTGAGTGTATTAGGGTGTAAAGAAAAGGAAACAGAAGTTAGTACAGCAAATGAATCTGAAATCCTTGTTGAAACGGAAGCTACTCCGGAAGTAGTTTCTAACAAGGATCAAGTTTACGAAACTAAAGAATTGAATAAATCGAACAAAGCTGCAAATGTGCAGACATTTGGTTCTTTACACGAAATTATGGAAGGCAATTTTGCTGCTGCCATCTCATTAAAAGAGGTCGCAAACATCCCACATTTATATGCACTGGGTGCTGTTGAAAATTTAGATGGAGAAATTCTGATTTATGATGGAAAACCTATCATTAGCCGAAGGTCTGAGGAGATGATGTCGATTGATAATAGTTTTAATGCTTCAGCGGCCTTGTTGGCGTATGCCGTTGTCCCTGAGTGGGATGAAATTACAATCCCACCAATGGTAAAAAGTCATGGTCAGTTTGAAATCTTCTTACAGCAGCAAGCCGAAAAAGCAGGAATAGATACCTCAAAGCCGTTCCCATTCTTATTAATTGGAGGCGTAGCAAAATTGAATTGGCATGTAGTGAATGGTAAAGAACTTAGTACGGTTAATACGAAACAAAGTCATATGAAGTCGGGATTAAATGGTGTGTTAACACACGCCTATGTTGATATTCTAGGATTTTACGATAACAGCAATGATGGGACCTTCGTACACAAGGGCTCTAAAACCCATATGCACTTTAAAGCGCAACATGCAGATGTGGCAGCACATGTAGATACTATGTTTCTCGGACAAGACTTGACATTAAAATTGCCAAAACAATAGTATGAGACAGCTATTATATATATTTCTATTTCTACCCTTCGTGATGTGGTCTCAGGATCAATTAGAAGGGATGATTATGGAAACCAACGACAAGAACGAACAAACTGGTCTCTTTGGTGCGAATGTGTATTGGTTGGACGAATCGGTTGGGACGATAACCGATAATGACGGTAGTTTTGTGATTCCGTATAAAAAAGGGTATAGCCAATTGGTGATAAGCTTTGTCGGTTATAAAACCGACACCATTTTTATATCCAGACCTAAGATGATTCGTCACACCATGATAGCCAATAGCAGTTTGGATGAAGTGACAGTGCAAACTCGAAGAAAATCGAGTTCATTATCCTATATCGCTGCAGAAAATGTGATCAATGTAAGTAGCAAGGAATTACTAAAAGCCGCCTGTTGTAATCTTTCCGAAAGTTTTGAAACCAACCCTTCCATCGATGTGAATTTTGCCGATGCCATTAGCGGAACTCGACAGATCAAGATGTTGGGATTAACAACCCCCTATATTTTAATTACTACCGAAAATATTCCTGCAATTCGAGGAGCTTCTCAAGCTTATGGACTGAGTTTTATTCCCGGAACCTGGGTAGAAAGTATTCAAATAACTAAAGGTTCGGGAAGTGTGGTCAATGGATTTGAAAGTATCGCCGGACAAATTAACGCCGAATTACAGAAACCCACTACCGACAATAAACTCTTTGTGAATGCCTATGGATCTGTGGAAGGGAGGATGGAACTGAATACCCATTTAAATTTACCCGTATCAAAAAAATGGAGTACCGGAGTTTATCTCCATGGAAATATGCTCGACAACAAGCATGATGCGAATCACGATACTTTTTTGGATATGCCATTGGCCAAACAAGTCAATGTAATGAATCGCTGGCAGTATACCGATACCGAAAAAGGCTTTGTGAGTTTTTTGAATTTTCGGTTTTTGAATGATGAAAAGCAAAGCGGACAAGTAGGCTACGATCCTAACAACGAAGACGGAAATACGGATGGTGGTCATAAGCGCATAGGAAATATAGATGCCTGGCTAAGCGAGACCGATACTCGTCGCTACGATATCTCTGCAAAGTTGGGATACGTAAACCCGGATATTCCGTATCAAAGCGCCGGATTGCAAGTGGCCTTTAGCAATCATGAACAGAACTCGTTTTTTGGATTAAACACATATGATATAACACACACTAGTGTGTATGCCAATGCGATCTACAATTCGATTATAAGCGACTCACGTCATAAAGTAAAGACCGGTATAAGCTTTACTTACGATGATTATGAGGAGTTGGTCAATACAACGAACTATGCGCGGGATGAAAATTCTGTCGGAGCCTTTTTTGAATATGCCTATGATAATTTAGGAAGTCTAAATCTAACGGCCGGCGTACGGATAGATCACCATAATTTAATGGGAACGTTTTTAACGCCTCGTATACATGCTCGGTATACACCATGGGGGAAATCGGCATTTAGGGCATCGGTGGGTAGAGGAAAGCGATCTGCCAATATCTTTACGGAGAATCAGAGTATGTTTTCAACCGCACGGCGTGTTGAGATTTTAAGCACGGGAGGAAAAATCTATGGATTAGATCCTGAAATTGCTTGGAACTATGGAGTTTCATTTTTGCAAGGGTTTAATCTCTTCGGAAGAAAGTCGGATATAACACTCGATTACTATAGAACCGATTTCCAAAATCAAGTGGTAGTCGATTGGGAATACAGGAAAGAGGTGCGTTTCTATAACCTTGATGGGAAGAGTTTCGCGAACAGTTTTCAGGCTGAATTTAGCATGAACATTTTAGACCGATTGGATTTTAGAACGGCCTATAAATTTTATGATGTGCAAACGGAGTATCGTTCGGGATTGATGGAGAAACCACTCACTCCAAAGCATCGGTTTTTTGCAAATCTATCGTATGAAACTCATCCGCATGAGGACGGATCCCAATGGAAGATTAACGGGACCTTTAATTGGTTGGGAAAACAGCGATTTTCAAAAACCAGCGACAATCCGCTACCGTATCAATTACCTGAATACTCACCCACTATAGCTACACTTAACGCTCAAATAACCAATGTGCTGTCTCATAATTTTGAGCTGTATTTTGGAGGTGAAAATATTACAAATGTCAAACAAGAAAACCCAATAATTAGTGCTGAAAATCCATTTGGACCAAATTTTGATACTACCTTTGTATATGGTCCAATTTTTGGAAGCATGTATTATGCAGGTTTGCGATTTAAACTAAATTAACTATGAAAAAAGTACTTATGCTATTAGTAGTTGTGTTAACAACAGCAACGCTCTATTCTCAAGACAAAAATGCCAGAGCTACTATCGAAGTAGATGGAATATGTGGAATGTGTAAACAGCGTATTGAAAGGGCCTCATTAAATACCAAAGGCGTGAAATCGGCAGTGTGGAATGTTGATACACATATGCTGAACCTTATTTTTGATGAACGCAAAACAAATATAACAGCGATACAGACTAGCATTGCTTCAGTAGGCCATGACACCCATGAAATTAAAGCTACGGAAGAAGCGTACAACAGTGTTCACGATTGTTGTAGGTATAGAGACCAAGCCGTGAGAGACGATCACTAAAACAGGTAGAAAATTTGTTTTTTAAGAGCCAAAATATGCATATGTATTGTTCATATTTTGGTTCATATCTTCGATAAAAAATATTTTTTGAATCGAAAAGTGATGTACATTTAGGTGAATCTTTTAATATCCAAAACTATGGCAACACCTAAGAAAGCCCCTGCTAAGAAAGCTCCGGCTAAAAAGGCTCCTGCGAAAGCTCCTGCTAAGAAGAAGTAGCTCGCAACCGGTTTATTTCGATAAACCAAATGTAAAAAACAATGATACACCACCCTTAAACAGGGTGGTTTTTTGTATTTTTAAGGATATGAAGAACATAAAGCTATTTTTGTTATACGGAATTACCATTGTCGCTATCATTGCGGTGATAATTTGGGATCAATATATGCAGGAGTGGTTGGCGTTGCAACCCGATGGAGGAGAACAGGTGATGCGTACCGATCTTTTTGTAATCTATCCGGTGATTACTACATTGGTGGTTTTATCGGTATACCATCTTTTTAAAAAGAAGTCTCCTTAGTTTTCTTGCTCAATTGCTTCGGAAAGTGTTAGTAACAATTGATTGCAGCTTTCAATGCCGATTTTGGTAGCACTTCGTTTTATTCCGAAGGAACCGTTCATACTCTGTATGATATTCTTCAGTAGTTTTTCGTCTTCAAATCCGAAGATTCCTTTTTTAAACGCATCATAATCCACATGGTGAATAAAATAATTTCCCAGATATTGTTTGTGAATATTTTCTTGGCGCTCATAATCCTTCATCATTACTTTATAATTTGAATAGTGAGCCTCGATAGCGGTCTTGAGTTCAAAATTGTCAATGAGTTTTAGATCGCCCGAATTAATCAAAGTTTGATAGGTAATATCCTTTGCCGAAAAATTTGAAATCGTTGAAATGGAGAATATATCTCCAATGATCTTCATCTTATCGGGTTGATCCGAATTCAATATAGGGAGTATACGCGTTGCCGTTTCTATTTTCCGATCTAGTTCTACAACAATTTGCTGAAGCCTTTCCCTGTCTGCTGCTACATCATTTTTTAAATTGATGAGATATTGCTGCTTTTGTGCGCTGTTTTCAGATTCACCGGCACATTTATTCATACTGAAGGCAATAGTGATTCCTATAATAACGATTAAAATTTCTCCTAGGGCATATTTCCAGTTTAGCTTTTTCATACGGAGTAGCTTCGTTGGTTAAAACTATGAAATTTTAAAGCAATCTATTCAATTTTATGAAAAGAAAAAGGTCTCTGTTTCAACACAAAGACCTTTCCAATAAATTATACCTGAATCTAGTATTACTAGTCTGGGTTCCGGCTTACATCATCCCCGGCATGCCTCCACCCATAGGTGGCATGGCTGGTGAATCTTCTTTAATGTCTACCAAGGCACACTCCGTGGTCAAGATCATTCCGGCTACCGAAGCTGCATTTTCAAGGGCAATTCGCGTAACTTTTTTAGGATCGATAATCCCTGCCTTCAGCATATCTACATACGTTTCGGTCTTGGCATCATACCCATAGTTCTTTTTTCCTTCCAGCACTTTGTTAATTACCACCGAACCTTCACCACCAGCGTTTTCAACGATTGTTCGCAAGGGAGATTCGATAGCTCTGGCTACGATTTGAATTCCGGTTGCTTCGTCTAAAGTTTCAGTAGTAAGTTTTTGCAGTACCGAGATAGCACGTACTAAAGCAACACCTCCACCGGCAACAATACCTTCTTCAACAGCAGCACGGGTTGCATGAAGTGCATCGTCAACACGATCTTTCTTTTCTTTCATTTCCACTTCCGAAGCAGCACCTACGTAAAGCACAGCGACACCGCCGGCCAATTTAGCCAAACGCTCTTGTAGTTTTTCCTTGTCGTAGTCACTCGTGGTGGTTTCGATCTGCGCTTTAATCTGATTCACACGTGCTTTGATATCCGCCTTATTTCCTGCGCCATTTACAATGGTTGTATTGTCCTTGTCGATGGTAATGGTCTCTGCAGAACCAAGCATATCAATGGTAGCGTTTTCAAGGGTAAATCCGCGTTCTTCAGAAATAACCGTACCACCTGTTAACACCGCGATGTCTTCCAACATGGCTTTTCTGCGGTCTCCAAATCCAGGCGCCTTAACGGCTGCAATTTTTAAAGATCCACGTAATTTGTTTACCACCAAGGTAGCCAATGCTTCTCCATCTACATCTTCAGCAATGATTAAAAGTGATTTTCCTTGCTGCGCAACTGGTTCTAAAACCGGAAGGAGGTCCTTCATGGAAGAGATCTTCTTGTCGTACAACAAAATCATTGGGTTTTCCAGTTCGGTTTGCATTTTATCACTGTCGGTTACAAAATATGGAGATAGGTATCCACGGTCAAATTGCATCCCTTCTACCACATCGACATAGGTTTCGGTTCCTTTGGCTTCTTCAACTGTGATTACTCCTTCTTTTCCAACTTTCCCAAAAGCTTTGGCAATAAGTTCGCCAATAACATCGTCGTTATTTGAAGAAATGGCTGCAACTTGTTTGATCTTGTCGCTGGAGTTACCTACTTGTGTAGATTGCTTACCCAGATCTTTTACGATTGCTTCAACTGCTTTGTCAATTCCGCGTTTCAAATCCATTGGATTCGCCCCTGCCGCCACATTTTTCAAGCCTTCTTTTACGATAGCTTGTGCTAATACGGTCGCAGTTGTGGTACCGTCTCCGGCCAAGTCGTTTGTCCTAGAGGCTACCTCTTTCACCATTTGCGCTCCCATGTTTTCTAAGGGATCCGCCAATTCTATCTCTTTTGCAACTGTTACACCATCTTTTGTGACTTGAGGTGCACCGAATGATTTACTAATTATTACGTTACGCCCCTTTGGACCTAAGGTTACTTTTACTGCATTTGCCAAAGCATCTACCCCACGTTTAATACTGTCGCGAGCTTCCGCATCGAATTTTATGTCTTTTGCCATTTTTTTAAATTTTTGGTAGTTACTAATTCTAATTAAATAATTGCAAGAATATCATCCTCACGCATGATGAGGTAATCTTTGCCATCAAATTTTAATTCACTTCCGGAGTATTTTCCATACAATACTACATCACCCACTTTAACGGTCATTTTGTGATCTTCTTTGCCTTTTCCTACGGCAACGACCTTGCCTTGTTGTGGTTTTTCCTTAGCAGAATCGGGGATATACAAGCCCGATGCGGTTTTGGTTTCGGCCTCTTGCGGCTGCACCAAAACTCTGTCTGAAAGTGGTTGAATTTTTAACGCCATTTTCAATATAGTTTTAAATTGTTATTATTCCTTGATTGTTTCGACCTTCGTATAGGCAGAAACTATGCCAGTGCTTTAAAACTGACATGATTCAAAAAAAAGATGCCAGCTTGTCAGAAGCCGGCACCTTAGGATCAATGTTGCAATTAAATGGAGTCGTGAAATGACTTTCAAGTTAACTACATTTTGAACCTCACAAAAATTTAAATAACTACCCTAATGTTGAATAATCAACTGCATGGCCGAAACATCGTTACCGTCGTGGATGTGTAAATAGTATGTTCCACTAGGAATATTTGACGTATTAATGGTTTTTTCGATGTTCGAACTTTCTCCTTGATAATAGATATTCGAATACATATCGTAGACATAGATATAGTAGGTTCCTTCCTCATAGGTGCTAAAATCCAGGTTAAATTCAGCATCGGCTACATTTGGATAAGGTGCTACCGGTACGTTACCACCACCGCCACTGTCATGCTCGACATATAGGATTGCTGCATCACCTAGGCCACATTGGTTTTTCCCCATAAGTTGAACATACCCATTATTTCCGGCATAACCAGTGAAAATGTTAGTGGCATTACCCGCATTGGGCAAAACTTGCCAGTTGTCGTTGAAATAATCAATGGGAGCAACTACATCGAAAGGATAAGGAAGCCACCATTCATACGAAGTTGCACCTTCGGAGGTTCCTCCACTATAGTAGGCCAATGCCCCTGAGGTTACTATTTCGGGACCATTTAGGTATCCTGGAGCACCCGGAGCACCCACCCATACATCTTTTTGGACTGTAATATTGTGTGGAAATATGGCTCGGATAAAACCGTTGCTGTGTGAGGATGGGAAGGCTTGAACAGTTACCGATGTGTCGTCTGAAGTCAAAATTTGAATATTATTGGAAACTTCCCAATCCAATACAGGAGGAGCTTGACAGGATGCAAAATCATATGTTACCGGATTATTTGGGCAGACAGCGGTAGGGCCCTGTAGGTCATCTGGCTCCAGATACACCGTTGGGGCTTGTTCGTTGCCGGCTAGTTCTTCTAGAAGCCAAGCAATACTTTCGGCGGTAAAGGAGGTATGCCGTTCGTTATCCTTCGGACCAAAATAGGAGTCAAATGGTATTTCACCTGTACAAACTAAGTTTCTACTAAATTTTTGAGACCAGTTGAAATCGGGATTCAAGAAACCAAGAGCACTTGCGGTGGGAATGAATGAATTCACATGTTCTAGCGTAAAAATATTCCAATCGTTCACACATATCTGGCCAATAAACCATTCGCAAGGAACTGTGTTTTCAATGGAATAACCCAGATCTCTTTGTGTTGGGAACCAACCTCCGGGCGTATTATCCAAATTCCCTCTCGAATTATTATTAGCTATAAAACGGTCGAAATAACTCCATCCAAGACCACTTAACTTTTTGAAATAGGCTATTTTATGATTACTGCCGCTGGTGGGCATTGAATAGGTTTCCATGGTAACACTATGTCCTATAACATTGGTGTACCCCTTTATCTTGAAGGTTTGCCCGCCATTAGATGCAAAATTGTCTGAAAATAAAGAACCACTAATCCCCGTTCCATTATTTTCGTAAGGATTTTGATAGGCTTTCGTGTTGGTAAGGGAGCCATTTACGACCGCTATTTTTCGTAAGTTTTGTGGATACCCTTTGCTGTTAGGCAATCCATTGTTGAAGAGGTTGTTGTAGTACTGGACAAAAAAAGGATGCCCTCTATTTTCAGAAAACCCTTGAGAAACGGTTCTTCCATTTAAATACTCTTGACCCACATCTACAGATTGAAAGAAGGGGAATACCACGTATTCTGTTTTATGCTGCTCGATCAATTGCTGTTTGGCAGCCGCGGACCCCAATTGTAAATCAACGAAGTCTTCAGCTTCGCTACTATCCGTATAATCTTTTAGGACATTAAGCAATGTTTGAGCACCTACCGGAATATTGGCTCCCAAGTGCGGGCTGTCCACACTCACCCACAGTCGCGTATTGTGATCTATGTTATTGCCCTCCATATATGCCAAAGCATATCTGGAAATTTGCCCTCCCATGCTAGGGCCAATGATCACTAATTCTTCTGAACTGTTGTTTTGAGCGAGAATAGCGTTAAGGTGTTCGTATAAGGTAACGTGTGTAAGCGCATTACGCTCAATATAATCAGCTCCGCCATCTATGGCAACTCCGTTTCTCCAATAAGTGGGATGATTTACAATGACCAAATCGTAACCTAGTGCTCTCAATTCGGCAATTAAATTGTGTGTATTTCCCGAACTGTCTTCGTAGGTCATCATTTCTTCTATGGAGACATGTTCTTCATTATTATAGTCGGGATGTGGATCGGAATCTTGAATTTGTCTTTTGTCACCCGGATCAAAACCGTCAATTATTATTAATGGTCGCAATAGCGTTGCTTGATTATTGCCATTATCGGTATGATAAAATATGCGATAATCCAACTTTCCGAGGACTGCACTAGTTTCATCGTATCCTTGAAATGGATAGTTTGAATTCAGCGTATAATCTTGAATTAAATTTTGCGGTGGTTGTAGGGTGACCACATTTGTTTTTAAGAGGCTCTGTGTGGTCAATGTTTGACCATTTCCAAAAGTAGCCGTTAGTGTAAGTATTTTTTCTCCTCCTTCGGAGTAGGTGATTGGAATGTTTTCATTAACAATACTACCATTGGCCATTAGCGCGTAATCGGTGGATGTATCGAAATTGGCAGTTAGGTCAGTGATTTCCATACCTTCGGCTTCTTCAATTAGAAAATTATGGTCGAAGTGAAAGACAAATTCCTCCCCAACGAGGTTCAATTTCAGCGGAGCAACCATGAAAACGTGCTTCTGATTAAATGCAGGTTTCCCATTGTTAATTTTTTCAAACCTGTTGTTGGCTGAAATCTGTAATCCTCCTTCATCTTCATTCCCGGCAACATAATTTACTGAATGATATATGGCATTGATTACTCCAATATCCACAACATTTTGTAAGCTATCCGGTGTGTAATAGGTTCTTAGCGTCTTATGGGAAACAAATTTTTCTTCATTTGAAGCCTTAAAGAGCTCATATAGCGCCTGTTCAAAATATTTTTTGTTCGAAATATTTATAGAGTCGTTAAATTTGTCTAGTTGTGACCAGGAATAGACCCTGTCGTATAAAACTCCCGATGTAAAATGGGTCTTGTCAATATCGACAAGCATGCTGTCAATAGATACCTCCTCAGTAGTTTGAGCGAAGATTTGTGTTAAGAAAAAGAAAAAAACGGTGCATAATGAAAGATTTTTCATAATTTTAAAGTATTAATAGGTGAAACAATAGTGTGAACTGGTTTTATTTATTATCTAGGATGCCATTGCCGTGGCATCCTTTTTTTATTGTGTTATTGTCAAGTGTTTACTCCAATACAAGCCGGTATTGATTGTTGTTCTGACTTTCGTCAAAACCAATAATACCATGATCAAAGTCAAAATAAAGTCTGTCAATTTGTGAATCGTTGTAAAGTGAAAAGTAACTGTTTGTTTCAACAGTTTTCACTTTGTTGAAAACAGTAGCGCCTATTTCCATTGTGCTTAGGTTGTCAAATGGAGATGTATCATTGAACCCGTCAAGTAAACAAGTTGGCGCTTCGTAGGTGGGAATTTCGGTTTCAATATACAATTCATCTGAATATTTGAAATAATGAATATATATTCTGTCGCAAAACCCATCTATTTGCCCATCCACCGAAAAATCCATTAGCTTTATTTCAATCAACAAATTGTCGTAAAAATAGCCGGCGCCTCCTCCATTTTGGCCAAATCCGTAACTATTGTCAAATTCTTTATTGAAGTTATAATACAATACTTGTATTCTAATTTCGTGGTTGTTATCGTTTCTAAATCGATAGATGGTTCCAATTTCCTCATAATTGTTAGGAATAAACTCATAATCGGCACTGTCGAAAGCATAATAGGGTTCAGTGTTTTCTTTGCCACACGAAGCTATGAGCACCATAGTCAAAGCGAATATGACTCCTCTTTTAAAACATATGTTTTTCATATTTTTATTTTTTAATGATTTTTCTAAGTTCTCTATTTCCAAATGTATCGTACGCTTTTAAAAAATATATTCCTTGATTCAAAGGCGACAAGTCTAAGGTAATACGGTTTGCGTTTACTTCCTCGCTGTGTACTAATTTCCCTTGAATGGAATAAATAGCTACCCTTATAACGGAATTATGTGACCTAATATTTAAAATACCCTTGGTAGGATTAGGATAGGCATAAAATGATACAGCAACATTTTCGGAAATACCAAGATTACAATCCTCAATAAACGTTACCGAATGCCCTACTTGTGTTGTAATATAAGTAGCCAAGGGCGAACCTGCATCATCCAAACAGACCGTTTCCAGTGCCGGAAGGTCTTCAAAATTACTGGCTTGCGCACCATCGATGAATAGCTGATCGTTATTCCCGTTTCGTAGGTTGATATAGGTAAGTACGCTATTCGATTTACAATCCAAGCGCCGTAGATTTACATTGTTGCTTAGATCCAATTGTTGTAAATTATTTCCCCTGCAAAACAAAAAGTCAAGTAAAGGGCTTCCTGTTACATCAACAGATGCAAGCTGGTTGTTATCAAGGTTTACAATAAACAAACCGGGATTCCCGCTAAGGTCTAACGATGTAATGGCATTGCCTTGAACATATAAAAACTGTAAGGCAGGATTATTACTTAGATCCAGCGTGTTTAAATTGCAATAGTTACATTGAAAGAAAAACAAATCTGTGTTTGCACTTAGATCCACATTCGTTATAGCGTTTTCAGAAATTGAAAGTGTTCTCAGCAAGGGGTTTCCTGTCAAATTAACAGCAGCAATCATATTGTGGCTACTACTTACTTCCAATAGTGCACTATTGCTGCTTAGATTTAATTCAGTGATGTCATTATAGTCACAAGCCAAACCTTCAATATTGACAAAGGCTTCTATACCAGTGAGGTCGCTTATGCTACCGGGTACAGCAGATGTGCCGCTTACATCTATCGTTTCTGTAAACGCTTCAGCTTCACTCACCTGAATTTCCCCATCCATATTTGTATCTATTAATGGAATATGGTTTATCAATTTGTCTTTAAAACTCGCATCTGGTATGGATACAATCTGCGCATGAGTGGCTATAAAACTCGAAAAGAAAACAAGAAATAGGAATGGTGCAACCTGATTCATAAAAAATAATTTAAAGACCTTTCGTCAATTATACAATGCTGAAACTGTGGTTCATGATTTACTGCTTTTTTTTATCAAAAAGGGGAGAAGATTTTTTTTATGTAATCCTAAAGTACAATAAATAAGGAAATTGTCAAATGATTTCAAGTCGTAATTAACGAATTACGACCTTATTACATTTATTTTAAGTGTAAAGAATACGCTAAGAATAGCTTAAGGAGTCCACGGTACAAAGGGGCCAAGTGCAATTATGCTTCCTGCTCCATTTATATTTCCGTAGATATCGAGTCCTACATTAATTTTATTGGAAGCCAAAAACCGAAACCTAGTTTGTAAAGGGATACCTACTGTATATTTTTTTATATAATCTGAAGTATCGGGAACTGGCATACTCAAATAAAAATAACCAACCTCGGCAAAAACTTCCATGGAGAACCAATTGGTGGTTCCTTTTACTATGCCAAGATTTTGCGATGCGGAAATGTTGCGGAATTTAAAGATTCATCTTGTGTCTTTCATGCGAAATGGAATACTTATAGACAGGATGAACAAAATTAAACCGGGGAGAACACTACGATTCGGTTGTACCGATTATTAAATATATAAAGAGTACACTAAACAAAAATGCCGACTCGTTTCGAGTCGGCATATTGTAAATTTTTTAGTATCAACTAGTTGTTGTCGGCTCCCTGTGGGGTCGTTCCATCGGCCGGAATGTCTGTAGTTGTATCTGCCGGAGGTGGAATTACATTCTCGATAGCATCTTCAAACGTATCATTTGATGCCGTTGTACCCATGATAGGAATGTTCGACAATAGGATAAGTGCCAACATCAAGGCTGCAAGTGTCCATGTACTCTTATCTAGGAAGTCGGTTGTTTTTTTAACACCACCCAATTGCTGAGTGCCACCACCACCGAAAGACGAAGACAATCCGCCTCCTTTTGGGTTTTGAACCATCACTACTACTACGAGTAAGAAGGCTACGAAAATAATCAAGATCAAAAATATGGTAAACGTACTCATTGTTCCTCTGTATTAATCAATTTTTTAATTGCCCGAATTTGGTCTGCAAAGAAACCACTTTTTTCGGGATATTTCAAAATTAAAATTTTATATGCTTGTATTGCTTTCGAATAGTTCTTTTGTTGCAGGTATACCTTTGCTAATGTCTCTGTCATGAGAGCTTCGGAAGCGTGCGTATAAGGCTCGGACAAGTCTTTTTGTGCCGAAAATTGCTCCGCAGGCTTTATTTTTGGCTTCTGCTGAATGAATTTTTCGATCAATTGAAACTTTCGCGTCTGCGCAGAAATAGTTTCTTCATCATTAGATCGTTTAATAGGTGTGGCCGAAGTCAGTTTCAACCATTCGCCAAATGAATGCGTATCCGTTTTCTTGAATTCCAACGGCTTATTCAATTCCAAAGCTGTTTCTGGCTTGTTTATCGGCTCCGTTTGTTCCTCCTTCCGAGGTTCTGCCAAATCCTTAACCGATGCTAACTTTCGTTGAAATAATTCGGGATTAAAGATGGCGTCGGCCTTTTTAAGTTCGACCTTCATTTGATTGTCCAAAGCCACACTTAGCTGTTCCGAAACATCTTCAGTTACCACATCTAACTCCAAGATGGCCGCATCGTGTTGCTGTATTACCTGAGCAATTTCATTTTGCACAAAGCGTTCCGAAGTAATATATTCAAACAAAATATCGCGATCTGTGGTATAGGCCGCTGTAATCTTCAAGGAGTCGTTGTACAGAAAACTCTTTTCATTTTTTAATCCCTTAAGCTGAAGTGCTCGCGCACTCTGAAAATAAGGATATTTCTCTATCACCGAAGCCAAACCGGCTACCTCCTCTTTTTTAATTTCCTGAGGATTTGCAAGCAGATATGTATAGGTAGAGGTGTTCAAAATTTACCAGTTTGCCAAGGATTTATTAAAAATATCTTGTGTGATCCGTTCAAAAATAACGGCTACGGCATCATCCAGCCTAGAGCCGGTAAGTTGTGTCCCTCCGGGGTAATCGTAATAGAAGGAAAAACGCTGTTCAAAATCCTTGTCTTCGTTTTGCGTATTGTAAAATCGAACATTCACACTAATGGTGAGTCGGTTTTGTGCTGCAGTACTTTGTGAAGTCGCCGTAATAGGCGCAATATAATATTGAGTGATCTCACCTTCGTAAACCAGATCGCCGTTGTTGTTCACCAGGTCTAAACTCGTCTGATTCAGTAATAAATCCTGCAATTCCTGTGTAAAATCTCGTGCAATTCCGGGCTCTACAATTGGCGCATTGTTCTGAAAATAACTTACCTGAAAGGTCTTAGTCTTCGAATAATCTATATCGGCTCCAGTAAATGAATAATACTTGCATCCTTGTACCACATTTACGAACAACAGTAAAATAAGAATATTTTTAACGTATTTCATTAGAGGTTATATTGTTTTATCTTCCGGTACAGCGTTCGTTCCGAAATGCCCAACTCGTCTGCTGCATCTTTCCGTTTTCCGTGGTATTTCTCCAGTGATTTCTTAATGAGTTCTAATTCTTTTTCCTGAAGGGAAAGATTTTCTTCTTCCTCAATCTCTTCGGCAAAATCGTAATTACCTTTTTTTACTTCCGAAGGGGAGGCTGCTATACTTACTACTTCCACATCCTGTGCTTCTTGTTCTTCTTCCTCTATAATTGAAGCCAAATCCTGCTGATGGCTTTTTTCTTCGTTATAAATCTTATTGATTAGCGAAGACTGCTCTTCCTGAACCTTTGCAGCATTACCTGTCTTCATAAGCTCGAGGGTAAGCTTCTTTAAATCGTTCACATCGCGTTGCATATCAAAAAGGACTTTGTACAAAATCTCTCGCTCGCTACTAAAGTCACTTTGCGCCTTCTTCGAAGTGATTACCGCCGGTAAATTACTTCCTACATCAGGAAGATAATGTTTTAAGGTTTTATAGGATACCTCTCTTTCGTGTTCTAAGACCGAGATTTGCTCGGCCACGTTTCGCAGCTGACGTATATTTCCACCCCAGCGATATTGTAATAACAGACTTACGGCATCTTCCTTTAAGCGGATCGTTGGCATTTTATACTTTTGGGCAAAGTCGGCTGCAAACTTTCGAAATAGCAGGTGTATGTCTTCACTGCGCTTCCGTAAGGGAGGTAAATTAATTTCCACAGTACTCAATCGATAATACAGGTCTTCCCTAAACTTTCCTTTGTCAATGGCATCACCCATAATTACGTTTGTCGCTGCCACAATTCGCACATCCGTCTTCTGGCTCTTAGAAGAGCCTACCTTCAAAAATTCGCCATTTTCCAAAACACGTAACAAACGCACCTGGGTAGGAAGTGGAAGTTCTCCTACCTCATCCAGAAAAATAGTGCCACCGTCTGCTACTTCAAAATAACCACTACGTGTAGCCGTGGCGCCGGTAAAGGCCCCTTTTTCGTGTCCGAACAACTCACTGTCTATGGTTCCTTCAGGGATGGCGCCACAATTCACTGCTATATATTTTCCGTGCTTCCGGTGTGATAGTGAATGGATTATCTTTGGAATACTTTCCTTTCCCACACCGCTTTCACCGGTCACCAAAACCGAAATGTCCGTAGGTGCCACCTGTACAGCTTTTTCCACGGCACGGTTTAGTTTAGGATCGTTTCCTATAATTCCGAATCGTTGTTTTACTGCTTGAATGTTTTCCACTATCTTAGAAAAATTTAAATTACTATTTACTAATTATTCTCACTAAATCCAATTGCGTTTCCAATTAGTGTCGCCCCGGTACAATCTTCTACCTGTACCAATACAAAATCTCCCGGCCTATAGTGCTCTTTTGGGAAAACGGTCACGGTACTTTGCGGATTGCGACCACTCCAATGTGCATCACTCTTTTTCGATTCTTTTTCGATTAGAACCTCTACCGTTTTCCCAACAAACTGATGGGTTCGGTATGCGCTGTGTTCCAGTTGTAGGTCCACAATTTCAGTAAGTCTTTGTTTTTTAATAGCTTCGGGAATATCGTCTTCCAATTTACGGGCAGCCATGGTTCCGGGTCGTTCCGAATACTTAAACATATAGCCAAAATCGTACTTCACATACTCCATCAGACTAAGTGTGTCTCGATGGTCTTCGTCTGTTTCGGTAGGAAATCCGGTAATGATATCCTGTGAAATGCCACAGTCAGGAATGATTTCCCGAACCGCATCAATAAGTTGAATATATTCTTCCCGTGTGTGTTGACGGTTCATTTCTTTTAGAATACGAGTGCTTCCACTTTGCACCGGTAGATGAATGTGGTTACATATATTTGGATACTTCGCCATGGTGTGGATTACATCGAGGGTCATATCCTGTGGATTCGAAGTGGAAAACCGAATGCGCATTTTTGGGTGTGCTTCGGCCACCAAGGACAACAATTGTGAAAAATTGGTAGCAGTTGCTTTTTGCATTTCGGAAGCATTTTTAAACTCCTTCTTCAATCCGCCACCATACCAGAGATAACTATCCACATTCTGTCCTAGCAGTGTCACTTCCTTGTATCCTTTTTCAGCTAAATCCTGTATTTCGGACAGGATGCTTTGCGGGTCACGACTGCGTTCACGTCCGCGGGTAAAAGGCACCACACAAAACGTACACATATTGTCACAACCCCTCGTAATACTTACCAAGGCGTTAATACCATTCGTGCCTAACCGTACAGGGGAAATGTCACCATAGGTTTCTTCTTTAGACAGAATTACATTTACGGCATCACGGCCTGCTTCTATTTCCTTTACCAAATTGGGAAGATCCTTATATGCATCTGGTCCTACGACCATATCCACGATCTTTTCTTCATCTAAGAACTTATCCTTTAAACGCTCTGCCATACAACCCAGGACACCTACCTTCATTTTTGGGTTCTTACGTTTAACCGCATTGTACTTTTCCAGACGTTTTCTAACCGATTGTTCGGCCTTATCACGAATAGAGCAGGTATTGACCAATACGAGATCTGCATCCTCCAATTTGTTGGTAGTGTTAAAACCCTCGTCGGCGAGTATGGAAGCAACAATCTCGCTGTCGCTAAAGTTCATCTGGCACCCATAACTTTCAATGTAAAGCTTCCGGGAGTTCTCTTCCTTTGGTTCTAATGTTAAAGCTTGTCCTTGCTTCTTTTCGTCTATTATTTTCTCTTCCATAAATAACAATCGTCAATCGATAGCATATTCCTATCGTCAATAATAACGCCAGTTTCTGTCCGGCAGTTGCAAAGATACGATTAAATTGGGGTATGTGACAAAGTGGCAGATTTCTTTTTTGTAAATTTACAACAGCTAACTTAAAAAATCATGGAACATCCTATCTTCACGAAAATTGAAAACGCAAAAAAACCGGATTTTGGTGCTATTCTTTCCAAAAGTTTTGAATTGTTTAAAAAGGTGTGGGAACAGGCCTTATATCATGTGCTCATTACACTGGCGGTAATGCTTCCGGTAATTCTATTAATTTATATTCCTTATATCCTATTTATATTTCAAATGGGCGGCTTCGATTCGTATGGGTATTACGATGATTATGGTTTTTACAGAGAGCCTAATTTAGCGCCCTATATTCCTTTTTTAATCGTTTATGTAATAGTCGTTTTGGTGATTATCTTTTTGGCTCAGGCCTTTGTCTTAGGAATTACCGCGCACTTCGTCAAGGTATTAAAAAAGGTGGATACCGGTTCGGCTGAAGATGTTGGGGGGTATTTTTCTCTTATTAAGGGAAATTATATGAAATTGATTCTTTTGTCATTGGCTTCCTTCGGAATTGCATTGCTGGCTACATTGGCCTGCTATCTACCTATATTTTATGTTATGGTCCCTCTGCAATTGCTCGTTGTCTTCTATGCTTTTCACCCCGAAATGTCTGTCTCCGACTTGGTAAAGGCGAGTTTTAAATTGGGCCATAAATTTTGGTTAACGATCTTCGGACTCATAATTATCTCCTCCTTAATTGCGCAATTGGGTATCTTATTGTGTATTGTCGGGGTGTTTTTTACAGCCTATTTTGTACACATTCCTATGTATTACGTTTACAAAGATGCGCTAGGGTTTGATGATGTTCCGGAAGAAAATACTACGCAGGTCACTTCCTAAAAGCATGTACATTGCGGTGTTAACAGAACCCTTATTTTCTAAGGTTCAAGTTGCGTATTAAAAAAAAAAGATACTTTTGTAGCCCAAACTACATGAACATGGCAAAGAATTTAGTGATCGTTGAGTCGCCTGCAAAAGCAAAAACTATAGAAAAATTTCTCGGAAAAGATTTTAAGGTAGCGTCCAGCTTCGGACATATTGCCGATCTTCCATCAAAGGAATTGGGTGTAGATGTAGAGGGTGATTTTACTCCTAAATATATTGTCTCGAGTGATAAGAAAAGTTTGGTGAGAGAATTAAAATCACTGGCCAAGAAGGCAGAGATGGTGTGGTTGGCGAGTGATGAGGACCGAGAAGGAGAGGCCATCGCTTGGCATTTGGCCGAAACTTTGGACCTAGATAGTGAAAAGACAAAACGAATCGTTTTTCATGAGATCACCAAATCGGCTATTCTAAAGGCCATTGAGAATCCGCGTCAGATTGATTATAATTTGGTGAATGCGCAGCAGGCGCGCCGTGTGCTCGATCGTTTGGTAGGATATGAATTATCCCCTGTATTGTGGAGAAAGGTGAAAGGAGGGCTGTCTGCCGGCCGTGTTCAATCTGTGGCAGTGCGGTTGATCGTAGAACGCGAACGGGAGATCGAAGCCTTTACACCGGTTGGATCCTATCGTATTGATGCCGAATTTATCACTTCGGAAGGGAATTCCTTTAAAGCCAAATTGCCTAAGAATTTTGATACCGAAGCCGAAGCGCGTGAATTCCTTCGGAAGAATATTGGTGCTTCTTATACGGTTTCGGAGCTGGTAAAAAAACCGGCAAAAAAATCACCGTCGCCACCGTTTACCACCTCTACGCTTCAGCAGGAAGCAGCTAGGAAATTATATTTTTCAGTAGGGAAAACCATGACCATTGCTCAACGTTTGTACGAAGCAGGTCTAATTACCTATATGCGTACCGACAGTGTAAACCTTTCCAATGACGCAAAAAATGCGGCCCAAAAAGAGATTGAGTCTTCCTATGGAAGTCAGTATTGCCATCCCCGAAATTTTAAAGGAAAGTCAAAAAACGCCCAGGAAGCCCATGAGGCGATTCGTCCTACCGATATGTCCCGACAAACAATTGAAGGAGATTATGACCAGGCGAGATTGTACGACCTTATTTGGAAGCGAACCTTGGCATCTCAGATGAGTGATGCGCAGTTGGAACGCACCAATGTCAAGATTGGCATTCAGGCGTCTGAAAAGATAGAAGAACACTTTGCCGCCAATGGTGAAATGATAAAATTTGACGGTTTCCTAAAAGTGTATTTGGAAGGAACCGATTTTGAAGAAGAAGAACAAGAAGGGATGCTGCCTAAACTTTCAACAGGCGATAGCTTGGAGAATGAATACATCACGGGAACCGAACGTTTTACAAGGCCGCCGTATCGCTATACCGAAGCTTCCTTGGTGAAGCAACTGGAAGAACTGGGCATTGGCCGTCCTTCCACCTACGCACCAACCATTTCTACGATCATCAATCGGAATTATGTTGAAAAGGGAACGATCGAGGGCGTGGAGCGAAAGTATCTGCAATTGATCTTGACATCTCAAAAAATTTCAGAAAAAAAATTAAAGGAGACCGTAGGAAGCGATAAGGGAAAACTGGTGCCTACCGATATTGGATTGATTGTGAACGACTTTTTGGTGGAACATTTCTCCAGCATACTCGATTATAATTTTACGGCCAAGGTGGAACAGGATTTTGATGATATAGCCGAAGGCAAGGAGGAGTGGAAGCAAATGATGAAAGACTTCTACGGAAAGTTTCACCCTAGAGTGGAAGATGTTTCGGAAAATGCAGACCGAGAAAGTGGTGAGCGTATTTTGGGAGATGATCCCGAAACAGGAAAGCCAGTTTTAGTGCGCTTGGGGAAATTTGGCCCCATGGCACAAATTGGCGCGCCGGACGACGACGAAAAGAAATTTGCCAGCTTACGGCCGGATCAACAATTGCATTTGGTGACCTTTGAAGAAGTGATGGATTTGTTTAAACTTCCGAAAACCCTAGGGGTATATGACAATGAAGAGGTGGAGGTAAACAATGGACGCTTCGGACCCTATATACGACTGGGTAAAAAGTTTATTTCCCTGCCAAAAGGTGTGGATCCTCTGGACGTTGATATGACCATGGCCAAAGAAATGATCGAAGAAAAGAAAAAGGCCGATGCACCTATCTATGTATACGAAAATTTGCCCGTTCAAAAAGGAACAGGTCGTTTCGGTCCTTTTATAAAATGGAACAATATGTTCATCAATGTGAACAAGAAGTACGATTTTGACAATCTTTCCGAAGCAGATATAAAACAACTTATCGAAGATAAAAAGCAAAAGGAAATTGATAAGTTAGTCAATGAATGGCCCGCAGAAGGAATTCGAATTGAAAAGGCTCGATGGGGTCGTTTTAATTTGATAAAGGGAAAGACTAAGGTTGAATTGCCCAAATCGACCAAGGCAGATAAGATAACACTGGAGGAAGCACAAGCCCTTATCGAAAAGAAAGCCCCGAAGAAAAAAGCAGCAAAGAAAAAAACTACTTCTAAGAAAAAATAATGATTGAGTTTCTAAGCCCTATTTCGAAAGCTGTCCTTGCGCATAGAGAGATCTTGCCCGCCGGTGTCTTGGGGAAACAGATTGAGATCCATCATAAAAAAGGGGCGCTTCCGGATTTGGCGAACGTAAAATTTGCACTGCTGGGTGTTAAGGAAAATCGAAATGATGTTAATTATATAGGTAAGGAGGTCTCTTTCGATGCCTTTAGAAAGGCATTGTACAGTCTATATCCCGGAAACTGGTCGCATAAAATGGTAGATATAGGTGATATTGAGAAGGGTGAAGCCGTTACCGACACCTATTTCGCGATGCGAACAGTGCTTACTGCCTTACTGAAGAAAAAGATCATCCCGCTTATTTTAGGTGGTAGTCAAGATTTGCTATATGCACAATACAGGGCCTACGATAGTGTGGGTACGATGGTAAATATGGTCAATGTCGATTGTAATTTTGATCTGGGTGATGCCGAAAAGCCTATTTCGAATAAGTCGTATGTAGGAAAAGTGATTGTAGACAAACCGTACAATCTCTTTAATTATAGTGTGATTGGGTACCAATCGTATTTTAACCCTCCCGAAGAGATTGCCTTGATGGAAAAACTCTATTTCGATGCGTATCGATTGGGTGAGGTAACTGCCGATATTACTTTGGTGGAACCTATTTTGAGAAATACTGATATTGTAGCCATAGATGTGACCGCAATAAAAAGTGCGGAAATAAGTTATAAGAATAGTGCAAGTCCTAACGGGTTTGACGGCCGGGAAATATGTGCCATTGCAAGATATGCCGGCATTAGTAATAAATCAACTTCCTTTGGCGTTTATGAATTAGCCGATTACCAGGGCGCCGAAAGTGGGGCTATGTTGGTGGCCCAGATGCTTTGGTATTTTGTAGAAGGGGTTAATTTTAGAATTGCCGATGAGGACTTTGGCAATGCCGATCTCTATACAACGTATAAGGTTCCTGTTGATGATGAAGTACTCGTATTTAAAAAAAGT
Source organism: Altibacter sp. (assembly GCF_019913785.1). Lineage (GTDB taxonomy): Bacteria > Bacteroidota > Bacteroidia > Flavobacteriales > Flavobacteriaceae > Altibacter. The sequence goes on from NZ_JAIOHK010000045.1 coordinate 46,005, forward strand.
AATAAAACGGGTCGTTGGTGGATAGAATTGCCTTTTATTTCAAATGCTAATAATAAATTAAAAAGTAGAACGTTATTACCATGCACTTATGGCGAATATTTGAGTGCAACAAATCAGGAGATTCCTGAGCGGTGGTATAAAGCCCGCCGAAAGAATGAAGTATAACCAAACGAACTAAGTAAAACGAGCTTTAAGGGTTTTTTAAGAAAATTGTTGTTTTTTTAAAATTTTATAAATAGGTTTACGCCCTTGAATCTCGAAAATTTAACCTAAATACCTATGAAGAAGTTTATTGCATTAACTGCGATTGTTGCGTTTATGTTTAGTTGTAACTCTGGAGACAGGGGTGAACTAGTTGGCGCAAAAGGGAAGAAATGGTATCCTCAAAAGCCTTACGGTATGACGCTTATCCCTGGTGGGTCTTTCATCATGGGTAAGGCAGACGATGATTTTGTAGCGGTAAACGACGCACCAACCAAAACGGTTACAGTGCGTTCATTCTATATGGATGAAACCGAAATTACCAATTCGGAGTATCTTCAATTTGTAAATTGGGTTCGCGACTCTACGGTACGTCTTAAATTGGCAATACTGGCCGATGAAGTGGGCGCTACACCCGGAGATGGTGGTATAGGTGAATTTGCTTTTGTAGATCAGGAAAATACCGAAATGACTCCGTATGACCAATATATGTACGACAATTACTATGGAATGGGAGAAGATTTCTACGCGGGTAGAAAGATCAATCGTGATGTAGATCTAATTTGGGACACAAGTGAATACCCCGACGAATATTATTCGGAAGTAATGGACACTATGTATATCCCTGCCGAAGAAGCCTATAATGGACAACGAACCATCGATGTCGAAAAATTGAAGTTCCAGTATACCTATATGGATATTCAAGCGGCGGCGAGAGATAAAAGCAAGCGACGAAAAGACTTCATCAAAAAAGAAGAAGTGAATATCTATCCAGATACCACCGTTTGGATTAAAGACTTTAACTATTCCTATAACGAACCGATGCACAATGACTACTTCTGGCATGCGGCATATGGAGATTATCCGGTTGTAGGAGTGAATTGGAAACAGGCAAAGGCTTTCTGTGCTTGGAGAACATTATATAAGAATTCGTATCAAAAATCAAGAAACCGTAACCATGTAAACTCTTTCCGTCTTCCGGGAGAGGCAGAGTGGGAATATGCGGCTCGAGGTGGTCTGGAATCGGCAACCTTTCCTTGGGGTGGTCCGTATGCAAAGAACGACAGAGGTTGTTTCTTAGCAAACTTTAAGCCATTACGTGGAGATTATGCAGCCGATCAGGCATTGTATACGGTTGAGGCCGATGCATACGAGCCAAACGACTATAACCTGTATAATATGGCAGGGAACGTAAGTGAATGGGTAGCTTCTTCTTATGACGCTGCTTCTTACGAATACACGTCAACAATGAACCCCAATGTCAACGACGAGGAAAATGCTCGTAAAGTAGTTCGTGGAGGTTCTTGGAAAGATGTTGCTTATTTCTTGCAGGTAAGTACTCGTGACTACGAGTATGCCGATTCTGCAAGAAGTTATATTGGCTTCAGAACGGTTCAAGACTATATGGGAACCGATGTAGTACTAAACGAAAAACTAGGAGACGCTCGCTAATAGCACTCTAAACATACTTAAAAACTAAATCTTAACTTAACTAAAAACTATTGTATTATGGCACAATCTAGATCATCAAAAAAATTATTTAATATGGCCTACGGGCTGGGAGCATCTATTGTAATTTTAGGTGCATTGTTTAAAATTCTTCACTGGGAGTTAGGACCACTTAATGGAGGGCTACTACTAGCGGTTGGTTTAATTACGGAAGCAATTATTTTTGCGATCTCTGCATTCGAACCGGTTGAAGATGATTTAGACTGGTCTTTGGTATATCCCGAATTAGCTGGAGGTATGGCAGGAGAAAAGAAAAAGAAAGAAGATCCCCAAGGTCTACTGTCTAAAAAATTAGACGAAATGTTGAAAGACGCTAGAATCGATTCTGAATTGATGAATAGCTTAAGTACAAGTATTCGTTCTTTCGAAGGTGCTGCTAAAGGTATGGCCCCAACCGCCGAAGCAATGAGTTCCACGAAGAAGTACAGTGAAGAAATGGCCTTAGCTGCCGCGCAAATGGAATCGTTGAACAGTTTGTATAAAGTTCAGGTAGAATCTACAAGCCGTCAGGCAGAAGTTAACGAACGTGTTGTAGAAAATGCAGAACAGCTAAAACAACAAATGGAGCACTTGGCTACCAACCTATCTTCTCTTAACGGAGTGTATGGAGGTATGCTTTCTGCTATGACCAATAGAAATTAATTTCCTATTAGACTAACTTTTATTAACAACAAAAAACTAAAAGATTATGGCTAAAGGAACATTATCCCCAAGGCAAAAGATGATTAACCTGATGTATCTGGTTTTCATCGCTATGTTGGCATTGAATATGTCTAAGGAAGTATTATCAGCCTTTGGATTACTAGATAAAAAAATAACCGATGCTAACGTGGCAACTACACAACGTAACATGGCTTTTATGGAAAGCCTTGGTACCAAAGCATCAGAACAACCTGAGCAATATGCTGCGGTAAAGCAAAAAGCAGATGAGGTAAGTGCTATTTCAGATAACCTTGATACATATCTGGAAGGATTAAAGGCTGAAATGATGAAAACGTTGAAGCCGGAAGATGCCGACGACTATGAGGTGCAGGACAAACCTGACTTTTTAGACAGACGATTCTTTAAAGGTGATAAGCTAAAGCCGGAAGGACAAGAATTCTTAGACCAGATCAACAAGTATAGAACAGAGATGCTTGCTGTGTTAGGAGATACCTATCCCGATATCAAAAGCTCTATAGAAGCAAATTTTTCTACAGCTAAAGTAAAAAACCGTGATGGTAAGGAAATAGATTGGTTAAATTATAACTACGAAGGATTTCCATTAGTGGCTTCTAAAACCAAGCTTACCCAATTACAGGCCGATATTAAAACTACCAAGAACGAATTGCTTTCAAAGATGTTAGCGGGGCAACAGGCAAGTGCCTTGTCATTTACCCAGTACAACACCTTATTAGAAGCCTCTAAATCGGCTTTTTACGCAGGAGAACAATTTGATGGAGGTATCGTATTAGGGCGTAAAGATCCAAATACCAAACCAAACCGTGTTGAATTGACCTTAGATGGTAGACCACTAACGTCCGAACAATACACCATTCAAAATGGTAAAGTAATGCTGAATATTAGTGCCGGTAGTCCTGGTGATCATAAGATTGAAGGTAATTTGATCTTCTTACAGGATGAGAAAGAAGTAGAAATTCCGGTATCATTAGGATTTGCTACAATTTCAAAACCTAATTCGGCGGTAATTTCTGCAGACAAAATGAATGTAGTATATCGCGGTGTGGATAACCCAATGACGGTTTCTATCCCCGGTATCCCTGACAATAAAGTGAGCGCGTCCGGATCTGGACTTACTAAGGTTTCAGGCAGTAAATATGTAATGCGTCCCGGAACTGGTAGAACCGTAAGTATTTCTGCTGCGGGTACCTTACCCGATGGACAGCGAGTAAATACGTCATCCGAATTCCGTATCAAGGATATTCCCGCACCTCAAGGTGCGATCCGTGGGGAAACAGGTATTGTACGTATGCAACGTCAAGGATTAGAGATCTCTACTGTTTCGGCGGTTCTAGAAGACTTCGATTTTGATGTAAACCTGAATGTGACCGGATTTAGCTTTAAAGTATCGGGTCAGCCAACGGTACGTGTTAATGGTACCCGTTTAGATACGGCAGCCAAAGGCGCACTGCGTAGAGCAGCTCGTGGAGATGCAGTTCAAATATTTGATATCAATGCAAAAGTTGCGGGAAGTACGGTGATCTTAAAGAAAACATCTCCTGTAATTATTGAATTGACAAACTAGAATAAAATCTGTTTATATGAATTTTAAAAATGTTGTCTTATGTGTTTTTGTGGTTCTTTTGAGCACCAGTGCTATGGCACAGCTCAATATATTGAACGCAAAAGAGCCGGAAGAGATAGGTAAAAAGACCGAAGCGCAAATTGCGTACGATAATGACGAACCCCTACCTTATGGATATGTGGACGATCGTGACGTACTTTGGTCCAGAACTACCTGGGAAATTATCGATCTTGATGAACGTGTCAATTTCCCCTTGTACTATCCTATCGATACCAACAACATTGGTGCTGAAAGACGCTCCTTATACGATGTGTTGGTAAGAGCGATTAAGGAAGGTAACATTGAACATGTATATGCCGATTCCTATTTTACTGAAAAACGTACGTTAAAGGATATCGAAGCTTCTTTGGTATATAGCGATACAACCGACCTTGGTATTGAACAATACAACGCCGAAGGAATTGTAGACGAACAATACGTTAGAAAATTCAATCTGGATGCAGGCGATGTGGAAGAATGGAGAATACGTGGGTATTGGTATATGGACAAGCGTCAAGGCGAGTTAAAATATCGTATGCTTGGTATTTGTCCGGTTGCGAACGAAGCGCGTTCAAAAGCATTTCCTGATGACAATATCGACAGTAAGGTTGAGTTATTCTGGATATGGTTCCCAGCGGCACGTAAAGTATTACACGAAGCCAAAGCGTTTAACCGTAAGAATACATCACAGCCTATTACCTACGATCACCTGCTAAACTCAAGACGTTTTCATGCGGTTGTTTATAAAGAAGACAACGTACAAGGAGACCGCGGCGTAGCAGATTATATTAGCGACAATGCCTTAATGCAGTTGTTGGAATCTGATCGTATTCGTGAGCAAATTAGAAATATCGAAATAGATATGTGGAATTACTAATTTCACCAGTTAATTAAGATTTAAAACCCTCTTCGCAATTGCCTAGAGGGTTTTTTTATGGGAGGAGTTACTTTCAAGCAAATACTGCAACCTCCCGAAGGATATTCAAAGATTATATAATATTTTTACCCGGTGAAAGATGTTGATTATATTGTTGTAGGTTTAGGTATTGCCGGACTTTCCTTTTGTGAACAGCTGCAGCGGGAAGACAAACGCTTTGTCGTTTTCGATTCCGGAGTCCATGGTGCTACGGTAGCATCGGGAGGCGTTTTTAATCCTGTAGTACTCAAACATTTTACCGGAACCTGGATGGCCCGGGAGCAGCTGGATATAGCTGTTCCGTTTTATAAAGCACTGGCTGCTAAATTAGAGATTACTACCTTCGAAACGGTACCGGTTTTTAGAATTCTGAAAAATGCCGAAGAACAAAACAACTGGACCGTGGCAAGTGATAAGAAAGAACTTTCTTCTTTCCTCTCTTCTGAAATTATCAAAAACACAAATCTTGCTATCAATGCACCCTTCGGATATGGAAAGGTGATTGTTTCAGGACGTATTTTTCCGAAGCAATTGTTTCAGGCGTATCGTAGCTACTTGCAAAAGAACGGGCGGCTATTTCCGGAAGCATTTCAATATGACTTACTTCAGGAAAATAAAAAAGGAGTTCGATACAAAGACATTTCAGCAAGAAAAATTGTTTTTGCTGAAGGCGCAGCAGCTATTAATAATCCCTTTTTTCCGAAGCAATTACTTATACCCAATAAAGGGGAATACATCATTATCACCGCACCCGAACTACAGTTGGAGTATATGTTAAAAGGCCCTGTGTTCGTCATACCATTGGGCAATCACCAATATAAGGTGGGGGCTACTTATAGTAGGGAAGACGCCACCACCCACCCAACAGCAGCGGCAAAACAAGAGATCGTATCTAAATTACAACAAATGATACACTGTCCCTTTGAAGTAATCGATCAAATAGCAGGCGTTCGTCCTACCACAAAGGACAGAAGACCCATCTTGGGAACCCATACCTCCGAAGCGCATAAGGTCTTTTTTAATGGTTTGGGCACACGAGGCATCCTTATGGCCCCGTTTCTTGCGAAAATGCTGTACAGTCACTTAGAAGAAGAAAAGGAGCTTCCTAAGGAAGTTAACATGGCTCGATTTAATCGATCGTAGCTTTTTCTTTGTCGAAGGTTAAGAAAAAGTTGATCCAGATATTACGGGAGAGTCTCAAAATCACCGGTAATAATACGATAAGGGCCGCAACGATAGTAAGGAACGTATAAAAACGATCCAGTCCAATAAAGATATAGGCAATGATAAATGCGGCCACGCCAATCGCGACTCCTACTCCATAACTCACATACATGGCTCCGTAGAAGAAGGAGGGTTCAATTTTAAATTTGGTGTCACAATGCGGGCAGCGATCGTTCATACTTAAGGTCTCATACGGGTTGTAAAGACTACCCGATTTATACATGCTCGCCGAATGACACACCGGACAAGTTCCTGTGAAAATACTATAGATCTTAGTGCCCTTCATATTTATTGTTTGAGATGTTGACAACCATTTTTTTTGCAATGCAAAATTAAGCATCTTTGCAAAAATTTTTGTCACAAAAGTTACATAATGCTGAATATTCATAATCTTTCGGTTTCTTTTCAAGGGGACTATTTGTTTGAGAAAATCACCTTCCAGCTCACACCGGGGGATCGCGTGGGATTGGTTGGTAAGAATGGTGCAGGGAAATCGACCTTATTACGAATAATTGCCAACGAACAAGAATACGATACAGGTTCCATTGCAACCGATAAAGAGGTTTCAATAGGCTTTTTAAAACAAGATATCGATTTTACCAAGGGGCAAACCGTGTTGGAGGAATCGTATGAGGCATTTACCGAAATTAAGAAACTGGAGAAAACCTTAGAACGGATCAATACCCAATTGGCCGAGCGAACCGACTACGAAAGCGATGCCTATCATCAACTTATGGTCGATCTCAACGAGGTGCAGCACCAATATGAAATTCATGGGGGGTATAACTATCAAGGGGAAACAGAGCGTATTCTTCAAGGATTGGGATTTCAACGGGAAGATTTCAATAAGTTAACCGAAACCTTCTCCGGAGGATGGCGCATGCGGATCGAATTGGCAAAACTCCTATTGCAGAACAACGATATACTGTTGCTAGATGAGCCTACCAACCACCTGGATATTGAATCCATTTTATGGTTGGAAGACTTTCTAAAAAACTATCCGGGCGTGGTGGTGGTAGTATCTCACGATAAGATGTTTCTGGATAATGTGACCAATCGTACCATCGAAATCTCTTTGGGGAAGATTTACGATTACAACAAACCCTATTCAAAGTATCTCGTGCAGCGAGCTGAATTGCGCGAGCAGCAATTGGCTTCGCAAAAGAATCAACAGAAGCAGATAGAGCAAACCGAAAAGCTTATTGAAAAGTTTCGTGCCAAGGCCAGTAAGGCGACTATGGCGCAATCGCTTATAAAGAAGTTGGACAAGATAGACCGTATTGAAGTGGACGAAGACGATAACAGTGTGATGTCGCTTCATTTTCCGGTATCGGTGACACCGGGCAAGGTGGTTATTGAAGCCTCTCATATTACCAAGGACTATGGCGAAAAGAAAGTGCTAAAGAACATAGATCTTTTGGTAGAACGCGACAGTAAAATAGCCTTTGTAGGTCAGAACGGGCAGGGGAAGTCTACGCTTGCCAAGATTATTGTTGGTGAAATTGAACACGGTGGCAAGATGAAGTTGGGCCACAATGTGCAGATTGCCTATTTTGCTCAGAATCAGGCCGAGTATCTCGACGGAAGCAAGACCGTACTAGACACTATGATCGATGCAGCCAACGAAAAGAACCGGGCCAAGGTTCGGGATATATTGGGGTCATTTCTTTTTAGGGGCGATGAGGTGGATAAGTATGTTAGAGTACTAAGCGGTGGAGAGCGAAACCGACTGGCATTGGCGAAGTTGTTATTGCAGCCTTTTAACGTCTTGGTCATGGATGAGCCTACCAATCACTTGGATATAAAGTCGAAGAATGTATTAAAGGACTCGCTTCGGAAGTTTCAAGGCACCCTTATTTTGGTATCTCATGACCGGGATTTTCTACAAGGTCTGAGTAACAAGGTATACGAATTTAAAGACCATAAGATCAAGGAGTATTTAGGCGATATTGATTATTTCCTAGAACAGCGAAACATTCAGAATCTCCGAGAAGCGGAGAAGCGCACCGTTATGGCTTCAGAATCTAAAAAAGGGGATACCTCGGGAAAGCAATCGTACGAAAACCAAAAGAAATTAAAGTCGCTTAGCAATAAACTGAGTAAAATTGAAGCCAATATCAACAAACTGGAACGAGAAATTAAGGCGATCGATGTAGAGCTTGCTGTCAATTACGATGCGACCATTGCCAAACCAAATTTCTTTGATGCCTATCAGGCTAAGAAAGATAAGCTGAGTCAATTAATGACCGAATGGGAAGCGATTACGCTTCAGTTGGAAACAATTAGCGTTTAGTACTTCATGGAAGCACACTTTTTTCAATGTCCGTATTGTTGGGAGGAGATTTCCATGGTGTTGGATCCATCGGTGGCCCGTCAAACCTATATAGAAGATTGTGAGGTTTGTTGTAATCCTATTGAGGTGACCCCTCAATTTGAGGATGGGATGTTGGTTGGATTTACCGCAAATAGTATTGAGCAATAATATTTCTATTAAAGTGGTTGCGGATACAACTATTCCTTTGTATCTTTGCATTCCAAAATAATTCAGTCGGACCTATGAACCGAGGGCTAAGCGCCAAGTTGAGGGTTTTGGAACATACATCGCGGGATAGAGCAGTAGGTAGCTCGTCGGGCTCATAACCCGAAGGTCACTGGTTCGAGTCCAGTTCCCGCTACTAGAAACTCCCCAGATAACTCTGGGGAGTTTTTTTATGGCTGAATTTGTAGTTTATATCCTTTGGTCTGATGTTTTTTCTAAAACATATATTGGATGTACTGGTAATTTAATGTCCAGGTTTTTATCACATAATGTTTTGGGTAAAAAAGGATGGACAGTTCGCTATCGCCCATGGCGAGTGGTCTACGTA
>NZ_JAIOHK010000046.1 GCF_019913785.1 Altibacter sp.
GATGGATTTGATAGAGGATTTGACGGAAAGCACCCAATGGATGCTACAATAGCCGAGGCTTATTTCCCGGTAGCCGTTGGACAGGACACCAATGTAACACCTTTTGTGATTCAAACGGTACCTTATAGTCCTACAAAGCAAATTCCTATTACGTTTACCTTAGACGAGCCTTTCGATTTAAAGCTATTGGCAGTAGAAGAAGTAAATTTACCTACTTCAGACGCATTCCTTTGGGATAAATCAAACAATGCATATCACAGAATTACAGGCGGAGATGAAGCTAATATATTTCTACCTGCGGGTGAATATGCCGGTCGTTTCTTTATTGTTTTCAGAAACAGTACTATGGGTGATAATACAGCAACCGATACCGAATCAATGGCTTCGGGTAACCTAGGCAAAGGTGAAATAGTAAAAGCTTCCGTTGACTTCTTCCAAAACAATCAAATCGCTCAACTTGAAGTTAGCAACCCTGAAGGTTATGACATCAAGTCGGCTCATATTTTTGATATGTCCGGAAAATTAGTGATCACCGAAAAGAATATTGGACCTGTTACCAATTTCTCCTTCTCAACCGCTAACCTAAGCGATGGTGTTTACTTAGTAAAGCTAACAACTGTGGATAATGAAGCTATCGATTATAAAATCACTATTCACAATAAGAGATAATCCTTTAGTATGATAGAGGGCCTTGAAGATTATATGCTGGAATGCACAAATAAAAAAATCTTCGGGGTAGAATGTATAGGCTGTGGCATCCAACGTGCTACAGCCTTACTTTTTAAAGGCGAGTTCATCGCTGCCTTTAAAATGTATCCGGCCATATATCCCCTATTCATTTTACTACTTCTTGTCATCTTCAATTTTTTTGTTAAGTTCAAATATGCCTTTCAAATTAAGGTGATACTCCTATTTATAACCGTGGCTATAATGATTGGAAGCTACGTTGTAAAGATGGCTAGTGTGCTTTAATAGGTCAAAAAAGGAATTATTCCGTAGCAATTATAATTTATTTACTTTAACTTTATATCTGTAAACCAACTAAATACACATTCAATTATGGAAAAACAAAAATTACCTAATGCAACCCTCATTCTAGTTTTCGGGATTATATCTATTGTTACTTGCTGCTGCTATGGAGTTTTAGGACTTATATTTGGTATCATAGCAATGGTTATGGCTAAAAAAGCAACAGCCGTTTATATGGAAAATCCAGAACAATATACTGGGTATCAAAATGTCAAAACCGGTAAGATCTTGGCTATCATTGGTATCATTTTAAATGTGCTGTATCTAGGATATGTAATATTCTTGTTTGCTACATTAGGCACTGATGGAATACTGAACATGAATCAAGAGTTGTTAGAACAATACGGAATGTAATATAGCTACTAGCTAATAATAATAAAACGACTGCCCATGGCAGTCGTTTTTGTTTCAATACGAAGGCATAAACAAACGTTTTCCTATTCAAACTCCTTTAGCGTGGAAATAATGATAGAAACACAATCTCTAAGCTGTGCTTCGTTCATTACCAATGGTGGAGCAAACCGAATTATATTTCCATGTGTAGGTTTTGCCAAGAGACCATTGTCTCGAAGCTTGAGGCAAATATTCCAAGCAGTGTTACTTTCTTCCGAGTCATTGATCACAATAGCATTTAGTAGTCCTTTGCCTCGAACTAATTTTGCAATGGAGCTTGTTTGAATATAGGTAGTAAGCTCACTTCTGAAAATTTCTCCCAAACGTTCTGCATTCTCAGCTAACTTCTCATCTTTTATAACTGAAAGTGCAGCCATGGCAACTGCAGCAGCAACAGGGTTGCCCCCAAATGTAGAGCCATGCGATCCTGGGGTGATTACTTCCATTATACTATCATTCGCCAAAACTGCCGAAACAGGATACGCACCCCCGCTTAATGCCTTTCCTAAAATTAGGATGTCTGGTTTCACATTTTCATGATCCACCGCCAATAGTTTTCCGGTTCGCGCTATTCCGGTTTGTACTTCATCTGCAATAAAAAGCACATTGTGTTTTTCGCATAAAGCCTTTGCCTTTGCCAAATACCCTTCTGAAGGGACATAAACACCCGCCTCACCTTGAATAGGCTCAACAAGGAATCCGGCTACATTCTTACTAGTAGTGATTGCTTTTTCAAGTGCTTCTAAATTATCGTAGGCAATTTTGACAAACCCTTTGGTATACGGACCAAAATTCTTTCTCGCAACAGGATCGTTAGAAAATGAAATAATGGTGGTTGTTCTTCCGTGGAAGTTATTATCACAAACTATTATCTCGGCCTCATTCTCTCCTATCCCTTTCTTCTCATAAGCCCATCGTCTGCATATTTTTAAGGCGGTTTCAACTGCCTCGGCCCCTGTATTCATAGGCAATAACTTGTCAAACCCAAAAAATTCACAGGCAAATTTTTCATATTTACCCAACATATCATTATGAAAGGCACGTGAAGTTAACGTCAATGTCTTTGCTTGTTGGGTCATGGCATCAACAATTCTAGGGTGACAATGCCCTTGGTTAACGGCCGAATAAGCAGATAGAAAATCGTAATATTGCTTTCCTTCGACATCCCATACGTGAACCCCTTCACCCCTATTTAATACTACAGGAAGCGGATGGTAATTATGTGCCCCATACTCGTTTTCTAAAGCAATTGCCTTTTGTGATAATGTTTGTTCTAAAACTGACATAACATGAAATTTTAAAAATGAAAAAATATAAAATTCCTTCTATACCTTTATTTTTTCGAAGCATCGAAAATTCAGCGGAGGAGAGAAATCATCCTTGGCGTAAAATTACTAAATAAATCCCATATTTTTTTGAAGCCAAGTATCAATTTATACCCACTATTTATGCTATTTTTGCACGATGTCAAGAAGAAAAAATACCCGAAAGATTTTTGAAAATATTCCCGTATTAGACGCAGGAGCTAAAGGCAAGGCGATTGCCAAAGCCCCCGATGGTCGGGTTATCTTTATTGACAATGCGGTACCAGGTGATATTGCAACCATTCAAACAACCAAGCAACGTAAGGCCTATTACGAGGGATCCGCCATTTCGTTTGCGTCCTTTTCAGATAAAAGAGTGCCTCCGCAGTGCGAACACTTTGGAGTATGCGGTGGCTGCAAGTGGCAACATATGGGGTATGAACACCAATTGTTTTTTAAACAAAATGAAGTTGAAAACAACCTTAGACGCATTGGAAAAATAGAGCTGCCCCCTATACAACCAATTTTGGGTGCTCCCGAACAGTATTTCTATAGAAATAAAATGGAATTCTCTTTTAGCGATTCAAAATGGCTCACCTTAGAACAGATACAGAGCGACGAGCTTATAACAGATCGAAATGCGCTTGGTTTCCATATTCCGGGTATGTGGGACAAAATATTGGATCTTAAAAAATGTCACCTGCAACGAGATCCCAGTAACGCAATTCGCGATTTTTTAAAGGCAAAAGCCGAAGCGCTAGAGTTGTCATTTTTTAATACCAGAAAGCAGGAAGGGTTTTTACGTACCTTGATGATACGCACTTCATCAACGGGTGACGTCATGGTATTGCTTCAGTTCTTTCATGAAGATGTAAAGAACCGAATCTTACTTCTTGATGCCATTGCATCACAATTCCCTGAAATTACTTCCCTTTTATATGTGATCAATGCAAAAGGAAACGACACCATCTACGATCAAGAGGTGTTATGTCACTTCGGAAAAGATCATATTTTTGAAGAAATGGAAGGCCTTCGGTTTAAAATCAATGCCAAATCCTTTTATCAAACCAACAGTGAGCAGGCATACGAATTGTACAAACTAACACGAGATTTTGCAGGTTTAACTGGAAATGAAGTGGTTTTCGACCTATACACCGGTACGGGTACTATTGCCCAGTTTGTCGCCAAAAACGCAAAAAAGGTGGTGGGGATTGAAGCCGTTCCTGAAGCGATCGACGCAGCAAAGGAGAATGCCCTATTAAATGGCATTGACAATGTAGCGTTTTATGTGGGGGACATGAAAAAAGTGTTCAATGAGAGCTTTATTGTACAACACGGCCTGCCAGATGTGATTATAACAGACCCACCTCGCGATGGTATGCATGCAGACGTAGTGACACAGTTACTGGCCATTGCCGCTCCAAAGATTGTTTATGTGAGCTGCAATAGTGCGACACAAGCGCGAGATTTGGCCTTATTGGATGCTATGTATAAGGTGACTAAAGTACAACCGGTAGATATGTTCCCGCAGACCCATCATGTGGAAAATGTTGTACTTTTGGAAAAACGCAACAATACCTGAAATAATTTCAGAAAAACATATGTTTAAGCGAATTCTATTTATAATCATCATCCTATCAACTATTCAGGGTTGTACTAGGGATGATATCTGTGCCGAAGGAACTCCTACCACCCCCCTGCTCATAATCACATTTAAGGACAGTACAAATCCCTTGATTTCAAAAGAAGTACCAAACCTAACGATTGAAACAGCAGATGCGAACAGCACACAAGTGATAACAGCCGTTTCAACCGATTCGATCGCCATTCCTCTGAATGTTAGTACCGATAGCACCAAATATCGTTTCAAACAGGATGATGGAGGCGACAATCCGAATACCGATATCCTCACCTTCAGCTATACTCGAGAAGATGTCTATGTAAATCGCGCCTGCGGATATAAAACCACTTATGATAACCTATCGGTAGCAAAAGAGGACGAAGGATCGGCAAATTGGATATTCTTAATTGAAGTTATTAATCAAACAATTGAAAATGAATCACAAGCACATATTACTATTTTGCATTAGTGTCTTGTTGGTGTCGTTTTCGATCAACGCACAACAAACGACTGCTTCAGATACAGTTTCCAAACCCGCCGAAAAGTATGGGTTGCGCCTTGGGGTGGATATTTCAAAGCCAGCTCGTACCTTACTAGAAGATGGATATTCAGGTTTTGAAATTATGGGCGACTTCCGTGTTACCGAGAAATTTTATGCTGCGGTCGAACTAGGATCAGAAAAGAAGGACCGTTTTGAAGCGAATTTAAATTCCAGAACGAATGGAAGTTATGCGAAAATTGGTTTCGATTACAACTCTTACAACAATTGGCTAGGAATGGACAATGCCATTTATGGCGGACTTCGGTACGGGTTCTCTACATTTACAAACGAGCTGCTCGCCTATGGGATTTACACTACCAGTCAGACATTTCCACCGGCTTTTCGGGTGGAGCCTCAAGAGTTTAAAGGATTGACGGCACATTGGGCTGAACTGATCGTGGGCGTAAAGACGGAAGTACTGAACAATCTCTATCTTTCTTTAAACGTTCAACTGAAACGAAAACTTTCAGAAGATAAACCAGAGAATTTTGACAACCTGTACATACCGGGTTTTAATAGGACCTACGATTTTAGTGAGTTTGGTGTTGGCTATGGCTATAGCATTTCGTATCTAATCCCGATATTTAAGAAGTAATTATTGCTTCTTTGCCTTTTTGCTACCCTCGTACATCTCATAGCGAACAAATTTACTTTCCAGCTTTCCATTAAAGAGCTTGATCTTTCTAGAGGGTCGTAGCCCCACGTGTTTCAGGGCTTCCATATTGCTGGTGATCATCCAAGCTTGCGTGCCCGGGTAGCCATGTTTCAGTGTGGTTCCAATATTTCCGTAGAATTTTGAAATATCTTCCACCGAGATCCGCTCATCGTAGGGTGGATTAAAAATCATATACATCTGACGCCCGGTTTCCTTTTTACTTTCGAAGAAATCCTGAGTCTTAATCTCCACAAAATCCTGAAGATTCGCATTCTTGATATTTTCTTTGGCCTTTTTTATAGCTACGGCATCTGTATCTGATCCATAAATCTTAAAATGAAAATCTCTCACCTTTTTTAAAGCCGCAGCTTCAATAAGTTCGTATAAATCCACGTCGAAATCGGGCCAGGTTTCGAAGCCAAACTCTTCTCTATTTAAATTCGGCGGAATATTACATGCAATCATGGCTGCTTCGGCAATGATGGTACCACTTCCACACATAGGATCCATAAAATCACAATGGCCGCTCCAGCCGGACAGCATTATCATACCGGCAGCAAGTACTTCGTTAATAGGTGCTACAGTACTTTCAGTCTTATATCCTCGTTTGTGCAATGAGGCCCCTGAACTATCTAAGGAAACCGTGCAAATATTTTGGTCAATATGAATGTTAATCCGAAGCGTGGGATGGTCCAAATCCACATCGGGGCGTACCCCTTCCCTATCTCGGAAACGGTCAACTATGGCATCTTTCGTTTTTAGGGCGATGTATTGTGAATGTGTAAAATAGTCGGAAAATACGGTAGCATTTACGGCCAGACTTCCATTGGAACTCATATACTCCTCCCATGGCATTTCATAGATATGCTTATAGAGGTCTTCTTCGGTAAAAATATTAAACGAAGTGATGGGTTTCAAAATTTTAATAGCGGTACGACAACACAGGTTAGCCTTATACATAAATCCGGTATCCCCTTCGAAAGAAACGTTTCGCGTGCCTATTTCAACTTCAGAAGCCCCTAATTGACGTAATTCCTGTGCTAATAATTCTTCCAAGCCATAGAGGGTCTTGGCCACCATTTTAAAATTTTTTACCATTGTGTCATTCGTAAAGTCCTGCAAAAATACAGTATTTTAGCACCTCAATAATCTATTAATGCAAAAAGAAGACGAGAATTGGTACGCTTCCTGGTTTGACAGCCCTTACTATCACATTCTGTACAAGGATCGGGATTATGAAGAAGCGGGCTATTTTATGAATCGGTTGACTTCCTATTTACAACTGCCGAAAGGTGCGCATATTCTGGACTTGGCCTGCGGAAAAGGACGCCATTCAAAATATTTGAATACCCTTGGCTACAACGTGATTGGAGCAGATCTTTCTCCATCCAGCATCTCGTATGCCAAGCAATTTGAGAATGAATCACTTCATTTTGAAGTACACGATATGTGTCTTACGTTCTCATCTAAATTTGATGCCATCTTTAATTTATTCACAAGTTTTGGTTATTTCGAGGACGAGGCTGATAATTTACGTACCATTCGTGCCATTAAAAATGGCTTAAAACCCAATGGGTTTGGCGTAATCGATTTTCTGAATGTAAATTTTGTTGCTGAAAACCTAGTGAAAGAGGAACTAAAGGTGGTGGAAGGAATTGAATTTCACATCAATCGATATATGAAGAACGGATATATCGTCAAAGATATACTGTTTACTCATTCCTCTCGAGAGTATTCCTTTACCGAAAAAGTAAAAGCGCTCACATTGTCCGATTTTAAAAATTATTTTGAAATGGCCGGAGCAACACTGAAACAGAGCTTTGGCGATTATCACTTGCATCCTTTTGACGAAAAAACCTCCGAACGATTAATCCTTATCTTTAACTAATGGTATACATCTTTCTATTTCTGGCAGTTGCGGTTGGGTATTTGGCCGCCTTGGGGCTGAAAACCAAAGAATTGAAGCAGATGTCAATTTATTTGGCATTTAGCGGTGCCTTCCTGTTGTCGATGACCATTTTGGAATTGCTTCCGGAAGCGTTTGAAATGCCTACAGAGCGGATCGGAATCTTTATTATGGGAGGAATACTGCTGCAGATCTGTCTGGAGTTTTTCTCGAAAGGCGCCGAACACGGACATGTTCATCTACATGATAGCAAGCGTAATTTCCCTTGGCTATTGTTCTTGAGTTTATCGATTCATGCTTTATTGGAAGGTTTTCCCATATCGGAAGACAACAATATACTTATTGGGATTATAGTGCATAAAATACCAGTAGCTCTTATATTATCATTCTTTTTTATTAGGGCCAATTACAGTAAAACGGTAACCATTTCATTTATGACGTTGTTTGCAATAATGACTCCACTGGGTCATTGGCTAGCGGGATTTGAATTTTTACAAACATATCATGCCGAAATTACCGCCATCGTGATTGGAATATTTCTACATGTTTCAACGACGATCTTATACGAAAGCAGTAAAGATCATAAGTTCAACTTGGCCAAACTAGTCACCATAGTTCTGGGAATTGTCTTGGCGTATTTTATTTAGTTTCTGAAAAACTTGTACAGGCTTACACAACGTCAAGTAGTATAAAGAAGAAGTGAGAAATGCTTCCGCCCAAAACGAAGAAGTGCCAGATCACATGATTAAACGGAATCTTTTCAATAGCATAAAACACTATCCCCAAAGTATAAAAGGCACCACCCAGCATTAATAGGATGAGTCCGAATGTAGATTGAATCGCTATTAAACTACTGAAATCTATGACAATAAGCCATCCCATGATGAGATATAGCAGCACCGAGAACAATTCGAATCTCCCCGTAAAGAATATTTTTAAAATAGTGCCGAGCGCTGCAATTCCCCAAACAATCCAAAATATCAACCAGCCCGAACTCGCTTCCAACGAAATAAGTGCCACCGGTGTATAGGTTCCTGCTATGAGTAAATAGATGCTAATATGATCCAGGCTTCTGAATATATTCTTTTGCTTGATATCTCGTACGGCATGATAAAGCGTAGATGCCGAATACAAAACAATAATAGAACAGGTATACAATAAAATACTAAACGTACTGTAGACGGTTTTACCGGAATCATAAATTAAAAGAAGGACTAGTCCAACAACTCCTAATAGAATGCCTAAGCTGTGTGATGCCGAGTTCCAAACTTCTTCTTTTTTACTTTGCATGGGATAGGATTATAACTACTTACTAACTTAAATAGTATTAATAATTCGATTTTAAATAAAAAAGTCCCTCATCAAATAAATGATGAGGGACTTAAAGAAGGCGGCGACCTACTCTTCCACAAGTGTAGTACCATCGGCGCAAACGGGCTTAACTTCTCTGTTCGGAAAGGTAAGAGGTGAGCCCCGTCGCTATAACCA
>NZ_JAIOHK010000047.1 GCF_019913785.1 Altibacter sp.
AACAAAAAAAGCTAATCTTTTTATTGTGGGCGCTATGCGGGCGGGAACGACTTCATTCGTGGAGTTGCTCTCTAAACATCCGCAGATTTACGTTTCCCCCATAAAGGAACCTAATTACTTTGTAGACAGGTTGCCTCTTACTCTCTATGAACCGTCTCGTTTTTTTAATCTGAATAGGTATCTGAACAGCAAATTTCCCGACCCGTTACATATTGCAAAGATTGAAACCTTAGCCCAATACGAACAGCTATTTTCATTGGCGACCCATGAAGTTTACAGAGTAGATGCCAGTACCGCCTATCTGCATGCGCCTGAAGCAGCCGCTAATATAGCCACGTATAATTCGGAAGCGAAGGTCATTGTAATTTTACGTGACCCATTGCAACGAGCTTATTCTCATTATAGAATGGATCTAGCGCTTGGAAGAATACACCGAAGCTTTGATGCCATAATGCGTAGTGAAATAGCACAGTATCGATCCAATGAATTACGCTTTGGGAGCTATTTAGGAATGAGTTGTTATGCAGCACATCTCAAACGATTTGAGTCGCTATTTGGAGAACAACTATTGGTGCTAGAATTAAGGAATCTGGTAAACACAACCGATATTGAAATGACTCGGATTTCCAATTTTTTAGGTATTTCCGCCTTCGTAAATCCCATCCTTCAGAAAATGAATAAAACAAAAACCATTCGATTTCAAAAACTATTGTATTTATTAAAACAACTGGGGTTTAAGGATTATTTTTCGAAGTATTTCAGAAAGAATTTCAGGCAACAAACGTTTAAAAAGATTAGCAAGGACAGGGTTAGTGATATGAAATTATCCGAAGGGACGCTGCTGGATCTCAAGGGTATTTTTGAAAAAGAATCCCCTGTGAATTATCGTTAAAGGCTTCCCGTTTTTAGGTTTCAAGCAGGTAAAATTCCTACTTTTAAGTTTGTAATTTTGAGTTAACCCCCATAGATTATCTTAACTTTGCGGCTTCGGCCATTAAACCACAATACCGCCTCTTGGGATTTTTCAGAAAAATAAAAAACATTCTTGTACAGAAAGAAGCTAAGGTACTGATTGAAAACTTCCTTTCTCTTTCTACTTTGCAATTGGTGAATATGGTATTGCCACTTATTACCTTACCCTATGTAATTCGTGTTTTGGGATTCTCTAATTACGGTATGGTGGTACTTGCAGCGGCATTGGTTGCCTATTTTATGCCTATTGCCGACTATAGTTTTAAGATCACCGCCACCCGCGATGTATCTGTATCTCGAAACAGTGTAAAAAAGTTAAGCCTTATTTATAGTAAAGTAATGTCGCTTAAATTACTCTTTGTGATCATATCAACGCTCCTAATAAGTTTGATAGTTGTTTTATATCCGCCTTTTTATGATGAAAAAGTAGTTTTTTTCCTTTCTATCTTGTTGCTTTTTGGACACAGTCTTTTCCCCGAATGGTTTTTTCAAGGTATTGAAAAAATGAAATACATTGCGTTTCTAAACTTTGGCATCAAGTTGTTTTTTACGATCAGCGTTTTTGTATTTATTACAAAGGCTGAAGATTATTGGGTGTATCCGCTATTGCAGGGAATTGGGTTTATTGTTGCAGGATTGGCTGGCCAGTACATGCTTATTAAAAAATATAAATTGAAATTTTATTTTCTGAAAAGGAAATATCTATTGGATGCAATAAAAGACAATTTTCCTATTTTTGTGAATCAGTTTTTCCCGACGCTCTATAACAATACCAACACTTTTTTATTGGGAATTTTTACTACGGTAAGCCTTGTGGGAATATACGATGCCATTAAAAAAGTGGTAGATGTCTGTGTGATGCTAGTCTCTATTATTTCTAGAGTGTTCTTCCCCTTCTTAAATCGAAAAAGGGATTCTTTCGGCAAGTTCAATACCATGATGTTATCCATTGGTTTGATACTTTCGGTACTGCCCTTGTTTTTCTCGAAGGTGATCTTTTGGTACTTAAACGTGGATCATGAATATGCCTTCACCGTGCTTTGCTTACTTTCTTTGAGTATATTTGGTTATACACTCTATACTATTTATGGATTGAATTATTTTATTGTACAACGCAAGGATAAATTGGTTATGAATAACACTATTATTTCTTCGTTACTGGCGTTTGGTTTGGCCTTCCCGCTTATTTTTTATTTTGATATTATTGGAGCCGCTATAAATTTGTTGATAGCCAGATTTTTGATGGGCGGTTATTTATGGTATAAATGGCAATTTCATGAAAAACATTAGAAGTATCTACCATTATATATTCAACGGTTTCGCCACCTTTGTGGTGCGATATTTTTCAGGGCTGAAAATAGGAAATGGCACTAAATTTAAGCGATTTCCGATGGTGTTGAAGCACAAAAGAGCCACCATAGAAATTGGGAGCAATACAACTATCAACTCCTCCAATTATGGATACCACATCAATATGTTTTCTGGTTGTAAATTATATGCAGATAGACCCGAAGCGTATATTAAAATAGGGAATAATTGCAGAATCCACGGTAGCTGTATTCACGCGTACAAGGAAATTGTAATTGGAGATAATTGTTTAATTGCTGCCAATACTCAGATTATTGATGGCAATGGACACAATTTGTCGTTCGATGCTCCAGAACATAGGATAAATACATCAGACGAAGGTGTCCCCATCGTAATAGAGGACAACGTATGGATTGCTGCAAGTTGTATTATTCTTGGTGGCACCAAAATTGGAGCCGGAAGTATTATCACAGCGGGGAGTGTTGTAAAAGGGGACATTCCTTCCAATTGTATTTATGGTGGAAATCCTGCAAAACTTATAAAACAGTATTAGATGAAAGTTGGTATACATCATAGAGAAGGTAGTTTTACCGATAGATGGATTTATTATTGCAAATCTCAAAACATCCCATTTGTACAAGTTGATTGTCATGCTTCAGAAATAATTAAAACATTGCAACAGGAGAAGGTAACTCACTTGATGTGGCATCTTAACCATCTTTCCGTAAAGGACAAAATGACCTTTCCGTATGTGCTTAACAGTGCAGATGCAATGGGAGTCAAGACATTTCCAAACTTCAATACCCGTTGGCATTTCGATGATAAAGTCGCTCAAAAGTATTTTATGGAAGCTATAAAGGCACCGTATATAAAAAGCCATGCCTTTTATACCAGAGAAGAAGCACTTTCGTATATTGAAACAACGCAGTTTCCGTTGGTGGCAAAGCTCAAAGGGGGAGCGGGTTCAACGAATGTAAAGTTGCTTAATTCCAAACAAGAAGCGGAAATATATATCGACACCTTATTTACTGTTGGAATTAAGTCAATAAATAAACCCTTGGATAATTTGGATCAAAAATTGCGTGTTGCCAAACAGGTCAAAAATCCGGTAGTGCTGCTCAAGAAAACGGTTGGTTTTGTCAAACGTATGAATAAGGAACGCGCCATGTCTCAGGCAGAAGTTGGATATGTATACTTTCAACAGTTTTTACCTAACAACGACTTCGACACCCGAATCATCACGGTTGGTGATAAGGCATTTGGTATTAGACGATTTACACATGAAAATGATTTCAGGGCTTCGGGAAGTGGTAAAATCGATTATACAGCATCGGGGATTGATAGTAAAATGATTTCCGTAGCGTTTCAAATTTCAGATGTTATAGGTGCACAAAGTTTGGCATATGATTTTGTTTACGATGAAAACGAGACACCCAAAATTGTGGAGATCTGTTTCGGATTTTCAATGAAGGCCTACGATAAGTGTGAAGGCTTTTGGGACAAGAACTTACAATTTCATAAAGGTCCTTTCAATCCACAAGAGTTTATGATCAAAGACTTTCTAGCTTAGTATGGATGTTAAACTACTTACCGAGTTTTCCATAATTGATCTTTCAATCATGCTACTCTATCTTGTTGGAGTAATTGCACTGGCACAAAAATTTAAACCAATCTCTGTAAAATTCGTTAGACTTTTCAGCTTTATAAGTGTGGTACATGTAGCTACTACGATTGGATATTACCTTTATTCCTTGAGCGATATTACAGACGCAGTTGGCTACTATCGCAAGGTGCTTTTTGTCTACGACAGTTGGCCTGACACTTTTGGTCAGGGAACTTATTTTATATACGCCACACTCTACCCTCTGGTCAATTATCTACATATTTCTTATTTCGGGAGCTATTTTGTGTATTCTTTTATCGGTCTGTTTGGATACTATTTTATACTGAAGGTATTGCTTGACATAACGGGCTATAAATGGACCAATTGGTTTTATGTTTTATTAATGCCAATGCTTCATTTTTGGACTGTTTCGATTGGAAAGGACTCACTTATTTTTTTCGGAATTTCAATGTTGGCCTATATGTTCTATTTTAATAAAAAGTGGATGTATTACGTATTACCTATACTCCTTATTGGCCTGATTCGGATCCATATTTTATTTTTCGTTATGGCCGCATTTGGATTTACGCAGTTATTCTTGAATAAGAATTTGAAAACGGGGTATAAATTTTTATTAATCACTGCCTTAGCAATTGGGCTCGTTGGATTATTCCCTTTTTTATTAGAGCGAGTAGATTTTAAAAATGAAGAATCAATTCTAGAACAGGTAGAAATGCTGGGAGACCGAAAATTAGCTGGCGGCGCCTCAATAAATTTGAAGGATAGTAATCTGATCGTCAGGTGGTTTAGTTATGTTTTTAGACCTTTTTTTATAGATGCTCATAATATTTTTGCCATAGCCGCGTCCATAGAAAATTTAGTTTGGGTCTTAATGTTTATTAATATTGTCAAGAGAATCCGACACAAAATAGTGGATGCATTTAGGCACATCTATTGGTTTTCGGCCTTTTCCATTTTAACCATTACACTACCCGGAGCCTATTTATTGAGTAATCTGGGTGTGGCGGCAAGACAAAAGACAATGATTATTCCTTTTTTATTTATGCTTTTGTTTATATCGCTTTTTAAATCGAAGGAAAACAACAATTCAATTTGATTGTAGCAGTTTTAAAGTTGAACTTTTTATTTTGACATGAATAACATTCTGATTGTTTTATTTAATGATTCGTTAGGTGGTGCCGAACAGTACCTGAAAATGGTGGCCGAGTTCTTTTTAAAAAAGGAGCAAGAAGTATATGTGATCTTTTTAACCAAAAAAACAACAAAGGGCTGGGAAGAGTTGGAGCGTTATTCAAATTTTAAGCCATTTTACCCTCGTACAAAAAACAAATTCTTAGGAGGGATAGTGGCGGCCAAACGATGCCGGACATACAGAAACATTCATTTTAAATACACCTTTACCTCACATGTGCATATAACGGGTCTTGTGGGTGTGTTGCTCAAATTGAACTTATACCGCACCAAGTATTTTGTTGCTAGAGAATCTACCTCCATATTCAAGCGATTTAGCGGAATAAAATTGTTGCTGTTCAAACTGCAATACAAATTGGGATATGCTAAGATCGATTTACTTATTTGTCAAAGTGAATTTATGAAGCAACAACTACTGGAAAATCTTCCACAATTGGCTTCTAAAATGCAAATTGAAGTGATAGAAAATCCTGTAGATACTGAACGCATTAATAATGCCGGGCTAGGACAGACAAATTTACCTGCTCCTAAATTTGACTATATGGTGTCCGCGGGCCGACTCATAGAAGAAAAGGGATTTGATATATTGATGGAAGCATTTGCCAGGTTAAAGAAAAACCATCAAAACCTTAGGTTGATTATCTTAGGAGAGGGGAAACTACGAGCACCACTTGAAGAACAGCGAAAAAATTTAGATTTAGACGAGGAAATTTTGTTGCCGGGATTTGTGCCTAATGTGTATCACTACTTTCGGGCTGCTCAAATATGTGTAGTGTCGTCGAGAGTTGAAGGATTTCCAAACGTACTGCTTCAAATGATGTCGCAAAACAATAATGTAGTATCTACATTGTGCGCTGGTGGGATTGAAAAAATTGACGGCGTATACACTGCACTTCCTAATGATGTGGACAGCCTTTATGAAGCTATTGTGGACTGTCTAGGAAATTCAAATAGTGAAATGGGAGCAAAGTTTCAAAGAGAATTAAACAGCAGGGATATCTCGAGTTTTATGCAGAAAATTGATAGTATATTGGAAAAACAACCAATAAAATAGCTATTTTAAAAGTGAAGCAAATGAAGATACTATTTGTAATAAATAGCTTGGCCACCGGAGGCGCAGAAAAATTGGTAGTAGAATCGGTGCCAAGATTTGTTGCTTCCGGAATTGACATTGAGGTGCTGTTACTAAATGGCAAGGAATTCCCTTTTTATACTGAATTAAAAGCAATGGATTGCTGTAAAATAAACATTCTTGGAAAGGGAAGCGTTTACAATCCTATGTTGATTTTTAAGATAATTCCGTATTTAAGACGCTTCGATATTGTTCATGTACATTTGTTTCCAGCCTTATATTGGGTAGCCATCGCCAAAATAATCTCCTTTTCTAAAGTAAAACTTTTATTTACTGAGCACAGTACTTCCAACCGGCGCAGGTTAAATTTTTGGTATAGAATGGCCGACCGGATTATTTACAAACAATATACACTGGTTATCACCATATCGACCGAGGTGAAATTATTTTTGAAAAAACATTTGGGGGTCAAAAACACAAAGTTTGTCACCATAAATAACGGGGTGGATTTTGATAAGGTTTTCAATGCCAGCCCCTCGGCACGAAAAAATTTCATTAAGAAAGAAAAAGACAAGATCATCATTCAAGTAGCCAGATTTACAAATCAAAAAGATCATGAGACGCTGATAAAAGCAATACCCTATATAAAATACCCGGTTGTGGTCTTATTGGTAGGGGAAGGTCCCGGAGTGGATAAAATAAAGGAATTGGCCAATGTATTGGAGGTTGAAGATCAAGTTGTTTTTCTGGGAACACGTGCAGATGTTCCCCGGCTATTAAAAATGGCAGATATTGCCGTATTGTCCTCTAATCACGAGGGACTATCACTTTCGGGTATAGAAGCCATGGCTTCGGGTACGCCGTTGGTGGCTTCAAAAGTACTGGGTCTGGCAAATTTGGTACACGATGCAGGGCTCTTATTCATACATAAGGACGAGATCGATTTAGCTGGTAAAATCAATTTGCTAATGAGCGATCCCGATTATTATGCCCAGACAGTCGCCAGCTGTTTAAAACGGGCCAAAAAATTCAGTCTTACAAAAATGGTAAGTGAACATATTCTAGTATATTCAAAACTATGTCCAAACAAAAATTAATACGAATTACAACAGTCCCCTTATCGCTCGAGAAACTCTTGGAAGGACAATTGGCCTTTATGAATGATTACTATGAAGTTATTGCGGTATCTTCAGATAAAGTGCATTTGGAAAATTATGGAAAAAACGAGGGAGTTGGAACCTTTCATGTTTCTCTAACAAGAAAGATTACTCCGTTTCGAGATTTAGTTTCGGTATTTAAATTAGTCAAATTCTTTAAAAAAGAAAAACCCTTAATTGTGCACACGCATACCCCGAAGGCCGGAATTGTAGGGATGTTGGCGGCTTATTTGGCGAAAGTTCCTATACGACTGCATACCGTTGCCGGCTTGCCCCTTATGGAAGCAAGCGGATTAAAACGAAAAATCCTAAATACGGTCGAAATACTAACCTATCGTTTTGCGACCGGAGTGTACCCCAATTCGAAAGGCTTGTATGATTTTATATTGGAAAATGGGTTTACAAAAGCACACAAATTGAAAATCATAGGGAACGGAAGTTCCAATGGAATAGATGCAACCTATTTTGATCCGAAAGAATTTAGTGAGAAAACAATACAGACTACTAGAAACGAATTGGGGATTCCTCTCGAGGATTTCGTTTTTATTTTTGTTGGAAGAATAGTGGCTGATAAGGGAATAAACGAATTAATAGCAGCTTTTTCAAAACTTTTCAAAACTGAAAAAAGTGTTTCTTTATTGTTGGTAGGACCCCTTGAAGCAGATTTAGATCCACTACTGCCCGAAACATCAGAACTAATTACGGCACACCCAAAAATATTTACGGTTGGGTATAAAGAAGATGTGAGACCCTATTTTGTGAGTAGTAATGCACTTGTATTTCCGAGCTATAGGGAAGGCTTTCCAAATGTGGTGCTACAGGCCGGAGCCATGGGGTTGCCAGGTATCGTGACGAATATCAATGGTTGTAATGAAATTATTTCAGAAGGAATCAATGGGATGCTTATCCCGGTCAAGCATTCCGATGCGATTTATAATGCCATGAAGAAATTGATAGCAGACAAGAATTTAGTTGTCAATCTTTCGAAAAATGCTCGTAAAGAAATTATTTCAAAATATAAAAGAGAGGAAATTTGTCGTGCATTATTAACAGAATATCGTGATCGGGAAGCGATGCTTTAATACCTTTGCTTGGTGTATAAAAATGGAATCAAAATATTACTTGATTTTTTGGTAGCGCTTGTTGCTTTCTTTTGCCTGTTGCCGGTATTTTTTCTACTCGTTATATTACTCAGTATAGCGAACAATGGAAAACCATTCTTTTTTCAGAAGAGGCCGGGCAAAAATGAACGGTTATTTACTATTATCAAGTTTAAGACAATGAACGATCGAACCGATAAAAATGGGGTTCTGCTAGCAGATAGGGAAAGACTTACCGCAGTTGGTAAATTTGTACGAGCCACCTCTCTGGATGAGATTCCACAATTGTTAAACGTTTTATGGGGCGACATGAGTCTTGTTGGCCCACGTCCTTTACTTCCAGAGTATTTACCTCTATACAACGACTTTCAGAAGCAAAGGCATCTGGTAAAACCGGGAATTACTGGCTATGCTCAGGTAAAAGGGCGTAACGCCATTAGCTGGGAAGAGAAATTGAGATTGGATGTCTTGTATGTTGAAAGAATCTCGTTTTTATTGGATGTGAAAATAATTTTAGAAACCATTAAGAAAGTAGTGGCTAGAGAAGGTATACAGGCTGCCAATGAAGCGACTACTACCCATTTTAAAGGAAATATAAAATGAAAGAACTCATTATTATTGGTGCCGGAGGCTTCGGACGAGAAGTGAAATGCCTAATTGACCTTATTAATAAACGTAAAGCTACCGCCGAATTTTCAATAGTAGGTTTTGTGGACGATGGTATTGCGGCTGGAACAATGATACACGGCTTGCCAGTTTTAGGCCCCATAGATTTTATAAACTCCACTCAGAAAGTAGTCAACTTAGTACTTGCTATCGCAAATCCGAAGATAAAAAAACAAATATACCAGCGATTTAACCAACATAATTTTCCAACAATTATTCACCCATCGGTTAGCTTAGAAAATTATAATGTGGTAATTGGGCAAGGCTGTATTATCTGTGAAGGAAGCGTTTTAAGCTGTGACATCGAAATAGGAGATTTTTGTGTTATTAATTGGACGTGTACCATTGGTCACGATGTAAAAATAAATAGCTTCTCGTCGTTTATGCCTGCGGTAAATATAAGTGGAGAAGTTACCGTTGGAGAAGGCGTATATGTTGGAGCCGGGGCTACCATCATCAATCAACTTTCTATAGGAGAAGGAAGTATTATAGGCGCAGGAGCTGTTGTTTCAAAATCAATTCCGGCTCACTGTACCGCAGTTGGAATCCCGGCTAAACCCATTAAATTTTCTAATGAAAATGAATAATACTAAAATATGGCTTTCCTCACCACATATGGGAGGCAGCGAACAAACCTTTGTTGACGAAGCCTTTGCAACCAATTGGGTGGCACCATTGGGGCCACATGTCAACGGATTTGAACAAGATTTGGAACAGTATTTAGGTGAAGGTATGCATGTGGCTGCATTAAGTTCAGGAACTGCGGCCTTACATTTAGCTCTAATTATACTTGGTGTTAAAAGTGGAGATGAGGTCATCTGCCAAAGTATGACCTTTTCGGCCTCGGCAAATCCCATTGTATACCAAGGAGCCACTCCGATTTTTGTTGACAGTGAGTTGGAGACTTGGAATATGTGCCCTATTTACTTGGAAGAAGCCATAAAAGCCCGATTGGCAAAGGGAAAAAAGCCCAAAGCCATCATTGCAGTGCATCTATATGGAATGCCGTTTAAGGCGGATGAGATCATCGCAATTGCAAAGAGGTATGAGATTCCATTGATAGAAGATAGTGCCGAAGCATTGGGAAGTACCTATAAGGGCAAGAAATGCGGTACTTTTGGGGATATATCAATTCTCTCCTTTAACGGAAACAAAATTATTACTACCTCGGGAGGAGGGGCCTTGGCCACCAAAGAAAGAAGCACAAAGGAGAAAGCAATTTTTTTAGCCACTCAGGCACGAGACAAGGCGCCTCATTACCAACATTCGAGTATTGGGTATAACTACCGCCTCAGTAATATTTGCGCAGGTATTGGAAGAGCGCAAATGCAGGTATTGGACGATCACGTTCAATTACGGAGAAATATGAATCAGTTTTATTCCGATTTGTTTATGGATTGGGAAGGGGTTTCAGTATTTACCGAGCCTTCTTCGGCATTCTATTCCAACCATTGGCTATCCTGTATACGTATGGATGAAGCCCTTTCTGGATTGAATTCAGAAAAAATTAGACTGCATCTGGAAAAAAATAATATTGAGTCAAGACCTCTTTGGAAGCCCATGCACCTGCAACCTGTTTTTAAGGAGGCACTGTATTATGGTGCGTCTGTTTCCGAAGGTCTCTTTGCTACAGGACTTTGTTTACCCTCCGGGTCAAATTTAACCTTAGAAGAAAAACAAAGGATTAGGGTTGCATTTAAGCAACTTGTGTAGATATTAAGTATATTTGTAACTCCCCGAATTGTGTATTCTCTTAACCTATGAAAAATATTCTCAGCCGGTTTTATACCGGGGATAATAAATTAAAAATGCTTGACCAGCGATATCTGCCTCGCTGGATCGTTATTCTACTGGATGCTATTATTGGATTTATCTCGCTCTTATTGGTCTACGCCATTTTATTGGGCACCCCAATTAAATTTTTAGAAGTACTGCCCATCTCCATACAAGGTTTAATTGTTTTGGCAATTAATGTTCTGTTCTTCTTCGTGTTTAAGACCTATTCGGGCATCATACGTCATTCTACCTTTACCGATATTTTAAAACTCGCATTTTCTGCTTTTTCAACGGCAATTACTATTGTAGTGTTCAATCTGGCCTACTCCGCAATTAGCGGTGAAGGCAAAGTGTTTTTAACCACATCGGTATTACTGTATATGCTGCTGTCATTTACCTTAATGCTGCTATTTAGGGTGGCGGTAAAGGAAAGCTATCATTACTTGCGAAGTATTGCTACCGGAAACCTAAAGAAAAAAGTTGTGATTGTGGGTGTAGATGATCATACAATTTCTATTGGAAAGGCACTGACCACGGAGTCTAATTTGCCGTTTCAGTTGATGGGATTTTTGACCCAAAATCAAGATACAAAACGATTAAAGATTCTTGGTAAACCTGTTATTCCAATAAAGACCAATTTTTCTGATTCGATCGCTTCATTAGATATTGATGGCGTAATTATGATTAGCAGCTCACTCTCCGGCAAGGAGAAGAATCAGATAATTGATGATTGCATTGCCAATAATAAGGAGGTCTTCAATGTACCCGATTTCGAGACATGGAATAAAAAGGAGGATATTCACAACCAAATAAAACCTATTGATATCGAGGACCTCTTGGAGCGTACCCCGATTTCAATCGAGAATGAGCTAATTGAAAAGGATTTAGAAGGAAAAACAATTTTAGTGACCGGCGGTGCGGGGTCTATTGGAAGTGAAATTGTAAAGCAGCTGGCCAATTTTAATCCCGATCTGGTGGTAATATTAGATCAGGCGGAATCTGCACTACATGAACTTCAAATCTATCTCGAACTCAACTATCCGAAGCTCAACTTTATTATCGAGCTGGCCGATATTAGCAATATGTACCGTATGGGTCTCATGTTTGCCAAATATGAATTCAATATTATTTACCATGCGGCTGCCTATAAACACGTTCCTTTAATCGAACGAAACCCACACGAAGCCATCTATGTAAATATCCTTGGAACAGTGAACCTTTCAATTCTGTCGGTTAACTTTAATATCGACAAGTTTGTTATGGTGTCTACAGATAAGGCAGTAAACCCAACCAATGTGATGGGCGCCTCTAAACGAGTGGCCGAAATGTACGTACAGTCCCTTCAAAGAGAAAAGGGAGTGCAAACCAAATTCATCACAACGCGTTTTGGAAATGTATTGGGGTCCAGTGGCTCTGTTATTCCTCATTTTAGAAAACAAATATCACAGGGTGGGCCTGTGACAGTTACACACCGAGATATTATCCGCTATTTTATGACCATACCCGAGGCCTGTCAATTGGTATTACAAGCAGGGACCATGGGGAACGGAGGCGAAATATATGTGTTCGACATGGGTAAGCCTGTCAAGATATTGAACCTGGCCGAAAAAATGATCCGCCTTTCAGGATTTGAGCCTTATGAGGATATCGATATAAAAATTACAGGTCTACGCCCCGGAGAGAAACTTTTCGAAGAGTTATTAAATGATACTTCAACGGCCTTGCCTACACACCACCCAAAAATTATGATCACAAAGGTTCCGGTGGTAAAATTTGAAGACCTTAAAGTAAAGATTAAGAATATTATTAAAACCGCTACCAAAAAGAAAGATGAGAAGGTAGTGGAATTATTAAAAGAAATGGTGCCTGAATATATAAGTGAAAATTCCGAATTTACCGCTCTGGACAAACCCAAAGTGCCGGAAATTAGGAAGGTAAAATAAGTAGGGCTTTTCTGTAAAAGCTACGAAAATCCAATTCTTTTTTATAAACTTATATTTGTACAATTAAATTAACGAATGAGAAAATCACTTTTAGTCCTAGTTGCCGTTTTTAGTCTTTTATCTTGTGCTACCAAAAAGCAGATACTATACTTTCAGGATGTAGATGCCTTAGATCAATCGACCATTGATCAGAAATTTGAACCTATTATCGAACCCAATGATATCCTACATGTGTCAATTTCTTCCATAGACAGTGAGGTTGTGAAGCCTTTTGAGCGTATCACCGGATTAGAGGGCAATATTGGCAATTCCAATCCCGGAATTCAAGGCTATTTGGTCAATACCGAAGGAGATATTCGTTTTCCGGTGCTGGGTAATGTGAACGTCAGTGGCAAAACACGTGGTGATGTAGAAAAAATGTTGAAAGAACAGCTTTCAGAATACATCAAAGATGTAGTGGTAGATGTTCGAATTATGAATTTCAAGGTAACTGTATTGGGACAGGTTACTCATCCCGGGGTATTTACGGTTAAGGATGAACGTATCACACTTCCTGAAGCCATAGGTCTGGCAGGTGATTTTACCTTAGATGGAAATAGAAATGAAGTGGTTATTATTAGGGAAGAAGACGGTAAACGAAAGGTTGGCCGCGTAGACTTTACGCAAACCGATTTTTTTAACAGCCCCTTCTACTTTTTAAAACAAAATGATGTGGTTTATGTCGAGCCCTCTCTCAAAGGAGTAAAGAAATCCGGTTTTTTGCCGGACATTCCAGCCATGCTTTCTCTAGTGACCGTGATACTAAGCACTGTTATAATCTTGACGCGATAACCTATTTTTTATGGACGAATTTACAAAGAACACCGAATCGAATGATACCAGCCTTCGTGAATTGGTAGAAAGGTATACCCGCTATTGGTTCTGGTTCGTATTGGGAATTGTAGTGGCCATGGTATTGTCTTATTTGTATTTGAGGTATACCACCCCATCATATCAAACCAATGCCACGGTGATTGTCAAAGACGAAAAAAGCGGTGGCGGCCCTTCCGAACTAGCTGCTTTTGCAGATTTGGGAAGTTTTTTTTCGAAGTATAACAGTCGTATAGAAAATGAGCTTGCTATATTTAATTCGAAACGCATCATTGCTGAAGTGGTCAAGGAATTAAACCTAAATATTACCTATCAAGCAGTTGGGACCATAAAGACATCCGAATTGTACGAATTTAAACCCTTTAATGTACAATACCTTTCCTTTACAGATAGTACCAGAGTAAAAGTGGTGCCAAAGTTATTTTTTGAAGTACTATCCGTCACCGATTACATAGTTGAAAATGAATCCGGAACCGTAAAAGAACAACATACCTTCGGTGAACGCGTAGCCTTGCCTTTTGGTGATATCACAGTACTGCCTGTTTTGGATAACCGCGAGATATTCGATTCATTTATCGGAAGGAAAATAGCAGTTACATATCGGCCTATTGAAGCTATCTCTCTGGCCTATCAGCGGAAGATATCCATTGTAAACAACATCAAGAATAGTAATGTTGTCAATATAAGCCTGCTTTCCCCGGTGCCGGAAAAGGCCGAAGATTTTATTAACGAACTTATTTTTCAGTACAACAAAGACGCTATCAATGATCAGAATCAAGTGGCGCAGAAAACCTCCAACTTTATCGATTCCAGGTTAGAAATTATTACAAAGGAATTAGATTCTGTAGAACGTAACAAAGAGCAATTCAAAAGTAGTAACCGACTCACCGATATAGAGACCGAAGCACAGCTCATCCTTCAAAATGCAAGTGAGTACAACAAACGACAATCGGGTGTAGCAACCCAATTGGAACTGGCCAACACCATGATCGATTATATGGAAAAATCGTCCAGTAACGACCTGCTTCCGGCCAATATTGGTTTGGACGGTCAAGAGATTGGCGAGGCAGTAAACAACTACAATCAATTAATTCTGCAACGCAATAAACTTCTAAAAGCATCTACTGCCAAAAACCCGGTTGTTATTAATGTGAACAATCAGATTGAACAGATACGATCTAATATTTTGAATAGTTTGCAAAATACCAGTAATGGGTTAAAAATTTCGATGCGAGATCTGAATTTTCAGGAGGCAGCCCTAAATTCAAAAATTGCGCAGGTGCCTACCAAAGAAAAATTATATCGCGGTATTGAACGTCAACAATCCATAAAAGAACAACTCTATTTGTTTTTATTACAACAGCGGGAAGAAGCTTCTATTTCGTTGGCGGTTACGGCCCCCAAGGCGAAAATTGTGGATAGTTCTTATAGCAGCAAAGCACCTGTAAGTCCTAATAAACCGCTCATTTACATTGGAGCGTTGTTAGCAGGATTGCTATTGCCTTTCGTTGGCATTTATGGCTTCTTCTTATTAAGTACCAAGGTGACCAATAGACGAGATATTGAAAAGGTTTTGCGTTCGACACCTATGATTGGTGAAATTCCGAAACTTAAAAAGAGTGATGAGGAATTAATTCAGCATAACGACCGAAGCATCCTAGCCGAATCATTCCGAATATTGCGAACCAACCTTCAGTATTTGTTCGTGAACAAAGATACCTCCGTAGATGAAGCCAAAACGGTATTTGTGACTTCCACCATTAAAGGAGAAGGGAAAACCTTGGTAGCCTTTAACCTGGCCCTTACCTTAGCCCTAACCGGTAAAAAGGTGGTTCTGGTAGGAGCCGATATTAGAAATCCCCAACTACATAGGTATTTACCTGAATCGGAACGCAAGAACCGAGGGCTTACCGAGTTTATCATGGACGACACGCTTACCGTAACCCAATTAGCCTCACAGAGCGAATACAACAAAAATCTTGATATAGTGCTTTCGGGAGTAATTCCTCCCAACCCGGCCGAGCTCCTTATGCAAAATCGCACCAACGACTTCTTCCGAGAAATAAAGCGAGCATATGATTATGTTATTGTGGATACAGCACCGTCCATGCTGGTTACAGATACGCTGCTCATTAATAAATTTGCCGACATAACTCTGTACGTAGTTCGTGCAGGTTATACTGATAAACGATTGTTGGAATTCCCAAAAGACGCCATGGAAGAAGGACGCTTGTCAAATCTTGCCATTGTGTTAAACAATGTGGATATGAGTAATTTCGGCTATGGAAATAAATACGGTTATACCTACTCCGATGAGAAAAGGACGTGGCGCCATCGTATTTTTAGGAAGTAAGCATAGGTGTCGACCGTACTTTTTCAGCTAAACAATAAGAATACCATGAAAATAGCCCAAGTCTTTTTTCTTTTTTTCTGCGTACAGATCGGATTTGGACAACAGTTACATTTTGAAGGTGAAGCCGAAGTTTTTGGACTCGTATCCAATGAGGAAACACTTCCGTTTTGGCTGTACACCAATACGAGTACCGCAGTTGCTCCCGAAACTAATTTTTCAGGTATTTTAGGAGCTAAGCTAGTATATGCCTATGAAAATGTCATCATAGAAGCAGGAGCCACCGGTTTTTATAGAAATGGTGTGGCCGATGAAGTTCAAAGAAGGGATTTGTATGCCTCCTTTCAGAATACCTGGCTGCGGGCAACACTGGGAGCCAAAGAAAGAGCGACCGTCTTATATGGATTGTCTACCACCAATAAAAACATCTTATGGTCACAGAATGCACGACCCTTACCCGGACTGATACTCGAAGCCAATGACCCCCTGAAGATTTCAGAAACCTTTGCAGTGGATTGGGGGATCGCACATTACAGCCTAAATGACGATCGGTTCGTTGATAACACCCGCATACATTACAAGCGGCTGGGCCTGATAACTACTTTTAATGAAAGGAATAAACTCACCGTACAACTTCAGCATTTTGCACAGTGGGGGGGTACCTCACCCGTTGAGGGGGAGTTGCCATCCGATTTTGAAGCCTTTTTCGATGTGTTTTTAGCAAAGAAACGACCGCTGGTAACCCAGGATATTATTTATAACAACGCCCTGGGGAATCACTTGGGCTCGTTTTTACTGGAGTATGAATTAAAAACTAGCATGGGAACCGTCTCCCTCTTCCACGAGCATATTTTTGAAGATGGTTCGGGTACGCGCTGGGCTAATTTTCCCGACGGTGTCTGGGGTCTATTTTACCAGCCTACCAATGGGAAGTTTATAAACGCCGTTTTATACGAATACGTAGATACGGCCAAGCAAAGTGGTATTGGTGGTGGTAGCGGAATTGACAATTATTTTTCCAATAACCTCTACCGAAGTGGGTGGACCTACGAACGAAACATCATAGGGATTCCGTTTATTTTGGCCGATCCCGACCTACTAATCACAGATTCCAACAACCCCATTTTTAACAATCGCGTAAAAGCACATCATATAGGGGTTTCGGGGCATTTTAAGGGTGTCGCTTGGATGGTAAAAACCAGTTTTGTGTCTAATTTGGGCACCTATCGCGTTCCTTTCGAACCCACGATGCGGAATGTGCACAACTATGCTTCGGCAGCATATGCCACTCAAAAGTTTGGCACCTTTACGATTTTGGGTGGCCTGGATTTCAGCAATTATGGAAATACCAATGTAGGAGGCGGGTTGGGATATTCGTATTCCTTTAAGTAAACGAGTATTACATGAGCATACAGGTACAAATATCCATCTTACCACAGCAACAAGAGGACAGCGCCTATATTCTGGAAATGGCCTTGGAAAAAGCCAAACTCCGAAGAGCGCATATTAGCGATTGGCGAATTCGGAAACGATCTATCGATGCACGGCGGGTACCTATTAAGATCAATCTTCAGATAGAATTTTGGACGTCTGATGAGGTACGGGAACAGATTCCGCCTTTTATACCCCAAAACGTTTCAGAAGCCAAAGAAATAGCCATCATCGGTGCAGGGCCTGCCGGTCTATACGCCGCATTACGCGCCATTGAAGCGGGATATAAGCCCATCGTTTTTGAGAGGGGAAAGGAGGTGCGCGAACGCAGAAGAGATTTGGCCGCAATCAATAAGGATCAAATTGTCAACCCCGAAAGCAATTACTGCTTTGGCGAAGGAGGTGCCGGTACCTATTCCGATGGAAAACTCTATACCCGTTCCAAGAAACGGGGCAACGTGCTCAAGGCGATGGAGTGGTTTGTCCATTTTGGAGCCGATGAAGAGATTTTGGTAGACGCGCATCCGCATATTGGGACCAACAAGCTCCCAAAGATTATCACAGCCATGCGGGAGGCCATCATCGAAAACGGAGGTGAAGTACATTTTAATGCAAAACTAACCGATATAAAAGTAAAAAACAGCGCCATTGCCGCCATTCAAATAAACAAAGCACAATGGCTTTCCTTTGATACTGTAATTTTGGCCACGGGACATTCTGCTAGAGACATTTTCTATTTGTTGCACGAAAAGAAGATAAAGATAGAGGCCAAGCCCTTTGCTCTTGGTGTGCGCGTGGAACACCAACAGGAATTGATCGACAGGATCCAGTACCACGGCGACAGTGAGAATCCCTATCTGCCGCCTGCTTCCTATGCGCTGGTAGAACAGGTGGATGGTCTGGGTGTCTACTCCTTTTGTATGTGTCCGGGTGGGATCATAGCACCCTGTGCTACCCAACAGAATGAGGTGGTGACCAATGGGTGGAGCCCTAGTAAGCGAAATAACCCCTATGCCAATTCGGGGATTGTAGTGAGTGTTGCCCCTACCGATTTGCCCAATTATACATCGGACGATCCTTTTGTATGCCTGGACTTTCAGAAACAGGTGGAACAGCAGTGCTGGGAAGCAGGGGGGAAGACCCAGCGCGTACCTGCCCAGCGTATGATCGATTTTGTGGAAGGAAAGGTGTCGGTTGATTTTCCAAAAACATCCTATCAACCCGGGATTGTTT
This sequence comes from Altibacter sp., assembly GCF_019913785.1. Lineage (GTDB taxonomy): Bacteria > Bacteroidota > Bacteroidia > Flavobacteriales > Flavobacteriaceae > Altibacter. The sequence continues at coordinate 18,694 of NZ_JAIOHK010000047.1, forward strand.
CGGCCGATTTGAATGAGGTATTGCCACCATTAATTGCAAGGCGTTTAAAAAAGGCATTTGTCGCTTTCGGAAAGAAGATGAAGGGCTATTATACCAATCAGGCGGTATTGCACGCGCCCGAAAGTAGAACCTCCTCTCCAATCTCTATTCCGCGGCATGAAGCTAGCATGGAGCATATCGAAATAAAGGGCCTATATCCCTGTGGTGAAGGGGCCGGTTATGCGGGAGGGATCATTTCGGCGGCGATAGACGGGATCAATTGTGTGGATGCTATCTGTGAAAAATATTCGCAAAAGTTATAAACAAAAGTTATGTATTATTTCTTTGGCAACCATGTTACAATAGTTGCGCAAATACTATCTTTCGTCCCGAAAATTTAGTTATATTAATAAAAATAATATCTCAAATTATATGATAAATCAATTGACAAAATCTGAAGCGCTTCTTGACCGAAGAAGAAACGTAGTTGCCAATGGTGTAGGGGTTTTTAATACCGCTACAGCGGTTCAGGCCAAGGGTGCCCTTATTATAGATGAAGATGGACGAGAACTTTTGGACTTTGCCGGAGGAATTGGGGTGGTTAATGCTGGTCATTGTCCGGATAGCGTTGTAAAGGCTATTCAGGAACAAGCAGCTAAATATATTCATACTAGTTTCAACGTGGTTACCTATGAGCCCTATATTGAACTTTGTGAAAAACTAACCAAAATACTTCCTCATGGTAAAAAAACTAAAGCGATGTTGGTTAGCACAGGTGCAGAAGCCGTAGAAAATGCAATAAAAATAGCGCGTCAGGCAACCGGACGTCCAGCTGTTTTGTGTTTTACCGGAGGGTTTCATGGTCGAACGCTTATGGCCTTAACATTAACGAGTAAAATAGATTACAAGATAAATTGTGGACCATTTGCTCCTGAAGTATATAGACTACCCTTTCCAAACTACTATAGGTATAAAGGCGATATGGATATGGATGCGTTTGTGGAATATGAATTAAAGCGTTTGCACGAGAGCGGAAAAAACTTAGTAGACCCAAAAAGTCTTGCTGCGATTATCATTGAACCAGTACAAGGTGAAGGTGGATTTAACCCTGTCCCTCAAAAATACTTCGAAGGCCTTCGCGATTTTTGCGATAAACACGGCATCATGCTTATAGCAGATGAAATACAGAGTGGTTTTGGTCGTACCGGAAACTGGGCTAGTTGGCAGAATTACGGAGTACAACCCGATATAAGTACCTATGCGAAATCACTGGGCAGCGGAATGCCCATTGCAGCCATTCTTGGAAAGGCGGAAGTGATGGATGCTGCAGGACCGAGTACTATTGGAGGCACCTATATTGGAAATCCGGTTTGTTGTGCTGCGGCTATTGCCACCATCGATTTAATGGAGGAATTAAATCTCAACGAACGAGGAAAATATGTTGGTAAGGTCATCGAAGATCGATTTTTAAAGATTAAAAAGGAATGTAGCAGCGTTGGCGATGTTAGGGGTATGGGAGCAATGATGGCCATTGAATTTGTTAAGAATGGCGACCCACGTCAACAAGATGGAGAATTATGCACTAAAATTATAAAAAACTGTGCCGAAAGAGGCTTAGTAATTATTAGCGCAGGGACTTTTAAAAACGTTATTCGGGTTTTGGCACCCTTGGTAATTACCGATGAACAATTGGAAAGAGGACTCGATATACTAGAAGAAGAAATTAAGAAAGCAACACAGGAATTATGAAACCATTTACAATAGCAGGCATTCAAATGAGGGTATCGGCAACGCAGTCGAATCTTCAAATGATGAAATTAAAATTGGATATTACCATGAATCTTTACCCTTCGGTACATATGGTACTGTTTAGCGAATTATGTGCCTATGGTCCTTTGACATACTATGCACAGGAATTTCCGGGGGAATTTGAGTCTGAAATGCAGGCGATGGCGAAGAAATATAAAATTTGGTTGTTACCAGGATCCATTTTTGAAAAGGAGGGTGATAAAATTTACAATACGTCAACGGTAATAAATCCCGAGGGAGAAATAGTAGCTCGTTACCGTAAAATGTTTCCTTTCTTTCCATTTGAAGTTGGGATTACTCCCGGTAATGATTTTTGCGTATTTGATGTCCCGGAAGTTGGAAGATTCGGCGTATCTATTTGTTATGATATGTGGTTCCCAGAAACCATTAGAACTTTGGCCGTAATGGGTGCTGAGGTAATCTTACACCCCACAATGACAGGCACTATGGATCGCGATATTGAACATTCGATTGTTCAGACACTATCGGCGGTGAACCAATGTTTTTTCTTCGACATTAATGGCTTAGAAACGGGTGGTATTGGTAGATCTACTGTTTGTGGCCCGGATGGGAGAATAATGTATCAGGCAGGCGCGACGGAAGAAATTATTCCCGTAGAAATAGATTTGGAAAGAGTTAAAAGGAGTAGAGAACTAGGAGTAATGCGTCTTGGCCAACCGTTAAAGAGCTTCCGAGATCATATGGGCGACTTCAGTATCTATCAAAAAGGAGTAAAACATCCTTATCTAGAATCGCTTGGGCCCTTGATTAAGCCTACTAAAGTAGATCAGCTGGCAAGACTCAAGAAAAAGGAGAGCGAAATAGAATTGTCAACAGGTACTATAGGGTATAAAGGAGATGGTATTTTATAATAATTTAAATTTCTCCCAGTACCACTCAAGTTATTAGCTTTTAAGGTTTTTTTTTAAAAATAAAAGAAGTATATTTTAAAAAAAAATATAGCTGTATAATATGGGATCATTCACGGGGCAATCACGAGCAAAGAAAATAAAGAACTATATTAACTGGTTCGAAATTCCGGTGCTGAACCTGCAACGGGCGTGTACATTTTATAGCCATATTTTTGGAATTACCATGGATATAAATGAAATGAACGAATACGCCATGGCTTTGTTTCCTTCAGAAAATGGAATTGGCGGTGCCTTAGTAATGGGGCAGGGTTGTTCTCCTTCAGAAACCGGGACACTTATTTATCTTAATGGTGGTGACGACCTCAATTCGGCATTGCTTAAGGTAGAAGAAGCCGGTGGCCGTGTAATTATGGAAAAAACCAAAATAAACGATGATGCCGGATATTTTGCATTGTTTATAGATACAGAAGGGAATAAACTGGCGCTTAATTCAAAAAACTAACCATGACCCCCGGCAAAAAAAAAACAGTAAGCGCTCCCTATTATAGTATTGGTCAATTGCGATTGGCAAATTGGAATGAACTTAAAACCCAATGCGTCAAGCTTTCTTTAGCCAAAAGAGCTTCAACAATTGAAAAAAAATGCATTGCTCATATAACTGAATTAATTAACGGTTTAAATAAGATCGAGCAGTATTTTGTTTTTCCCGGTAGGCAAAAACTGAATAAGCTTGTCCATTGTTTGGATAAAAGAGAATTTGATTCTCTTAGTCATAAAGTCGCTGAAATTACAAAGCAGTTAGTAAGTGATGACTACTTAAGTCAGCCGTTTACACAAATACAGGAAGAAGATGAGCAAGATCGTCCGGAAGAAATTCGCGAGTTAGCACCAGGACAACGGAAGAATTATTTTGAAGTGCTGTTTGTGGAAGACATGACACCTGCCGATGAGGCGGCGCTTCACGATAAATTAAATGAACTCAGGGAACCGAATGAACAGTTTGTATACGAATTCCTAGTACAGCCATCTTTTCAGGATGCCTTAATCGCCCTGCTGTTTAATCCGCACATACAGGCCGTTGTTATTAGGTATGCACCCACCTTTAAATCGGATAATATTTCTCCTTTTATCAAGCCGTACATTCAAAACGTGCTGAAAATAGATTTTAATTCAGAAGCTGAATCCTCCTTAGGACCCTTATTGGGGGAATATATAAAGCGATTTAGACCAGAACTGGATACTTATTATGTGACAGATACTTCCTTAACCGATTTAAAAGATTCTACCCTCCAACAGTTTAAACGAATTTATTACCGAAAGGAAGATTTACAAGAACTTCATTTAGGGCTTATAAGAGGAATAAGAGAGCGGTTTGAAACTCCGTTTTTTAGTGCGCTAAAAGAGTACAGTCAAAAACCCACAGGGATATTTCACGCCATGCCTATTTCTCGAGGCAATTCGGTATTTAAGTCACGATGGATTAAGGATTTTGGAGAGTTTTATGGCCGGAATATGTTTCTTGCCGAAACATCCTCTACTACGGGTGGGCTGGATTCGTTGCTGCAACCAACGGGTCCTCTTAAAAAGGCTCAGGAAATGGCCGCCGAAACTTATGGAGCGAAGCGAACGTTTTTTGTGACCAATGGTACCTCCACCGCAAATAAAATAGTCTTACAAGCCATTATTGAACCTAGTGATCTGGTACTTATTGATCGTGATTGCCATAAATCACATCATTACGGCATGGTACTATCAGGGGCCTATCCGGTATACTTAGATTCGTATCCTATTGAAGAATATTCCATGTACGGGGGAGTTCCGCTTCAGACAATCATAAATAAATTACTGCAGCTTAAGGAGGCGGGAAGACTTGATAAGGTAAAGATGCTATTACTAACCAACTGTACTTTCGATGGTCTCGTTTACAATGTAGAAAAGGTAATGGAAAGCGTTTTGGCTATTAAGCCCGATATGATCTTTCTTTGGGACGAGGCCTGGTTCGCTTTTGCCGGTTTCACCTATATCTACAAACAACGCACGGGAATGTTTGTCGCTCAGAAATTATTTAATAAATATAGCACCGAAAATTATAGAAAGGTTTATAACGACCATGTAACACATTTGGCAATCGGAGAAATTCCTTCAATACCAGATCCCGACAAAGTTAAAGTACGAGTGTATTCAACCCAAAGTACACACAAAACACTTAGTAGTTTTCGGCAGGGTTCGATGATTCATATTTTTGATGAAGACTTCAGAAAAAAATCAGAAAGTACCTTCCTCGAATCGTATATGACGCATACCTCAACTTCACCTAATTACCAGATGTTGGCGTCACTCGATGTTGGAAGAAGACAGGTGGAATTTGAAGGCTATGAAATGGTTGAAAAGAGTATCGAATTGGCCATGGTTCTCCGAGCTAAGATTAATAATAACCCACAGCTTAAAAAGTACTTCGATGTTTTAACAGTCAAAGATTTTATCCCCGATACATATCGAGAAAGTGGTCTTGGCGAATATCATGATCCTGCTACCGGTTGGAATCGTATGGAAACCGCGTGGGAAAAAGATGAATTTATGTTGGATCCAACGAAAATCACCTTGTTTATAGGAAGGACAGGGGTAGATGGAGACACCTTTAAAAACAAATATCTGATGGACCAGTTTAATATTCAGATTAATAAAACATCCAGAAATACGGTCCTTTTCATGACAAATATTGGGACCACACGTGGAAGCGTGGCTTATCTTACTAATGCGCTACTGAAAATATCGCAGCAATTGGATGAGGAATTTAGATCGCTTAATGCTCGTGAAAATGAGATAAACCAACAGAAAATAAATTCACTGATACACGATGTGCCACCGTTGCCGGATTTCAGCTATTTCCATTCCTCCTTCAGGGCGGTTCCCGGTGTACCGGGTGGAAATATCAGAGAGGCATTTTTTATGGCCTATAACGAAGATAATTACGAGTATATCTCACTTGAGGAATGTAAAACTGCTATTGAGGCAGGTAGAGACTTAGTTGCCTCTTCATTTGTTATTCCTTATCCTCCGGGATTTCCGGTTTTAGTACCCGGACAAGTTGTGAGCAGTGAAATCATCAATTTTATGCTTGCCTTAGATGTTACCGAAATACATGGATTTCGAGCTGACCTTGGCTTACGTGTTTTTAATACAAACGTATTAAACCGACAAAAAACAGGGACTGCGATGAGTGCAATGGGGATGACTTCAAAAAAGACGAAATAGATTTTAATTTAAAATATTACTAGCATGGCTACTAAAAACACTACGATGACATTAAAGGGAGTACACGATATAAGACGTTTTTTTTATAAAAATGAAGAACCTATATACTTTATAAGTGCTACCAATTTTAATCTATTGGGTGCAGATGAGTGGATTAAAGGTTTCAAATATATTAATTATATCGATTGTTTTGATGGTTTGCATCCCAATGTCTTTTGTCCAACTGAAGAAATACCACATGATCAATTTGAGAGTATAGAAGATATAAACAACTATCTCTTACAGCATCCTGAAGTGCAAAATCTCATTGCTTCACGTAAAAAAGGAAGGAAAGCAGGGAAGGTAATGTTTCTAATGTTTAACGAAAAAACAGAGAAACTCGCTAAAAAGCTTGGTCTGGAGATCATGTTTCCTTCGGCAAAAATGAGAACAGCAATGGACAATAAAGTCAATACCAATAGGATTGCCGAAAAGGCCGGTGTTGCCTGCGTTCCATATGTGCTGTCCCAGGTGAAGGATTACGAACACTTAAATAAAGTGTCAAAGAAACTAGGAAAAGATCTAGTAATCCAAACGCCATTTGGAGATTCCGGACATACTACCTTCTTTATTTCGAATGAAGAAGAATTTAAAAAACACGAGGAAGAAATAGTAGCCGAAAAAGAGGTGAAAATCATGAAGCGTATCAACTGCCGTGGTTCTGCCATTGAGGCCTGTGTTACAAGACACGGAACTATAGTCGCACCACTGATGACCGAACTGGTTGGCTTTAAAGAACTAACCCCATATAAGGGAGGCTGGTGTGGTAATGAAATTTATCCTAATTCGTTTACGCCTACACTGCGCAGGAAGGCCAGAAAATATACGCAGATGTTTGGAGATCAGCTTCGACAAGAAGGATATAAGGGCTATTTTGAATTGGACTTTCTAATTGATCAGGACAATGGTGAAATATATCTGGGAGAACTCAATCCAAGGGTAACCGGTGCCAGCTCCATTACAAACCATGCGGTGTTCGCACTTGCCGATGCTCCATTATACCTATTCCATATGTTGGAATACATGGATGTGGATTACGAGCTAAGTATAAAAGCAATTAACGATAGATGGGCCAAACAAATAAACACGGATAGCTGGAGTCAGTTGATTATTAAGCACACAAAGAAAACCATCGAATATGTTACTGAGGCTCCAAAGTCGGGAATCTGGCGTATTTTTGACAATGGTCATATAAAATTTGATCGTATGGATTCACACCGTCGTGCTGTGGAGAGCGATAATGAGGGATTTTTCCTGCGAATTACCAATAAGGGAGATTATTTATATGAAGGGGCCGATATGGGAATTTTAGTAACTCGTGGGCGTATGATGACCGATAACTTTACCCTTACGCAAAGAGCTAAGACTTGGATTAATGCAATTCACAACAACTATTCGTCTACCTTATTAGACGATAAAGAGGAGCAACCCGAAATCATTGGGACGCTTGCCAAGTAAGTTGCCCAATTGAGAATCAATATTTGTTGTTGATATAATAAAAAAGCCTCCACATCTTGTGGAGGCTTTATATAGGTAGGCAAATTTTTGCTTACTATATCAAGAGCTCTTATTGTTGTACTTCTTCAACAATTTTAGTAGAATCTACAGTCTCAACTGCTTCGATTACTTCAGTTGGAACAACCTCTTCTACTTTAGAAGTAGTTTCTTCAACTGTTTCTTCTGTTTTCTCTTCTGTAGTTTCACGACAAGAAGAAATAGCTACTACTAAAAATAATGCGAAAGCACTATAAATTACTTTTTTCATTTTTTGAAATTTGTTAAATGTTAAAATGCGTGCGAATGTACTCTATTTTTCGATACAAAATTTATTTCCATAAATTATTTTAAGCAATAAATGGAAAATTTATGGCATCCTGTTATTTCTGTGTTCTACAGTGGTAACAGATTGAAGTCTAGTGGCTTATTTTTATAGCCTTATATGATTTATAGCAATAATTATATGTATTCTTTGGTAGGTCACCACACAAAACCCACACTAGGTGTGGCTTTTTCCCCAAAGGTGGATGCTTCTCGTATTGAGTAAAGTACCTTATAATAAGTAGATAACATAAGTTAGCGTGCGGTTGTTACGCGCTTTATAGTAGGGTTGGGTGCGGGTTGTGTAGGGTTTAAATTACTATACCTACGCTATACGTACGCTATATGTACGCTATAACTACGCTATACCTACGCTATATGTACGCTATACCTATACTATAACATCCCTATATACTAACTGTAACTATTTAGCGTTTATATAGTTACCCCAAATGTTGACTGCCTACGACTAGAATAATCGTGAGCGAAGGGTGAATTGCCCGAAACGCTTGAATAGTAACTTAAAAACGAAAAGTATGGCACGACAGAAAAGCAGTTTTCCCATCGTAGGGACCATAGACGGAATCAATTACTATTTTTCGAAAGGTAAAAAGTTGGCACGTAAGGCCGGAGGCGGCTTTAATGGTGAAACGATACGTAAGAGTATGCGTATGGCACGGGTGCGTGAGAACGCCAGTGAATTTGGACATTGTTCGCGGGTGAATAAGGAATTTAGAAGGGCCCTGATGGCATTCGCTCCCGACCATTCCATTAAATACCTGCACAGAAGGTTGATGACCCTTTTTAACAATATTAAGAAATTGGACGATACGAGTGAGCGCGGTCATCGCCGCGTTTATATGGGGATGGAGAATCCCTTTGCCATGGACTATTTTAAAGGATATTCATTTACGCCCGAGTGCAATGTGTATACGCATTTACCCTACCATATCTCCTTTCATGCCAAAACAGCCAGCTTAAAGCTGACTCGTGTGGAGCAACTAGAGCCCACTTTTATTACCGGGGCGACCTATCTACAAATACAATATGGGGTGTTGGAATTCGATTTTGAGACCTATGAATCGGTGCGGCATTTGTGTCCTCCGGTTCTCCTCAAGGAGGACAATATCCCTGCTGTGTTGGATTTTACACTTGATACTGAGATTGAAGGTGTGGGTGTCCTTTTTCCCTTGCTACGTATTTGTTACGTCCAAGAGATCAATGGCAGGCTGTATCCGTTTAAATCGGCCAATAGCGTAGGGCTTGGGGTGGTACTTTAGTGCGTCCTTAGCTTTGATGTATTACGACCCCTGATGCATTACCGGTGCATTAGGGGTCTTTGCAATATTTAACTATTCTGGATAATAGCACACACAACTCAGGTTTTCGGGCAATGTACTTTGTGTGCGGCTACCAAGCAATCTGGGTTTAAAAAGAATCCTGTTATTTGTTTTATTTGTATATTTATATGTGCTCCCCGTAACACATGCTAAGGTATTATGTTATGATAGCTAAACAACTTATCTTCCTTGTCTTCACTTTTTTTCTTTCAGAAGTGTTAGTTGCACAATACACTCAAATTCCGGATCCGGAGTTTGAGTGGTTGCTTGTTTTTCAAGGTATTGATACCGATGGACTTATAAATGGCCAGGTGGCCACTAGCGATATTGAAGACGAATTAGTCCTCTTGTTGGATCACCCACAAATACAGGACCTTACCGGTATAGAAGATTTTGCCAGTTTGGAAGAATTAAAACTCTTGGGAGTAAATGTTAGTGAGGTAAATCTTTCCCAAAACAGTAATTTAGAAGAATTTGAGGTTAATACGGCGCCCCTGGAAAGCTGGATCTATCACAAAACTTTAACTTAAGAGATTTCCTTTTTGAAGGAGGACACAATTGTCCTACCTGTCCTAATTCAAGTCCCATCACAACCTTAGATTTGTCTAGCAATTTGCTGTTGGAAAAAATTTATATTGTAAACACGATAATTACAAATTTGGATTTGTCAACTAATGTGCTTTTGGATCGTGTTCAGTTTTGGCACAATCCCGACTTGACCTCCATCAACCTAAAAAATGGTAACAATGAGAATATTTATTATTTGGTCATTAATGATAATCCAAATTTAGTCTATCTGCAGGTCGATGATCCGGCCGGAGTAATTGCTGGTGTTGATCCTCCATATGACAATTGGACTATAAGTGGCAACCCACTTATTTCAGAGAACTGTTATTTGGGACTAGAAGAGTTTTTAGAATTTTCTATTTCTATCTACCCTAACCCTACCAATGACATCATTCAAATTGAGAGCAACTCATTTATCGAAATAGCATTCATCCAAATTAATTCCCTGCTTGGGGAATTAGTTATGGGCCATGGAAGGGATACCCATCAACTAGATGTATCCAAACTCAGCAGCGGAGTATATATTCTAAAAGTAAATACTTCAAGTGGTGAGTTCACTAAGAAGTTGGTGAAAGAGTAATGTACCACGAGTAATCGCCCACTTAAGACCCTGTCCCAAGTGGGCACTACTTTATCAATTGTTGTTTTTCGAAAGCTATTAACAGCCTTAATCTAAAAGACTCTTAATTTTATATATTAATGATCGTGCTTCTTATGATCATCATCTTTCTTTTCACCCGATTGATTCATGGTCATTTCGTGGTCATATTGGCAGCAACCCGGTAAACTAGTATAGGCTTCTTCATTGCCTGCTACTTTTTCGGTATCATAACCGGAGGCTGCTATGGCATTGTGAATGGCCATTGCATTGGTCTTGGTTGCGTCAAAGGAAACATCAATTTTCTTTTTTTCCTTATCCCATGTCGCAGCGGTCACCCCTGCTACACTGTTTGCTGCCTTTTCAATGGTGCTTTTACACATTCCGCAATTGCCTCTTACCCCAAAGGATAGATCGGTGAGAGCTATTTCTTTGGCTACTTCGGTAGTGGTGGTGGTTTCGGTTTTGGTCTGGCCGTAACCGTTTGTGATTCCAATTACCGCAATTACAGCGATACTTAACATTACTTTTTTCATGGTTTATATATTTAAATTAATTACTATTCTATTACTTGTTTTACTTCTCCACAGCTGAGCATGGCATCACCAAAATAAGGATTGATCACCCTTTCTTCTTTAGTTAACCAATACGCACCCTTATTCTCATCGGCCATGGGGCAAAATGCCAATACCACCTTTTCATTGACACCAAACCGCTCTATAGCATTGGTTAATTGTAAGGACAGTTGTTTAAAATGAAGTCGTTGTACCTTTATCGCTGTGGTCGTCGAGATGGAAAGCGCAGACGCCTTTATGTCCTTTTCTAATGCCATCCAATGCGTATGCGAGGAATTATCGGGCAGTAGTTTCATATCTACTTTGTTCAATTGGTCCAGGAGTTTTTTAGAGGCTATGACTACTTTTTTTGAATCCTCTTTGACCAAGGCATCTTTTATATCGATATATTCATTATAGACCTCCTTTAACTGATTCTGAAAGTCCATTGAAACGGCAACTCTTTTAATCATTTTGGAGTGATCTACTTCGGTATTGGTAGAAGCATCCTCGCTAAGGGTATGGCCTTCATGCCCCGTCGTAGTGACGCCACCTTCCTTATTCATCATCGATTTTTTTCCACGTAATTGTGCTGCGGCATCTACCGTAAAGGTTCCGTAAACAACAATCTCGTCACCATTTTCAAGCCCCTCCAATACTTCGTACTGTTCCCCCAATTTATTTCCTAGGGTTACCTCGCGCATTTCAAACACAGGCTGGTCTTGAGAAGGTTTTATATACACCACCGAACGTTTTCCTGTCCATAACACCGCCGAAGCCGGAATGGTGAGTGCCTGTCCTTTAGGTGCTGTCATTCCCTTCACCGTACCTTCCACAAACATGCCCGGTTTAAACAATTGGTCGGTATTGGGTAAAACCGCTCTCAGTTTTACCGTTCGTGTTCTGGTGTCTAATACGGGATTTATAAAATCTACTTTCGCTTTAAATTCTTTGTTCGCATAGGCTGCAGAGCGTATGGATATCTCCTGCCCAATTGAAAAGGCGTCGATCTGATTTTCATATATATCGAAATTGGCCCATACCGTATTTAAATTAGCAATTTTTAGTAAGGGCTGCCCCTGTTTTACATAATCGCCTTGTGCTACCAGTTTTTCTGAAACGGTTCCTGAAACCGTGGCATAGACCGGGAAGTTCTCCCGTACCTTTCCTGAAGATTCAATTTGATCGATTTGGCTATCGGAAAGCTTCCACAATTTCAATTTATTGCGAACGGCCTTGTATAAGGCAGGTTGCGACTCCTTTAATGAGGCGGTTGTAAGGAGTTCTTGCTGTGCTGCATACAATTCAGGCGAATAGATGGTTGCCAATAATTGTCCTTTGCCGACTTTTTCTCCAGTAAAGCTGATGTTCAAACGTTCAATCCGCCCCGAAAAATAACTCGCCTGCACGGAGTTTCCTTCTTCATTTTCAACAATTTTTCCGGAAAGGCGTAGTGCATTATCTGCGATATCCCCGGTTCCAACTATCGCCGTTTGAATATTGGCCAAGGCCATTGCATTTTCGGTCAGCTTAAACTGGTCAGCCAATAGACCGTCATGCCCGCTTTCGGCAGGAATTAATTCCATACCACATATGGGACAGTCGCCGGGTTCGGGTTGCATGATCTGTGGGTGCATGGAACAGGTCCACAGTTGGTTATCTTCGGAAACCACCGCGTGATTATGCGTTGCTTCGGAAGTAGAGGAGGTACCAAATAGGAACCAGCCTAAAATGAGTCCGATAATCAATATGCCGCTATAAACAATGTATTTTTTCATAGTATTATATTTTAATATTTCTTAGCCGAAGCGCATTGAAAATGACCGAAACAGAGCTGAAACTCATGGCCAAGGCCGCGATCATGGGTGATAATAGAATTCCGAATACAGGAAACAATACCCCGGCGGCAATTGGCACGCCTAAGGTGTTATAGATAAGCGCAAAGAATAAATTTTGCTTGATGTTTTTCATGACGGCATGACTCAATTTTCGCGCCTTTACAATACCTTGTAAATCACCCTTTACCAAGGTAATCATGGCGCTTTCTATAGCCACATCGGTACCGGTTCCCATCGCAATGCCCACATCACTTTTAGCCAGAGCAGGGGCATCGTTGATCCCGTCACCCGCCATTGCCACAATATGCCCGGCTTCTTGTAATCGCGTTACTTCATTGAGCTTATCCTCGGGCAGCATACCTGCTTTAAAACCGGTAAGATGAAGCTCCGATGCGACCGCCTGAGCTGTATTGTGATTGTCACCGGTGAGCATCACCACATCAATACCTCGCTTTTGGAGTTCTTGTATCGCCTTGGCGCTTGTCGCCTTTATTTTATCACCTATCACCACATAACCGCTTACCTGACCATCAATGGCTAAAAACGATACGGTCTTACCCTGACTTTGATAGGTTTTGGCAGTTTCCTGCATTTTGGTTGAAATAATGGCTTGTGCGTGTTCCATCATTTTCGGGTTTCCTAAACTTAGCTTTTTGGACTGTATTATCCCTTCCACGCCTTTTCCGGTAACGGCAAGAAAGGCTACCGCATTTAAGAATTCCACCTGTTTTTCCTTGGCATATTTTACCGTGGCATCGGCCAATGGGTGTTCACTATTGCTGTTTAAGGAGGCAATGTATTGTAGTATGTCGCCTTCACTATACTGCTCGCTAAAAGTCCCGACGCTTTCTACGGTAGGTTTTCCTTCGGTGATAGTTCCTGTTTTATCAATAATCAGGGTATCCACCTTATCCATTTTTTCAAGGGCCTCCGCATTTTTAATCAGTACGCCATTTTTAGCGCCACTTCCCACGCCTACCATCACCGACATGGGTGTGGCTAGTCCTAGGGCACAGGGACAGGCAATAATGAGCACGGCAATCGCATTGACCAGCGCAAATACATAGGCGGGTTCTGGACCCCAAATGGCCCAAACCACAAAGGTGAGGACAGAAATAAGGACTACAATTGGCACAAAATATCCGGAAACCTTGTCGGCCAGATTCTGAATAGGTGCCCGACTTCTACTGGCCGTATTTACCATTTGAATGATCTGTGATAGCAGGGTGTCACTTCCTACCTTTTCAGCCTTCATCAAAAAGGTCTGATTTCCATTAATAGTTCCGCTACTCACGGCATCACCTGCTGCCTTGTTCACGGGAATGGGCTCCCCGGATATCATAGACTCATCTACAGTGGTATTCCCTTCGGTAATCACACCATCCACGGGAATTTTCTCGCCCGGTTTTACTTTTAAAATATCGGCGAGGACTATTTGGTCGATAGGGACTTCAACCTCTTCACCATCGACCATTTTTGTCGCCTTATTAGGTGCCAGTTTCAATAGTTCCCTTACCGCCGAATTGGTCTTACTATGCGCTCGAGCTTCTAAAAGCTGTCCTAACAAGACAAGGGTAAGAATAACCGTGGCCGCTTCAATGTACACATGCACAGCACCCGATTCAGATTTAAACTGATCGGGGAATAGATCGGGGAATAGCATTCCGAAGACGCTAAACAACCAGGCAATCCCGGCTCCAATTCCTATAAGTGTAAACATATTGAGGTTCCAGGTCTTGATACTTTTATAGGCGCGTATAAAAAAGATCCATGTGGCATAAAACACAACAGGAATAGAAAGTGCAAACTGGATCCAGTTCCAATATTGCTGTTCCAAGATATCATACAATGGATTATTTTGAATCATTTCACTCATGGCGATGAGGAAAATAGGTGCCGTAAAAATGGAGGCTATCCAAAACTTTTTTAATAGGCTTTTATAGGTTTTTTCTTCCGCCGAAATATCCACCTGCATTGGTACTAAGTCCATACCACAAATAGGGCAGGAGCCCGCCTCATCCTTTACTATTTCGGGATGCATAGGGCAGGTCCATTGTTGGGAAAGACTGGCGGAGGTATTTAGCTCTTCCACCAGGGCCATACCACAAACTGGGCAATCTCCGGGTTTGGAATAGGTTTTATCTCCTTCGCAATGCATGGGGCAGTAAAAGGTGCCCGTTGCGTTCTCGTTGGAAGGCTTCTCCTTTTTAACTACCGGAGGATGCTGATGTGCTCCGGGAAGGTGAATACTGTAACGCGCACCGTCATCTGCTAAGGCCGCTTGCAAAGTTGCAATAGGAATATGCGATTCCATTTCGATAGTTGCAGCTGACTTTTCTAAGTCGACTACGACCTTAGTAACCCCCGCGACCTTTGACAAGGTTGTTTCAACATGACTGCGACAACCATCGCAGGTCATTCCGTGTATATGATAGGTATGTGTCATTTTTACTGTGTTAGATAATTTATAATACTACTTTGAATATAATAGGTTCTTACCGATTCTATCTGATTTAATTGAAACTTTAATTGCAATTCCTGAATGTCTAAGACATCATTGAAATCAATGGTCCCGGTTTCATAATTTTTCACCAAAATAGATTCGGCATCCTTAGCCTGTTGTAAGTTTTTGACCTGTGTATTGAATTTAATCCGAGATTGATTACGCTGGGCAATGGCTTGAGACAGATTCGCCCTTAGTATATTCAGGCGCTCCTCTTTTTGAGATTGAATTTCCTGTTTACGCAAGTCATTCTGCCTGGTTTGTGATTTGTACTTATTCGTAAAAATGGGGATGGACAACGAGACCATAGGCATCACCATATCTTTATACGAACTGCTTATCATTGGACTATTTTCCTGATTAATATATTCGACTCCAACACCAACTCTGGGACCACCTTCCTTTTGGTTTAACAACTCGGCCTGTTGTACAGATTGATAGAGCTTGTCATATTTAAGCAATTCGGGATTTACCGACAAGCCCTCATAACTATAGAAACTATCGTCTTCCGGAATTTCCAATGAAGAAACTACGGATACATTTTTATCATAGTCCCTATTCATCAGGCTGTTCATCGCTGCCAGTATACCGTCGTTTTGCTGAATTAAAACATCTTTCTCTTGTTCAAGTTCGTTCTGCCTAATCTGTAATCGCAACACGTCTACCGCCGATGCCTTACCCACCTCTAAGGAGGTAAGTGCAAGGCGTTCATAGGTTTGTAGGAGTACTATATTTTCGTCGAGCACTTGCTGCTTGGCCCTATTTTCATAGAGCAGATAATAGTATTGTGCCACGGAAAGTGCAAGCTTTCGCTTAGCGATGGTCACCTCTACATATTGGGCGTCGGCCATCGAAGTCGCATAGTTCTCTCTCGCTGTGATAGTACCAAACCAAGGTAACATTTGCATGACAGAAACCCTAAAACGTTCCATGGGCATTTCCATCTCGGGGGCTATGGCCATAATCCCAAAATTAAAATCGGTATTTGGCAAGCCGCTTACTTCATTTACTTTTTCTGAAGCAATCTGATACTGAAAATCAAACTTCTGTATTTCAGGATTATTCGATAAGGCCACTTGGATAAGGCTTTCCAATTCTTGCGC
>NZ_JAIOHK010000048.1 GCF_019913785.1 Altibacter sp.
GATGAGGTTCTAAAAAGCACAGGTAATGCGACCATTCCCGAGGGGACACAGGTACAGTGGCAGGTAGCCACAAAAAACACTACTGAGGTACAACTAAAGACAAAGGACACTGCTTATGTTTTTACGGCCAAGGATCAAAACTTTAGTTTGTCGAAAGGCATATACAATAAATTGGATTACGCCATTACTACCTCTAATACTAATCTCAAGGAATACGAGAATCTCTCCTTCACACTTGGGGTGATAAAGGATGAATTCCCCGAGATCGATGTACAGTCCAAACAGGATAGTACAGACAGTCAGCGGGTGTATTTTTTAGGCCGTGTAAGCGACGATTACGGGTTGACCAAATTGAGGTTGGTCTTTTATCCCGAAGGGGATGAAAATAAAAAACAAGTGGAACCCTTGCCCCTAAACAAGACGAATTTCGATCAGTTTGTGTTTAGCTTTCCGGGAAACCTTCAGCTTACCGATGGGGTAGTGTATGAATACTATTTTGAGGTTTTTGACAACGATGCTATTCACAAGTATAAATCGAGCAAATCGGGATTGTATTCTTTCAGAAAATTAACGCAGGATGAAAAGGAAAATGAACAACTTCAGCATCAGGAGAATTCGATAAAAGGGCTGGATAAGTCTCTGGAAAACTTAAAGGAGCAGGACAAAACCTTGGAAGAACTTTCCAAGATGCAGAAGGAAAAAAATGAATTGAACTGGAACGACAAAAAGAAACTGGAAAATTTCATCAAACGGCAGAAGCAGCAAGAAGAGATGATGAAGAATTTTTCAAAAGAGCTAAAGGAGAATTTAGAGAATTTTCAACCTGAGAATGAAGAAAACGACACCTTTAAGGAGCAATTGAAAGATCGACTGGATGAAAATGAAGAACAGCTAAAGGAAAACGAGAAACTGTTAGAAGAGCTGGAAAAGCTTCAGGAAAAGATTCAGAAGGAAGAGCTTACGGAAAAGCTGGAACAACTTTCGAAGCAGAACAAGAATCAGGAGAAAAACCTGGAAAAATTACTGGAGTTGACCAAGCGGTACTATGTTACCAAAAAGGCCGAAAAACTGGCAGAAGAAATCTTTAAATTAGGAGAAGAGCAGGAGAAATTGGGAGATGCTCCCGATGAAGAAAACACCAAGGAAAAGCAAGAAGCGCTCAATAAAAAGTTTGAAGAATACCAGCAGGAGATGAAAGATCTCAAAAAGGAAAACGAAGGTCTAAAAGAGCCTATGGATATTCCGCAGGATAAGAGCGGTGAGCAGGAGGTTGAGGAAGAACAGCAAAAGGCGACCGATAAATTACAGCAGCAAAATAAGAGCGGTGCTTCACAAAATCAGAAGAAGGCCGGAAAGAAGATGAAGCAAATGGGGAAGCAGATGCAGATGCAAATGCAAGCCGGTCAGATGGACTCCATTGAAGAGGATGTCGAAATGCTTCGGCAGATCCTTGATAATTTGGTGGTATTTTCCTTTGAACAGGAAAATTTGATGGAGGAATTCAAAAAGACAGAATACGGGAACCCGATTTTCGGAAAGAAATTAAACCTTCAAAACGACTTAAGACTTAATTTTCAGCATATAGACGACAGCTTGTTTACGCTTTCGTTACGACAGCCAATGATTAGTAATACTATCAACGAATCTTTGACCGAGGTGCAGTACAATATCGACAAATCCCTCGAGCGATTGGCTGAAAATCAGATTCGACATGGTATTTCCAGTCAACAGTATACAATTACAGGTGCCAATGAATTGGCTGTTTTGTTGAGCGAATTGTTGAACAATATGCAGAATCAAATGCAAATGTCGGGATCAGGGTCAGGATCGGGCAAAGGAAAAGGCAAGGGTGAAGGTAACGGAGAAGGTCAGGGATTTCAATTACCCGATATTATCGAAAAGCAGGAGAGTTTGAGTGAGAAGATGAAGGACGGTATGCAAAAAGGAAAGCAGGGTAAGGGTGGAAAAGAAGGCGAAGGTGAAGGAGAGGGCGAAGGTCAGGGAGACGGTGATGGAAGTGGTGATGGAAAGGGAAATAGTGGAGAAAACGGCAGAGACGGCGATTCGGATGGTCGCGAAGGGGATGGTGACAGCGAAGACATGAACGGCAAATTGTATGAAATTTATAAAGAGCAACAACAATTGCGACAGCAATTACAGGATAGATTAAGCAAGGAGGGTTTACAAGGAAAGGGCGGTGATCTGCTGCGCAAGATGGAAGATATTGAAAAGCAGCTGTTGGATAAGGGATTTAATCAGAGAACGCTTCAGAAGATGCTAAATTTAAAGTATGAATTATTAAAGTTGGACAAGGCCGATTTTGAGCAGGGGCAAGAAACCCGAAGGGAATCCCGTACCAATCGAAACAGCTATGAGAATACCCTGCGTTTGACCCCCGAAGAGGTTAAAAAATATTTTAATACAACCGAGATCCTAAACCGTGAAGCGCTACCTTTGCGTCCTGAATACAAAATAAAGGTGCAGACGTATTTTAAGAATAAGGATGATTGAGTTTTATTCTGAAATTGATTTCAATTTGTCAAATCCTGAATCCGTGTCAAAATGGATTAGGGGTATCATTGCTTCTGAAGGCTATGAAGTGGGTGATATCGCATATACTTTTTGTGATGATGACCAGCTACATAAGTTGAATGTAGAATTTCTGCATCACGACACGCTTACCGATATAATTAGCTTTGACTATACTACTGGAAAACAAATTCACGGGGAAATATTTATTTCTATTGATCGCGTTCAGGAAAATGCAACCGAGTTACATGTCCCTTTTGAAGAAGAATTACATCGTGTGATGATTCATGGGATACTTCATTATTGCGGATATAAGGATAAGTCGGATACTGAATTAGCCATCATGCGCGGCAAGGAAGAAGAGGCCTTGCAAACACGACCTATCGCCTAGCGTGCTGATATTCAGGTAAATACATATTTAACTCCCTGATATTAAGATATTTACATTATATTTGCAGCCCTAAAAATTAATTTAATGTTCCACGTGGAACATTTTGAAAGCTATGTTTGAAAAGGAATATGATGTTATTGTTGTAGGTGGTGGACACGCAGGCTCTGAGGCTGCCGCTGCCGCAGCGAATATGGGTTCAAAGACCCTGTTGATTACGATGAATCTTCAGAATATCGCGCAAATGTCGTGCAATCCTGCTATGGGAGGAATTGCAAAGGGGCAGATTGTACGTGAAATTGATGCCTTAGGGGGGTATAGCGGAATTGTTTCCGACAAGACAGCTATTCAATTTAAGATGCTCAACAAGTCAAAAGGGCCTGCCATGTGGAGCCCAAGAGTTCAGAGCGATCGGATGCGTTTTGCCGAAACATGGCGCCTAATGCTTGAACAGACGGAGAATCTTGATTTTTATCAAGAGATGGTTTCGGGAATTATGGTGGAAGGAGATCGTGTTGTGGGCGTTAAAACCTCGCTCGGATTGGCAGTTAGGGCAAAGTCTGTCATCCTTACAAATGGTACTTTTTTGAACGGATTGATCCATATAGGAGAAAAGCAATTTGGCGGTGGAAGAGCTGGTGAAAAAGCTGCAACCGGAATCACCAAGGATTTGGTAGACTTAGGATTTGATGCCGGGCGTATGAAAACCGGCACCCCTCCTAGAGTAGATGGAAGGTCATTGGATTTTTCTAAAATGATCATTCAACCCGGAGATGATAGTCCTGAAAAGTTTTCATACCTAGATATAACGCAACCCTTAAAGGAACAGCGGCCCTGTCATATGACCTATACAAGTTCGACAGTTCATGAGCTTTTAAAGGAAGGCTTTGATCGTTCCCCTATGTTCAATGGAGCAATCAAGAGTTTGGGCCCAAGGTATTGCCCCTCTATAGAAGATAAGATTAATCGTTTTGCGCATAAGGATAGACATCAACTCTTTGTAGAACCGGAAGGCTGGGACACGGTAGAGTATTATGTAAATGGCTTTTCAACCTCATTACCGGAGGATGTACAGTTTAAGGCCTTACGCCAAGTTGCCGGATTTGAAAATGTAAAATTTTTCCGCCCGGGTTATGCGATAGAATATGATTATTTTCCTCCAACTCAGCTAAAGCACACCTTAGAAACGAAATTAGTATCCGGTCTGTACTTTGCAGGACAGATCAACGGGACCACCGGTTATGAAGAGGCGGCATCGCAAGGGCTTATGGCTGGGATCAATGCGCATTTGAAGGTTTGTGCTAAAGATCCATTTATTTTAAAACGAAATGAAGCCTATATTGGGGTTTTGATAGATGATCTTATTACCAAAGGTACTGAAGAACCCTATAGAATGTTTACGTCAAGAGCCGAATACAGAACCTTGTTGCGACAGGACAATGCAGATTTTAGATTAACACCTAAATCGCATGCCATTGGGTTGGCCACTGAAGACCGACTGCGCAAGATGGACGAGAAGAAGGAAAAGTCGGATAATTTTGTTGCTTTTTTTAAGGAGACCAGTGTGACACCTGAGGTGATAAATCCGATTCTTGAAAACAAAGAATCGGCTCCGGTAGCGCAAAGCGACAAAATGTTTAAAATGTTTTCTCGGCCTAATATTACCATGGATGATATGCGAACCATAGATGATGTTGAACGCTATATTCAAGAACACCATTTAGATCATGAGGTCTTGCAACAGGCCGAAATCCAGGTTAAATATGCAGGATATATTCAGAAAGAAAAGAACAATGCGGACAAGCTGAATAGATTGGAAGGCATAAAAATCCCTGAAAATTTTGACTATAACAGACTCAAATCGCTTTCCTATGAGGCGAGGGAAAAACTCAGCACCATAAAACCTACAACGGTTTCACAGGCCTCAAGAATAAGTGGGGTGTCACCAAATGATATTTCAGTAATGCTTGTCTATATGGGGCGTTAGGTATATTGTTTCACGTGGAACAATTCAAATGTACACTTTGAAAAAAGATTCAGAATCAGTTTATCTTACCACCAAGGATTTTCTCGTCACAGGAGAATCCTTTGCCCTTTTGTACGATGAAGAAAAAGAAATGCTTCTAACTTCTCCACAGCCAAACGAGGCCGATCTTCCAATATATTATAAGAGCGAGGCGTATATTTCGCATACAGATGCGAACAAAGGGATTGTGGCTACACTGTATCAATGGGTAAAAAAATATTCACTTTCAAAAAAGCTACGTTTAATCACCGGTTTGAATAAGGGCGCCGGTACATTATTGGATATAGGTGCCGGCACCGGAGATTTTTTAAAACTAGCACAAGATTATAGTTGGATGGTTTCAGGCGTTGAAGTAAACAAGAGCGCCCGAAGTCTTTCAGAAAAAAAAGGAATTGTGCTTGCCGAAACTTTGAAATCTGTTTCCGGACAGCAATTTGATGTAGTAACCTTATGGCATGTATTGGAGCATCTTCCCAATTTGGAACGAACCCTTACCGAACTTGAAGCATTAGTGAAACCGGGTGGAGTGCTTATTATTGCCGTGCCTAATTTTAAATCTTTTGATGCGTCTTATTACAAGGAGTATTGGGCAGCTTATGACACGCCAAGACATTTATGGCATTTTTCAAGAAAAGCGATGCGGGGTTTATTTTCAGATTCGATGAAATTAATAAAAAGTAAACCCATGATCTTTGATTCGTTTTATGTGAGTCTGCTTTCTGAAAAATATAAAACAGGAAATGCATTTTCACTTAGAGCTTTGTTGGTTGGATTATGGTCAAACCTGTCGGCTTTGGGAACAAAAGAAAACTCCTCTTTGATCTATTGCTTTAAAAAAGCCAAATAAGGCCATATAAGCCGCCTAGCGTTTTAATTTCAATCTTCTCTAGGCCAAACCTTCGCAAAACAATAAAGACGCTTAAATCGGTTTATTTTGCATTGATTTATAATAAACGTAAACTATTATGAGAGCAGTATGACATAAGTAATGGCTATACTAGCTCGGGCTTATGTATAAGTCGCGTTAATTGAATGGACAGATCGGTAAAAATTATCTTTGCGTTTCCATTCCGCTCAATATGATATGAAGCATCGTCGAGGGCATCAATAATTTCAAAAATATTATTTTGATGTACAAAGGGGGCGAATTTTTCTATAGAAAAAGTAGGGTCGTTCGCATCAAAAAATAAAAGTGCATCTGCCTTATAGTTTTTGAGCAATCCTTGTCTGAATACCTCTATGCAAAATGATAAAAATTTCTTTTGGGTCTCGCGTCCTTGTCCTGCGATATGATCGCTCCATTCAAGTAGGTCATTGATTGCTTTTTTATTGCCCTTCGCCTTAAATGCGGTGCGCACCCATGAGACAAACCACTTTTCAAAAATGATATCGTCTCCGTCCTGGTGCATCAACTGCAAGGCTTTGTTGTAATCCCCATGGGCCTGCCGACTAATTTTCTTAGCTATATTGCGGGACATGGCATGTTTTTCAAAAAGCACGCTAGCAATCTCCTCTTCGGCAAGTCGTGGAAGGTGTAATTTTTGACATCGAGAACGAATGGTGGTAAGTATTTGTTCTTCGTTCTCTGTGAGTAGCAGCAGCACGGTTTTATCAGGTGGTTCCTCTACAATTTTAAGGATTTTGTTGGCGCATTCGGTATTCATTTTATCGGCCATCCAAATTATCATGATCTTATGACCTCCCTCATAGGCCTTGAGCGATAAGCGCTTCGAAATTTCTTCGGCTTCCTTAACACTGATGTTGCCTTGCTTATTTTCAATACCTAGATGCTGAAACCAGTCAAAAAGTGACCCGTAGGGATTTTCCAAAACGAATTTTCTCCATTCTTCTGAAAAAAGGGAAGACACCGGATTTTTTTTAACGTCGTCATTTGTGTTTACGGGATAGACAAAGTGAAGATCGGGATGCGATAATTTTGCCACTTTTCGCGCACAAAGGTCATATTCGGGACTATCCTTAGTGTATTGATGACACAGCAATTGACAAGCGTACGCAATTGCAAGGGGTAAAAGTCCGCTTCCGCTTCCGCCCACAAACAATTGAGCATGAGGAACACGCCCATTTTCTATCGTTTTTAGCAGGTGTGCTTTTAAATGTTTTTGTCCAATGATTTCAGAAAAATCCATATGCAAAACTACATAAATTTACTACGGAAAAAGAATTGCCAATCCTGTATATTTGCAGCAGAAATAAAATAGCATGAAAACAGTTAATGACTTTAATTTTCACAACAAGAGAGCGCTCATCCGGGTTGATTTTAACGTACCGTTGAACGATGCTTTCGAAGTGACAGACGCAACTCGAATCGAAGCCGCAATGCCTACCATCATCAAGATCTTGGAAGACGGCGGCAGTTGTGTGTTGATGTCGCATTTAGGACGGCCAAAAAACCGCGAAGCCGAATTTTCACTGGCGCATATTGTGAACAAAGCAAGTGAAATCTTCGGAGTTTCAGTACGGTTTGTTTCGGACTGTATAGGTGATGAAGTAACCGAAGCCGTGGCCAATTTACAGTCGGGTGAGATCTTATTATTGGAAAACCTTCGCTATTATGAAGCCGAAACCAAGGGAGACGTTGATTTTGCTGAAAAACTTTCAAAATTTGGGGATATCTATGTCAACGATGCCTTCGGAACCGCTCACAGAGCGCATGCTTCCACGGCCGTGATAGCCGATTTTTTCCCTGATCGCAAATGTTTCGGACTGTTATTGGCTTCAGAAATAGAGCATGTGAACAAGGTCCTTACCCATAGTGAAAAACCGGTAACTGCCGTAATTGGAGGTGCTAAGGTCTCTTCAAAAATTACCATTATAGAAAACATTCTCGATAAAATTGATCACCTAATTATTGGAGGCGGAATGGCATTCACCTTTATAAAAGCACAGGGAGGGAGCATTGGGAGTTCTTTGGTTGAAGACGACAAACAGGAGATGGCGCTTGCCATTTTGGATATGGCAAAGCAAAAGCAGGTGAAAGTACATCTTCCTGTGGACGCCATTATCGCAGATAGTTTCTCGGAGGAAGCGAATACCCAAATCTGCGCTATAGACCAAATCAAAGAAGGCTGGCTGGGTTTGGATACTGGACCGGCTACCAACCAACTTTTTTCGGAAGTGATCGCTGACTCGAAAACCATTTTGTGGAATGGACCCATAGGTGTTTTCGAAATGGACAAGTTTTCTGGTGGTACTATTTCATTGGGCAATGCGATTGTAAAAGCCACCGAAGGAGGAGCGTTTTCGTTAGTAGGAGGAGGAGATTCGGTCTCAGCGGCAAAGAAATTCAATCTGGATGAAAAAGTGAGCTACGTTTCAACAGGAGGCGGAGCGATGTTAGAGATGCTGGAAGGAAAGGTATTGCCTGGAATACAGGCAATTATGAATTAGAATTACAGATAAATACGCTTCGTAAAAGTGTTAAAAGTTTGTCTATTCCGGTCATTTAACTAATTTTATCAAAATTTACCCAATTAACCTACGTTTAGTTCAGTAGCGATCCGCCAATTAATAACGCTTGATTTGTCAAGTTGGTGGGCTTAAATTTTGAAGCTGAGCTATAAAAATGTTATAAACTGATGAAACAAAACTTAGTATTCTTTTTGCTTTTTTTTGGCGGTAGTCTTCTTTATGCCCAGGAAGGAAATACCCGTACAACGCTTAAACAAAAACAAATAACTTCGGTTGATTCAATTGCTGTTAAGGAAGTTTCGGGAGAAATACCTTTAACACAATTTGCGACACAGGTGAAGGACAGTTTGGTCTTTGATTTAGACGATTTGGACTTGGCCAGAGAGAAGGATAGCCTGTGGCTGGCCGATCTCTATCGATCTGAATTATTTGAAGAAGTATACGGTACCATTACAGAGCAGACCTATGAGCCGATTGAATACGAAGAATTGCCTACAGAAGTTCTGAAGCAACGCCTGGAAGAACTGAATGCCCGTACTCCGTTTAACGTTGAATACAACCCCTCTCTAGAAAGCGTTATCAAGCAATATCTTAAAAATCGGAGAAAAACCATGGGACGTTTAATGGCATTGAGCGATTATTACTTCCCTATGTTCGAAGAGGCCTTAGACAAACACAATCTCCCCCTGGAGTTAAAATATTTGGCCATTGTTGAATCGGCCCTAAACCCAAGAGCTAAATCGAGAGTAGGCGCCACCGGTCTTTGGCAGTTTATGTTCAATACCGGGAAGATGTATGGCTTGGATGTTAGTTCGTATGTAGATGAGCGTTCCGATCCAATTTTGGCAACCGAGGCAGCCTGTCAGTACCTAAAGAGCTTGTACAGTAGTTTGGGAGACTGGGACTTGGCATTGGCGGCGTACAATTCGGGACCCGGAAATGTTTCGAAAGCACTTAGAAGATCTGGAGGTTATACCAATTATTGGAATATTAGGCACCATCTTCCACGTGAAACGGCAGGTTATTTACCGGCATTCTTGGCTACCATGTACATTTTCGAATACGCAGAAGAACACGGCTTTGTTAGTAACGGAACAACAATTCCATACGTAGCAACCGATACCATTCGAGTAAAGAAGATGATTACACTTGAACAGGTTTCAAAAATCACAAATATCGATATCGAAGAACTTCAGTTTTTAAATCCGTCGTATAAGCTGGACATCATCCCAAGTGTAAAAGATGAGAACTATGTGTTGCGACTACCCTTAGACGGTCTAGGAAAATTTGTCGCCAATGAAGAAGCGATCTATGCCTATGCTGAAAAAGAATTGAATGAGCGAGAAAAACCACTACCGCAATTATTCGAGACCGCAAACCGCATCCGTTATCGGGTGAGAAGTGGTGATTATTTAGGGAAAATTGCAAATAAGTATGGCGTAACCGTGAGTCAGATAAAGCGCTGGAACGGCTTGCGAAGCAATAATTTGCGCGTGGGTCAGCGTCTTACCATTCACCCTCGAAATCCATCGGGAAGCAGCGCGAAGGTGGCAATTTCAGAAAACGCCAAGACCTATACTGTTAAAAGCGGGGATACCTTGTGGAGTATTTCAAAAAAGTTTCCGGGAGTTACGGTGGAGAATATAAAAATTTGGAACGATATTAGCGGTAGCAAATTAAAACCGGGAATGAAGCTGAAAGTTTCAAAAGGGTAACATTCCCTTCTAACACTCCATATAATGAAATCATTTAATCTGGTGATTGTTGCCGCATTCGTGCTTTTTTCATGCAATGAAACAGGGAAAAAGGACACTTCCTACTTGCCAAGCTCTTTGGGAAACATCAATAATTTACAGGTTATTACCACAAATGAAATGTGGAATGGCAATGTGGGTGAGGCCATAAGAGACATACTTGCAGCCCCGGCAGACGGGCTTCCTCAGGAGGAGCCGCTTTATGATATTAATCAAATGCCGCCGTCTACCTATACAGGATTTGCACGTAAGTATAGAATATTTTTACACCTTACCAAGGGAGCATCGGCACAATTCTCCATCAAGGAACACCCGTATGCAAAACCGCAAACCGGCGTTTTCATTACAGCACCTACTGAAGAAGAACTTATTGCCCTTCTTAAGGAACACCAGAAGGAAATTTTAACCGCTTTTCAGGCTTCAGAAATTTCAGAAAACCAAAGGAGAATTAAAATATCCCTAAAGAAAGATTTGGACTCATTGAAGCAGCGATTGGGTGTTAAGCTCAATATTCCCTCAGCCTATAGAACTGCAAGGGCGACCGACGAATTTTTTTGGATACGGAAAGATTTAAAATCGGGGAGTACCAATATAATTATCTATGAAGTACCGTTAAGCATGATAGGGACAGACTCTTCGGTGGTTGGAAACATAATAAAGATTAGAGACTCAATAGGCTCTAGCTATATGCCCGTAGAGGATGAAGGGTTATTTATTACTGAAGAAGCCTATGCTCCCTACTTATTCACTAGTGAAATAGACGGAAAGTTTGCCTATGAAACCAAGGGTACCTGGGAGGTTAAAGATAAATATATGGCGGGTCCTTTTCTGAATTATGCCATTCGGGATGAAGCCAATAACCGCTATTTGATCTTGGAAGGGTTTACGTACGCACCATCTGTCGCCAAGCGAAATCTTCAATTTGAACTTGAGGCTATATTAAAATCTGCTAAATTAGAGTAAGAAAATAAAAGGCCTGCTATTTCAACAATAGCAGGCTCTTTTCAAATATTAAAATCGATCTTATTTAGGATCGTCAATTTTTTTGTCTTCCTTTTTATCTTCTTTGGACGCATCTTTAAATTCTTTGATGCCACTTCCCAGTCCGCGCATTAATTCGGGAATCTTTCTGCCGCCAAACAACAAAAGAACAATCACAACAATAAGGGCAATTTGCCATGGGCCAATCGCTAAGGGTATAAATAGTGCACTCATTTCTCAAAAATTTATATTACAAAGGTAACAAGAATTACTTACATAGAACGTTTTACAATTAACTTTAGCATCGAACCATAGAGTTTATTTTATATTTGTATTCTTAACGACCCCCGATGGCAGAAAAAGAAAAAAGAGCTAAAAAAATAAGAAAGAAGTTACTGCATAAGTATCGTTTGGTGGTTCTTAATGAAGACACCTTTGAAGAGCGTTTTTCTTTTAAACTGAATCGATTGAACGTTTTTGTTTTCAGCACCGTATTTGCTGTTTTTTTAATTACCGTAACCACTGTGATTATTGCTTTTACACCGCTTCGGGAGTATATTCCGGGGTATTCGTCCACGGCCTTGAAACTGAAAGCAACCGAACTGACCTTTAAAACTGACTCGCTACAGCAGGTTATAAATGTAAACGAACAATACCTTGCCTCCATCCGAAAAGTGCTTACAGGGGATGTAAAAACGGTAGTGTTCAACAAGGATTCGATCATTGAAGCAGCCAAGGTCGATTTTTCTAAGTTAAACCTCGCGGCATCTAAACAGGATTCTATTTTACGAGAACGCGTACAACAAGAGGATAAATATAATCCATTAACAGGCCCTGCCGAAGTAAGTTTTGTGTTGTTTGCACCTGTTAAAGGAACCATTTCTGAAGGATATAACCCTAAGGAAAAGCACTTTGCTGTTGATATAGTCACTGTTAAGGATGCTCCTGTAAAGGCAACCGCAGACGGAACCATTATTTTTGCTGAATGGACTGCAGATACCGGATATGTCGTAATCATCGAGCATGCCAACAACCTTATTTCGGTGTATAAACACAATGCGTCCCTTAGCAAGGAGCAAGGAGAATTGGTCAAAGCCGGGGAAGTTGTGGCTACCGCTGGAAACACAGGTGATCTTTCAACAGGGCCTCACCTTCATTTTGAATTGTGGAGAGATGGGTACCCTATCAATCCCACCAACTTCATCGATTTTGATTAGTAGGCTATGTCGATAAAATCCTTTGCAGCAAATATTTTCGCAAAAGTAGTAGTAGCCCGTACTCAGAAATGGGCTTCACAACCTGAGCTTACCCAACAACGCGTATTTGCTAGCCTAATCGCATTAGCAAAAGAAACACAATTTGGAAAAGACCACTATTTTGAATCAATCAAGACCTTTCAAGATTTTGCTAACCAGGTTCCCGTTAGAGATTATGAAGCTTTAAAACCCTATGTGGAGAAAGTAGTCAACGGGGAGGCCAATATTTTATGGCCGGGAAAACCCCTTTATTTTGCGAAAACTTCCGGGACTACAAGTGGCGCCAAATACATTCCCCTTACAAAGGCATCATTACCATATCATATGACTGCTGCCAGAGATGCTATTTTATTTTATATTCATGAGACCGGAAAATCTGACTTTGTCGACGGGAAAATGATCTTTTTACAAGGGAGTCCGAAACTAGAAGAGAAGCATGGGATTCAATTAGGTCGGTTGTCGGGGATTGTTGCTCATTACGTCCCGGGATACCTTCAGAAAAATAGATTACCTTCTTTTAAGACCAATTGTATAGAAGACTGGGAAACCAAGGTTGATGCCATTGTTGACGAAACGATTGGTGAAAATATGACCGTTATTAGTGGAATTCCATCTTGGGTACAAATGTATTTTGAACGATTGCAAGAAGCCTCGGGGAAGCGCGTAGGTGAACTGTTCCAAAATTTTAAACTGTTTATTTACGGTGGGGTGAATTTCGAGCCGTATCGCGCTAAATTTGACGCATTAATTGGAAGGAAAGTAGACAGTATCGAACTTTTTCCTGCAAGCGAAGGATTTTTTGCCTTTCAGGATAAGCAGAGTGAAAAGGGAATGTTATTATTGTTGAATTCCGGGATTTTTTACGAATTCATTGAAGCCGATCGATTTTTCGAAACAACCCCTCCCAGAGTAACTATTGGAGAAGTAAAGACTGGGGTGAATTATGTGATGATTATTTCGACCAATGCAGGACTGTGGGCTTATAATGTAGGCGATACGATTCAGTTTACGCATACGAACCCCTATCGAATTATTGTTTCGGGAAGGATCAAGCACTTTATTTCGGCTTTTGGTGAACACGTAATTGGCAAGGAAGTAGAACAGGCGATGCAAGAAGCGATGGCAATGCATAAGTTTTCAATTTCCGAATTTACCGTTGCCCCTCAGATGCACCCCAAGGAGGGAACATTGCCGTATCATGAATGGCTGATCGAATTTGAACAAGAACCGGAAGATCTTCGGCAGGTTGCAGCAGTCTTAGATGCAGCTATGCAGCAGCAAAACACCTATTATTTCGACTTGATAAAGGGGAAAGTCCTTCAGCCATTACAAATTACGTCCCTGCAAAAAGAAAGCTTTAATAAATATATGAAAATGGAAGGGAAACTAGGGGGTCAAAACAAAACACCACGCCTTTCGAATGACCGTAAAATTGCCGATGCCCTGATCAAAATGCAAGCTTAAAATTACCTTATATTTGCAGCAGGTATGAATAAATTGAAATCACATTCCAGAACACGAGCTCAAGAAAGTTCGGGAGCCATAGAGAGGCTCTATATTACCATGCGACATCTTTTCAATCGGGGCTACTACAAGCCTATGGGAGTTTCGGGGGAGACGCTTCGTGAGGCGTTATTTATTCTAAGGCCCGAGATCTACGGCTCTATTGCTGAAGAAAAGATTGAATTGCAGGGCCTTTTGTATGTTATGGACAGGTTGCCCTACGGGATAGAGGAATGCAGATTTGTAAACCTTACCAGTGATGAAGGCTATAAAAACTCACATTTTAAGGTAATTATCCCTGAAAAAAGACGGAGAAACTGTTATCGGATTGATTCGGAACAGATGAATATTGAAATAACCCGAGGGCGGTCCGAGATTTATGATATTTTAACGCATTTGACCTTTCTGTATATCGAATCTCACAAGATCATGAAACAGGTCTTGATCAATGAGAAGGGCGATGTAATACGAGATTGGAAAAAACTCGAAGAAGCGGTGCTTAAGGAAGGGACATTAACGCAGAATGAGAAAGAAACAGCGCTAACACATACCGCTAATTTCTTGGGGCGAACGTTTGAAGAAGTATCCGAGATTTACCCTCAATTTGCTGTTCCGGAAGATGAGGATCGATTTTTAAGTATTATCTATTATTTAGGCAAGTATGCCATCGAGGAAATAATAGACGACAATAAACGAATTATAACATTTAGTCCGGTACTTCGGGAGCGTCTGGGACATCATATTCACGGGGAGCGATGGGCGCTAAAAATTAAACAAACGCTGGATGAAAAAGGGTTTTTAAGTCGGCCCTTACATATCATCAGTGCAAATATGCACAGTGTTATGAATAGTCTGTATGCCCCTACTGCGCTTGCGGCGGAATTTAAGAAAAGCAAACCACTGGCTGTTTTTGAAGCACTGAGCAAACCGATAAACGCTAAATTAAGAGAAAAAGTTACTAAAGTGGCTTTACAAATGGGGATGACGTATGTTGAAGATACCAGTGGCACCAACACCCATGTTCAAATATTTGACACAAGTAAACTGCCGGGAATTTCAGAAAAGGAGGTGACTCCACCTGTAATTATTGTGATGGATTATGCTTTTGGCGAACAGGCCTATGAAAGTATGGATGAACTTTTAAAACCGTACGAAATCAACAACAAACGTCATTTGTTAAACGTTATATCTGTCTCTATTATGGGGAAGGCGGGTATTCTGGAAGGCGGAAAAGGGGATATTATGATTCCTTCGGCCCATGTTTTTGAAGGTACCGCCGATAATTATCCTTTTAAGAATAAACTGAAGAAAGCAGATTTTAAAGAGGATGATGTAAAGGTGTGCACCGGGACCATGATTACTGTGCTAGGCACCTCTCTTCAGAATAGAGATATTTTGAAGTTTTTTCACAATTCAACATGGAATGTGATTGGACTCGAAATGGAAGGTGCTCATTATCAAAAAGCGATTCAGGCCGCGTCGAAGATTAGAAACAGTATAAGTGCTAAAGTGGAGGTGCGATATGCATATTATGCTTCGGATAACCCTTTAGAAACAGGAAGTACATTGGCTTCCGGGGGGCTGGGGACTACAGGGGTAAAACCAACCTATGTAATTACCGAAAAAATATTAAAACAGATTTTAAATTAAATAACCATGGACAATAGAAGCACGAACGAAGAAATAGATCTAGTATATCTATTCAAAAAGGGTAATGAAATATTTAGGAAATTTTTAATTGGGGCGTATAATTTTATTTTATTACTAATTAGAAATTGGATAGTCATTTTCTCTTTAATAATCATAGGAGTCATTCTAGGATATTACGGACAAAAAGACTTTCAGAGTTCCAAATCTTCAGAAGCAATAGTTAGGGTTAATTTTAATTTAGGGAGCTATGTTTATAACTCAGTCGAATTGCTTAATGACAAAATAAATAATCGAGATTCCATTTTCCTTAAAGAATTTGGGCTCTGGGAAGGACAACCGCTAATCAAAAAGCTAGAAATTACGCCAATAATTAGCTTTAATGAACTTGTTGAAAATTATGGGAATAACAACAAGACTTTTGAAATACTACTTGATAAGTATGAATTTGAAGGCGACGATTCTGCTAGCAAGGTATTTAATTTTGAATATAAACTCCATCGAATAAATTTAAAACTATCAAATAATGCCACACCAAAAACTATAAATAATCTCTTAGGATATTTTAATACGAATGATTTATTGAGCAATTTCAAAGTTGACGCCATAGAGATTAATAAGAAATTTTTAGAAGCTAATCTAAAATCAATTGAATTAATAGATAAGCTTTTTCTAAACTACTCTGAACAACAAATAACAAATAGTGTATCTAATCAAGTTGTACTCGATAAAGATTTATCGGGGTTAGTTGAAAAAAAGAATTACTTGCTGGATTTAAACATTAGTTTACAGTACGATATTGCACTTTCAGAGGATATTACTGTATTAATTAATAGACCCGAATTAATCGAGGAAAAGCCAGGCACTCTAGGAAACAAAATGTTGAGGTATCCAATATTTTTAGTACTTATCTTTATAGTAACGTTGTATTTAAGAAAGTGGTTTTTTACGGCGCAGCAAATGGCGAAAGAAGCAGCAGAAAAATAATAATAAATTTAATTAGACGTGACTAAAAATAAATTTTGAATAACAACAATGTCTTAATTACCGGGGGCGCAGGCTTTATAGGCTCCAATTATGTAGCCTATATATTAGAACAGACAACAGATAAGATAGTTGTGCTGGACAAGCTCACTTATGCCGGAGATGAACGAAATTTGGCATCGATTTCGGGTCATAAGAACTATTCCTTTGTCAAAGGGGATATTTGCGACGAAGCTTTGGTGGTTTCGCTTTTCAAGGAGCATCAATTTTCAAAAGTGGTACATTTTGCCGCCGAATCGCATGTGGATAATTCTATTACAGGTCCTGCCGCCTTTATCCAAACCAACATTGTTGGAACGTTTAATTTATTGCAAAGCGCCTATAAAACCTGGATGGATGGTCCTAATAAATTAAAGGAATCATTTAAATCGGCTCGTTTTTTACATGTTTCTACCGATGAGGTCTATGGAACCTTGGGTGAGACAGGTTTATTCACCGAAACAACTCCCTATGCGCCTAACAGTCCGTACAGCGCTTCAAAGGCATCTTCCGATTTTATTGTTCGATCTTATTTCCACACCTATGGATTGCCGGTGGTAACGACCAACTGTTCGAATAACTACGGTCCAAATCAGCACAAGGAGAAATTAATCCCAACGATTATTCGGAAGGCTATTTCCGGGGCGCCCATACCTATCTATGGGGATGGAAAGAACGTAAGGGACTGGCTATACGTAAAGGATCATTGCATAGGGATTAAATTAGCTATTGATTCAGGTAAAATAGGTGAGACCTATAATATTGGAGGAAATAATGAGCGGAACAATTTATATATTGCTCACGCCATTTGTGAGTTGCTAGACGAATTAAAGCCGAAACAGGGCTCATACAAAGAGCAAATTACTTTTGTACAAGATCGGCCGGGGCATGATTTCAGATATGCTATTGATGCGTCAAAAATTGAAGGAAAGTTGGGTTGGAAGGCTGAAGAAAATTTTGAAACAGGAATTCAAAAAACAATTCGGTGGTATTTAAATAACACAGATAGATTATGAAGGGAATTATACTGGCCGGAGGGTCTGGCACTAGATTACATCCTATTACTTTGGCTGTTAGCAAACAGTTGATGCCGGTATATGATAAACCCATGATTTATTATCCCTTGTCGACCTTGCTCTATGCGGGGATTCGCGAAATATTAATCATTTCCACCCCTCAGGACTTACCATTATTTAAAGAATTGTTAGGAGATGGAAAAAAGTTAGGGTGTGATTTCCAGTATGCTATTCAAGAACACCCCAATGGATTGGCAGAAGCTTTTATTATTGGAAAGGAATTTATCGGCCAGGAGAAAGTTGCATTGATACTTGGGGATAATATCTTTTACGGATCCGGACTTAAAGAATTACTGCAGTCAAACAACGATCCGGATGGGGGAATCATCTATGCCTACCACGTACTCGACCCAGAACGATATGGTGTGGTATCTTTTGATAAAAGCGGAAAAGCACTTTCTATTGAAGAAAAACCGAAACACCCAAAATCGAACTATGCGGTGCCGGGTATTTATTTTTATGACAATAGTGTAGTTGAAATTGCTTCAAATATTAAACCAAGTGACCGAGGTGAACTCGAAATTACCGATATCAATAATGCCTATTTACAACAGGGAAAACTTCGCGTAAGTATTTTGGACAAAGGAACCGCTTGGTTGGATACCGGAACCTTTGCTTCGCTCATGCAGGCAGCACAATTTGTTGAAGTTATTGAAGAAAGACAAGGCTTAAAAATTGGCTCGATCGAAGAAGCTGCATACGAAATGGGATATATTTCGAAACAACAATTAATTGCACTAGCCCAACCCTTGCTAAAAAGCGGTTATGGAAAACATTTACTTCAATTAGATTAGCCTTGGAAATTCAGAAAACCCCCTTATTAGATTGTTTTATTGTAAAACCGAATGTATTTACCGACGAGCGCGGTATTTTTTGTGAAACATTCAACAAACGAGCATTTGTAGAAATGACCGGAATTGAGGTTGACTTTGTACAAGACAATCAATCCATTTCAACATATGGAGTGTTACGAGGACTTCATTTTCAAAAGGGTCCTATGGCGCAAGCTAAATTGGTAAGAGTGATTAAAGGAAGGGTGTTAGATATTGTGGTGGACCTGCGGAAAGAGTCACCCACATTTGGGAAACACTATTCTCTTGTACTGGATGATGAAAATCACAAGCAATTGTTCGTCCCAAGAGGATTTGCACATGGTTTCGTCACCCTGTCCAAGGAATCCATATTTGCTTATAAATGTGATAATTATTACGATAGGGCTTCAGAAGGAGGAATTATTTATAATGACGCAACCTTAGCGATTGATTGGCATCTTCCGAAGGAAGAATTGTTAATTTCAGAAAAAGATCTACTCCTTCCTACATTTAAGGAAGCTATTGCATGAAAAAAGTACTTGTTACAGGAGCAGCCGGGCAGTTGGGCAGATGTATT
>NZ_JAIOHK010000049.1 GCF_019913785.1 Altibacter sp.
GACGACGGCATAGGTGTGAATCGGGCGAAAGAAATTTATCGAACATCCACAAAAAATTACCAGTCACGGTCTTCGGCCGTATTGGAAGAACGCCTGGAACTTTTAAAACTAAGTAAGGAATGGAATGTGACCTATACCATACAAGACCGATCAGAATTTGATACGGTTTCAGGCACACTTGTAACCCTAATTTTTAATCAGTACCATAACTTATGAAAGTAACAGCATTTCTTGTAGACGATGAACCAAAATCCATCGCCATCCTCAAAAATAAACTGGAACGATTATGCCCCAATATCACCATTATTGGAGAATCTGGAAACCCAAAATTAGCGTTAACTTTAATAAAAGAACTGAAGCCGCAACTTCTGTTTTTAGACGTGGCAATGCCTGAAATGAGTGGTTTTGACCTATTGGCTGCAATAGAAACACCTTCTTTTGAAGTTATTTTTGTAACGGCTTTCGATAACTATGCCATTGATGCTATTAATCATTGTGCCATAGGATATTTGGTAAAACCTGTCGACAACAAGGTGCTTGTCGACACGGTCGACAAGGCTGTACAGAATATTGAAGAAAAAACGGCCCTTCAAAAAAATAAATTGTTTATTGAAAATCTCGACATTCAAACTTTTCAGAAAAAAAAGATGGTAATTCCAACGCAGGAAGGACTCGAGTTTGTGAAAATAAAGGATATAGTCCATTGTGAGGGGGAAGATGGTTATACCAAAATTTATTTTAAACAGCGGAAGCCAATTTTGAGTTCCTATAGTATTGGTCATTTTAATATGTTGCTGGAGAATCACGAATTCTATCTTGTACATAAATCACATCTGGTGAACCTTATTCACATCGACAAATATTTAAATGAAGGCTATGTGATTCTTACGAATAATATTAAAATTCCGGTCTCTAGAAATCGACGATCTGATTTCTTAAGTAAGTTTAAGAAATAATCTAAAAAGATTAAGAACCCCAAGGCTGTAATTGAATCCATCTTTTTTCTAATTGTGATTTTAATTTCTACTAAAATGGTACAATTCCACAAGTGGTTTTGTATTTTTGCGAAATCACAAACTATCTATGGAATACGCAAAAAATATACTAGAGACTATCGGGAATACGCCCTTGGTAAAGATCAATAAATTGGCCGAAGAAATTCCCGCTCTGGTCCTCGCCAAATACGAAACCTTTAACCCCGGAAATTCTACAAAAGACCGTATGGCAGTGAAGATGATCGAAGATGCAGAGGCCGACGGTCGCCTAAAGCCCGGCGGAACTATTATTGAAGGCACCAGCGGAAATACCGGTATGGGTCTGGCACTAGCCGCCATCGTAAAAGGGTATAAGATGGTTTGTGTGATAAGTGACAAACAGAGCAAGGAAAAGATGGATATTCTGCGCGCTGTGGGAAGCGAGGTAGTGGTTTGCCCTACCGATGTCGCACCCGAAGATCCCAGATCGTATTATTGTACTTCCAAGCGACTGGCAGAAGAAACCCCAAATAGTTGGTATGTGAATCAGTATGATAATCCAAGTAACGCCAAGGCACATTACGAGAGCACAGGCCCCGAAATTTGGCGGCAAACCGATGGTAAGGTGACACATTTTGTGGTAGGAGTGGGAACCGGCGGTACCATAAGTGGTATCGGAAAATATTTAAAAGAACAGAACCCTAATATAAAAGTGTGGGGCATTGATACCTATGG
The DNA here is from genome assembly GCF_019913785.1 of Altibacter sp. Classification (GTDB taxonomy): domain Bacteria; phylum Bacteroidota; class Bacteroidia; order Flavobacteriales; family Flavobacteriaceae; genus Altibacter. The sequence continues at coordinate 1,710 of NZ_JAIOHK010000049.1, forward strand.
AAGTGTCTTTAAAAAATACCACGAAACGGGGATCTTTGATGAAAAGGAAATTTACCCCTATGTGACCGAAGGAATTGGGGAAGATATTCTACCTAAGAATGTTGATTTCAGTATTATCGACGGTTTTACAAAAGTAACCGATAAGGATGCTGCCGTGTATACCCAAAAACTGGCCAAGGAAGAAGGCATGTTTCTGGGCAATTCGGCTGGGGCTGCCATGAAGGGCCTGTTACAATTAAAAGAACATTTTACCAAAGACGACGTGGTTGTTATCCTATTCCATGATCATGGGAGTCGATACGTAGGCAAAATGTTTAACGATGACTGGATGCGAAAAATGGGATATATCGATTAACATTCATGAATTCTACAGTAATAGATCCTGCCTATATGAGCAGGATTTTTTATTTTAAGGAACCACTGGTGAGAACTCCCTCAAAATTTGTTCAGTATGAAAGAGGATTTTCTACACTATGTATGGAAGTTTCAAAAATTCGATAAACGAGATTTAAAAACCACAAGCGGGGAGTTGGTACAAGTGCTGAATCCGGGACGACATAATTTTAGTTCGGGCCCCGATTTTTTTAACGCACAACTTACCATAGCAAATCAAATTTGGGCCGGAAATGTCGAGATCCACTTAAAATCTTCACATTGGTATACGCATCGACATGAGGAAGACCACAACTACGATTCGGTGATTCTTCATGTGGTGTGGGAGCACGATGCCGAAGTCTTTAGAAAGCACAATATTGCGATTCCGGTGCTTGAATTAAAAAAAGGAGTGGATAAAACAACCCTCGAAAATTACAGAAAACTTTTTTCAAAGGATCAGCAATGGATTAATTGCCAAAACGAAATTGCCAGCATAGACAGCTTTGTACTTCACAATTGGTTGGAACGCCTGTTTATTGAGCGATTACAACAGAAATCAGATTCTCTCTTAATCGAATTATCGACCCTTAAAAATCATTGGGAAGCACTACTTTTTCAATTGCTCTGTAAAAATTTCGGTTTAAATATCAATGGGTCGGCCTTCCTTAGTGTGGCAAAATCAATAGATTTTTCGATAGTTCAAAAATGCAGTCATAACACTTTACAACTCGAAGCATTGTTGTTTGGGCAGGCCGGATTATTAGACAGAGATTTGGAAGATAGGTATTGTATAAAATTGCAAAAGACCTACGCCTTTTTGAAGTATAAACACAAACTGGTAAATGAAATGGTGATATCGCCCAAATTCTTCCGACTTCGACCACCAAATTTCCCTACAATTCGGTTGTCACAGCTGGCAAGTTTGTACAGCAGTCGTCCGAATTTGTTTTCTGAAATTATTTCAGTAAAAACTAGAGACGCCTTATACCAAATTTTTGAAATTTCAGCGAGCTCCTATTGGGATACTCATTTTAATTTTGGAAGTGCTGTTACAAATCGGAAAAAGAAATTGACAAAAAAATTTATCGACCTTTTACTTATCAATACGGTGATCCCGTTGCGATTTTGTTATGCAAATTTCGTTGGAATGGATGCTTCTGAAGCAGTGCTGCACTTAGCGCGCTCAATTCCAAAAGAGGAAAACACTATTGTGGCAAAATTCAATACACTAGGTGCGGTCGCTACCCATGCGCTAGAAAGTCAGGCCTTGCTTCAGCTAAAAAACAACTATTGCGATGCCAAGAGATGTTTGGAATGTGCCCTGGGTAATGAACTGTTGAATCGATAAATTTTTCAGAATATTATTCAGCTAAAAACTGTAATTTGCGGTTATGTTGCAATTGGTGTATAAAATACGTCACTATTTAGAAAAGCGGGGCTTTTATGTAAGTTCCCGTCTGGCAGATCGTTTGGGAATGCGCGCTAAAAGTGTTCGGCTTTTCTTTATTTATGTATCTTTTGCCACGATGGGCGTAGGGTTTGCAATCTACTTAACAATGGCATTCCTGTTAAAATTAAAGGATCTTGTGTTCACAAAACGGACTTCAGTATTTGATCTATGAGCAGACTATTTCAATCAAAGATATTTTGGGCACTCCTAATGTTAATCACAATTTTTATGGCGGGAGTTGTCGGATTCAGAATTCTTTCCGGCTACACTTGGATTGATGCGTTGTACATGACCGTGATCACTATTACTACTGTTGGGTACGGGGAGGTACGACCCTTAGGCCCTGAGGAGAAATTATTTACCTCCATATTTATTGTTTCCAGTATATTTATAGTGGGTTATGCAATTTCTGTAATCACAGAATATATACTTAGTAAAAACAACATCAATAATTTAAAACATAAACGTGTGCAAAAGAAAATTGATTCGCTGCAAGATCATGTGATTATCTGTGGTTTTGGTAGAAATGGAAAACAAGCCATGCATAAATTGATGGATTACAAAAAGCGATTTGTAATTATCGAAAAAGATGACGAAGTGGTGGAGCGTTTTGAGGACGATAAAACACTCTTTGTACATGGGAACGCAAACGAAGACGATGTGCTTTTGCAGGCAGGTATTGAACGTGCAAACACCTTGATTTGTGCCTTGCCCAGTGATGCCGATAATCTATTTGTGGTTTTGTCGGCACGCCAAATGAACAAGAAGTTAAAGATCATAAGCCGAGCTACCGAGGAGACGAGTTATAAAAAACTAAAGTTGGCAGGTGCAGACAATGTGATTATGCCGGACCGGATAGGTGGAGAGCATATGGCTTCCTTGGTAGTCGTTCCGGATTTGGTCGAGTTTTTAGATAATTTGTCGGTTTCGGGAGAGCAGGATAGCATGAATGTAGAGCAGGTTCCGTTTGAGAAAGTATGTAAAAACGGAAAGGAATTGGCAATTAACGAATTGGATCTTCGGAAGAAAACAGGTTGCTCCATCATTGGTTATAAATCGCCGGATGGTATTTATATTGTAAATCCTGAACCGTCTTTGGTTATTAAAAAAGATTCGAAGTTAATCCTCATTGGTCGTCCGAATCAAATTGAAAAGCTAAAAGAATTATACGATGTATAATGTATCGTTAACAATTAAAAGAACAAAAACTTGAATTCACTATTTTTTTTTAGCATCTTGCCTAGCTGAAAAAACTACGTCTAACTAAATCGCTACTCATGAAGAAATATCTTCTATCACTATTAACTTTGTTCTTACCGCTGTTAACCTTTGCCCAAGACACCGCAGAAATGGGGATTGACGAGCAGATCAACGAAGCTTTTGCACCGGTATCGAATTTTTTCTCCAACCTTATTTTCTTTGAAATTGGCGGAATTCCTTTCGTGTTAATTTTATTGGTCTTTAGTGCAACATTTTTTACCATCTATTTTGGTTTTCCGAATATTCGGTATTTCTGGAGAGCAATTCAGACCGTTCGTGGAAAATATGAGGACATTGAAGCACATGGTGCCAAGATATTATATGGTGAAGGAGGAGTAGCACAGGGGCAAGACATGAACAAGGTTGATGATATCACCGAACATGTAGAATCACTTTCAGATGAATTAGCCATCGATGGAGATATTCGAGATACTATTCGGGACGAAAGCACCGATGGAGAAGTAAGTCATTTTCAAGCACTCGCCACGGCGGTTTCCGGAACAGTAGGGAATGGAAATATAGCTGGGGTGGCTTTAGCGATTGCACTGGGAGGACCCGGGGCTACTTTTTGGATGATTATTTGTGGGTTATTGGGTATGTCGACAAAATTTGTTGAATGTACACTCGGGGTACAATATAGAGATGTAGGTGAAGACGGAACCGTATATGGAGGTCCCATGTATTATTTAAGCAAAGGATTGAAGGAAAAGGGATTTGCGACCTTGGGAAAAGTTGCGGCTGTCTTGTTTGCCATATTTTGTATTGGGGGTTCTTTTGGTGGAGGAAATGCTGCTCAATCCAATCAGGCGACCATCGTACTAAAAGATTTATTTAGTCTTGAAAGTACCGCAGCAGGGTTTTGGATTGGAGTCTTGTTAGCAATTTTGGTGGGTGTCATCATCATTGGTGGGATAAAACGTATTGCTTCAGTTACCGAGAAGGTAGTTCCGTTTATGGCAATTCTCTATATCGTGGCCTGTATTTATATCATCTTCAGCAACTATGACCTTATTGATGATGCCGTCAATTTAATCGTCACAGAAGCCTTCAACCCAACTGCCATTGGCGTAGGAAGTATTATAGGTGTTTTATTGGTAGGATTTAAAAGAGCTGCGTTCTCGAATGAAGCGGGTGCCGGTTCAGCGTCTATTGCCCACTCGGCAGTAAAAACAAAATACTCTGCAAGTGAAGGGCTGGTGGCTTTGTTAGAGCCATTTATTGATACTGTAGTGATATGTACCATGACAGCTTTGGTGATCATTATCTTTAACTTCGGAGGATTCTTCGAATATGGTGGAGACGGTGCCGGTGGTGTATTGATTGACGGTGTTTCTTATGAAGGATCCGGAATTACCTCACAGGCATTTGCCCAATACATACCGTATTCTAATGTCTTTTTAACCATTGCTGTATTCCTATTTGCAGTGTCTACCATGATCTCCTGGTCGTATTACGGACTCCAATCCTGGAAGTATCTGTTCGGACGTGGAAAGACCATGGATATGGTGTATAAATTGTTGTTTTGTTTATTTATTATAATTGGAGCTGCGGCGAATATGAAATCTATCTGGGATTTCTCCGATGCGATGATCTTTGCGATGATCTTCCCGAACATGATAGGCTTGTTCTTCCTGTTCCCGGTTGTTAAAAAGCAACTGAGAAGATATCTCGATGCCATCAAACTGAAGAAGGACGCGCTATCCGATTCGTAACATAAATACAGTAAGTAACTCCCCGGTCTAAACCGGTAGGGTTATGAAAAATTTTAAATCCCATCTCCTGTTTAACAAACAGCAACGAGCTGGGATTTTGCTTTTGGTGATCGTCATCGTTGCGTTGCTTAGTACCTATCTATTTGTTTCTTTTTCTGAAGAACCAATTATAGATATTTCTTCTGCTGAAGTAAAAGCGGTACAAGCACAGATAGATTCGCTGCGTAAAGCCGAAATAGAACGAAGAAAGCCAAAGCTGTATCCATTCAATCCAAACTTCATCACCGATTTCAAAGCCTTTGCACTGGGGATGACACCCGAAGAATTTGACAGACTAAAACACTTCCGAAGCAAAGACCAATGGATCAACTCGGTAGACGATTTTAAACGAGTGACCCGGGTTTCCGACTCACTCTTAGACGTGATAAGTCCCTATTTTAAGTTCCCCGACTGGGTGAAAAACGCAAAACTTAAAAAGGAATTTACCTCAGATACTTATTCTGAAAGGTCCTTCGATCAAAAGATCGATCTGAATAAGGCGACTGAAAACCAATTACAGGAGATAAGTGGGATAGGGGAAGCTTTGAGCAAACGTATTGTTGTGTATCGCGACAAATTGGGAGGATTCGCTGGGGATGTTCAATTGTATGAGGTTTGGGGACTGGACCCTTTAGTGGTACAACGCGCCTTACAAATCTTTACGGTAAAAACACCCAAACCTATCCGGAAAATTAATGTCAATACCGCTTCCGCTTCAGATATAGCAACAATACCGGGGATTTCTTTCGAATTAGCAAAACGCATTTGGGAATACAGAGTGCTGCACGAGGGTATTACAGACTTTTCAGCATTGGAAAAAATAGACGGAATGTCTGCACATAAATTAGCGCTAATTCAATTATATTTGTCCATTAAGTAAATATTTACTTCATTCGTATTATCCCTAACTCCAAAACGTATTTATGAGTAGCATGTATTTTACAGAGGAACACGATTTTTTTAGAAAGAGCTTTCAGGATTTTTTGCAGAAAGAGGTGGTGCCGCATATTGAAAAATGGGAAAAGACCGGGCATATCGAACGTTTTATCTGGAAGAAGTTTGGAGAGATGGGCTATTTTGGGATCAACTACCCCGAACAATATGGAGGCATGCAGCTCGATTTGTTTTACACCGTGATCTTTTTGGAAGAGTTACAAAAAATCAATTCGGGCGGATTTGCAGCCGCCATGTGGGCACATGCCTATTTGGCCATGACGCATCTCAATAAGGAAGGAAATCACGAACAAAAACAAAAGTATCTAACGCCAAGTATTAACGGGGATTTGATAGGATGTTTGTGCGTCACCGAACCTTTTGGAGGCAGTGATGTTTCCGGGATGCGAAGTACCGCCGTTAAAAAAGGAAATACCTATGTTATCAATGGTTCGAAGACTTTTATTACCAACGGTGTCTATAGTGACTATTTAATCGTTGCGGCAAAAACAGCACCCGAATTAGGAAACAAAGGAATAAGCATTTTTGTGATCGATCGCGACACGCCCGGCGTTTCGGCAACAAAACTCGAAAAACTGGGATGGCGAGCCAGTGACACCGGTGAAATTGCTTTCGATAATGTAGTAATTCCTGCCGAAAACCTAATGGGTGAGGAAAATCAAGGTTTCCCCTACATCATGCAGCACTTTGCGCTTGAACGTTTAGTGATGGGTATCAATGCACATGCGAGAAGTGAGTACGCACTGGAGTATACCATTCAATATATGAAGGACAGACATGCCTTCGGAAAGAGTATTTCAAAATTTCAAGCCCTACGTCACAAGGTAGCTCAGCTGAGCAGCGAAGTGGAAATTTGCAAAACGTTCAACTATGTGACAGCCGGCCGTCTTAACAATGGCGAATATGTGGTAAAAGAGGCCTCCATGTCCAAGCTGATTTCCACCAGAGTAGCCGATGAGGTTATGTACGATTGTCTTCAGTTACTTGGAGGCTACGGCTATATGGAAGACTATCCGTTGGCGCGATTACTTCGCGATAGCCGACTTGGACCTATAGGTGGTGGAACTTCTGAAATTCTTCGCGAGATCATTGCGAAGATGGTAATCGACGGAAAAAAATATAAAAAGGCTACCTAGGTCATTTCTACTAAGATGCTTTTTGGGTATTATATTTGTAAGACCTAGTGTACCAATTTAAAAGTATAAAGATGAATCAGCAATTTTTACAACGGTTTTTTGGATTAATAATAGGTGTCTTCTGTGTTGGCGCGACGGCTCAAACCGAAATACAAAGTAAAATAGTTGATTTTACCACCTTACTTCCCATTGAAAACGCCAGCATCTATTTGGAGAACACAACCATAGGAACGATAAGTAATGTGGATGGAAAATTTGTTTTGGTGGTGCCAAGAGAATTTGAAAAGGATTCGTTAATTATTTCCTCCATTGGGTATACCAGTTTTAAAACTACGTTGCAGGATTTTGATGCGGCAGCGGGGGTATTCCTTGTAGAAGAAATAGCTTCGCTTGACGAAGTGGTCCTAATAGCCGATCCCAGACCCACCACCGGTAATGAAATTGTTGTAAAAGCACTTGGTAAACTCTCACAGAATTTACCCGAACAAGGCTATTTACAAAAAGGATTTCTACGGCATAAAGAGCGTAACAAAAAAGAGTATAAGTGGTTGATCGAAAGTGCCATTACCTTATACGACTCCAGTTATGCTTCGGGGGCTAAGGACAATTTGAAAATTAACGTGGATGAGGTTAGAAAAAGCTACGACCTTAGAGATGTTGATAGTTTGTATTCGTATGCGGCCTATTTAAGGTACAATGCGCGAAGGGTGAATCTTCGATCTAAGAATTTAAAAAGAGATACCATTGCGACAGCAACCTTGGTTAAAGCCATCAATTGGAATGATAGCAGGATCAATGGTTTGGAAAATCTATTCAAGGGAAAACTCAATCTAGTTCGGAATTCCAATATCTCAAATGCACTGTTCGGTAAGAATATCCTTGAAAAGCATCAATTTGATTTGGATACCGTCTTGGTGGACGATGGCAGAAAATTATACAAGATTCGAATTTCAAAAAGTAAGGATTTTATCGGTTTAAATACCAAGGATATATACAATGAAGGGTATGAAGCACGTGGGTGGTTATACATATATTGGGATAACTACGCCTTTAAAAAAATAGAATATGAACTGGTGGCTGCATCCGATGTTCAAAAGCGTAGAAGTAAAAGTCTTTTCGACACACAGGTCAATCATAAACTGATAATTACCTACAAGGAATACCAAGATAAGATGTACCCCACTTATTTTTATTACGAAACTCCAAAGTTGATCAATGTGGGAGACCGATCTTCGGACAGAACAAGAGATAAGGCCGCAGAGGATATAGAGCGTGATAAAGAAGAACAGTTCTACTATACCATTCAGGAGGTGTTGTTTACCGAAATTATTCACGATCCGGAAATTATTCAAAGTGAACTAGCCAAGGAATGGTCTGAGGATATTTTTTCACCCAAACCCTATAATAAGGAGTTTTGGAAGAACTACAACGTATTGCTAGAAAGCGCAGAAGAAGAAAAGTTAATTCAGGATTTGAGTCAGCGAGCCTCCTTATATAAACAATAATTGGAATATACGATTTCCAAGATCAAAGGGTCATCCTCTTTATTACGAAGTTTTAAAAATTACAGCCTTTTTATTAATTGGGTATATTGTCTTTAACAATGACGGCTCCGTTTGTCTTTTTCTACGTTATTCTTTTTTGATTAAAAAAAATCTAAAATCTTAGGTCTAAAAACTAAAATCTATTTATCTTTGCCGTCCTAAAGAGAGGAGGTTATGATACTATGTTAATTATACCAATAAAAGACGGAGAAAATATCGATAGAGCGCTTAAAAGATTTAAGCGTAAATTTGATCGTACCGGAACCATGCGCCAGTTGCGTAAGCGTCAAGCTTTCAGCAAGCCTTCAGTAGTTCGCAGAGCGCAGATTCAAAAAGCACAATATATTCAAGGACTTAGAGACGCAGAAGAAATCTAGATTTCTATTCCTCTTTTGATACAAGATCCGCCAGAAATTTTCTGGCGGATTTTTTTTGCTTCCACTCCGGCTTCAAATTCGTATCTTTAACAGCAAACCTATACACCCATACTGCTCCATGCCCTTCGAAGATTTTATCGACTATCTTTCTTTAGAAAAGCATTATTCGGCACATACCATTACGGCCTATCAGCGCGATTTGGATAGTTTTTTAACGTTTGCTTCGGAAGGATACGATTACAATTCGATTAAAAATGTGAACTATTCGGTTATACGTAGCTGGATTGTTTCGTTGGTAGATTCAGGAATTACAAACCGAAGCATTAACCGAAAGGTTTCGGCTTTAAAAAGCTACTATAAATTTTTGCTGAAAACAAAACAGATTGAGATCAATCCCCTTTCCAAACACAAGGCGCTTAAAACCAGTAAAAAGATCCAGGTTCCCTTTTCAGAAAAAGAAATTGAAAATGTGTTGGAGTTGCTGGAGGACGCTAACGACTTTGAAGGCGTGCGTAACAAGCTCATTGTGGAGTTGTTCTATTCCACCGGAATTCGTCGCACCGAATTGGTAAATGTCAAGCTAAAGGATGTTTCAATTGCTCAAAAATCGATCAAGGTTTTGGGAAAACGAAACAAGGAGCGGATTATTCCTTTATTAAGCTCGGTAACAAAGTCTATCGAGGCCTATCTATTGCATAGGAATCAGTTAGAGCACATTACCGACTCGGACTATTTTTTCCTTTCGTTAAAAGGCGTTAAAATCTATGAAACTCTTGTGTACCGAATTATTAATTCCTATTTTAGTAAGGCCTCTGAAAAGGTAAAAAAGAGTCCGCATATTCTGCGACATTCTTTTGCGACCCACCTTTTAAATGAAGGCGCCGATTTAAACGCAGTGAAAGAACTGCTCGGGCATTCGAGTTTGGCCTCAACGCAAGTCTATACGCACAATAGTATAGCGCAATTGAAGCAGGTATATAAGAACTCGCATCCCAGAAACACGAAACAGTAAATAACATTAAAAGTATTGCGTATGAAAGTGACTGTGCAAACCCCGAATTTTGCAGCCGATGTGAAACTCATTGACTTTATTGAAAAGAAATTGGCTAAGCTGGAACAGTTTTATGACAAGATCGTCTTTGCCGATGTATTTTTAAAAGTTCAAAAAACCAGTGACAAGGAAAACAAAATAGTCGAAATATTACTCAGCATTCCCGGAGACGATTTGATTGTAAAAAAAGAGGCTAGAAGTTTTGAAGTTGGCACTGATGAATGCGTTCAATCTTTGGAAAGACAGCTTAAAAAACGCAAGCAAAAACAAAGAGCGCATTTATAATATAATTTTACAAAAAAAGTTTTTTAGAAAAAATAATTTATATACATTTGCAGTCCGTTAGAAATAGCGGACTTTTTTATGGCTAAAAAGTTGCATAAAAGCCGATGTAGCTCAGCTGGCTAGAGCAGCTGATTTGTAATCAGCAGGTCGTGGGTTCGAGTCCCTCCATCGGCTCTTTGAAAAAGTGAAAAGTTCTTTTAAATACAAGCTTTGGGGAGATACTCAAGCGGCCAACGAGGGCAGACTGTAAATCTGCTGACCCAGTCTTCGCAGGTTCGAATCCTGCTCTCCCCACAAACATTTTCTAGAGAGGTCGTAGAAAGTTTACTTTCTTAAGAGCTCGAGAGAAAATGTTTGTTTAGGGTCCCCCTAAACGGATCACCGAGCGAAGCGAGGTAATCCTTCAGTGTAGAAAAGTTCTGAGAAAACGGATCACCAAGCGAAGCGAGGTAATCCTTCAGTGTAGAAAAGTTCTGAGAAAACGGATCACCGAGCGAAGCGAGGTAATCCCTTCAGAGTAGAAAAGTTCTGAGAAAACGGATCACCGAGCGAAGCGAGGTAATCCTTCAGAGTAGAAAAGTTCTGAGAAAACGGATCACCGAGCGAAGCGAGGTAATCCCTTCAGAGTAGAAAAGTTCTGAGAAAACGGATCACCGAGCGAAGCGAGGTAATCCCTTCAGAGTAGAAAAGTTCTGAGAAAACGGATCACCGAGCGAAGCGAGGTAATCCCTTCAGAGTAGAAATGTTCTGGTAAAATGGATGAACAAGTGAAGCGAGGTAATCCTTTCAGAATAGAAAAGTTCTGAGAAAACGGATCACCGAGCGAAGCGAGGTAATCCTTTCAGAGTAGAAATGTTCTGGTAAAATGGATGAACAAGCGAAGCGAGGTAATCCGCCGGATTCAAAATTAGGAATCCGAATTTGACATATTGAATTGCCTTTCTGGATTTTTTCAGAAGTAAAAGCGGGAGTAGCTCAGTTGGTAGAGCGTCAGCCTTCCAAGCTGAATGTCGCCAGTTCGAACCTGGTCTCCCGCTCTAAATTCCTGTGAACCTGCTTGACGGCAGACAGGGGTAGGAATCTCTTCCTTTATAAGGAGTAGATTAAATACTTTACGCCGGTGTAGCTCAGGGGTAGAGCGTTTCCTTGGTAAGGAAGAGGTCATGAGTTCAAATCTCATCATTGGCTCAATAAGAATCATAATTGAACACTATTATATAACTAAGCTTAAATTAATACAAAATGGCAAAAGCAACATACGATCGGTCTAAACCTCACTTAAACGTAGGTACTATTGGACACGTAGATCACGGAAAAACAACTTTAACAGCTGCTATTACTAAGGTAATGGCCGATGCTGGTTATTCAGAAGCTAGATCTTTTGATCAAATTGACAATGCTCCTGAAGAAAAAGAAAGAGGTATTACAATTAACTCTTCACACGTAGAGTACCAAACTGCAAATCGTCACTATGCACACGTTGACTGTCCAGGTCACGCGGATTACGTGAAGAACATGGTTACTGGTGCTGCACAGATGGATGGTGCTATTCTTGTGGTTGCGGCTACAGATGGTCCAATGCCACAAACACGTGAGCACATCCTTTTAGGGCGTCAGGTAGGTATTCCTCGTATTGTTGTATTCATGAACAAAGTGGATATGGTAGATGATGAAGAGCTTTTAGAATTAGTTGAGATGGAGATCAGAGATCTTCTTTCTTTCTACGAGTACGATGGTGATAACGGACCTGTTATTGCTGGTTCTGCCTTAGGAGCACTTAACGGTGAGCAAAAATGGGTAGATACTGTACTTGAACTTATGGAAGCTGTAGATACTTGGATTGAAGAGCCACTTCGTGAAATTGACAAGCCTTTCCTAATGCCTATCGAAGATGTATTCTCTATTACAGGTCGTGGTACTGTAGCAACTGGTCGTATTGAGACTGGTGTAGCTAACACGGGAGATCCTGTTGAGATCATTGGTATGGGTGCAGAGAAATTAACTTCTACTATTACCGGTATTGAAATGTTCCGTCAGATCCTTGATAGAGGAGAAGCTGGAGATAACGCCGGTATCCTTTTAAGAGGAATTGAGAAAACTCAAATCTCTAGAGGTATGGTAATTTGTAAGCCAGGTTCCGTAAAGCCACATGCTAAATTTAAAGCTGAGGTGTACGTACTGAAAAAAGAAGAAGGTGGACGTCACACTCCATTCCACAATAACTACCGTCCTCAGTTCTATGTTCGTACAACTGACGTAACAGGAAACATTAGTCTTCCTGAAGGAGTTGAAATGGTAATGCCTGGTGATAACCTTACAATTCACGTTGAGCTTATTCAAGCAATTGCGATGAGTGTTGGTCTACGTTTCGCTATCCGTGAAGGTGGTAGAACAGTAGGAGCTGGTCAGGTAACAGAGATTTTAGACTAATTTAAAGTCACTTAATAAAAAGTTAAAGGTGTTCCGGATTTCTCGGAACGCCTTGACTTTTATAACGGGGTTTACCTGCCTGCCGGCAGGCAGGGCTGAGCGAATAGCAAAGGTTTTGTGGGTGATCCGAATAGTAAAAACGGGTTTAGCTCAGTTGGTAGAGCACTGGTCTCCAAAACCAGGTGTCGTGAGTTCGAGTCTCGCAACCCGTGCAAGGAAAGTAACAGCATTAATGCCGTACAAAAATGATAGCATATATAAAAGAATCTTATAACGAACTAAAAAACCACGTAACCTGGACACCTTGGGCAGAAGCACAGCGTCTAACGGTTATAGTGGCAGTGTTCTCAATTGTTTTGGCACTTGCTGTCTGGGGAGTTGATACAGTATTCAGTAAGTTGATAAGTCTATATTTTGAATGGATCAAGTCGTAAATAAAATGACTGAAACAAAGAGTACAAAAAAGTGGTATGTCGTCCGTTCGGTTAGTGGGCAGGAGAACAAGATCAAATCCTATATCGAAAGTGAGATCAAACGATTGAAGCTTGAGGATTATATTGATCAAGTTTTGGTTCCAACCGAAAAAGTGATTCAAATTCGCAATGGAAAAAAAGTACATAAGGAACGTGTTTACTTTCCCGGGTACATTATGGTACAAGCGAGTTTGGCGGGTGAAATTCCACACATTATAAAATCTATAAATGGAGTTATTGGTTTCTTAGGTGAAACCAAAGGGGGAGATCCTGTACCGTTGCGGCAAGCAGAGGTTAATAGGATGCTAGGTAAGGTAGATGAATTGTCTGTTAAGGACGATAACGTAAATATTCCATTTGTTATTGGTGAAACCGTCAAGGTGATTGATGGGCCGTTTAACGGATTTAACGGTACCGTTGAAAAAATAAATGAAGAAAAGCGTAAGCTTGAAGTAATGGTGAAAATCTTCGGAAGAAAGACCCCATTAGAATTGAGCTATATGCAAGTTGAAAAAGTTTAATTGTTACACGCTATATAATAGGTAATTTCTTTGGCTTCCACTATAGAAAGAACCACATTAAATTTTAAATAATGGCAAAAGAAATAGGTAAAGTAGTTAAGTTGCAAGTTCGAGGTGGTGCCGCTAACCCGTCGCCTCCAGTTGGACCAGCCTTAGGTGCTGCCGGTGTGAACATTATGGAGTTCTGTAAGCAGTTTAATGCAAGAACTCAAGATAAGCAAGGAAAAGTATTGCCAGTGCAGATTACGGTGTACAAAGACAAGTCATTTGACTTTGTTATTAAGACGCCTCCTGCCGCTGTACAGATTCTTGAAGCCGCCAAGACCAAAAAAGGGTCTGGTGAGCCACACGTCAATAAGGTAGCAACTATCTCTTGGGATCAAGTGAGAACTATTGCTGAAGACAAAATGCCCGATCTAAACGCATTTACTGTGGAGTCTGCCATGAAAATGGTAGCAGGTACTGCTAGATCAATGGGAGTGAAAATAAAAGGTGCTGCACCTTTTTAATCAAGAAAAAGAATCTATAAAATGGCAAGATTAACAAAAAAGCAAAAAGAAAATTCTGCAAAAGTGGAGTCTAAGACATACACGGTTTCAGAAGCTTCTGCTTTAATAAAAGAAATCTCCAACACAAACTTCGATCCCTCTGTAGACCTTGCGGTGCGTCTTAATGTAGACCCTCGTAAAGCAAATCAGATGGTAAGAGGTGTTGTAACCTTACCACACGGTACAGGTAAAGATGTGAAGGTTTTGGCTTTAGTAACTCCCGATAAGGAGGCTGAAGCTAAAGAAGCCGGTGCAGATTATGTTGGATTAGACGAGTACCTCGATAAAATCAAAGGAGGTTGGACAGATGTCGACGTAATTGTAACGATGCCAAGTGTCATGGGTAAATTAGGTCCATTAGGACGTGTTTTAGGACCTCGTGGTCTTATGCCAAACCCAAAGACAGGTACCGTAACAATGGATGTTGCTAAAGCTGTTTCAGATGTAAAGGCCGGTAAGATCGACTTTAAAGTTGATAAGACCGGAATTGTACACGCCGCAATCGGAAAAGCATCGTTCGATGCCGAAATGATTGCAGGAAACGCAAAAGAATTATTAACAACCCTAGTGAAACTGAAGCCTCAGGCAGCTAAAGGTGTGTATATTAAAAGTATCTTTATGTCTAGTACCATGAGTCCTAGTATACAGATAGACACCAAAAGGTTTACTGAACAGTAAAATTTAGAAATTATGACTAGAGAAGAAAAATCACAAGTAATTGAAAATTTAACTGCGCAGTTGTCTGAAAACCCAATCATCTATTTAACAGATATTTCGGGATTGGATGCAGGGAATACTTCAAACTTACGTCGTGCATGTTTTAAAGCAGGCGTTAAACTAGCAGTTGTTAAAAACACATTACTTTCGAAAGCAATGGATGCTTCCGACAAGGAATTCGGTGAATTATCCGGAACCCTTACCGGGAATACGTCTATTATGTTTTCTGAAACAGGTAATGCCCCGGCTAAAGTAATTAAAGAATTCAGAAAGAAATCTGATAGACCCGTCTTGAAAGGTGCTTTCATCGAAGAAGCAATCTATGTTGGTGATGACCAACTGGATAATTTGGTGAACATCAAATCGAAGGAAGAGCTTATTGGAGATATTATTGGATTGCTACAGTCACCTGCGAAGAACGTTATTTCAGCGTTGAAATCGGGTGGTGGAACCATAGCCGGTATTGTAAAAACCTTGTCTGAAAGAGAAGGTTAATAAATTAAGCACTAATTAAATATATATAATAAATTAAAATTTTTAAAACGATAGAAAATGGCAGATTTAAAAGATTTCGCAGAAAAATTGGTTAACCTAACAGTAAAAGAAGTTAACGAATTAGCAACTATATTAAAAGACGAGTACGGTATCGAGCCTGCTGCTGCAGCTGTTGCTGTTGCCGCCGGTGGTGGTGCAGGTGGTGATGATGCCGCTGAAGAAAAGTCTGAATTCGACGTAATTCTTAAAGCAGCCGGAGCTTCTAAATTGGCAGTTGTAAAACTGGTAAAAGAACTAACCGGAGCTGGTCTTAAAGACGCTAAAGAATTAGTAGATAATGCGCCTTCTCCAATCAAGGAAGGTGTTTCTAAAGACGAAGCTGAAGCATTAAAAGCACAGTTAGAAGAAGCTGGAGCAGAGGTTGAGCTTAAGTAAGCTCCCAACGTTCCAAACCTTTAGGTTTAGGTCTTCCGCAGCGCGCGGAAAGACCTAAACCATTTTGCGTATATAGAGGTTAACAATTTGTAGTATACGCAGTCACAGTTTTTTTAATTAAAATTCCGTCCATAGATGTCAGCAACGCAAACTGAAAGATTGAATTTTTCCTCTGTTAAAAATAAGCCGGATTATCCGGACTTTTTGGACA
The DNA here is from genome assembly GCF_019913785.1 of Altibacter sp. Taxonomy (GTDB): domain Bacteria; phylum Bacteroidota; class Bacteroidia; order Flavobacteriales; family Flavobacteriaceae; genus Altibacter. Next base: position 17,723 of record NZ_JAIOHK010000049.1, read on the forward strand.
TCCAGATTAAATCCTTTCAGGATTTTTTCCAACTGGAAACCAAATCAGAAGAAAGAGGTAACGAAGGCCTTTATAAGACTTTCATGGAAAACTTTCCAATTACCGACACCCGCAACCAATTTGTTTTAGAGTTTTTAGATTACTTTGTAGATCCTCCAAGATATTCCATTCAAGAATGTATTGAAAGGGGATTAACCTACAGTGTTCCGTTAAAGGCCCGTCTAAAATTATATTGTACAGACGAAGAGCACGAAGATTTTGAAACCATCGTGCAAGACGTGTATTTGGGAACCATCCCTTATATGACACCTAGTGGTACTTTTTGTATCAACGGTGCCGAACGAGTTGTTGTATCTCAGTTACACCGTTCACCTGGTGTGTTCTTTGGACAGTCGTTCCACGCCAATGGAACAAAATTATATTCAGCCAGAGTAATTCCTTTTAAGGGTTCTTGGATTGAATTTGCTACCGATATCAACAGCGTGATGTACGCGTATATCGATAGAAAGAAGAAATTACCCGTAACCACACTTTTCCGTGCTATCGGTTTTGAAAGAGATAAGGATATCCTTGAAATTTTCGACTTGGCCGAAGAGGTGAAAGCGTCTAAAACAGGTCTTAAAAAATACTTGGGTCGTAAATTAGCGGCTCGTGTGTTAAAGACATGGCACGAAGATTTCGTGGATGAGGATACTGGCGAAGTGGTTTCCATTGAACGTAATGAGATTGTGCTAGACCGTGATACGGTGCTTGAAAAAGATCATATCGATGAGATCATTGATTCTGGTTCGAAAACCATCTTATTGCACAAGGAGGACAATCACATGGCAGACTATGCAATTATCCACAACACCTTGCAAAAAGATCCTACCAATTCCGAAAAGGAAGCAGTAGAACATATATACAGACAATTGCGTAACGCCGAACCACCCGATGAAGAAACAGCGCGTGGTATCATCAATAAGTTGTTCTTTAGTGATCAACGTTATAATCTTGGTGAAGTAGGTCGTTACCGAATGAATAAAAAACTAGGTCTTGATATTCCAATGGATAAGCAGGTGCTTACCAAAGAAGATATCATCACCATTGTAAAATACTTGATCGAGTTGATTAACTCGAAAGCTGAGATCGACGATATTGATCACTTGTCGAACCGTCGTGTTCGTACCGTGGGTGAGCAGTTATCACAACAGTTTGGCGTTGGATTAGCACGTATGGCACGTACCATTCGCGAGCGAATGAACGTTCGAGACAACGAAGTATTTACACCCATCGATTTGATTAATGCCAAGACCTTGTCTTCGGTGATTAATTCCTTCTTTGGTACCAATCAGCTTTCACAGTTTATGGACCAAACCAATCCGTTGGCAGAGATTACGCACAAGCGTCGTCTTTCGGCCTTGGGACCTGGTGGACTTTCCCGTGAAAGAGCAGGATTTGAGGTTCGTGACGTTCACTATACGCACTACGGAAGATTATGTCCAATTGAAACCCCTGAAGGACCAAACATTGGTTTAATCTCTTCACTTTCGGTATTTGCCAAAGTGAATAATTTAGGATTTATCGAAACACCGTATCGAAAGGTAACCGATGGGAAAATAGATCTTAAATCGATTCCAACATATCTTTCTGCTGAAGAAGAAGAAGAAAAGTTGATCGCGCAGGCCAACATTCCAATTTTGGAAGATGGTACGATAGATACCGATAAGGTAATTGCGCGTATGGAAGGTGACTTCCCGTTGGTGGATCCAAAAACGGTTCACTATACAGATGTCGCTCCGAACCAGATTTCATCTATTTCGGCCTCGTTGATTCCGTTCCTAGAACACGATGATGCAAACCGTGCCTTGATGGGATCCAACATGATGCGTCAAGCGGTGCCGTTGTTAATTGCCGATTCACCTATTGTGGGTACCGGTTTGGAACGTCAAGTGGCATCAGATTCACGTGTATTGATCAATGCCGAAGGAGCTGGTGTGGTAGAATACGTCGATGCGAATATGATCACTATTAAATACGACCGTTCCGATGCTGAACGAATGGTAAGTTTCGATGGTGACTCAAAATCGTATAACCTCGTAAAATTCAGAAAGACAAACCAAAGTACCTCGATCAACCTAAAGCCTATCGTAAGAAAAGGTGACAGAGTTCAGAAAGGACAAGTACTTTGCCAGGGATATGCTACCGAAAAAGGTGAATTGGCCCTGGGTAGAAACATGAAAGTAGCCTTTATGCCTTGGAAAGGGTATAATTTTGAGGATGCCATCGTGATTTCTGAAAAAGTGGTGCGTGAAGATATCTTTACTTCAATTCACATTGATGAATACTCATTGGAAGTTCGAGATACCAAATTGGGTAACGAAGAATTGACCAATGACATACCAAACGTTTCTGAAGAGGCCACCAAAGATTTGGATGAGCACGGAATGATTCGTATTGGTGCCGAAGTAAAGCCCGGAGATATTTTAATTGGAAAAATTACACCTAAGGGTGAAAGTGATCCAACTCCTGAAGAAAAATTACTTCGTGCTATCTTTGGCGACAAGGCAGGTGATGTAAAGGATGCTTCTTTAAAGGCGTCTCCATCATTGCGCGGTGTTGTAATTGATAAAAAACTGTTCGCAAGAGCAATTAAAGATAAGCGCAAGAGAGCAAAGGACAAAGAGGATATTTCGGCATTAGAAGCAGAATATTACGCAAAGTTCGATGCTTTAAAAGACGTGCTGGTTGAAAAACTATTTACAATCGTTGGTGGAAAAACTGCGCAAGGTGTTATGAACGACCTTGGCGAAATAGTGTTCCCAAAGGGTAAAAAGTATACCCTAAAGATGTTAAATGCCGTAGAAGACTATACGCATTTAGTAGGAGGTACATGGACTACCGATGACGAAACCAATGTATTGGTGGCAGATCTAATGCACAATTATAGAATTAAGGAGAACGACTTACAAGGAAACCTGCGTCGTGAGAAGTTTACGATCTCTGTTGGGGATGAACTTCCTTCCGGAATCTTAAAACTGGCCAAGGTGTATATCGCTAAAAAGCGTAAACTGAAAGTAGGGGATAAGATGGCAGGACGTCACGGAAATAAGGGTATTGTAGCCCGAATCGTTCGTGAAGAGGACATGCCGTTTTTGGAAGATGGAACGCCGGTTGATATCGTGTTGAACCCTCTTGGGGTACCTTCTCGTATGAACATTGGACAGATCTACGAAACCGTATTGGGTTGGGCAGGTCAAAAATTAGGTCGTAAGTATGCGACTCCTATTTTCGACGGTGCTACCTTGGATCAGATCAATGAGATTACCGATGAAGCAGGAATTCCAAGATTTGGACATACCTATCTATACGATGGTGGAACAGGACAACGTTTCGATCAACCTGCAACTGTAGGTGTGATCTATATGTTGAAACTGGGTCATATGGTAGACGATAAGATGCACGCCCGTTCTATTGGACCTTACTCATTAATTACACAACAGCCATTGGGTGGTAAAGCCCAGTTTGGTGGACAGCGTTTTGGTGAGATGGAAGTATGGGCTCTGGAAGCATATGGTGCATCCAGCACCCTGCGTGAAATATTGACGGTAAAATCTGATGATGTTATTGGTAGAGCGAAAACCTACGAGGCAATCGTTAAAGGTGAAACCATGCCAGAACCGGGTCTGCCTGAATCTTTCAACGTGTTAATGCACGAATTGAAAGGTCTTGGATTGGACATCAGATTAGAAGAATAACGGCCAACCCCTCTTTTGGGAGGGGAATTGCTGGATCTTCCATCGGAGTGAAACAACACTCCAAAAACAAATTAACAACAAAGCATAGTACATAGCATTATGGCAAGAAATAAAGAAAACACAGTACAGAAATTCAATAAAATTTCGATTGGTTTAGCTTCTCCCGAATCCATTCTAGCGGAATCACGTGGAGAGGTTCTTAAGCCTGAAACGATCAACTACCGTACGCACAAACCAGAGCGTGACGGACTTTTCTGTGAGCGTATTTTTGGACCTGTAAAGGACTACGAATGTGCCTGTGGTAAATATAAGAGAATACGTTACAAGGGAATCGTTTGTGACCGTTGTGGGGTAGAGGTAACTGAAAAGAAAGTACGTCGTGACCGTGTGGGACATATCAATTTGGTGGTTCCTGTAGCACATATCTGGTACTTCCGTAGTTTGCCTAACAAAATTGGATACCTACTTGGACTGCCGTCTAAGAAGTTGGATATGATTATCTATTACGAACGTTATGTGGTAATTCAGCCGGGTATTGCAAAATATGAAGATGGGGAAAATGTAAAGAAAATGGATTTCCTTACGGAAGAAGAATATCTAAACATTTTAGATACCCTTCCGCAGGAAAACTTATACTTGGAAGAGAACGATCCCAATAAATTCATCGCGAAGATGGGAGCAGAGTGTTTGATCGATTTGTTAAACCGAATCGACCTAAATACCTTGTCTTACAATCTTCGTCACAAGGCTAATAACGAAACATCCAAGCAGCGTAAAACCGAAGCACTAAAACGACTTCAAGTAGTGGAAGCGCTTCGTGATGCCAATAAAAATCGCGAAAACAGGGCCGCATGGATGATCATGAAGGTGGTTCCTGTAATTCCGCCGGAATTACGTCCGTTGGTGCCGTTGGATGGTGGTCGTTTTGCAACTTCCGATCTAAATGATCTGTACCGTCGTGTAATTATCCGTAACAATCGTTTGAAGCGATTGATGGAAATTAAGGCACCTGAGGTAATCCTGCGTAACGAAAAACGTATGCTTCAGGAATCGGTGGATTCATTGTTTGACAACACCAGAAAGTCTTCCGCAGTAAAAACAGACAGTAACCGTCCGTTGAAATCGCTATCAGATTCCCTAAAAGGAAAACAAGGGCGATTCCGTCAAAACCTATTGGGTAAGCGTGTGGATTATTCGGCGCGTTCGGTAATTGTTGTTGGACCCGAATTGAAATTATTTGAATGTGGTCTTCCGAAGGATATGGCTGCCGAATTGTACAAGCCTTTTGTTATTAGAAAACTAATTGAAAGAGGAATTGTAAAAACGGTAAAGTCGGCCAAGAAGATTATCGATAAAAAAGAACCCGTTGTATGGGATATCCTTGAAAATGTATTGAAGGGACACCCTGTATTATTGAACCGTGCTCCTACCTTGCACCGTTTGGGGATACAAGCATTTCAGCCTAAATTAATTGAAGGAAAAGCAATCCAGTTGCACCCCTTGGTATGTACTGCGTTTAACGCAGATTTCGATGGGGATCAGATGGCGGTACACCTTCCATTAGGGCCTGAAGCTATTTTGGAAGCGCAATTATTGATGCTAGCTTCTCACAATATCTTGAACCCTGCCAACGGTTCGCCCGTAGCAGTACCTTCTCAAGATATGGTATTGGGACTGTATTATATGACGAAGTTGCGTAAATCAACTCCCGAGCATAAAGTAAAAGGAGAGGGCTTAACATTCTACTCAGCAGAAGAAGCAATTATCGCTTATAATGAGAAACAAGTAGAATTGAATGCCGAAATAAAAATACGGACCAAGGACTTTAATGAAAAAGGAGAACTTGTAAAGCAGATCATTACAACTACATTAGGTAGAGTAATTTTCAATGAACAGGTGCCAGAGGAAGCAGGATATATTAACGAAGTATTGACCAAAAAGTCGCTTCGTGATATTATTGGTGGTATACTAGAAGTAACGAGCGTACCAATTACCGCAGCTTTCTTAGACGAGATCAAAGGTCTTGGATATAAATTTGCCTTTGAAGGTGGATTGTCGTTCAGTTTAGGAGATATTATTATTCCGGCTGAAAAGCAGAGTATGATCGATGACGCCAATTCACAAGTGGATGGTATTATCGCCAACTATAATATGGGATTAATTACCAATAACGAACGTTACAATCAGGTCATTGATATTTGGACCGCTACCAATGCCGAGTTGACCGAATTGTC
>NZ_JAIOHK010000050.1 GCF_019913785.1 Altibacter sp.
ATCTTCTTGTTCCCAGGCGTATTTCTTGTTTTCAATTGGATTAGAGCGAAACAGCAAGGCAAATACTACACCAACACCAAAGCCTGACAAATGTCCCTCCCATGATATTTCCGGGTCGATAGGAAATACATACCACAACAAACTTCCGTAGAGGAATACCACCACAAAAGCCAAAGCTGTTAATTGGTATTGTTTCGAAAAGATACCTTTAAAACATAAAAAAGCTGCCAAAAGATACACCACCCCACTTGCCCCAATGTGTAAGGCAGGTCTACCAATGAGCCAGGTTAACAATCCAGTAACAAGTATGCCCCATAATAAGACCTTCCAGCGAATACTTCGGTAGAAGTAAAATAAAGCTGACATTAAAACCAACATAGGCACCGAATTATTAAAAAGGTGCTTTAAACTGCCATGGAGAAAGGGTCCGAACAAAATACCTCGCAGCCCCTCCACTTTTTGAGGAAGAATTCCCAAATAATTTAAATTCAGGTTAAATCGGATCTCTGCCCAAAAAACCAGCCACATCAACATGACAAATACCAAAGGATATCCAATCACTTCGGTTGAAAAATATAAATCAGTGTTTCTTGACATATTGCTTTCCTTTCAAAAAGTACTCCCAAATGTAAAAGTATGATAAATTGGCAGACACAAAGATTCAAAGACCTAGGATTAGTAATTATTAAAATAAAATAGTAACTTTAAGATGCACAAAATCAATTCGATATGAAATACTTCTATAGTCTATTTGTATTGTTCGTACTCTGTACTGCTCCTATGATCGCCCAATTTACAGACGATATGGAAAGCTATACTGATGGGCAACCCATTTCCGGTGGACATTGGACGGATTGGGGCTGTGGTGGAGGTGCTGGTTGTGCCATCATGTCAACTTCGGAACAAGCTCGAACTGGACTATTATCAGGCTATATTCCGGGCGATACAACTACCGATGCTGTTCTAGATCTTGGAAATAAAATTTTTGGGACTTGGTCGATCTCCTTTTTTATGTATATACCTAGCAATAAAGAAGCTTACATCAAAACATTAGAATGTGTTCCAATATGTGCCTCCGATTGGCAGGCCAACCATATTCTCTTTAACGAAAATAACACAAATCCTGGAGTAGGTACAATCTACAATACCGCACTTGGGGACATTAATTTTACATTTCCGCATGATCAATGGTTTTCAATAATTATGTATTGGGATATTTCTGCAGGGATACAGAATGCAACTTGGGAAGCAGGTATTGATTCTAATCTAATAGTCCCTGCCGGCACACCCTATACAGATGATACTGGGACTTATCCTCTCGGCTTAGGAGGTATTGAATTCTTTTCAATTTCACCAAACAACCACTACTATGTGGATGACTTTTGTTTTTCGGATAGCCCGTGTCTTATTTTAAATACTAATGAAACAAATCAATCTGAATTTACTGCTTCCCCCAATCCGGTACACCATATTTTGAAACTTAGCGCCAACAATACTATTTCTGCTATCCGAATCTTTACTATCACCGGACAACAGCTATTTAGTACTGAAAATAACACTACAGCTACTTCCATTGATATGTCTCACTACGCTAGTGGTATTTATTTTGTAAAAGTCAGCATGGGTACTTCTGAAGAAATTGTAAAAATTATTAAACAATAACCCTATAATTTTAAGAACACTTCCTGCACTCCTTTTATAAAATCGCGCGAAAAAAGTGTAATTTTATGCTCCTATGAGCGCACCTCTTGCAGAACGTATTCGCCCCACCACATTAAACGACTATTTAAGTCAGCAGCATCTGGTAGGCCCTGAAGGCGCGCTCAGCTCCCAACTCGGTTCCGGACTTATTTCGTCCATGATTTTTTGGGGTCCGCCCGGTACCGGTAAAACCACCCTTGCGAATATCATAGCAAACGAATCGGGCAGACCCTTTTATACCCTGAGTGCTGTAGATAGTGGTGTGGCCGCGGTACGTGAAGTCATTGAGCGTGCCAAAAAAAGTGACACCTTGTTTTCTACAAAAAATCCTATCCTGTTTATCGATGAGATTCATCGTTTTAGCAAATCGCAGCAAGACTCGCTTCTAGGAGCTGTCGAAAAAGGATGGATCACGCTTATTGGAGCTACGACCGAAAACCCAAGTTTTGAAGTTATTCCTGCTTTATTATCGCGCTGTCAGGTCTATGTGCTGAAAGCTTTCAGCAAAACCGATTTAGAAGCCCTTTTAAAGCGTGCAATCAAAATAGACAGTATTCTCAGTCAGAAAAGGATAAAACTACAGGAAACAGAGGCTATTTTACGTCTTTCGGGCGGAGATGCCAGAAAACTATTGAACATACTGGAATTGGTTATTCTTTCAGAACAAAAAGAAACCGTAACCATCACAAATGCGATGGTACAACAAAAGGTGCAAAAAAACACCGTCCTGTACGACAAAACCGGAGAGCAGCATTACGATATTATTTCGGCCTTTATAAAATCGATTCGTGGAAGCGATCCAAATGCGGCTGTATATTGGTTGGCAAGAATGATTGAAGGTGGAGAAGATGTAAAATTTATTGCGAGACGATTATTAATCCTTGCTTCTGAAGATATTGGAATTGCAAACCCAACCGCCTTAGTTTTGGCCAATAGTACCTTTCAAGCAGTCACAACCATTGGTTATCCTGAAGCGCGTATTATCTTGAGTCAGTGCGCCGTTTATTTGGCGACTTCGCCTAAGAGTAACGCATCGTATGTAGCGATAAAGGAGGCGCAACAACTCGTACGGCAAACAGGAGATTTGTCGGTACCTCTCTCTATACGAAATGCTCCTACCAAATTGATGAAGGAATTAGGGTATGGAAAGGAATACGAATATGCACATAATTACGAGGGCAATTTTGTAGCTCATGAATTTCTTCCGGAAGAAATAAAAGGCACCACCTTCTACAAGCCCGGGCAGAACCCAAAGGAGAACAACCTAAAGACCTACCTGAAACAACTCTGGAAAGACAAATACGATTTTTAGCGAACTCTTTTGTATACCATTACTTCGTCCCCTTTTTGAAGGCTCAAATTTTGTTCGGTATCGAACGAGGCCTTAAAAACCCTTTCTGACGTATCTGTAAAAAACAACTTATCCGCATTCACAACATCCACCTTACCAACAAGCAATAACCCATCGGCTGTTGATGTAGTTTCTTGGTATAACGAATATCCCTCGGTAGTTTTTCGAAGCAAATAGGAGTTCCCCTCGAATGTATAACTGGAGAATTTGGCATCGGGTAGTTTAGAAGTTACCGATACTTTTGTTGTCATATTGTCGGGTTTAACAACCTGAGTCGCAACTGTAGTTGTTGCAGGAACTGTTTTTTCTTTAGTTTCTGAACCCACCACAGCATCGAAATAGGTAATCTCCTTTTGCTGAACGTTCAACGCCTCAATACCTTTAAACGCCCTTCGCAGCGCATCCTGATAGGCCTTTTTAAACTCTTTAAACTTACTCACACCATCCGGACTGCGATACACAACTTCCCCATCACAGTTTTTAAGCAGGATGGTTAATTTGGTTCTTAAAATGGCCCTGCCTCGTTCCAAATCTGCATATAATCCGTCGCAACGCTTGCTATTAGGGGCTTCTGAATTAAAAAAGGCATGAAAGCCATGCTTGTTGAATAAAAATTCCATAATGGAATTCAATTGGTACTTGTCCTTTTGGTTTAAAAACTCAAACTGTTCGGGAACAATCACATAACTGTATTCGTTTAAATTGGTTTGAGAAAACCCTTCCGTAAAAACACTAAAAAAAAGGAAAACTGCGATACAAAACTTTTTCACTCTTCGTCAAATTTTAAATTAAAACCCAACTGTAAAGATACACTTTTTGCTTTTGCCAAGTTTCCATATCGCAGGAGATTATCGGCAGCCAAGTAAAAATTGAATTTTCCAATATCGGCAGTCACTCCCAGCCCTACATTGGAATAGGAATAGGAATCTACGGTATAGGTGGCTTTGGCCGTAAAATAATCGGTAATCCTTCTATAGTAAAACAAGGTGGCCGCCATTTGCGGTGACTTAGGTCTAAAAATACTGTACAGTTGCAAACCGGCCGATTGATTTCTGTCGATCCCACCACCCATATTCCTGCAGTTACACTCTCCACTCCCTCCTACCGCCTTACCAAATTTATATGCGAGCCCGGCATTTACTTTCATGGGGCGCATTTGCGAATATGAATTGTTTAGTGTGTCTATGGGAATTTCACGCTCGATTTCGTCCTCTAGATCATCGTAATACGGAAAGGTAGATTGTCCGTCACTCAATGGTGGAAAAATAAGTTCGATCCCATCGAGCGTATAGGTGCCTGTTGCATGATAGGTCTCAACATCCTTCGAATGAAAAATAGTTCCAACATCCAAAAGACTAGCACTGGCCGTTAATTTATTGGAAATATCGTAGGTAGCACCAAGATCGACTCCTACTCCAAAATTTCCTCCAAAAAAAGCTCTGCCTAAAACCTCACTGGTTACTTGACCCGCCCCGTCCAGCTCGCGAAGTGATGCATAACCCGACGTTTCTACTTTTACATCGGCCTCTTGTACGATATGCTCGTAGATATTTGAGGTGCCTTCCCCAAAACGCGTGACAAAGGTCCCGCTGTTCTTTGTACTTCGATAGCTAAACATACTTGAATATAATTTTGCTCGCACTCCAACGGTAAGCTTATTGGAGAGTTGTTTATTTAGCCCGAAATGATAGACAGTCAGTAGATCTCCTGTGGTGCTTAGCTCGCCCAAATCGAACTCGTAATCGAGGTAGTCTGCATTCCCTTCCCAGCCTAAAATAGCCAGATCACGTGGGAAATAAAAAATAAAGTCGAATTCCTGATATATACCTCCCGATAGATATAGTTCACTCTTGGTTCGCCATCCGAAATTGATAAGGTCTAATTGTTGTGTGGCCGTGAAGAAATCGGTGCTTTTCATTTCAAAGATCTTATTTCGGATACGCGTATTAATATCGACATTGGATTCCCCAAAAATATCGTAGGCCGAAACGCCCGAAGATCCCAGGTTAAGATGAAGCTGTGATAAAAAAGGAATCCCAATATGCATCTTTTGGGGCACCATGGCGCCCGGATTTAGCAGCAGGGATTGTGGAATTTCTTCTACACCATAGATCAATTGCTTGTTTTGAGCAATAGTTGAGCTACCCCAGAGGGTAATAATACATAATAGTAGATTTCGCATGGTATTAAAATTCCAGGTAGTAGGTGGTTTTAGATTGTAAGTTAAGGGCTCCCTCCAGTTCGGCACTGGAAGAGGGAATGGTCACAGACACCACAACTTTTGAGGCTTGCGTGAGTTGCAAAATGGCATCGCCTTCTACATTTTCCACAAATTCGGTAATAACGGGAGCCTGTGTACTCCCCGTGATAACATTGGCCTGTGTTTCGTAGGTGGTGTCATTTGCTTCGCTTAAAAACTGAAAATTCACTAAAAAATCTCTAGGAATGCTATTGGTAAATTTAAAATAGAATTCGGCTCTTTTTAAACTCTCCTGAATTTCTTGATCATCCAAAAATCGAATCTCAGTGGTATCCCGTAAGGTTAGAATAGGAGTAGAAGTAATGGTATCGAAAAAATCGCCACCGGTCACGTTAAAATGGATTAAATTCAATTCGATTACGGGGGTCACCGCAATATCATCTGCCTGATCAAAATCGGTGTCTTTAATACAGGAGAAAAACAATAGGCTTATAAAAACCACCACAAAGGGTATTGTTAGGTTTTTTTTCATGATTGGGGGTTCTAAGTTTTATTAACGCAATAAGGTGCGCAAATATTATCACTACAGGTGTTTTTTAATCTCAGTCAGGTTGTTTACCACCCTATATTTTGAAGGCACTTCATCCTTTCGATAGTTATAGAAGAGTGTTTCCATACCCACTGCTTCGGCTCCTAAAATATCGGCTTCAAAGGTATCGCCAATCATAATACTGTTTTGAGGTTGTGCGATTGCCTTTTCCATGGCTGTTTTAAATATAACAGGATTGGGCTTCTTTAACCCTACCTCTTCGGAAGTGGTTACCGTTTTAAAATAAGTTAAAATTCCGCTATTCTTCAGCTTTAGATTCTGCACTTCGTGAAATCCATTGGTGATAATATGAAGCAAATACTTTTCCGATAAATAATCCAACACTTCCTCGGTGCCTTCAAACAAATGATTATCGATTGGCAGCTCATCAATATAGGTTTCGGCTAACGCATCGATATGGTCCATGGAAAATCCAATTTTAAATGCATTGAACGAATCGACAAGTCTTCCTCTTCTCAGTTCTTCTTTGGTCACGCGTTCTTCTCTATACAACTTCCAGTAGTGAAAATTTATTGGCTCATATACCTTGATAAAATCGGCTATATCCATATCGATATTGTGTTTTATAAACACCCGTTGAAAGGCCAACTTCGAGTTACGGTCAAAGTCCCATAAGGTATGGTCCAGGTCAAAGAAAACATGATTGATGCTAAGTTTACTCATGGGGATGAAGTTTTTCTGAAAATATGGACCGCCAAATTTCATTGGATGGAACCGGCGTGAAGTTTCTATTGGTAAAAGCGATGGAAAATGTTCCGTTCACTGCCTGTACCGCTGTCCATAAATTTTCAACTGTTTTTGTTATATCGGAGGCATACTTATTTTTAAACGCCGAAGTAGTCATCGTAATAGGATGCACAATTAGCGGGGTTTTAATCTCGTAGTCCAAATCGTAAAATAAAAAAGGAGTACAGGTTCCTGCTCTAAAACCGGGTGTATCCTCATAAACCATCGTAAAGTCTTTGGCAACTTCCAACTCAACCAAATACCGGTACGTATCGGGTAGGTTTACCAAATACTGTGCATTTAAGGAGTTGTTCAAATCGCGATTGGTAATTTCTTCTAAACGCTTTTTTTCTTTTTTCAAACGCTCATAGTCCGAAAGCGCATCAAACGAAAATACCAGACCCACCTGTTTGTAGTCGGCTATATATTTTACGAGTAGTTTGAATTTTTGCCGACGGGTATTTAAACTCTCCTCAAATACTAACGATTCGCCCAGCATAAAAAATACCGTGAGCATATTATCGCTTTTTCCTGCTGTTTGGATGATCCATTCGAAGGTATCGAATGGATCATACCGCACCCCAAATAGCACGGCTGTTCGGTTCACCATTCGCTTCAACTTAAACTTTAAAAGATCTTTGGTGTATCCAACAAGGGTTCTCAACACCCCTCGTTGCTTATATGCATAGGGTTGACTTGCCTCGACGACCGAATGTACGCTAAGTGTTTTATCTGGAAACACGAAATCTGGAAACGTCTGCTTCAATAGCACTTTAAACTTATAGGCCCAAATATCGACTACGGGTTGATGTAAAAAACCAGATTTATAGCCAATACTTTCTATCGCAGGAAATCTTCCCATCGCATCTTTTACGTGTGGCAAGTATTCTTCATACCGACTCAAGAGATAAAAACCTGCCGAAAAAATATCGAATGGCAAACTGCTTTTCTCGGAAACGGCAAAAAAACATTTGGTGTCTTGCCAGTCTTTCACCACAACATGTTCACTTTCGAAACCTTGTTGCGTTAACAGCCCGTAACTTTGTATAAAAAGTTCATTTCCCAAAGGCTGCTTGCCGTAGGAAAGCTTCGCACCTTCAAACGAAATTAGCTCTTCAATCACCGAAATAAACCTCACCTCAACCCCCAATATTCGCGTACAAATATGCTTGAAAATATAGGTAATTCTCGGCGTTATTTTTTGGGTGTATACTAAAAGCATAGGCTCCTAAAGAAGATTTTCGTCTGCGAAGCTAAAATACGCTTTTTCAGTAATTATAAGATGGTCCAATACTTTTATGTTGAGACTCTCCCCTGCCCTTTTTAGCTTTTTGGTAAGCTCTTTGTCTGCCTGACTTGGTGTTAGCGTGCCCGAAGGGTGATTGTGTGCCAAAATAACTGCAACGGCTCCCAATTGAAGCGCATTCTTAAATGCCAAACGAACATCTACCAGGGTTCCGGTAATTCCTCCTTTGCTCAATTGCGCGGTCTGTAGTATTTTATTTGAATTATTTAGATAAACAATCCAGAACTCTTCGTGAGACAACTCTCCAATGAGTGGCTGCATGAGTTCGAAAACCGAACTACTTGATGTTATCTTCTGAAGTTCGAGCGCTTCGCCAGATCTACGCCTTCTTCCCAATTCCAAGGCTGCGGTAATTGCAAGCGCCTTAGCCTCCCCTATTCCTTTAAATTGCATGAGATCATTAATACTTTGTTTACCTAATTGACTCAAGTTGTTTTTAACCGAAGCTAAGATTCGCTGACTCACAGCTACGGCACTTTCTTCACGGTTGCCGGATCCAATCAAAATGGCGATGAGTTCGGCATCGCTTAAGGCAATGCGTCCTTTTTGAAGCAATTTCTCTCTGGGTCGATCGTCCTCGCTCCAATTTTTTATAGAAAACGATGTGGTTTTATAGTTCATCTTTTCAAAATTTAAATGGAGGGAGTTCAACCTTAGGCTGTCTGAAAGAATTATTGCTAAGGAAAGTATAAAGATAAAAAAACTAAACTTTTGTTTGTAACTTGACAAAGAATTAAACTAGATCGCTATGAAATCACTTTTTGATGCTGAAGCCTTTTCAGAAATAAAAACTCGTATCGACAATCTTTCTGAAGCTTCAGAAAAACAATGGGGAAAGATGACCCATGGGCAAATGCTGCATCATTGCCAAGGTCCTTTTAATATCATGCTCGAAAAAAACGACTATGGCATGAAGCCCAATTGGATGGCGAAGCTTTTCTTTAAAAAATTACTTTATAACGATAAACCATGGCGGAAGAACCTGCCTACGGCTAAATTCCTAAAAGAAACCGAAGCGAGGAATTTTGAAAAAGAGCGGCTTGATTTGGTAAAACTCTTAGATGAATTTGAAGCCCAAAAGGATCGCACCGATTGGAAGCCACATCCGGCGTTTGGCCACTTTACGAGACTACAGTGGGGGCAAATGCAGTATAAGCATTTGGACCATCACCTGCGGCAATTTGGGGTATAGCATAAAAAAATCAAGAAAAATGTATCCACCTCCATATCATCAGTCTGATGACTTTCAAAAGATGATTGCTGTTATTAAGCAGTATCCATTGGGTATGTTGTTAACGGTTCGCAACGGAAAACCGCTGGTCACACATATTCCTATTATTTACAACGAAACTACGGGGAAGTTGGTAGCACATATTGATAAACAAAATCCACAGGTAGAAACACTAACAGATGGTGCCGAAGTGACTGTGGTGTTCAAGGGTCCAGATACGTATATTTCGCCTAGTGTCTATACCACAAAACAACTACCTACCTGGAACTATATTATTGTTCATATCACCGGAACCATACACCTTATCAACGAAGCTGAAGCGGCCAAAGAAACCATGATCTCCATGACCCATTTTTTGGAGAAACCGGATCATAAGTTTGTCCTCGAAAAAGACGATATACGAATGGATCGAATGATTCATTATATTCAAGCCTTCGATATTACCATTACCAACTGGGAAGGTAAATTTAAATTATCTCAGGATAAGAATCCACAAGACTTTGAGAATGCAAAACAAGCGCTTATAAAAAAATCCGGTAGTTTGGTGACCGGATTTATCGATAGAATTTATAAATAAGCTAATTTATTTGATATGCTATTAGGTGTCGTTCTAAAATAAGCTGACCACTAGACACACCGTGGTAATTGCGCTTCACAAGGCCTATTCCATCCGCATAGAGATTGTCATCTTTACCTATAAAAGGGTCACCCGTATTGGGATCGATGGCATATACCTCGTTGCGCACAGCGGTAAATACCCCTGCTTCTACCACAACTTCTACAAGATCAGCACTTAATACTCCATAGACATCACCCCAAGGATTCTCGTGTATTAGATAGCTATTTGTATTATCATTAGAGAATAATATATCTCCTTCTAGGGTGACCAAATAACCCAAAGAATCTTTAACCTTCTTAACGGTAACACCTTCATCATCACAAACCGTGCAACTTCCTACTGTAGTAGTTTGAACTGTGAAATACGTTTCGTTGTCTATTACTGTTTCCGCAACAATTTCTACATCTTCTTCGACTCCGATATTCTGCAGGTCGCCATTGTGGTCAATAGTAAAGTAGCTATAACTCCAAGAATTCCCAACTTTTAAGGCGTAGAAATTGGCCTCTTGTTGTTCTTGTAAGTTTCCTGGTTCATCACTTTTGCTACATGAAGTAAGTAACAATGTTAAGGCAATCGTAAAAAAAGAGAATCTATACATACTTTCTAAGAATTGGTTATTTACTAAGTAATTGTATATATAGGCATGTGGTTAGTCTTTATAAAACGTTTGATATAACGACTTAGTATATTTATTTGATATACTTCTTTACCTCATCAAAATCCAAACCTCCGTAATTCCCACTGCTCATTAGCAGTAGTGAGGTGTTTTTGAAGTCCTGGGTAAAAAGATAGGTTTTAAAGTCGGCCGGATTGGTAAAAACCATTAGATCCTGTCGTCCAAAGGCTGCATCGATCTGCTCGCCTTTTATTTCTTCTAATTTTTTTATCATAACGGCATGGGGCGAATAGAACACCACGGCACTATCGGCTGCATCCAAGGCTCCGCGATATTCTTGTAGAAATTCGGGGTTGAGGCTGCTGTAGGTATGTAATTCTAAACAGGCAATTAATTTTCTATCCGGGTATTGATTTTTAAGGGCTTCGGTGGTTGCTTTTACCTTGCTGGGAGAATGTGCAAAATCTTTATACGCAATGGCCGTGTTGGTCTCGGCAATTTTTTCCAGTCGTTTACTGGCTCCTTTGAACGTTGCAATGGCTTCGTAGAAATCGTCGGCATCAACGCCCATGAGTTGGCAAATCCAACGTGCTCCCTCCAGATTGTTTAAATTGTGCTTACCAAATACTTCAATGGGCATGGGGCCCTCCGGTGTTTTCAACAATGTCACGCCATCCTCAACGCTATATTCGGGTGTACGGTATGGATATTTCTTTATTAAACTGTGGGATGATTCGACGACGCGCTTTACTTCGGGGTCTTCTTCGTTATAAATTATTGCGCCACCATTGGTTATCTCATTCAAAAAAATATCGAATTGTGCTACATACCCTTCGTAGGTTGGGAACACATTTATATGATCCCAGGCAATTCCACTTAGCAATGCTATATTGGGTTTATAGAGATGAAATTTAGGTCTTCGGTCAATGGGGGAAGACAGATATTCATCCCCTTCCAAAACGATAAAATCGTTGTGGTTGGTCAACTTCACCATCACATCGAAACCCTCCAATTGGGCGCCTACCATATAATCTACTTCCTTATTGTGATAATGCATGACATGAAGGATCATTGAGGTGATGGTAGTTTTTCCATGAGAACCTCCTATGACAACCCGTGTCTTGTTTTTAGATTGCTCGTAGAGAAATTCGGGGTAGCTGTAAATAGTGAGTCCTAATTCCTTTGCCTTGAGGAGTTCGGGATTATCGGCCTTGGCGTGCATCCCCAAAATAACCGCATCGAGGTTATTGGTAATCTTATCGGGAAACCACCCGTATTCCTGAGGAAGTAACCCCCGAGATTCAAGTCGGCTTTTGGATGGGTTGAAAATTTCGTCATCACTACCGCTGACTTGATCTCCTTTATCGTGTAAGGCCATGGCAAGGTTATGCATAGCGCTTCCTCCAATGGCTATAAAATGTACGCGCATTTAGTAATTAAGTTTAGTTTTTTATGAAGTGTAAAGATATGGTTTTTCCCCTGCAATAGGGATAGCGGCAAGTAGCTTTTGCAACGCAAAACTACAGCCAATAGCCCGGTACCCCAAAGCGTTTATCGCTGATGGGGTAATTGCCATAAAAATTAAAGGGATTGAATGACTTGCTTTTCTTTGATAGCTTCTTTAAAGTTGGGACGATCGTGCAGTGCCTTGTTGATCCATTGCAAGGCTGTAGCTTTTTGGCCCTGATTCTTGTAGATCTGTGCCAGACGGTAGTATGCCCAGTCTTTGGGAACTCCGTCCTTGGCCGAATGATTTTTTATATAGGCCTGAAGGCAATGAATACCTAGCTCGGCATCCAGATTGTACTGCGCAGCGATCTTGCCTATCTGGTAATTCAGCCGATTCCTTTTATGAATCTGCAACGACTTCGAGGCTGTGACTATAGCTTCCTTTGGTTTATTGTGTTTTTCGTAATGATTGGCTAGTTTTTCGTAGGTATGTGGCGAACCTCCCACCTCAATGGCCTTTTTATAGAAGCGCTCCGCATCGTCGGGACGCTTGCTGTATTCGGCGATGTATCCATTGGCCAGGTAACCATCGACCGGAGATATTTTGTGGAGTTCGTTTGCATATTTAATCGCTTTCTTTTCACTTCCTCCAACGATACCCGGCAATTGAATATAAAACTCCACCAGTGCCCAACGTGCTTCGATATGATTGGGGTCTAATGTGGTTGCTTGTTCAAAATGATATTTAATATCGCCTATATAGGTCAGCGCTCTTATAGGGCTAATTTCCAGAGCTTTCATACCCAAAACTGCACCGTATTTAAAATGATAGTTGGCATTGTTCTCCTCTTCTTCGACCAAAGCTTCGAAGTAATCGATTGCGGTGTCCCAGTTTTTTTGATGTCCGGCTATGTCTCCCAAATACTCGCGAGACTTCCTATGTTTGGGATGTTCGTCCAAATAGGCTTCAAACAGTGGTTTAGCTTCGCTGAATTTTTCCTGAAGAAAATAATGCTCCGCCTGCTGAAAATCGTTTTGAGCAATACAAATTGCCGAAACCAATAAAAAGAGACATTTGAATGGAAGCGAATTCATGAAATAGTTGGCGTTTAGGGTTTAGGGTTTAGGGTTTAGGGTTTAGTAAAAATACCGAAGCTACATTACTTGCTTCTGGGCGGATACTTTTTTAATGCTTTTTCCAGCACGTTGAAATAATAGGTTTCCCGTTGCGTCGGACTTGCTTTTTCCTTGAATTCACC
>NZ_JAIOHK010000005.1 GCF_019913785.1 Altibacter sp.
ACATCCTCTATTCTCAATTTTTCGGAAATGATCAAGGGCATGGCAGAAAAGACCTCCCGACTCACAATATTGTCGATATAGGCATCTTCCAGCATTTCCGGGTAATGTGTTTTAAAAAATAACTGCGGGGGTGTTTTATAATAGAAATAGCTGGGTTCCTTTATAAACTTCCCATTGAACCGGCCGGCACCCCAGGTGGGATCGAACAAATACGGTTTGTCATCGATATAGACCACATTCCACATATGGTTTTTAGCAAAGGACCTACCAATGTCGTTAAAATTAGATTTGGTATCCCCTCGCACCAAATAGTTCGAAATTCCTTGTAGTTCGCAGAGCTTTTCGAAAAGCATTGCATAGCCTTCACAAACTGCAATTCCCTTTTTAAGTGTTCGTTCGATTACCTTTTCACGGGTTTTCTGCTCCTTTTGATTGCGTTCTCTGTAGTTTTTAAATTTAAAATCGAACTGTTTGTATTCGTCGGGTTCGTAGGCAATATTCTGAATAATCCAACTGTAAATGGCTCTTACCTTTTCCTCATCGGTTACAAAATCGCGGGTGATGAATTTTGACAGGGCTTCGGGCGTATCGAAGGTTTTCGGATATAATAAAATAGTAGCATCAATACGTTCGTAGTCCTGTGAAAATGCGGGAACACTTAAAAATAAAAAACTCAAATATGTGAGCAAACGATTCATTTTCTTCTTTTAGTTGAAAGCAATTCGTTGTTGCGTTCCGGAATTTCTAAGGCTGAATAGTCCAATTTCCAGTTAATGGTCTCTACCAGTTTTTCCATCAATTTTATGGTGTCCAAAGCCTGTTCCGAAGCCTCTTCCAAAAGTCCACTTCCCGGAATCTTATCGACAATATGCTGTTTGGCTTCCTTGTTGATTTCGGTGAGGTCGGAGGCCGTAAAGGGATTGGCCCAGCCTTCTTTTTTGTCGTAATATTTGAAATCGGTTTCTATGGAAAGCAATTCCGGTTGCGGAAAATTAGTAAGTTTTATGAGCTGTTTTTTGGTATCGGCCTCCATTTGTATTTTCGTGAGATCGAAACCAATATGCGCCTTTGCTTCAATGAGGATAAGGGCCTTTTTCTTTCCTAAGATCAGGTTGAACCATTTGTCCTTTAGGTTCTCATAATGGTAAATTTCAGAAAAATCGCCTTCCACTGTAATGAACTTGCACACCGAGCGAATCTTCTCCATTAGAATTACCGATTGCGTAGAAGTCCGCTCCTTCTTCCGACCCCCCGAAAATCGAGCGAATAAGAAAAAGGCGACAATCGCGCCAACAGCCAATCCTATAAAAAGTAATTCCATACGTTTTCGTTCAAATCTTACCCAGATGTGTATTTTTAAAACTGTCGGGATATTTTAAACCATATCCGAAAATACGATCCATACTGGCGTGGGAAAATACGATAATTCCTACAAATGTATATAAATCGCCCAAATACAGCATTCCCAACACCATGAAAGTGATGCCTATAGCCTTGTGATGCAAGAGATTATAGGTCCAAGCCCCCAGTTTCGGACTTACAAGATAACCTATCATTCCAATATCGGGAACCAGCAAAAAAACCGGAAATAACCACCAGGCATAGCTCAATTGTGAAAACAGGAAGATGCCCAATCCAAGCTGGGCAAGTTCTTCAATTTTTAGACTATTTTTCATTTAAAGAAATTTATAGAGCACCGGTTTGCTGGGAGAGGCATCGTTATGAAAGGGTGCGATTTGGAGATTTAATAAATAAGAACCGTCCTTTACATCATTTGGCACGTAGATAAATTCGGTAATGGTGGCTTCATATCGAGGTGCTTGTGGGTAGTTCCAAAATGCTCTGTGCGCGAGCAATAATCCATCGTCCTTTTCTTTATCGACCGATGGTAAATCGATCAGCAGATGTTTTACCCCCAGCTCTTTTAGATACTGGGCAGCCTCTTCGTGCAGGTAGGGCCAATTGGTATTCGAATATTTTCTGCTTCGTTTGGCATGGGTGTTGGGCAGCGTTCTAATTACAAGTGCTTCGGGTTGTTTTCCTTTTAAAAGGTCGAGTAATTCAATCTTCGGAATTATTTGATCATCCCCAACGGTCTGGGGTGCTACTGAAATGACTTCGGCTAAAAAGAAAAACTCTGTCAAAGCCTCATTGACCGAATGAAACCCCTCCGAAATATGTCCCACGCACTCGGTATGTGTACCGTGCGCATGCGGATTGAAATAAATACTGTTGAAATTGACCGCAGCCCCTTCACTCACCTTTCCAACCCAATCGTCCAATTTGACCGGTTCTATTTTTGGAGCATCCAAGTACCATGCCTCCGGATTGTCTTTCGAAGCTTCCAACGGAATTGAAATATCCAGAGGTTTAGAAAGATCCACAGTGAATAGTTGTTCCTTAATTTTGAAAGTCGCTTTCAATACTTATTTTTTAGGTATCTAAATTTACTAAGAATAAATCGGCTGCAATCCCATCGCTTAAAAACTTTCCCTTTTTTGTGACAAACAGGGTATTGTGTTCCAAGACGAGCAGCTTTTTTTCAAGCAGTTGTTGGGCCTGTTTCAGTATATAGATTTCAAATTCATTTCCGAAGTCGGTTACTATTTTTTCCAAGGAGACGCCCCATTTGGTACGCAAACCCGTCATGATATACTCGTTGTATTTGTCGGTCTTAGAAAGAGTTTCACGCTCTAAAGGGAGCAGGCCCTCCTGGATTCCCTTTATGTATTTTGTATTGTTCCGCACATTCCAACTCCGCGTTGTCCCGTCATAACTATGTGCAGAAGGGCCAATACCCAAATACGGTTTTCCCTGCCAATAGGCCGTGTTGTTTTGCGAATGAAATCCATCCTTTCCAAAATTGGAAAACTCATAATTTTCATAACCCGCCTTTTGCATTTCTGAAAGTAATAGCTCGTAGTGCTGCTGTGATAGCTCATCATCAACTGCAGCTACGATTCCTTTTTTAATAAACGAATCGAGGGCGGTCCTTGGCTCCACTGTGAGGGCGTAACAAGATAGGTGAGGTATATTTTGGGAAATGGCCATTTCAATATTTTTCAACCAGCGTTGCACACTTAGTCCGGGAATTCCATAAATAAGATCGATTGTGATATTTTCGAAATAAGGTTTTGCCATCGCAATACATGCAAGGGCTTCGGTGGAAGTATGTGCCCGGTTCATCCATTTGAGATCTGCTTCGAAAAAAGATTGTATTCCAATACTGAGTCTGTTTATCGGACTAATTGCAAGTTGTTTTATTTTCTGAAGTGTGAGATCGTCGGGATTGGCTTCGAGGGTAATCTCGGGTGTTTGTGAAACCTTAAAATATGTATAAACGGCATCCATAAGTTGTTGAAGCTCTTCGGAAGTCAATAAAGAGGGTGTTCCTCCTCCGAAATAAACCGTTTGAACTTCTTCCTTCAGTTCTCCTTTCCGAAGCTCTAATTCTTTACACAACGCATCCACCAACTCACTTTTCTTTTTCAGAGAAGTCGAAAAATGAAAGTCACAATAGTGGCAGGCCTGCTTGCAAAAGGGGATATGGATATAAATACCTGACACGGTTGGGTTAATAGTTAATGGTTAATGGTTAATGGTTAATGGTTAAGTAAAATACTTTTTTCGAACAACTCACAATTCACTGCCCACTGCTCACAATTCACTACTCACTACTTATCCACCCTTCCTTCATTTTGTTTTACAAAGGCAGCCCAGCCCGTATAATTCTTGCCTATTTGTAATTTGCCTCCATTGTAAAAATGACAGACTGCGGCTGCTAAGCCATCAGTGCTATCCAAATTCTTAGGCAATTCTTTCAAGTTTAATAGACTCTGAAGCATTTTGGCAACCTGCTCCTTACTGGCATTTCCGTTTCCGGTGATGGCCATTTTAATTTTTTTGGGAGAATATTCGGTGATGGGAATTTGTCGTGAGAGTCCGGCCGCCATGGCCACACCCTGTGCCCTGCCTAATTTGAGCATGGACTGAACGTTTTTTCCGAAGAACGGCGCTTCAATGGCAATTTCATCGGGTTTATGGGTATCGATAAGTTCGATGGTACGCTCAAAGATAAGCTTCAGTTTTAGGTAATGATCATCGTATTTGGTAAGGAGTAATTCGTTCAACTGCATAAATTGCATTTCTTTCTTCACCACTTTTATGAGTCCGAAGCCCATAATGGTTGTTCCGGGATCAATTCCTAAAATAATTTTTTCAGAATTCATTTTTCAGTAGCGCGCACATTTTACAAAAACAGTCAAAAAGTAGTACTTTCGTTTTCGATGTTTGCCCTATCTCACAAATCTAAACAATATCTGTTGGTTACCCTAAAGGTTTTCATCTTGGGGCTTACTTTTTGGTATATCTATACAAAGGTTATCGATACCCAATCACAGACACTGGACACTTTTTTTCGATCCCTGCATCCCGAAAGAAGCTGGACTATTCTTCTGTTTATAGTCTTAGCGGCCGTGAATTGGACCTTGGAAATACTAAAATGGAAAACCATTATAGCTCCCGTAAAAAATATTAGTTTTTTTGAAGCATTCAAACAAAGTCTTGCCTCATTAACCGTTTCTTTGGCCACCCCAAATAGGATTGGCGACTACGGGGCGAAAGTCTTTTTTTATCCTCCAGACAAACGAAAACAGGTGTTGCTACTGAATTTTATTTCGAATGCGGCACAAATGACCACTACCCTGCTCTTTGGAAGTATCGGACTTCTTTTGGTGATTTCACGCTATAGTCTTTCCTTTTCAACGCTCCACATTGCGGTATTTCTTACAGCCCTGCTCCTACTCGGAATTGTTGGTTTTCTTTTAAAAGAAAAAGAAATGCTAATCAAAGGACTTTCGATAAAGAATATACTGACATACTTCAAAAAATTACCAAGGCCGATTAAACAAAAAACCCTGATCTATTCACTCGGCCGTTATTTGTGTTTTAGCTATCTGTTTTTAAAAATTCTCCATTTTTTTGAAGCCGATATCGCGTTTTCACAGGCCTATCCCCTTATTTTTGCGATGTATTTATTGGCTTCGGTGATACCGACACTTTTTTTGTTGGACGTGGTGGTTCGCGGAGGTGTAGCGGTCTGGTTGTTTTCGTTAGCGGGAGTCCCCGAACTCACTGTATTATGTACCGTTCTGGCCATGTGGATTCTCAATTTTGTAATCCCGTCCCTCATTGGTAGTTTTTATGTAATCACGTACAAACCTAACAGATCATGACTTTGGCACTAATGATCATCGGGTTAGTATATCTTATCGCCATGGGTTTGCTATTGGTGGGCACGCTTCAATTAACCGAATTTATTTCTGAAGAAAAAACAACTAAGAATCGGTTTTCAATCGTTATTCCTTTCCGAAATGAAGCTGCAAATCTGCCTGCTTTATTAGAATCGGTTAAAAAACTGAAGTATCCCGCAGCACAATTTGAACTGCTTTTTGTCGACGATGCCTCGGAAGATATTTCGGTGGCACTTATAGAGGAGCTACTAAAAACCGAAACCGAGTTAGCATTTCAGGTGCTTTCCAATATCCGGACTAGTGGTTCCCCGAAAAAGGACGCTATAACTACGGGTATTCGGAAAGCCAAATACGAATGGATACTCACCACCGATGCCGACTGCCAGGTGCCGAAGTATTGGCTTCGGGAATACGACGCATTCATTCAAAAACACCAACCGAAGTGTATCGCCGGCCCGGTGGGCTATGCTTCGAACAGAGCCTTTATTCAGCAATATCAGCAAATGGATGGCTGGAGCCTGCAGGGAGTTGCAATGGGTAGTTTCGGCTTAAATAACCCTCTACTTTGCAATGGCGCTAATCTGGCCTATCGAAAAGATGCCTTTGAACAGCTAAATGGCTTTGGCGGAAACGATCATATTGCGAGCGGTGATGATATTTTTATATTGGAAAAAATGAAGCAAGCTTTTCCGAAGGACATTCAATTTCTAAAATCGAAAGAAGCCATCGTCTTCACGCAACCTTGTAGACAATGGACGGAGCTTGTACAACAACGCATTCGGTGGGCTTCAAAAACTTCGAAACAAAAGAACCTGGCAACCACAGCCCTGGGATTGATTGTTTTTGCAGCAAATCTTTTGGTAGTACTGGGTCTGCTGCTTTGTTTTATCAAGCATGAGCTAATTCCCTATTATGCTGCATTTTTAGGAGCCAAGCTGCTGGTAGATTTCATATTCCTGTCCAGAACAGCTGCCTTTTTCACACGAAAAGTTCCGTTCGTATCCTTCCTGTTGAGTGTGCTTTGCTATCCGGTAATAACTGTCTGTGTTGTCCTAGGAAGTTTCACCGGAAGCTACCAATGGAAAGGTCGTACACATAAAAAACATATAAATTGAATTAATTTTTTACCTTTAACCGTACTAAATCAAGCCCTTATGAAATACCTACACACCCTCTTTGCCTTTTTGATGTTAGGATGCATCGCTACGGTTCAGGCGCAACAGCAATATACTGTTGACGGACAAACCTATACCTTAAAAACGGAAGTGGACGGTACGCTATCCTTACTTTGGAATTCGATCAATGAAGAATATCGCTATTTTGCCAAACAGGGAAGCACCATCGCCGAACTGAAAAATACGAGAGGAGCAGATGGTTATCAGGAAGAATTCAAGGATGTACTAAAATTATTGACCAAAGACGCCCCACTCTCGACCGATAAATTGAAACTTACGCTGACCGGGCTTCGGGAATATTTTGTTGCCTATAA
Organism: Altibacter sp.; assembly: GCF_019913785.1. GTDB lineage: Bacteria > Bacteroidota > Bacteroidia > Flavobacteriales > Flavobacteriaceae > Altibacter. The sequence continues at coordinate 6,742 of NZ_JAIOHK010000005.1, forward strand.
TAAAAAGGTGGATCCTAATTTTACGTATGAAGCGATCAAGTTCAGGATACAAACAAGGCTTGGTGTTTTTGCTGGCATGTCTAACAATGCGTATTTCTATAATCCCAATAACGAGTATCTTCCTTCGCTGGGCATAGATTTTGAACTGATGGATGAAGTACAGCTAAGACGGCATTCGGTAGTCTTTCAGTTTAAACAATTGATAGAAAGTTCAAATTATAAATTCTCTTCTTCTCAGCTTTCGTTTAGCTACCGATTCAAGTTTGTCAAGTCGGAGAAATTCGATGCTTTTGTCAATGTCAAAGCAGCTACGTTTACCAGCGTGAGCCGAAATGAAATCATCTTGGATAACAATGGCGAAATATCCGATATTTATGGTTCCGGTACTAGCTTTCAGGTTCCCGGTGCCTTCGGAATTGGATTTGATTACAAATTAGGTAACGGTTATATTACCTTGGCATACCACGATATTGTGGCTTTGACCATCGATAACAATGGTGAAACTCCGGTGGATATCACCTTAGGATATAAATTGAATCTATAGTTCCTGTGTTTTAATAATAATTGGAAGTCTAAACTCGGTTTTTACCGGAATGCCCCGTTTAAAAGCGGGAGCTACGATGGTAACTGAATCCACACTCTCCTGAAGCCATTGTTCCATTTTAGGGAATTCATTTTGCAACAAACTGTCCATTTTTATTTGGTTTACCGATAGCGTAGCAGCTCTATCAATACTAAAGTCTAGAAAAACGGTATCGTTCAGTTCTCGTTGCGCCACTATTTTTTTTGAGTCGATATATTCATAAATCCTAGTGGATAATACACGTTCAAAACAGGCCTTCTGCGCTAACTTTTCGGAAGTGTTCTCACATTGTGAAAAGGCCGGGTATTGATCTACATCTTGCCAGTTGATGGTTTTTAGTTCTTCTTCATAAAAGGTTTCGGTCGAAATCTTTTCAGTTTCAAAAAATTGGCAAGAGGTCACCCACCCAAAAAGAAGTATGATTAAAAAGCAGTTTTTCATCGCCCGATTAGAAAACTGAAAATTACAATTTTTAACTGTAAGTAGCATCCTTCTATAAAACGAAGAAGCCCAGATGAATTTCACCCGGGCATCTCTTCTAAAAAATCACTAAAAATACTATTCTACTATAAATACAATGGGCAAACCATATTGCACGGCTACCTTTTTCCCTTGGTGTTCTCCCGGGATCATTTTTGGTAATAGATTCAAGGTTCGCAGTGCTTCCGCCTGTAATTCGGCGTGATCGGCCTTAATGTCTTTTACCACCACTGCTCCTTCGCGATTTATCACAAAAGTAGCCATGATCTTCTGCTTCCCGAATATGGCGGTATTGTTTAGATTCTTCAGTTCGAAATTATCCCCTACAAAGGTCGAGATCTTCTGAATAAAACATTTTTTGGTTTCTTCAGCGTCAAGACCTTCACAACCAGGATAGACAGGCACCTTGTCGATCACCCCAAACGGAATCTCGATCTGGTCTTTTACGGCATCGAAATGCAGGTTGTTCATGCCTTCATCTGAAGTTAATACCATAAGCGTCTTTAGCGCTTTTTCTTCTTCTGAAGATAAATTTCCCTTGGCAGCAATAGACTCCTTTAGGGCTTCGATGTTTTGAATTACTTCACTTTTTGAAGCCGAAGTTGTTGTATAGTCGGCCGTGGTGGCCGTGGCACTTCCCTCTGCTTCTTGGGCACAGGAAGTATAGACCAACATCCCGCAAACTACAGGAATGAGTACTAAATACTTTAATTGAAAGATTTTCTTTGATTTTGATTTTTGTAACATAAGGATTCGTTTTTTAATTAATGAATGATTGAAAAAGGTATTGATGAATGAAATTTTTTCGGTTTTAAAAACCTGAGACAACAGGTCTTGATAGTAGGAACTCCTGTCCTTTTGCGAGGCTACCTTATCGTCTGCAATAAACTCCTGAAGCAGTTCCATTCTATTTTGAAACACATAGACCAAGGGGTTAAACCAACAAACTATACGAAGTGCTTCAAAGAATAGCAAATCTACCGAATGATACTGCTGAATATGTACGCGTTCGTGTAAGAGAATGTTTTGTTTTTGTGTTTCTGAAAGGGTTTCGCCCAAAAAAACTGTATCGAAAAAGGAGAAGGCGGCATCGGATTTTGGGAGGATGATCAATTTTAATTTTTCGAACTGCGTGCGGGTTCCTGAATTTTTCAGCTTGAATATTTTATACAATTTAAAACTGAAGAAAAGCAAACTGATGGCGACTCCAAATAACCAAAGGGATTCCCATCCGAAATTCCAAAACGACGCAGTGGTTTCGGCAGCAGTAATCCCTTCCGAAGCAGTGCCGCCTACAATGACCGCCGGCAACTGAATGATAAATTGTTCAGGAATATTTTGCTGAATAGCCTCAATTTGTATCAACGGGAGTAAAAAGCTCAGTATTGGAGTGATCAAAAGGTAGACCCTATTCCAATTAAAAAAGGTTTCCCGTTTCAGAAAAAGATCGTACACTACTAAAAATAGCAGCTGAAACGCCAAGGTTTGTAAGATATAATGTATCATTTCTTTCCGTTATTAATTTCTTTCATGATGGCTTCCATCTCTTTGATGCTGATGTCGTTTTTCTTCATAAAAAAGGAGACCATACTCTTAAAGGAGCCTTGAAAATAGCCGTCCACCAATTTGTTGAGCGTCTGATTGCTATAGTCGTTCTTGGTCACCTTCGGAAAATAGATATGCCCTCGCCCTTCCTTTCGGTAATCCACAAACTCCTTGCTTTCAAGGATACGTACAATGGTAGAAACCGTGTTATAAGCAGGTTTGGGATTGGGAAATTCGTCTATGATAGCGGCCACATTGGCCTCGCCCAGATCCCAAAGGATCTGCATGATGTCTTCTTCGGCTTTGGTGAGTTGTTTCATAAATCTATTATTTGCTATTACTAAAATGAGACCCTTCGGCTGTACTTCGTTCACACTTCGACAGGCTCAGTGTGACAAATATAACTAATTATTTAGTTTGAACTAATTTTTTAGTTATAAAATTGTAACGTATTTGTATTTTAGGGGTCTTATAGGATATTCATGGACATCGCACTTCTCCTTCTTGGTTTAATTTTAATGCTGGTAGGTATTTTGGGAAGTATCCTTCCTGTTATACCGGGCACTCCTATAAGTTGGCTCGGGTTGCTCGTCTTGCATTTGGCTCCTTCTATTCCCTTTGATTGGGTATTTATTGTGCTCACAGGGATTGTGGCGATTGGCATTTACGTCATGGATTATATCATTCCCGCCATAGGAACCAAAAAATTTGGGGGCAGCAAGGCGGGTGCTTGGGGCACCACTATTGGATTGATCATTGGAATTATTGCCCCTATCCCCTTTGGTATATTGATTGGCCCTTTTGCAGGAGCATTGGTAGGTGAGCTTCTGTTTAACAAAACCGAAGGCCCCAAAGCCTTTAAGGCAGCGCTGGGATCGTTTATAGGATTCTTAGCCTCCACCTTTATCAAGTTTATGGCTACGGTGGTGTATTTAGGACTGTTTGTGTATAAGGTTTTTATGAACTGGGAGTTGTTGTTTTAAAGCCATACCGTTTTCTCCTCGATAGATGTCTTTCTGGTTCCTTCTTCGAGGGTACCATCGTACTTCCCCAAATAAAATAAACCAAGACAGCGTTCGCCCGGTTCCATAGGAAGAAAGGCGTTCATATATTTTACAATACCCGGAGAGCCCCAGTAGGCGCCAATGTTCATATCATGTGCCGTGAGCCACATATTTTGTACCGCCATGGCCGTTGCCGCAATTTCTTCCCATTCGGGGATGGCTTCGGCAGGATCTCGCTGCATACAAATGGCGATAATACAGGCCGCTTTTACCGGATTTTCCCGATACTTTTTGTACTTGAATTCTGAAAAGTTTTCAGTTTTATTTTTATAGGTTTCTGAAAGAAATTCGGCAAAGCGCTTTTGTGATTCACCCTGTATCACTTTAAATCGCCAGGGCTCGGTGCGCCTATGTGTAGGTGCCCAATTGGCCGCTTCGAGTAGGTGTTGAATTTCCTCTTTTGAAATGGGTTCGTTATTGTACTGAGCAGGAAAAACAGCCCTTCGGGTCTTTATAATTTCTGAAATCATGGCAACTTTTTTGAAGCCGAAAGATAGTCAAAAGTTCTTCAATTATCGGCGAAAGGTAGCCACTTCAAACAGGATGTGTTGCTGTTTAAGCACGTCGGTCACCAATTTAAAATCACCGTCTTCTATCCCAGTCTCCTCCTTTTTCAGAAGCAGGGTTTCTATATTTTTCCGCATGGCATTGTCGTGATATTCCAGCAAGAGTTCCTGCTCTCCCAATCGAATTAAACAATCGTTTTCGGAAAATTCAAATTGTGCCTGCGGATTTAATTTTAAGGTGGTCTTTTGGTTAGGATAGGCCCTTTCGATCACCTTATAGACTGCCTCCAAGACTCTGTCCACCGTCACCGAATTCAAACAGATCTTATGTTCACAGCTAAGAATCACATCGTAGTTACAGCGAATGGCGCATACGCCTTTCTTGCCCCAGATGAGTTCATTGTGTTCCGCGAAACTGCCCCAGCTTCCCGGGCCGGTAGGACCGTAAATCCCCACCGAAGGCACATTAAAACTGCCGGCCACATGGGTAATCCCGGCATCATTACCAATATGGAATAGTGCGCCTTCCATAGCTTCACCTACGTCTACCATGCCCCCGGTGATATACTTCACATGCGGCATCTCTTTGGTAAAATGAGAGGCAATATCGGGGTCGTCCGGCCCCATAATGATCTTACAACCCAAATGCGGATAGATATCAGATAGTTTTTCAATGAGCCGAGCGTATTTGTCGGTGGGCCATATTTTCAGCAGAAAGCCTGCCCCATGATGCACTACGAAATAAGGATTTTTTAAATCTTTTTCCGACTTGAAATACGGATAGCCTTCCAAATGGTTATCGATATCCAGATGAAGTTTTGCCGCTGTATCTATATAATGCTGAATGGCATGTTGTTTTACCTTCCGGTGGGTAGGATACTTTAAAGCGTGCGGCAGATCATAGCCCCTAAAGGCCGGATAATTGCCAAATTCGTAAATATGATCGTAGCGGTCTTCCTGTTCGCGAACTTCCTTTTCATTGACCACTTTTACGTTAAGGTGTTTGCTAAAGAAATCGACCAATCTAGGTGCCACTGCAAAATGAAGTTCCTCCGAAACCTCAGCGAGTTTATAGATGGCCGGAACGGCAAAGAAAATATCTCCCAATCCGCCATAGCTTTTATAGACCAAGACCTTGCCCAGTTTTGGAGCTTTCACTTTTTTGGCGCCATCGAGAATGGTTTCGACCGCCTCCCAAAAATTTTCGGGGGCCTGTTGCATTTCGGCAATGGCCTGTTCTTTGTTATTGGGGTAAAAATCGAATGAAAAAGTCCCTACGCGATCGTTAGCAAGCATTTCGCAACCCGAAAGAAAGGCTTCGGCTGCCAACCTGCCAGAAGGTTCGGGCCAGACGGGTTTGCAGATAAATTGTTTTGTTTTTCCTAAAATTTCGAGTACTTCGGTGTTGGGAATCGGATCGTGAAAACTCATATTTGCAGGCATCTCACGTCGCAATCGGTTTCGTCCATACACGGTAAACTTCATTTCGGGATGTGTTTCGGCATAGGTTACAAATTCGTGTCCTCCCTTTAAGAAATTCAGATCCCCAAAAAATGGAATGGTGTCAGCTATTTTTTCTTCCGAAGGCTTTAATTTGGAAACATCGACAGTAGGAGGCATAATGAGTTTGTTCGCCACGGCTTCTCCATAGAAATCGTAGTGGGATTCATAGTGTTTGGGAGATTGAAACACATTGAGTGCGGCTCCTGCAAACAATTTTCGGAAAAGGTGAAACTTATCGGGGTCACAACAACTTCTCACTTTCGGATCGACCGTACACAGTATATTTCTTCGGATACAAAAATTATAGTCGTACTCTACTTTTATATAAGGGATCTCACTTGAAATGAGGTGTTTTACAAGTTCTTTTTCGAAATTGCAGCGCGAAGTACTGTTTAAAACAACAAGATCGCTTTCGGAAATAAGTCGTTTTGTCTTTTCAAAATCGTTGATATAATCTAGAAGTACGTTGAAGTTTTTTTGTTCACCAAGTGTAAAAAGTTCTCCAATGGTGAGTTCGGCACCTCTAGGCGTAGCAAGCGTTGTATCGTGAAGAAATAGAATGGTTTTCAAAATAGAAGAGGTAAAAAATTAAAATGGACATTTCAAAAAATAGCTTCTGAAATGTCCATTATTAAAATTAATTAGAAATTAAAGCTTCTCAAGGACAAGAATATCGGTTCCACTACCGCCTCCACTCACATCTCTCACTTCAATGCGGTTTGGCAATACACTTATGATATCCCAATCGTCGTTGAATTCATTAAAGGGTGCTCCTGTAAAGTTAAGGGCTAGATTCTGTCCGTTACTAGAAACAACCCAGGTTCCATTATTGGTATTACTACCGTTGGTGGCAGATACTTGATCTCCGGTTGCAAAATCGACTGTGTAGCCATTATAGTCGGATGTTTCATCCACGCCGCTGTCAATATAACTGGCAACGATCCAGTTCCCGTCCAATAGAATATCTCGAATTGTTTGGGCATCTCCATAATAACCATCATCGTAATAGCCATCATCATAGTAACCATCATCGTAATAGCCATCGTCATAGTAGCCGTCATCATAATAACCATCATCGTAATAACCATCATCATAGTAGCCGTCATCGTAGTAACCGTCGTCATAATAACCATCGTCGTAATAACCGTCATCATAGTAGCCATCATCATAATAACCATCGTCGTAATAGCCATCTCCGTAATATCCATCATCAAAGAAACCATCGTCATTGGTGCTACACGAAGATATTACAGCACCGGTAATTGAAATGGTTGAAACGGCAAGTAAGGCTTGCCCCGATTTTTTTATAAAATTTCTCCGTTTCATACAAAAGAGTTTTTTGGTTATTGAAAGCTAGTTGCCTACGTCAAAATAAAAAATGACATAAGTCAGTTTAAAAGTATAACAGTTAGTTATGAATTCACCCTACCTTTTAAAAGTACAAATTTTTAAATTAAAATAGGCACACCTCATTTCACAATTGAAACAAGGTGCGCCGTCAACTAACTAACCATAAAAATTACAGGGGCAAAAAAGCGTTATTTTATACTAAGGTTAAGAGAAAATACTGTGATTGAGGTCGTACCCGAACCTACCAATCGTTGTCCCCATATTTCCACATAGTCATTAGGGGCTAGTTCTACGGTACCCGAAATGGATTGACTCGAAATATCGGCTGTATTATTAACTCGCATTAAGGAATTGGTTTCAACAAGTGAGGTAGTTCCATTCTTTTTGATAAAAAAGGCATAGTAATCTCCTGTCCCGCTATTACCTCTAACCGACAGTGCGGCATTTATTTGAAATGTTCTTGTTTTCTTTCCGGTATAGGTGATACGGTTATTTTGAGGAGAAGTCGATCTAAACATATTGACCGCGGTTGTTGTGTTTGATCCAGAATTTCCTGTCAGGTTTAGCTCAGATCCATTAGATACCGTCTGCACAAAACCGGTTGTAATTCCCCCGTTATAATAAATGTTTGCGGAAGCAGTGTTGTCTGATTCTTGTGGAATTCCGGGGCAGTTTACCGTCCATGCATTCGTAAAGTTATATCCGGCAAAGGTCCCTACCGTGTACTTATTAATAAACTGAGTACTTGTTCCCGAAAAAGCAGTACTTAGCAATACGCCGTTAGTAACCGTTGGATTACTGCTTACGTCTATCGCTACTACTGTTCCATTGGCATTCATAAAACCACTTACTTTTTGAATTAGCGTAAAGGTTCCGGTATAGGTTTCATAGGTGCCACCATTAGAATCTGACCATCCAAGGTCGGCTAATAATAAAGAAGTTATATTGCTATAAGTAATTCCCGTGGTATTACCAACATACTGTACCACACTTTTAAAGATCAATCCAAAACCTGAAATTGAACCAACAGAACCTGAATTGGCTATAATGGCATCTCTAAAGATCAGATTTTCTGTATTGGCACCTGACAATGCAAATACGGTACCCCCGGGTGCCGTTAACGTAATTCCTTTTACGCTTCCGCCAGTAGTACCTGTAAAAATAGTCCCTCCGGCTCGCACTAATATATCTTCGTTGGTGTCTCTCCCTAAAATATAAGCATTGTTGAGCTCGATGGGGAATGCCAGCGATACCGCACCATTAATCTCATACAAGGTATTGGTTGTTAGCAAGTACTTTGTTCCTCCTCCGGCAGTGAGCTCGGTGGCTAAGTCGGCAGCCGATTTGATAATTTTATGATTGGTTCTGGTTTGAACTGAAGGCGTCGCATTTACCCACACACTAGAGTTGTAATAGAACAATGCATTAATGGTCGTGTCGAATACAACAAGTCCGCTAGCAGGGGTAGTGATAGCAACTCGTTGCACCGTAGTCATTCTGGGAATCAACATTCCTTTGTTGGTTGAAGCAATGTCCAACACAGCCGATGGATCGGGGGACGTAGTTCCAATCCCAACTTGGGCATTGGAATTTGTAACAATCAATAAAAAAATTGACAGTAAAATAGCAAAATAGGTTAAGTTCATTTTTTTCATGGTAGTTGTTTTAAGGTTTTTAAAAATTTACGGTTAGGTCTGGGGAGCGCTAGAAGATTTGTTATTTTTTCTAGCGTTAAGGGTTTATTTATGTAATTGGTACATAGTACATTTTCGTTAGCCATCTTAATATCTTCCGGCAAGGTAGAAGATGAGAGCAGATAGATTTGAGGTCTATTTCTCTGTATAGCACTTATATTCTTTACTTCGTTCAAGAACTGAAATCCGTTCATTTCGGGCATGTTAATATCTAAGAAAATGATCTGCGGAAAATCTTTTTCGCAATTTGTTTTCGTTGCGTCAAGCACCTCCAAATAGGTGATTGCATGTATTGCGTTGGAAAATACCATCGTATGCGCCATTGAATCAAATTTTTCAATCACTCTTTGGTGAATAAAAAGGTCGATTTTATTATCGTCTATAAGCATTATGTTTGTACTATACTTCATTTATTATGCTCCGGTCGAATGGGGCAATTGTATTTTAAAACAGGTTCTTTGTTGGTATTCGCTTGTTATCTCAATCTTCCCATTTAGATCGTCCACTATATTTTTTACTAGATAAAGGCCTATCCCAACTCCCGGAATTTCTTCATTATCTGCTCTATAGTAGAGATCAAATATTTTATCCAAATGCAGCTCTGAAATCCCCCTGCCATTGTCTTTTATAAGAATTTGAACATCCCCTCGAACGGAGGTTACTTCTATCTCCACAACAGGTTGAAAATCGTCTGTTTTGGGTCTACTAAATTTGATTGCGTTTTGAATTAGGTTTTGAAATAACGACTTCAGTAAATCATGATTATAATAAAGCTCGCCATGAACCATCACCTTCATTTGAAACTTTATAAACTGAAAATTAATTGTTCCGCTTAGCCCATCAATTATATTGTTAATCATGTTTGAAAAATCCACCGGCTGAAGCTCCTTATTTTTATCAGAAATGATTGCCGCAAGTGCTAGATTGTCGATCATGGATTTCCCTTTTTGTAAGGTAATATCCAGCATGGATGTTAATTGGGTGATATTCGGACTTATATCCTCTTGTTTCATAAGATTGATGATTCCTTCGGCAGAAGAAAAAGGCGCTTTCAAATCATGAGCCGAACGATATAGGAATAATTCCAGATCTCTGGTTTTGTTTTTTAATTTCTGTTCCAAAGATTTGCTTTTAGAGATATCCAACATCATGGCGCAGAAATATGCATTCTTCCCTTTCTTCCATTTACTCAGGGCAAATTCAACCGGAAATTCTTTTCCATCCTTCTTCAGCCCTAGCATTTCGATGGTTTCCTGCATCCTGCTTTTTTTGAGTTTATTTGCCGCAGCAATAAGCTCCTTCATACTCGCTTTTCTAAATTGATGTGAGATCAACTGTGTTAAATGACACCCTATTATTTCATCTTCCGAATATCCGAAGGCCAGCTCGGCACCTTTGTTCCATTCGGTGATATTTCCTTTATCATCGGCCACCACAATTATTCCAACATCTATAGACTTAAAGATGGTGCGATATTTCGCATCGTTATCTCTTAGTTCGTGTTTAATAGTTCGAATGTTTGTGATATCCCTAGTTGAAATAGTAGCCGATATAATCTCTCCTTCTTTTCCAAAGCTGGGTCCTATTTGGGAGAGTAAAAATCTTTTATTCGCGGAAACTCCATAGTCCATAGTCTCAAACTGCTGAGGTTTACCACCATTGAAAACCGACATAATGTGTTTCCGCACCAAATCGTGAAATATTGGATTTATATAACCGTATACATAAGTCCCAATGAGCTCATCCGCTTGAAGATTACCAATTCCTCGATTTGCAGATAGAATCTTCCCCAATCTACTAATAGAAACTACTAAATTTGGGATACTCTCTATAAAAGCATTGTGTCTAAATTCGATCTCAGCTATGCTGTTTTTTTCTTCTTGTTCGGAAGTAATGTCTTTGTGAATAGCAACATATTTTTCCACCTGTCCCTTACTATTTAAAATTGGCGTGATGGTAGTGTCCAGCCAACAATTTTTATTGCTACTGTCACTGTGATACAGCGTGCCGTTCCAGGTTTTTCCCTTTTTAATGGTTTTCCACAGCGCTCTGTACATTGGGTTTTTATCACACTCCGATTTTAGCAATCCATTTGTTTCTCCCAATAACTCATGTTCATGATACCCCACTAAATCGCAGAAATTTTCATTGGCGTAGGTTATTCTTCCCAGGGTGTCGGTGATCGTAAAAATTACATTTTGCTTAAGCAATTCTAACAAATCTCCATCTTGATTCTCTGATAATTGCTTTAGTTTAGTTAACTGTATCATGTTCTTTTTTTGATTCCAAGCAAAACGTGATTGCTTGTTCGAGGTTATTTACTATGACAAAGGGAGTTAATGGTTCGTATATTCGTTTATAGGAACTAATTAAAAGCTTCATTGCGTTTGTATCCAAAACATATGCTTCAGATATTCTTACTCGTTTTAGCTCCGGGCTATTGGCAAATAGTTTAGCGGCATGAATGGTATAGGTTCCTGTAGTCTTTCTCACATCAATCAAAAAAGGAGTGGGATTGCCATTGCACAATGCGGTCATGGCCTGGATGTAAAGATGGACAATCTCTTCGTGAAGTCGTTGACACATATCTGTATTAAAGAATTCGCAAAACAAGATACCTTTATCCATTTTGAATTTTGCCTTTTCAAAAAGTATACTATTGTCCGACATGATTGACATTTTCATAAAATAGATTAGCCAATTCCCATGCCATAGAAGCTAAAAGGCGTGCCAAAACCGCTAATAGACTGTATTAGTGCGCTTTAAAAAAAGGGTGGAATTTTCTGTATGCTTGCAAGTCCACGGAATAGCGTGGACAAAAATTAGAACTAGTGTATTTTAACGGAATAACGTGAATTTAATCGGGTCTTTGGATGTCTAATTTCTTCATCCTGTCGCGTAGCGTACTTGGTTTAATTTTTAATAATTGCGCAGCACCTTGTTTGCCGTCAATTTTCCAATTACAAGTATCCAACACTTTGATAATATGAATTCGCTGTACCTCATCAAGCGATAAATTCGAATTGGTAATTGATCTATTGGTGTTTTGTTGTGATATTTCGAAGTCGGGCAATTGTAAATATTCATTATTGGAGAGGATCACAGCTCTTTCTATAAGATTTTCCAATTCTCTTATATTTCCCGGCCAGTTGTACTGCTGCATTTGACTCATGGCGGCGTCTGAAATGAATTTAATATCCTTACGATATATTTTTCCGAATTTATTTACGAAGTGCTCGATGAGTAGCGGGATATCCTCTCGCCTTTTTCGCAAAGGAGGCACTGTAATAGGAAATACATTAAGACGGAAATATAGATCTTCTCTGAAGCGTTTTTTTTCAATTTCCTTTTTAAGATTTCTATTGGTCGCTGCAATTATCCTTACGTCCAATTTTCGAGTTATGTTCTCTCCAATTTTCTCAATTTCTCCTTCTTGCAAAAATCGCAATAATTTGGGTTGCATGGAAAGTGGCAATTCTCCTATCTCATCTAAAAACAAGGTTCCTCCATGAGCCAGTTCAACTTTCCCAATCTTATCCTGTACTGCTCCGGTAAAGGATCCTCTTTTATGACCAAATAATTCGCTTTCAATCAACTCTTTTGGGATCGCAGCACAATTTACCTTTATCAAGGGTTTATCTTTTCTTGTGCTTATTTTATGAACCGCGCGAGCCAATAATTCTTTTCCAGTACCCGAATCGCCTAAAAGCAACACACTCGCATTTGTAGGAGCTACTTTTTCCACGTCGGTCAGTACCTGCCCAAAGACAGCACTCCCATACACCATTTCTTCAAAATTAAACACCAAATCCAGCTCGTCTCTAAGATAAATGTTCTCGTTTTGCAATTGGTTTTTTAATTCATCTAATTCAGCTACAGTACTAGTTAGGGCTTTGTTAAGTGACATTAACTTCTTTTCGGCTATTTTTCGCTCTGTTATATCCCGAATTGTTGCCATAATAGCAATCGCACTTCCTTTTTTATCAATTATTTGAGACGATATGATTTGCACAGGAAAACACTCTCCATTTTTCCGTTTATATATAGTTTCGTAAGTGTCGTGAAATTCTTCCTTTAACAATTTCCCATAATGTTCAATACAGGTATCGTAACACTCGGGTGCCCAAAATAGAAAAGGAGCTGTAGTTGTGAGTAACTCTTCTTCGGTATAGCCGGTCATTCTACAAAAGGATGGGTTTACACTGGTAAGCTTGCCTTCATCTATTGAAACAACTAAAAGTCCTTCCTGCATCGATGCCAATACATTTTCTGAAAATTCCTTTGCCGCTATGATATCTTCTTCTGCCTTTATACGGATAGAGATATCAATAAAGGTAGAAAAATAGGCAATTACCTCTCCAGCATTGTCTTTAAGTGAAGCTGTGGATAGCGATGTAGGAAAGCGCTCCCCGTTTTTTCGCATAAAGGTTAGCGTATGTCTGGTTTGTTTTCCACTTGTAGTCTCTTTAAAAGCTGCTTCAATCTCGGCATACGATTCGGGTGGCCAATACGGACGAGGTCTGTTTGAACCAACAATTTCTTCCCTTTTAAATCCTGTCATTTCACAAAATGCAGGGTTTACTTCAATAAGTTCTCCTTTCTTGTTTATTACAGCCAATCCTTCATGTAAAGAAGCCAATACGTTTTGAGAAAATTCCTTTTCTGTTTTTAATAATGCTTGAGATTTTTTAAGTTCGGTTATATCCAAGATTTCGCTCAATACATAATCATTCTCATCCAGCGTAATCTTATCAAAGGAAAGTATGACTTCTTTCACACTACCGGCTTTATCAAAAATTTCGGCCTCATAGGATTTTAATTTTCCACTATTGTCAAGTTGCTTTCTAATATGCTTGCGTTCTTTGACCTTAATAATTTTTAAATCGTCAGCAGTACGTCCAACAATTTCATTCTGGCTAAAACCGGTAAGCTGCTCCCAAGCTTCATTAACGGCTATGAATTTTTTTGTGGTAAAATGAGATAGTGCTTTGGGTATTGAGCTTCTGTAGAATACAACTTCAAACCCTTTGTCCGCTTCAAGAAATGTTATTAAATCATGGTGTGTGTTTTCGACACCAACTTTTGTAATTTCCTGTATCAACTTTCCTTTCCTCGTTCCCATATAATTTCAAATAGGCAATAAAAAATTTCCAACCTCTTAACAAGTAAAAGGCATATCGTACATATAAAAATTAATGTTTTGCTATTCTAAAATAGCCTAAACGGGGAGTTAGTTGTGCTGACAAAGATATCGTTTTTCATAGTGAATAACACAGTTTGTCGGTAAAAATGTAAAATTAATCCGATAAAATGTGCTTGTTTTTATATTGAAAGTGAGCACATCTCTTAAGACTGTAAATAGTAGCAGCTAGCATTATTGCTTAATAAGAAAACACTTTTTATAGTATCTTAGTAATACGATTCACGGTTTATGAAAATAAAAGATACCATAGCAAACGAGTTTAATGAATTCTCTAATAATTATACGCATGATATGATTGCGTGTGTCCCCCATTATTTAGTTTTATTATCCTCCATGACACAGGGGCTATCTCCCAATTTCAATCCAAAAACCATTTTGGATCTGGGATGTGGCAATGGTAATGTAACCTCACTACTAACAGAGACTTTTCCAGATTCCAAATACACCTTATTGGATGCTTCCCCGGAAATGATCGCATTGTGTAAACAGCGGTTCAAGGAATATCAAATGGTCTATGCAACTGCCTATTTTAACGATTTTCAATTTTCTGTTGAAACCTATGACCTAATTACGGCCGGGTTTAGTTTACACCATTGCGATTTAGCAGAAAAAAAACAACTTTTTAAGAAGATATACACCGCACTAAAACCGGGAGGTGTTTTTGCTTATACCGACTTAATGATCGACAAGAACACCGCAGAGCACAGCGCTTTTTTAAAACGCTGGGAAGCGTTTGTGCTTACTAATTTTCCCGACGGCGAAAAGTGGGAGTGGCTCGTGGAACATTATACCGAGTTTGATAAACCGGACGATTTAAAAAAACAATTGCAGTGGTTACGTGATGTTGGTTTTGAAAATATCATCCCAACTGTAAAAGATGATTATTGGGTACATATAAGGGCGATCAAAACCTAATATAAACCTGTATACGTTATTTGGAGGTAGTTGCTTTTCGAAATCTCTTTTTCTTTCCCTCCAGGGTCAATCGAAACGCTTTGTTTTTCTTTATGAACAAAAGCTCCCCGTATTTGCCGTATTTTATACTAGAATCTACACCGTATATCTTTTCATCATATAATTGAACTACTTCTTCGTTCGAACAATGGCCAACAACGATATGTTCCGAATTGATTTGTTTTAAAATATCTGAAATGGCTGCATTACTTAAATTATCATCAAAATAGCCGCGATACCAAATCAAACTGTCCGATCCGTAATAGATTGAATAGAAATCGGTAGATTTTAACCCGGCCTTACTAACATCAATCGAAGCTCTCATGATCTCATTGATCTTTTCTATTTCAAATTCGTTATGACTTAAAAATGCTTCGGAAATACCACCGTGTACAAAGACGGTATTGTTTATTTTAACAAGTGTTGGTTTAGAACGCAGCCAGCGGCCAATAACCGTATTGTTGTCGTAAAATGAAACATAGCCCATTTCCAACAGGGCACTGGTCATTCTGTATTTTTTATGAATATACCGAAGATCATTATGCAGTACCATATACTCGTGATTTCCTAGTAAGAAATGCACCCTTCCACCTTGTGTCTTTGCCTGTTGTTCGAGTTTATAGATAAACCACAATAATTCGTTTACCTTTTCTCCGCGGTCGAAAACATCACCTACAATCACCAAATGATTTTGACCAAAATTCCACGCTAAATTTTCATCAATTATTTGGTTCTTTTGAAGTAATTCGATCGCTAGATCGTATTGTCCATGAATATCGCTCAAGGCAACAATATGCTTAACATCGGTAAAAACAGTCTCCTCCGGTTTGAATAGGGTGTCGTAAGTATTTGCAGCCAAGTGTCTGGTTAAAATTTCACCTTTTACTATTGTTTTTTCAATTAATTCAGCGTTTTCTATAAACACATAGGGGCCGTCGTTTATTTCCAAAAAGGGATTGGCAATACTATCGACAGTGGTTTCAATATCCTGACTACAAACATTGAATATTACAAATAAGGAAAGTAGGAATGAATAAAAATAGGTATGCATGGAAGATGAATTCACTGATTTGTTTTCAAGCAGTCGGTTTTAATTGGCAATTCTTACGAATAAAGTTTCAGTATATATTTCGAGAAAGAAACAAAGATCTTTATTCAAAAACAAACTACCAATACAACTACCATTTATGTGTTATATTTGATATGCGCCGTTTAAATATAATGAAAAAGGAAGTCATACATCTATCGCTAACGTTACTTTTACTACTGGGTCACAATTCGTATGCCCAAGAGGTTACTAAAACGGCCCTAGATGAAAAAACAACTGAACTTTTTAAAAACTCACAGATACTTCCCATTCAATTAAATTATTCCAATAAGCACATAAAGCGAAACACCAATGATAGCACCTATGTGAGCTCAGAACTTAGCTATAAATTAGATGATGGCTCTTGGAAAACATTAAAGATGAAGATAAGGGCGCGAGGTAATAACCGACTCAAGAACTGTTATTTTGCACCTCTCAAGATTAAGCTAAAAAAGAAGGAAGTTGCGGGAACTCTTTTTGAAGGACATAAAAAGTTGAAATTAGTCCTCCCCTGTTTGAGACAAGAAGACAACAATGACAATATCCTCAAAGAATATTTGGCGTATAAATTGTACGAAGTTATCTCTCCCTATCACTATAAAACCAGATTGGTCACAATCGATTATACCGATCAAAATGGAAACAGGGAAAAGGAGCATACCCTTTTGGGTATTCTTATTGAAGATTTAGACAATATAGCAGCGAGGCACAATGGCGCCATCATAGAAAGGTCGTTACATCCCTTGACGATGGACGATCTATGTGCTGCACAAAATGATTTTTTTCAATATATGATTGGGAATACAGATTATTCCACCGCGTATCAACACAACCAGAAGCTTTTATTTATAGATAAAAAGATTATTCCTGTGCCTTATGATTTTGACATGTCCGGACTTGTGGATGCCAGTTATGCAACTGTTCCTACCATTGAGGATACATCCTTACATATAACGAGCGTCACGCAAAGATTGTTTAGAGGGTTTCAACGAGAGCTCTCCATATTCTATAAACTCAGGGAAAGTTTTTTGGGTAAAAAAACCGAAATGTTGGATGTTATGGATAGGCTAGAAGTACATTTTGATAATTCAAAAGAATTCACAACTGCCCGAGATTATATGTTAAGCTTTTTTGAAGTGCTGCAGGATTCAGAAAAATTCAAATCAGAAATTCTTCAAAAGGCGAGAATTAAATAATTTTTACGGTATAATAAGTTCAAATTTACCCTTCTTCTTCAGTATAAAATTCCTACTTTTTTATATTTCAATTCTTACATTTTTATATTCATTTTAACAATTATTCGATATACTACGTAATATATTCGATATAATGCAATTCACAACACACTATTTAACAGTTAGTTACACAAATTAGGCTATCTTTGTAGTACCCAAATTAATACTTATGAAATCGTACAAAGCCCCCGCTGCGATTCCGTTATTCTGCTTCCTTTTGGGAAGCACATCTGTTTTCTCACAGGTGGGAATCAATACGCCAAATCCAAGAACCACTCTTGAAGTTGCCGGTGATATGAATATCTCGAGCGACCTTGAAATCACAAACTATAATACGCTATCCAATGTAGATTCATCCACTTTTCTTATTCAAGAAACCGATAATTCTATTAAATCATTAGATGTTAGTAATCCTACCGGGGTGGCACTGGCCTATATTCAGGAATATATCATTGAAGAACCTAATCTCGATTGGGTAAAAGACTTCGACACACAAATTGATGCAACAGCTTATGTAGTGATCGTAACTTCGGCGAGTTTCAATCAGGAACTGGATCTAACCAACAATCCCGGTGCCCCTGATAATGCGAGTTTGCCTTTTGCTTCTGCCTTTATTTCGGGAGGAACTTGGCATTTGGTGGCAGATTATCCACAGGCTGCAAGTATTGATGAAAGCAGCATTGGTGTTTGGACCATCAGCACGTTGATCTTTTCAAACGATGTTTCCAAACAATACGGAACGGTTGACATCCCAATGGGGGGTACCTCATCCGGTGCAGCCTCTTCACCAATTATTAACTAACACTAGCAATATGAAAAAAATCTACGCCTTATTTTTCTTTTTATCTGGTGGAATTATGATCGCCCAAGTTGGGATTGGCACCACCAATCCTCAGACCGACTTACATGTGGCAGGTGATGTACTCGTACAGCAAGGATTGGTTACCGGAAACCTCAATACGGTATCCATTGCTGAAGAAAACTTTAAATTGGTAACGCGAATTACAAGTTCTACGCCGGTTGGAAGAATTACCATTCTGGATCCTGACAATCTGAATGTAGCACCTATTAATACGGTCAATTACCATTTTACCAATGTGCATCTTGACAATTTGAACGATGTGGATTTATTATACGACGAAACTAAATATGTGGTTGGGGTTGCTAATTTCAGACATGTGGGTGATGCTATCAAGAAGGTGCCGGGAGGTGATAATTATTCTATAGGTCACTTTGTGGTTAGGACTTTTAAAAGTGGTGGCACTTGGCATTTGGAAATTAGCAATAAGGAGCTCGACCTAGATATTTTAGATTCCTTGGAGTATTATATTACCTTAATGGTCTATGACAAAACATACTTCAGAGAGCTAGTCACTATTACCACCAATTTAGGAGGGTCCAATACAGGCACGGCATCTTCAGTACCAATTTTTGAATAAATCGACTATCATGAGAAAACTAGCTATAGTATTTGCATTAATTGCAACAATAGGCCCTATTTCTGCACAAATAGGAATAAATACCACGAACCCATCTTCAACGCTGGATGTAGATGGCAACGTATTGGTAGACGGTAGGTTCTATTTGGAGTCCCCGGGAGATAATACCGCAATAAGAGGCTCCAAATTTTTAGTCCGAACCACGTCCAATGAACTTTCGCGCTATGATATTGCCCAGAGCAAGTACGGCCCAATAAATTATGTTGAATTTGCCTTCAGAAACTTATCTGCAGATGGACTTTTAGATTACGATACCAAAATATCTACAACAGATTATCTGGTGAGTATTCAAGGGTATTCATGTGGAATTGCAGGGGCGGGACGAACCGGTAGCATCATGCCTAGTAGTTCGGTTTCAACAGACAATATCGAAGGGTATCAAATTTACGCATACCAAAATCTGTCAACAGGAACTTGGTTTCTACGCGCTTTCGTCAATAATTCGCAATGGCAGAAATACAACGGAACTACCTATGTAGATACCGAAATAGATATGTGGTTAAATATTATGATCTATAGAAAGGGTTTTATTGCCAAGGAACAGAATGATATTACGGTTAATATGCTCAATTTACCCGAAGGCACCGCGCAGCTTCCCAGCGGATTTTAAAGTCAAAGTAGTTACTAAAGGGCGTTCCATTGGAACAGCCTCCCTACTTTTTTCGAAATTGAGCATGCTTTATGATTTTGTTATTATGGACTATTTTTAACGTATACATGCCCGGTTTCAAATAATTCACATTGAGATAAATCTCCTGCGTATTCATTTGCTCCAAAGTGCCTGTATAAGTCTTTTTCTTCATCTTGCTTTGTAATAGTTTCAAAGGGTCACTTCAGAAGAAAACTATCCATGTAAAATTAAATAATGAACTATTAGAAGAGTAGCAATCTGGTAACAATTCCTAACACAGATGTACCAAGACGGTTTGTTAGATGTAAAAAAGGGATTAAAGGGGTTTCTAGAACCTTGTTCTATAGTCTGATGGAGAGCTTCCATAAGCATCTTTGAAGCATTTTGCAAAATAGGATGGGTTATTGAATCCCACTTGATAGCAAACCTCATTCACATTGATTTCCTTATTTTTTAAGAGGATAGCAGCTAGTTTCAAACGTTCTATTCTTAAAAAGTCTGAAGCAGACAAACCGATTAGGGCTTTAAGCTTTCTGTGTAATTGCATTCTGCTCATGTTGAGGCATTGGCTGAATTCTTCTACACTAAAGGAATCATCAGTAATTTTATCGTCTAATACGGCTTTCATTTTTTCTATAAAGCGCTCATCAAAACTATTGATCGAAATATCTTTCGGTCTAAGTATCACTTCTTTACTATAGCGCTCCTGAAGCTGTACTCTGGAAGCAACCAGATTGTTCACTCGGGATTCGAGTAATTTTATACTGAAAGGCTTTAAAATATAATCGTCAGCACCGAGCTCGAGCCCCTGATACTGACTTTCCTCTTCTATCTTAGCCGTTAGCAGGATAATTGGAATATGGCTTGTTCTTTCGTCTTGCTTTAAATTTTCACACAATTCGATCCCTGAAATTTTCGGCATCATAATATCCGATATTATAATATCGGGAACACGCTCTATTGCCAGATCAACGCCCATTTCACCGTCCATAGCTTCAATTACCTCATACCTATCTTTAAAAGACGCCTTTATAAACGCTCGGATATCGGCATTGTCATCTACAACCAATAACACAGGTATATCTTCGCCTTCATGAGAGGCAATGGTGGAATTATCTTCGATGCTTTTACCTGTTTTTTCCGCCTTCTCATCTCGGTCAACGATTTCTCTCGAATCGAACGCGTCTTTATGGATTGGAAGCAGGACTGTAAATTTGACGGTTGAGGCCGAAGTGTTCTCCGCTTTAATTGAACCATGTGAGAGGGACACCAAATCCTTTACCAATGACAATCCAATACCACTTCCTTGCTTAAATTTTTCCTCATCTTTTTGCAAACGGGAGAATCGTTCAAAAATGGTATTCAATTCTTGTGAAGTAAAATGCGCACCACTGTTCTCCACGACCAGTTCCATTGTTTTCTCCTTCTGTATAACACTCAACGAAACCATCTCACCTTCAGGACTATATTTAAAGGCATTCGAGAGCAAATTCACTACAATTTTTTCAACGGTATCCCTATCAAACCACACCGGATCGATGTTGGGTATGGAAACCTCGTACTTGATGTTCTTCTCCTTTGCCATAAAGTTGAAAGAAGCGGCTATTGACTTCAGCAGAGTAGAAATATTTCCTTCAGAAACAGTCAAATTAAAATGCTTGGATTCGAGTTTGGAAATATCCAACAATTGATTAATGAGTTCCATCAAGCGATCGGAATTTCGTTGGATCATCTCCAACTCGTTGCGGTCGTCTTCGGAAATAGCATCACTTGACAGTCGTTTCTCCAAGGGACCTTTAATCAAACTCAAGGGAGTTCTAAACTCATGTGAAATATTTTCGAAGAATGTAGATTTAGCAGTATCAAGCTCCCGTAGTTTTGTATTGGTCTTTTGTCTATTCCTGTACAAAATGAACAGCGCCAAAAAACCTAATAAAACCAAGCCGATAATAGCTAAAAGCAAGTTGCGTTGATTTCTTTTCTGTTCCGCAATCAGCTCGTTCTGTGATTGCAGTATCGTTATCTCTTGTTCTTGCTGTGCATTTTTATATTGAGCCTCCAGCGCTTTGGTCT
The DNA here is from genome assembly GCF_019913785.1 of Altibacter sp. Classification (GTDB taxonomy): domain Bacteria; phylum Bacteroidota; class Bacteroidia; order Flavobacteriales; family Flavobacteriaceae; genus Altibacter. The sequence goes on from NZ_JAIOHK010000005.1 coordinate 28,149, forward strand.
GTTGTAGGTTCTGTCTTTTAACGAGTGTGTCATTTACCCTCTTGTGTTCCTTTGAAAAATTATATGCCTCTTCGAATCTCCCCAGTTTTTCAGATGACTTATACAGTAATTCCAAGGCGTCCCTTTTATCAAAATAGCTGTCCATTTCGTCGGCTATCTTTTTTGCTTCCGTCGCAATTTTATAGCTTTCTTGATAATTACCTGCGGCTAGTAAAAATCTCGACTTATTGATCAACCCCAACAAAACGCCAAAGTCGTTATTGATTTTCCTATTCAGAGTGATGGCTGTTTGGGCGGTTGCTATTGCCTTTTGCAACTGATTACTTTCAAAATAAACATCGCTTAAACCAATGTGATACATGGCCTCTTCCATATACCATTTATTCTCTCGGAAATAGGTGATGCTTTCTTCAAAATAAGCGATTGCCTGAGGGTAATTCTTGCGCTCCCGTTCAATGGATCCCAAAGATCCAAGAATGGATTTCTGTTGCAATTCATTGTCCGTTTCGACAAAAAGTGCCAGTGCTTTCTTTTGATAGGCTTCTGCCTCATCAATTTTACCTAATTGTTTGTAAATATCCGCTATTGTTTTCAGTGTAAACCCGCGGTCATCACCGTGATAATTATTTGCCAGGTAGATACTGTCTGATTTCAAAACACACTGAAGCGATGTCTCCGTCATATGAAATCCTTTGAGGTAAATTTCACCCATTTCACCATAGGCAAACGCAACTTCCTGCCAAAGAGCTGCTTTGGTTGAATATTCAACGTTCTTCTTAGCAAATTCTAAGGCTTCTATATGTAAACCATACCTGGAATACTCCTGGGAGAGTCTAGCATATGCTTTTGACACCATACTGGGGTCCTCACATTTTCTTGCATATTCAAGAGATGTTTTAAGATTTGAACTAATATATTCGAATGCATCTTCTCCTTCTTTTACAAATAGACCGAAATAGCCCGCGTTAAGTTTATAGTAATAATAATTAGCCAAGTTAGACTCCTTTTTATTGGCATAAACTTTAAGTTTTTGCAAATACCCTATGCAGCTATCTTTATTGTTCCTTTTATAATGCTTTATCAAGGACACATAGCTATTACTGATAATGCTATCGTGACGTTTTTCTTCTTGTACTATTTGTTTCAGAGAATCTATTGTAGCCGAATCTTGCCCAAAGAAAGTAGCAGTGGATAGGAAGAGAAGACATAGGTACTTTTTCAATCGATACGATTTAATTCCTTTAAAATTAGGAAATTAATTCGAATGTAAATCACAATTATCAATATTGGGGTTGTACAGATTGGTTGTTTCTAGTATTTACTACTCCTTCTCACATTTTATCTAGCAATGCCTGAGTTGTTATCCCACGAGCTGTTGGCTGGGTCAAAGCAAACGGCTGAGGTATACAACGAGGCTAACGGAGATCCCAATGATGGAAACTCTGGCCGAATTGAAGAAGAACATGAGAATATCAGGTTAATAATTAGAATAAACAAACAGGCTTGTTTCATGATATTAGCTTTTAAAAAACTGTAATTTATTTGAACTGGTAGCGGTTAAAAACCTGAAGAGACCAACTTTTGTATAGCCTCCTTCAGGGCAATTAACCAACTAATCAAAAAATGTTAGTTATTAAGGAAGGTGTCGAAAAAGTCAATACTTTTTTCTTGAAGAATATCACCAATAAATGCGTTATTAGAAAGCACCACAATCGCTTTCTCACTAGTTGGTTCAATTAATATTACTGAAGTATATCCGCCAGTTCCCCCGGTATGATTAAGAATTAAGTGATTGTTAGGGGTGACTATATGCCAGGCTCTACCCACTCCAAACACACCGTTATTAAATGTTTCAGTTGTGATGATTTCAACGATCTGCTTTACTTCTGAATTATCATCATAACTTCTAAAATGGATTTTTACATATTTTTCTAAATCTATAAGATTGGAAGATAATCCTCCAACAGCGTCCCAAATTCCCCAAGTATAGATATTTCCTTCATTACCATTATTATCGTAGCCGCCCGTACTATTGTCACCTATGGGATAATTGTTTGTCATAAATGTATTATCCATATTAAGTAAATTTGTAAATTCTTCAATGTGATAGGCTAATGGCTGCTCTGTTTGATTTAAAACAATTACGTTTAACAAGGCATACCCTAAATTGGAATATTCATATTCAGTTCCAGGCATTCTAGTTAACTCATAATGGTTTAAGAAATTAATTAATTTATCAAAACCATAATGAGCATATGGATCATTAATATTAAAATCGTCGTACGAGTCCATATCTAAGGCAATTCGCGGCAAACCCGAGGTGTGATTTAATAGGTGCTTAACTTTTATTTCGTTTCCTTGGTAATTTAATGGATCTATTTCTTCCGGCAATAATTCGCTTATTGGGGTATCCTCAGAAATTCCATTTTCCAACATTAATTTAGTGAGTACCGCAGCGCTAAAAGTTTTAGTATTTGATCCTATTTCATAAGTGCTATTTTCAGTAGGTAAAGTATTATTCCCTTTATAGGTATCTCCATAATTATAGAAACTGGTAGTATCACCATCTATTACTGCAACACTTAAACCTATATATTTTGTGTATTCAATAAACGGTCTAAAATGGTCATCAACCAATTTATCAGTATTTGATACAAGTGGGTTATCCGTCTGAACTACTTTGGTTTGATCGTCATCATTGCTACAACTTATAAGGGCTGTAAGCAGAACACATAGTGTTAAAAGAGTTAATTTTAAATTTTTCATTTTTTTTCATTTTTAAATTCACTACAAAAAGAATTCAAATGCAGGTGTAATAAAATATTGATTGATAAACGGAATATTTACCTTGATGTACGGTTTGTGAATTTTCCGTTTGTCAACAATTAAAAGCCGTTTATAAAAAAGTAAGATTCCTTTTTTTAAAACAAGTTATATTTGACTCTAACCAGTAACAAATTGAAAAAACTAAAAAACATATTCGTTCATATTCTTGTTTGGGCATCAATTATTTTTATATGTAATTCAGGAAATTTGTCTTGGCAAGGATATAATTCTGCGGATGGCACTTTGCTTATTCCGTCTCTTTATGGAAATGCTTTCAATGCTTTTTTAGTCTATTTTAATGCGCTCTATTTATACAGGCATAAGAATAAATTTAGATTGAATTATTGGTTGTTGGCAATTTTGTCAATTTTAATTATAAGTCTGCTAGAGGCATTAGTAGATTATTATTATGCGAATCTTTCAGGTGTTTTAGAATTGCATTTTGACATCATAAAAAGTGATCTGGAGGGAGAAACATTGGCGTTCAATGTAGAAAAGTCGTTGCCTTATCTTGCTTATATTGGTTATTTAATGGATGACATACTCATCCATATTATATTTTGGTTTTTATCGTTTACTTATATTTTACCACTGGAGACTGTAAAAAATAGAGCTTTAAAGCAAACTTTAGAGCGAGAAAAACTTGAAGCTGAAGTAAAATTTTTAAAGGCTCAAATAAATCCACACACATTATTTAATGGAATAAACAGCATCTACCATCTAATTGACAAGGACAAGAACAAAGCGAAGGAGGTTTTAGTTCGATTTTCTGATCTATTAAGGTATCAAATTTATGACTGTTCAGATGATACCATTTTATTATCCAATGAAATACAATTTTTAGACAATTACTTTGATTTAGAGAAAATAAGAAAAGGAGCTGACGTCAATATTGAATTTGATTATAACATCAATGATACTAGTAGTTTAAAAATCGCTCCTCTTTTACTCATACCTTTTATTGAAAACGCGTTTAAATTTGTCAGCAACCACGATGAAAAAGATTTAAATTTTATTAAATGCAAAATAATAATTACAGAAAATGAGCTTCATTTTTATATAGATAATTCGGTTGAAAACACCGAAAAAGAAGATCTTAAAAACGGAGGAATTGGGTTACAAAATGTGAAGAAGAGACTACAATTAATTTATCCTGACAAGCACAAATTAAATATTAGTAGCTTTAATGATGTATTTTCAGTAATGTTAAAAATAGAATTGGCATGAGTTTAATAAGTTGCTTAATTATAGATGATGAGTCGTTAGCAAGAGAAGGATTAGAGCAATATGTAAAACAAATTGATTTTTTAGATCTTAAAGGGGTGTGTAAAAACGCACTTCAAGCGCAGCCCCTTATCAATAAGTTTGATATAGATTTACTGTTTTTAGATATTGAAATGCCAAAAATCACGGGTATTGATTTTTTAAAGACCTTTAAGCAATCACCCTATGTAGTATTTACTACGGCCTATTCACAATATGCAATTGAGAGTTTTGAATTTGACGTAATCGATTACCTAGTGAAGCCAATATCTTTTGAACGTTTCCTTCAGGCTGCCAACAAAAGTCATAGACTAATAAATTTAAAAAAAGGAGCTGAGGATTTTCCTTTTTACTTTTTTGTTAAAGTTGATGGCAGGTTGGTTAAACTTTATTCTTCTGATATCCTATTTATAGAAGCAGTTCAAAATTATATTACTATTTATACAGATAAGGATAAATATATGGTGTTAATGCCTTTAAAAATGATTTTGAGTTATTTGCCCGACAATGAATTTGTACAAACCCATAAATCATATATAGTTTCCAAAGTAAAAATAAATGAAATCGAGGGAAACCAAATCAAAATTGGTCTGCATAAAATTCCAATAAGTAGAAGAATGAAAGAAGCTGCGTTTAATTTAATAGTTAGCGATAAGTTAATTGATAAAAAGAAATGACCAATAAAATTGTTTTTATTGCCACATAATATAGATGCCTATTGCAGTAAAATTCATTTCTTTAACCTGTGAAACAAAAAAGCCACCTCACCAAAGGAAGCGCCTCAACACAACAACAACCCCCTTTTTATCGTAGCGAAGAGGGGTTTTATTTTTATAAAGATTTTTTCTATTGAAGCGCTTCAATAATTTAAAAAATAAAATCATTATATTGGGTTCTCTTAGATAAAACCAATCACTATGAAAAAAATTATTTTTTTACTTCTTATTTTGCCGCTTTTAACATGGGCACAGGAAAATAGACCAAACAAAATCTCTCAAGCTATTACTGATGCAAAACTTGTTTCTGGTGAATTTCAATCTTTTGAAATTACCAATCGACAAACTAAAAATGCTACAGTAAATTATTCAGAAGCTGTAAATGATGGCGTTGTTTTTACAATTGACCAAACAAAGATGAATGAACTTTTGGCTCAAAACCCGAAACAGATGCGTCTTAGCATTCCTTTTAAATCTAATGGTGAAATTATTTCGCTTGACTTGATTCAGGCAGATGTTTTTTCTCCCGATTTCAAGGCGTTTATTGACACCGGGCAAGAAATCACAAATCAAGTAGATTTTGGAAAACACTATCGCGGGGTTATAGCGGGAAATGATAAATCACTGGTTTCAATAAGTATTTTCGAAACCCAAATAAGTGGTTTTATTGCTAGTGATGAAGGTAATTTTACAATTGGCAGACTTGGAGATTCCGAGCGTGATCATATTATTTATAGGGATAGTGATTTAAAAGCTTCGTTCGAATTTACGTGCGCCACAGTAGACGATGGTGTCCCTTATACCGCAGAACAATTAGCAACCCCTAGTGCAATGGATCCGGGTGATTACGTAGACATTTATATTGAAGCCGGACAAACTGTTTATAATGTACATGGTGGAAACCTTGCTAATACCGTTGCCTATATTACGGGCCTATTTGCACAGAGTTATATATTGTACGCAAACGATGGTATTTTAACACGAACATCAAGTATGTTGATATGGGTGAATCCAGATCCTTATGATGGCACTAATTCTACTGCTCAATTAGCTAAATTTCATGCGCAGACAGATTTCTTAACGGGAGATCTTGGCCAATTAATTGAGATGCTTCCGGGTCATGGTGGATTAGCCAGTGGCTTTTCAGGGATTTGTCCTGCAGATTCAGACAATAGCCTATGTTATTCGGGAGTAAATTTAAATGTTCAGAATGTTCCAACATACTCATGGAGTGTAATGGTTGTTACGCATGAGATGGGCCATCTTATGGGCTCAAGACATACGCACGCCTGTGTTTGGAATGGAAATAATACGGCCATAGACGGTTGTTCAACCACTGAAGGTGGTTGTCCTCAACCTGCAATCCCTGCCGGTGGTGGAACGATAATGAGTTACTGTCACCTCCAAAGTGTAGGCATCAATTTTAATCTTGGATTTGGCCCGCAGCCAACTGCCGTGATTCTAAACAATATTGAGGCTACCGGAAATTGCCTCACCGATGACGGGAGTTTAAACCCACCAACCGCGGTGTGTAAAACACATATTGTTATATTGGATGGTAATGGCGAGGCTACTATCGTTGTGGCCGATATTGACGGCGGTAGCTATGATGATGGTTCCATAGTATCTATGTCCCTTGATATCGATACTTTCAATTGTGATGATGTAGGTATGAATAATGTGACATTAACTGTTACAGATAACGATGGATTAACAGGTAGCTGTGTTTCGTATGTAGAGGTTATAGACGACACAACCGCTGTGGTTACTTGTCCTGCCGATTTTAATGTAAGTATTCCTACGGGAACCACCTACGAACTTTTGGACTATCAGGGTGACATAACTGTTGCTACAGATATTTGTACTCCCAATATAGCAGCTACTACTCAAAGCCCATCTGCCGGAACCCAATTACCTGTGGGTGTACATGAAATTACACTTTCAGCCTTATTAGAGAATGGAAATGTAGTGTCTTGTACTTTCGAAATTACCGTTGAAGAGATTTTAGGATTGGAAGATAATTCGATTTTATCTAGCCTAGTCTTATACCCCAACCCAACAGTTGGCACGGTATATTTAAGCAATCCTGAAAATTTAGAATTGGAATCGCTTTCAATTTATGATATGACGGGAAGGCTTATTAAATGGGTTGATCTAAAAGATATGGGGACGGAACAATCGATTAATATTTCGGAATTGTCTGCCTCCATTTATTTTGCCATTATTCAAGATTCGCAAAGTAAGCTAGTCAAACAATTAATTATAAATTAAACCTATTGTTAGGTTACAGTAAAAAACCCCTTTTCAGCTTTGAAAAGGGGTTTTGTTTTTATGACCTTGATTGCTCTATTCTTTCTTATAAATTTCCTCTATAATTATTCCAATATGCGCATCTTTTACTAATCCGCAATTAACGCGTCCTTTTACCTTGTATTTAATGCTAACCTTTAAACTGTCCTCATAAAATTCAGCTTGTAAATTTTCAGGCATATAAATGGTTGAGGCAGCATCCACCACCCATCCGCATCCGTCTAAAGCCGGGTCGCCATAATATCTGATGATCGCATCTTCACAAGTAGTACAGCTAGTATCAGATACGGTTCCTTCCTTGCTTTTGCAAGCAGTAAGGATTAGTATGGTTGTAATTGCGATAAAAAATAACTTTTTCATACGTTGCTTATTTAAGGCAATATAGTGGTTTCTTTAGAAAACAAAAATAGCCTCTCCACTTCGGCTCCGCTCAGTGCAGGCTTCAGGATAGGTTTCTCATCGGTTTGTCATTCCGCACTTGATGCGGAATCTAACCACATCTCACATATAAGTGTCCCAAACCACCTACATTAACTTCGGTGGTCAGGCACAACATGCCTGCGCGCCTGCTGGCCCCTTCGCTAAAAACATTCACCGGATGTTTTTTAACACTCGGTCCGGTCTGGACGAGACTCAAGAACTCGCTTGTAAACAGTTATTTACTATGTGATTAGGTTTTGTTTATTGTTAGGATTACCTTGTTTTTAATCAATTATTCGGAATAAAGAAGCAATGTAATATACACGGTGTTGTGCCTTCGTTATTTTTTTATTTCACTGTCAATTTTTTGAATTATTACTTCAATTCTAGGTAAAACTAATTTAAGCTGACGTCCGGCATTGCGCCCTCTCCAACGAACACCAGCTAAAATTTATTGCACTTTACGGGTAAACGTAAAGATATTTCAATTTTTGTAAGTAATTTGGTAAACTGAAATTTACAACTCATTTCTTTGAATTACTCAATACTAAAATTTTGATGTACTAAATTTGAATAAAACGATTATATTACGGTGTTATTAAAGCTCGCAATACGTCGTCGTATATTACTTGAGAATTACATTAATACTTGTATTCATTTTAATAAAAAATATAAATTGAACTAATATGAAACTAAAATACCTCTTACTTGCCTTAATTTCTATGACAATAATAAACGTAAATGCCCAATTTATAGATGACATGGAGTCTTATACTGATGGTATGCCAATCTCTGTTGGTCATTGGACTGATTGGGGTTGTGGCGGTGGTATGGGATGCGCTATTATGGCATCTTCAGTTCAAGCACATAGTGGTAGCCTTTCAGGTTTAATTCCTGATGACGGAACTACAGATGCAGTTCTTGATTTGGGTAACAAAATCTTCGGCCAATGGGGCCTTGGATTCTATGCCTATATTCCATCTGGAAAAGTAAGTTATTACAACTTACAAGGAACTGTACCTGTTGGAGCTGGAGAATGGATTGTTGGAAATTTCTTTTTTAACCAAGATAACGCAAATCCAGGTGTTGGTAAAATTGACGATACTGCACTAGGTGTTGTACCCTTTGCATTCCCACACGATGAGTGGTTCTATATTGCTATGAACGTTGATATCAGTGCCGGTATTAATGCTTCTACATGGGAGTATTGGGTGGATGGTGTAGAGGTCATTCCGGCTGGGACTCCCTTTACGGATAACGCCGGTACGTATCCTACAAGTTTAGGAGGCATCGACTTTTTCTCGATTACTGCAGACAACATGATGTGGTTAGACACCTTTGTATACCAATCGGGTTTTGTACCAACAGCTAGTGGAGAAATGAACTCAATCACAGGTAATATTTTATTTGATATTGATGATAATGGTTGTGCGCTGGGAGATATCTCGCCCGATAATATTATGGTAACAACAACAGATGGCATCGACACCATTAGCACCTATACAAATAGCGATGGTGATTACACCTTATACGTGGATCTTGGAAACTATACGACAACAGTAGATATTAACAACGATTTATTTAGTGTTTCTCCTCCTTCACAATCATCAAATTTTATTGACTATGGCAATACCGATATTATAGACTACTGTATTTCGGTTGATGTTCTTGCTGATGATGTAAATGTTGTACTAGCCCCCACATCAGATGCGAGACCAGGATTTGATGCGCATTATCAAATACTATTCAATAATAGCGGCTCAAATACCACCAACGGGGATATTACATTAGTTTTTGATGACGCAAAGCTAGTTTTTTTAGATGCCGACATACTCCCGGATGTGATCAATAGCAATTCACTGACATGGAATTATAATGATCTGCTGCCTTTTGAGACTCGCGTAATAAATGTAAATTTTAATGTGTTTCCGCCGCCGCAGGTTGAGATAAATGATATATTGATGTTTACCACATCTATTACTCCATTATTAACGGATGTTAATGATATTGACAATACACATGAATTTAATCAAACAGTTATTGGATCGTACGATCCAAATGACAAACTTGTTCTTGAAGGTGATAGGCTTCAAATAGAAGATATCGATGATTATTTACACTATATGATACGGTTTCAGAATACCGGGACAGCTTCTGCCATTAATGTATCGGTAGAGGATGTACTTGATGACAAATTAGATTGGAGCACTTTTACACCCATTTCGTATAGTCATAGTGCAGTACTTGAAAGACGTAATGATAATACTTTTGAGTTTATTTTTAACAATATTAACCTTCCAGACAGTACATCAAATGAACCCGGAAGCCATGGTCATATACTATTTAAGGTGAAACCTAAACCAACTGTAATTGTTGGAGATATCATTAGCGGATTGGCCAGTATAACTTTTGATTTTAACCCTCCCATTATAACCAATACCGTTATTACCGAAATCGTGGATAATGAAGCTCCAATTGCCAGTGATGACAATTTAGTGGTCATCGAGGGAGATAGTGGCACTGTAGATGTAGTATTTAATGATGTGGATATTGATGGAACTTTAGATTTATCGAGTATCATAATTACACAGCCTCCTCTTTATGGGACTTTGAATAATAATGGAAATGGGACACTCACTTATATTCATGATGGCAGTGAAATCCCGGAAGATTATTTTAGATATACCATCAATGATAACGAAGGAACTACATCAAATGTAGCCGTTGTAAGTATTGAAATCACCCCTGTAAATGACGCGCCTATTGCAAATGATGATAGTTTAGTTGTCGTTGAGGGAGAAAGTGGAGATGTAGATGTAGTATTAAATGACATAGATGTCGATGGCTCATTAGATTTGGGATCTATTTCAATTATTGATAGTCCTGTAAATGGATCTTTGATTGATAACGGAGATGGAATCATTACCTATATTCATGATGGTAGTCAAACGACAAGTGATAGTTTCAATTATACAATCAATGATAATGACGGGCAGACTTCAAATATAGCAGTAGTATCCATCACTATTCTGCCTATCCTTGGGATAAATGATTCTAATATCACAAACTTCAACATCTATCCTAATCCAGCTAGCACAGAGATTCACATAGAAGTTGGAGTTGATACATTTCCTAGAAAACTAGAGATTTTTAACATTACCGGTAGCCTCCTATCTAAAGAGGTTCCTTCTCAAAATTCACATACATATCATATAGATATAAGCAAATTATCAAGTGGCATATATTTCATAGCGATGACAAATCAAGATGGAAAAAGGATAATCAAAAAGATGATAAAGGAGTAAGAAAATATCAGTCCTTCGATCAATAGGAACATCATCATATAGGAATATAGTCGTTGCAGAGGTCTTACTAGCGATATGATGAATTATGTACTTTTAATACCACTAGAGTTCGCTAATTCTTTTTAAATATGCCTGCATTCTGGCTTTAAACAAAAAAAGCCTCTCCACTTCGGCTCCGCTCAGTGCAGGCTTCAGGATAGGTTTCTCATCGGTTTGTCATTCTGAACCTGATTTCCATCAGGACTTTCGGAATCTACGATCAGGGAGATTATAGATTTGCTCCAAGCTACTTCTTAAGCAATTTTTTAGTGAATTCACCTCTTGAAGTACTAACTTTTAGGAAATAAACTCCGCTTCTAAGTTTTGAAACATCTATTTGATGGGTTTTACCCTGTCTACTCATAACTAATTCCCCTAGTAAGGAGTAAATTTGTAGTGATTCTATTTCAATTGAGAAATTACTCTCTATAAATAACACATCTTTAACGGGATTTGGGTAGAAACTGAAAAGTTTTTGGAGTTCATTTTCTGATATGGAGAGATCATCACAATCTTCTGTATTCTCTACGAGTGTTGTATGTGAATCTATCAAAATATTAGTATTGGGAGCGCTAGGATCATCTACAACCACACAGGTTAATTCTGGGCATTGTGTGCCTATAAAAAAGATGTTTTCATTGTTCCCATTTTTAATATTGGCAAATTGTAAATTGGGACTTTGAAAAAAACTTACAATATCCAAATTAGGATTCTGAGAAAGATCAACTTCAGTTAGTAAGGTTTCATCACAACCTATTATTTCTATATTTACACAATTCTGCAATCCCGACAAACTTACTATGGGGTTATTTGAACAATGCAGGTCTGTTAAATTGATGTTACTTGATAACTCCAGATTTGGACCAATTAAATTATTGTTTATTCCAATGTAAACTAAATTAGAATTTTGCGTAAAATCAATATTTATAATTTGATTGTTTGCACATTGTAAGTATTCCAAATTTACATTTTGTGCTAAATCTAACGTTGTTAATCCAATATCGGAACAATATAATTCAAGAAGTCCCGGACAGTTTGTAATATCTAATTCCGTTAATACCGTGTTACTCACATCTAATATTTCTAAATTGGGATTATTGGGCAGATTGATTGTCGTTAATGGAGTACTATAAGCTTCTACCCATTCCAAACTTTGGTTACTTGAAAAGTCTAATGCTTGTATTTGACTGCCTTCACAATAGACATTTCTTAGACTACTACAATCTGATAGGTTTATATTCTGAATGGCAGTATTTGAAAACCCTAAAACTTGTAAATCGTTAGCATTAGTTAGATTCACATTTGCAATATTTTGACTACCTATTTCTAAAACGGCAAGATTTGATAAATTTGAAACATCGAGCTCTGTAAAGTTATTGGCATATAATCCTAGGTTTAAAACAATATTCATTGGGGTTAAATCTATGGAAGTCAAATTGTTATTCCCAAGACTTAACGTTACCATTGCTGTTGGAAACAAAGAAAGGTCAATACTGTCAATCTCATTGTCATGAGCAAAAAGCTGAGATAAATCAACAAAAGCCTCAATACCTGTAAGGTCATTAATATTCCTATTATTTATGATTAGGTCTGAAACGCCAATTCCATCTGTTGTTAAAAACTGGCCATCCAAAGTCCCCTCACTATCAATGCCTAAATCAATCAATACCTGTTCAAAATTAGCGTCAGGAACTAGAGTATATTGAGAAATGACTTGTTGTAAAAACAAGAGGTTTACTAATATGGTGAATAATAATCTAGTATTCATAATTAATTTCTTTTATGCCAGTAAACACATTCAAGTGAGGACTCAGCTGTGTTTAACTAACACTTCTAAAGATTAATATACTTATAATTAGTGATTAATTATAAGTATGGCGCTTAATATTAACGTTGCGTCATCATCATATATATGTAAATAATACGTCCCATTTAATAATCCAGCAACATCCACTGTTTTAACAATATTAGTGCTCTGATCGCTGTAATGAACTGTTTGATTTTCATCATAAATAGTAACGGTATACACTTGATATTCTTGTAATGAAAGATCAACCTCTAACAATGAACTAGCTGGGTTGGGGTAATAATAGATAGGCCCTGGTGGTGTAGAACAATCCGGTTCTCCGTCATTATCGTCCAAATTTTCAACACATAATTCATTAAATTGACCATTACTTCCAACACCGCAAGGATTTTTTCCTCTTACAGAAACTACCCCTGTATCATTTCCTGCACCATTGCTAAGGGATTTTGGGGTATATTTTGAAAAATAATCGTATTGCCATATAATTGGATTGTTTGGCGGTAGTCCTCCAAAAAAAACATGAGATTCATTAGGCTGCGGATAATCCCAAACATAAGTATCAATACCATCTAATCTAAGATTACCATCGATAATTTTGTAATGAAGACCCCACTGACCTCCTGAAATTTCCATAGGACCATTTACAGAGGCATCTGGTACTGCTTGTGGTTTTCCAACCCACATACTCTGAGTTGCCAAAGTGCCTAGACTATTTACAATATTAAAATATCCTGGTTCTCCTACATTTTCATCCAACATACTCGTAACACGTGCAGTAAAAGAGTTGCCCGAAGTTGCAATTATTTGCGTTTGTACATTCGGTGATGAAGTAACAGACAAAAGTCCAATATCAATTGAACTATAAACCTCATATAAATGTGTATTATTTTCAAAACAAACGAAACAATCAATATTTGGTCGTATATAGGTATAACTATTTAAAAGTGTATTGTTCAAGACGGGCAAATACCAAATTGCATTTTTCATTCTCTTTTTTTGGCCCAAGGTAAACCCATTATAACACGTAGGATAGGTATAACACATTAAATTTGTAGGGTCGGGATCAAAAGGATCACCATTAATATCATAATCTGAAATCCAATCGCCCGGATTTGGAATTGCTTCGTATTCACAATTTTCATCTACTTCCATATATTGAAGAGCAAACCAGCTAATGCCCGGATTAGCAACAGTATCTGGAATATAATCGCCACATTCCCAGCCATTACTTACTTGTTGTTCATATAATGGGTGGTTTGGATCTGTGATTGGGTTTACGATTTCGGGGCAGGCATTTGGGTCACCGCTATTTTCATTTTCATCTAAGGTAGTACCATGAAAGGTATGAAACAAGAAAAGAATATGTCCCATTTCGTGAGATATTAGTTTTGTCCAAGTTGATGGTATCATTTCGTCCCCATTGTGATGTCCCTTAAATTTACCCCCAAGAATCATCGCAGAACCCCCTATATCATCGGTTCTCCCAAACATACCTCCTATAACACCACCATTACCTTCTTCAATATCAAAAAAATAAATATCTATACCATCACTATGGTTATTTGTATTGAATATTGGCTCAGTTCCATTAGGAAACTCTCCTGGATTAGAATAATAATCAGGATCCTCAAAGAATTCGTCATTATCAATGTAGTCTATATTTCCGTCCCAAACAAAATGGATGCCTAAAGGGTCAAAATCATCGTATAGATATTTTAATTGCCTATTGATATCCTCTTTAGATTGTCCGAGTTTTGGTTCTGTTTCTTTTCTTAAAACATGAATGTATATTTTCAAATAAAAAATATCATTTGTATGATCCAAACCTCTCATCGCTTCAAGATGTGGTAAGTGTGAAGAGAAACCACCGGTTTTACATAAATCAAACTCGCTTTTTGCCAAAAATGATTGGGCTGAAAAGAAAATAATAAGGGTAACTAAACATTGTCCCCATGAAAGTAATTTTTTCATCGCTTAATAATTTAAGTTAATAAAATGAAATTGACGCGCTTACGTCACTGGGGAGGATTGTAATACTAATTTAATCATAGAACGATTACTTATAATATAAAAAATGAAAGTATTTTATGGTTTGGTGTCTTAATTCAAGAATCACGAGTTCTATTATTCCCAACAACCATTAAAATCATTCTTGATCTCAAAAATAAGAAGAAGAAATTCCATAGTAATTCAAAGCGAAATACCTCCTATCTGTAACCAGGAATTAATTAGCATTAAGATATCACCAAGACCTGAAACAAAAAAAGCCTCTCCACTTCGGCTCCGCTCAGTGCAGGCTTCAGGATAGGTTTCTCATCGGTTTGTCATTCTGAACCTGATTTCCATCAGGACTTTTTGAATCTACGATCAGGGAGATTATAGATTTGCTCCAAGCTACTTCTTAAGCAATTTTTTAGTGAATTCACCTCTTGAAGTACTTACTTTTAGGAAATAAACTCCGCTTCTAAGTTTTGAAACATCAATTTGATGGGTTTTACCCTGTCTACTCATAACTAATTCCCCTAGTAGGGAGTAAATTTGTAGCGATTCTATTTCAATAGAGAAATTACTCTCTATTTGTACGATGTCATTTATGGGGTTTGGATACAGTACGATACTTGAAGTAAGGTCAATTTCATATACTCCTAAAGCACAATTTTCACTATATACGGCAGTGATATCCTTTTGCCAATTTGTATTATTATTAGCATAATCCACATCATCCACCTGAATACAGTTTAAACTTGGGTTGTCTTGCGCATTCATAAAATTTAGTCCCAAATTGTTTCCACTTCTCAGATTTAAATAAGTCAATGAATTTTCATTACACCACAGAAATTCCAAATTACTATTTTGAGAAACATCTAGTCCTAAAAGTTGATTGTCAAAACATAATAACAACTCCAAATAAAGGTTTTGACTCAAATCCAATTCAGATAGTTGATTTTGTGCACATGATAATTCAATAAGGTTTGGGTTATTTGATAGGTCGATTTCAGTAAAATTATTATTTTGAATATTTAAAATTTCAAGGTTTGGATTTTGACTAAGGTTCATCGAAAAAATTGCTTGACCACTAGCTACCAAATTTTCTAGAACGCTATTCTGACTTACATCTAAAGCTGAGATATTATTCTGTGAACAATCTAAAAATTTTAAATTAGTGTTGTTGCTCACATCCAAATTACTTAATTCATTTCCAGAGCAATCGATATGATCTAGCAGAAAATTTTGAGTAATATTTAGATTCTCAAGTTGATTATCCCGTATAAGCAACTTCCTTAAGTTAGTCATGCTGGTAACATCAATGCTGGAAAACAAATTAGTTTGGCACTGAAATATTTCAATATTAATGAAACTTTCCAAACCCACCAATGAATTAATTCCACTAATAGGTATATATAACCCTATTACTGCTTCAGCTTCACTTACCTGTATTTCCCCATCATCATTAGTGTCTGCATCAGAATCTCCAGAGCCATCTCCATTAGTGTCAACAACATCAAGATTAACAAGGGCATCCTTAAAAACAGCATCGGGAATAGTTACTATTTGAGCTTGAACCCCAATAGAAACAAAAATGAAAAAACAAATAAAAAGTGATTTCATATGGTTTTTAAATAAAGCGGGGAGATAAGGTAAATATACGATAAAGTTGAATGAAAGGAACACAAACAAAAAAAGCCCATCCACTTCGGCTCCGCTCAGTGCAGGCTTCAGGATAAGCTTCTCATTGGTTTGTCATTCCGCACTTGATGCGGAATCTAA
>NZ_JAIOHK010000051.1 GCF_019913785.1 Altibacter sp.
TGAAAAAGCAAGGATTACTTTCAGTGATCCTCAAAAGCTCCGCTTTGAAAAAGCAAGGATTACTTTCAGTGATCCTCAAAAGCTCCGCTTTGAAAAAGCAAGGATTACTTTCAGTGATCCTCAAAAGCTCCGCTTTGAAAATCAAAAAGCCGCTAAAAAACAAAAGCAAGCTATGTTTTTTAGCTTGCTTTTTGATTTATTCGTGACCTCGACAGGATTCAAACCTGTAACCTCTTGAGCCGTAATCAAGTGCGCTATTCAGTTGCGCCACGAGGCCTAATATTTTGTTTTCTCCATTTTCTACCAGCTGCCGTTTTAAGATATTTTTCTCTTGTTCTAGCCTCTATTCGAGTGGAAAAAACTTCTTGGTGAACCATTTTCCAAGGTATATATGCCTTTGTAGATGGTGTCTTTCCTGCATTATGTTCAAGTAACCTATCCGTAGGCCGGTCTGTCATTCCAACATAAAACCTACTACAACTTAAACTGTAAAGAACGTAAACATAAAACATACCTCACATTTTATGCGCCCCGCCCGAACGTGCCTAACGTCAGTTCGGCTCGGGCGGGTATTCAGTTGCGCCCGCCTGACCAGTCATTCGGGCAGGCCACGAGGCCTAACCTATCCCTTACTTGGTCTAAGCCCTTGTAAGAGGGTGCAAATATAAATCATTATTATACAATTACCATGAAGGAATTCAAAAAAATACTAAACCACTTCGGCGCTTAATCCGGCCTCTAAAAGCAGACTACATCGTGGTTCTAATTCGTCATAAGATCCAGTTTTAACCGTACATTTTCCTTTGTAATGTACGATCAAAGAACATTGCTCGGCCTGTTCGGGAGTATGTTCACAGGCGTAGATAAGAGTGTTGATTACATGATCGAAGGTATTGACATCGTCGTTATACAGAATAATCTCATTTTCCTTATCCTCCTTTACGGCATGGGCCTGATCTTCTTGTATTTTCTCTTTCGTACTCATAACAGCAGCTAAAACACTAAATTACAAATTTTGCAGCAATCCAGTTATTTTTCTTTTTATTGTCAACGAATTGAAAACCCAACTTATTGCAACATTGGGTAATAATTGGAAGATCCTCTTCATAAAACCCACTAAGGTACAGGATCCCGTTCGAAGCAAAACTTTTTCGATAGGTCGCCATATCATTCAGTAAAATATTTCGGTTGATGTTTGCAATAACTACGTCGTATTTTTGCTCAGGGATAATATTAGCATCGCCTAATTGTACCTTTATATGACTGCAATTATTTCGAGCTACATTTTCTTCTGAATTTTCAAAACACCAAGGATCAATGTCGATGGCATCGACTGTGGTTGCGCCACGCATTTCAGCTAAAATCGCCAGCACCGCCGTCCCACATCCCATATCCAATACGTGCTTCCCATCAAATTCATTTTCTAAAATATACTGAAGCATCATAAACGTGGTCTCGTGATGCCCCGTTCCGAAGGACATTTTGGGCTCAATCACAATCTCGTAAGGAACGTTCGCACTAGGGTGAAACGGAGCTCGTACTACACATTTCCCATCCACTTCAATAGCTTCGAAATTCTTTTCCCACTCTTCATTCCAGTTTATTTGCGCTATTTCCGAAAAAGAAGTGCTTATCGAAAATTCATCGGAACTGAGTATCTGTATCTCATCTAAGATGGTTGCTTTCCATTCGTTTTTTTGAATATAAGCCGTCACTCCGGTTTCCGTTTCAACAAAACTCTCAAAACCGGCATAACCCAATTGCGCAATTAATATTTCGGTCCCCGGCTGAAGCGGCTGAACGTTGAATTGATATTCGAGATAGATCTGTGACATTAAAACGCATTAACAATGGCCATAAAACTCTTTGCATCTAGCGCAGCCCCTCCTATTAACCCGCCATCCACATCGGGCTGTCCAAAGATCTCCTTGGCATTATCGGGTTTTACACTTCCGCCGTATAAAATTGAGACATTGTCTGCTACGGCTTCGGAATAATGCTCTGAAATGGTTTTGCGAATAAACTGATGCATTTCCTGGGCCTGTTCCGGCGAAGCCGTCTCGCCTGTCCCTATGGCCCAAACCGGTTCGTAGGCCAAAATAATCTGCTTCCAATCTGAATTAGCTATATGAAATAAACCCTCTCTTAATTGGCTTTCAACTACCTTAAAATGATTTTCGCCTTTCCGATCAGCCAGTTCTTCCCCAAAACAATAAATGGCGTTCATCTCATTTTGTAAAGCAGCACTTACTTTTTCAGCCAAAACCGCATTGTTTTCATGGAAATAGGCACGCCGTTCGCTATGTCCTAAAATAACCGTATGAACACCTACACTTTTCAGCATTTGAGCCGAAACTTCTCCGGTAAACGCACCGCTTTGGTCTTGGTGCATATTTTGTGCAGCGACCTCAATGGGATAATTCTTGAGGCTCGTAAAAGCAAATTGTAAATTCGTAAAGGTGGGTGCCACCATGACATTTACCTCATTCGGTATCACTTGTCCTTTAAGATCCTCCAAAAGATGTTCCGTTTCCGAGAGATCGTTGTTCATTTTCCAGTTTCCGGCTACTATTTTCTTTCTCATATTTTCAACTATTTACTATTTTGGGTTGTAAGGTCAATTTTATTGAATACCATTACTACCTACTATCTACTTATTTTTGGATCCAGCCAGCCGTAGATTATATCCACGAAAATATTGATTAAAATAAATAAGGTCGCAATCACGATAACCGCACCCATAATGATAGGCAGATCCAATGTATTTAACGCATCGACAATTTCTTTTCCCAAACCGTTCCATCCAAAGATATATTCTACAAAGACGGCCCCTGCCAACATGGAAGCAAACCATCCCGAAATGGCCGTTACTACCGGATTCAACGAATTTTTTAAAGCGTGGCGTCTAATAATGGTAAAAAAGGACAGCCCCTTGGCTTTGGCGGTTCGTATATAATCCTGATTTAAAACTTCCAACAGCGAATTGCGCATTAACTGACTTACCACCGCCAAGGGTCGAATACCCAGAACGATGGCCGGTAATATTAAATTCTTCCACTGAATATAGGTGCCTTCACCAAAATCGTCTACCGCATACAAACTTCCTGTCATATTCAAATTGGTGTATTCATGCAATAAAAACCCGAAGATCCATGCAAAAATTATCGCACTGAAAAAGGAAGGGACGCTCATACCCAAGGTACTAATCAATTGAATCAATTTATCGATCCAACCATCTTTAAACAACACCGAAATAATACCTAAAAGCACTCCCAGTATCATGGCTATAGTAATTGCCGAAACCGCCAATACCACCGTATTCGGTAATGTTTCGGAGATTACAGCACTGACCTTTTTACCGTTTTTCTGAAAGGATTCTCGCAAATAGGGCCATTTCAATACAACCTGGGTTTCATAAATCGTAAAGAGCAGCGCTGCTTTGTATTTGTCTTCAGCTAAATAAGTATAATCTCCAGTCTGTGTACTGTGAAATGACACTGGAGACAAGTCATTGACATACTGCAGGTATTGCAATCCGATAGGCTGGTCAAAACCGTATTTTTTCTTGACAACAGCAATCTGTTCGGCGCTTTCATTTTGCCCCAACATCATACGGGCAGGATCCCCCGGAAGAATGGTGAACAATAAGAAAATCACCGTCACTACTCCAAATAAAGTAAGCAATGCATAGCCTAATTTTTGAAGCACATATCCAGCCACTTTAGTTCAGTTTTAGCTTGTGGGCATCATTAAAATGTAATTTTTGACGTATGGTTCCCCTATTCAATTCCAAAATCCCGGGATTGCTTCGCACGATGGTTTTCAAGGTGGTTTCATCACAGAAATAGAAATTGAAGTTAAGTTGGTTCTTCTGGGCAAATGCATCCATCACTTCTTGTGAAGATGCAGACATACCAATGACCTTATAGCCTTTTTTTAAGGCTTCATTGGTTACATCACGAACGGCCGCAAATCCTTCCTTTTCCGAATTCGTCAAATTATACACCATGATAACGATCAATTTAGGCTCGTTAAGCATATCGGTAGTGAAATCTTCCCCGTCGCGTTCAATGCTAAAATCATGAACAGGTGGCTCATATCCCGCCTGTATCTCTCTTGTTTCAACGCTTATAAATTCTCCCTCCTGCTGCGGATAATCGCCGTTGGTGGTGATTATTTTTTCGGTTCCATTGACGTTAAACTTCCAGTTGTATTCGAAAATGGGAATGGGTGCACCTTCAGGTACCGTCATGCCTTCGGTAATATTCTTCCCAATTTTATAGGGTCTGAAATCGATAATGGGCAAATGCTGAAGTACGTAGTAGGTAATTCCCAAACAGCCCACGAACGACGCAAATACTAGGATACTTCGGGTTCCACTCGTAAAGAATGGTTGAATATGTTTTCTTCCGAAGTATAGAATAAGAATAAACACCAACAGGACGATATCCTTCGTAAACGACTCCCAAGGTGTTAATTTCAGTGCATCTCCGAAGCATCCACAGTCGGTCACCTTGTTGAAATAGGCCGAATAAAACGTGAGGAACGTAAAGAATACGATCATGAGAAGCAAACTCCATAAGGTGAATTTTTTGGCGTAACCAATAATAATCATGACCCCTAACAACACCTCGTAGATCACAACAAAGATGGCAATGACCAGGGCGTAGGGCACCAAAAACTCTAAGTTTAGCACATCGGGTGCAAAATAATCTTTCAGTTTGAACGAAAACCCGACCGGGTCATTCAGTTTGATCAAACCACTGATAAGAAATAAGATTCCAACAAATATTCTGGAGATGCCAACGAGTACTTTCATATTAGTCTTTTAAATGTATTAAGGCGAAAACGGCGTAATTGATCATGTCTTGATAATTCGCATCGATTCCTTCGCTCACCAATGTTTTTCCTTGATTGTCTTCTATTTGCTTTACGCGAAGTAATTTCTGAAGAATGAGGTCGGTCAACGAACTCACTCGCATATCGCGCCATGCTTCACCATAGTCGTGATTTTTATCGAGCATAAGCTGTTTGGTAATGGCGATTTGTTCGTCGTATAATTGGGTAGCATCCTCCAAAGAGAGGTCAGGTTGCTCCACGACACCTTTTTCCAACTGAATCAATGCCATCACCGAATAATTAATAATACCCATAAACTCACTTACCTCGCCCTCGTCCACCTTTTGCTCTGTATTCTTCTGAAGGCCTCGTATTCGCTGTGCCTTAATAAAAATTTGATCGGTCAAGGAAGGAAGTCGGAGAATTCGCCAGGCACTTCCGTAGTCCTTCATTTTATTGATAAACAACGATCTACACTTTTCAATGACTGCATCGTATTGTTTGGAAGTATCCGGCATGTTAGTTCTAGTATTTTGCGTAAATTTCGGGTAAATAAATCAATTTAAAAAATTGCAAACGATCAATTGTCAAGGCACACTTATAGACCTATCCATTCCAAGGGCAATGGGTATTATAAATGTGACTCCCGATTCGTTTTATGACGGCGGAAAAACCAGATCGGAAAAAGCGATTCTTATGCAGGCAGAGACCATGCTTGCTGAAGGCGCCACCTTTTTGGATGTGGGAGGATACAGTTCCCGTCCCGGTGCTGTTGCTATTTCTGAAGACGAAGAATTACAACGTGTACTGCCAGCCATTGAAGCAATTCTACAATATTTCCCCAATGCTTTGATCTCTGTTGACAGCTTCCGAAGCACGGTTGCGAAAAAAGCGGTGGAGGCAGGAGCAGTTATGGTGAATGATATTTCGGGCGGAACACTGGATGCCAAAATGTTAGCTACTGTTTCAGAATTGAACGTTCCCTATATTGTGATGCATATGCGAGGCACACCACAGAACATGACGCAACTCACAGATTATAAAGATAGTAGTAAGGAACTGCTGTTTTATTTTTCTGAAAAAGTAGCAGAGGTCAGAAAATTAGGCCTCAATGATGTTATTGTTGATCCGGGTTTTGGCTTCGCCAAAACCCGATCCCAAAACTTCGAATTGCTCAACAACTTAGAGCTATTTAAAATGCTGGAAGTTCCTTATTTGGTTGGAATTTCACGAAAATCGATGATCTACAAAACATTGGAAACCAGTGTGGAAAATGCCCTAAACGGCACTACAGTACTCCATTCGGTTGCCTTGTTGAAAGGAGCGGCTATTCTAAGAGTACACGACGTAAGAGAAGCCGTTGAGTGCATCACCCTCTTGGAAAACCTAAAAGGCAGTTCTTAATTTTTTTAAATATTTACCCTACTTTTACAAAAACCACATAGCCTTTGGAACTACTAGATTTTGCCGAAATTAGAATCATCGATATAATCGATGTGGTGCTGGTTGCATTTCTGCTTTACTACGTTTACAAGCTCGTTAAAGGGACCGTGGCCATCAACATTTTTGTAGGGATCGTTATTCTATACGCCATCTGGAAGCTAACAGAGCTGTTGGAAATGGAACTTTTCAGCAAGATCCTTGGAGGATTCTTAGGTGTTGGAATGTTTGCCCTCATTGTGGTATTTCAACAAGAAATTAGAAAGTTCCTCCTCATGTTAGGTTCCACCAATTTTGGGGCCAGAAGAAAATTTTTACGTCAATTTAAATTGCTCTCCAGCGATGGTGGCACTATTACTAATGTCAAAGCAATTATCGAAGCCTGTAAAAAGATGGGGGCCTCAAACACAGGTGCAATCATCGTTTTACAGCGAAATAACAGCCTCGATTTTGTAAAAAGTACCGGGGATGAAATGCATGTAGAAGTCAACCAACCTATTGTTGAAAGTATCTTCTTTAAAAATAGTCCGTTACACGATGGTGCTATGATCATCGAGGACAATATCATAACGGCAACCCGTGTCATTTTACCAGTTTCCAATGATCGAAGCATTCCGTTGCGATTTGGCCTTCGACATAGAGCGGCCGTTGGAATTACCGAAAAGACCGATGCTATTTGTTTGGTCGTTTCGGAGGAGAACGGACAAATTTCGTATTTAAAAAATGGTGACTTCGTATTGTATGATTCGCTCGAGGAACTGACCAAGCAGATCGAAAAAGATCTAAAGTATTAACCAATGGTATGTAAGAATTGTAAGGTCGCCCTGCTGGAACAAAATAACTATTGTCCAAACTGCGGTGGAAAAGTGATTCGCAAACGCATTAATTTCAGAAACCTATTAAACGATTTCGGCGCCCAATTCCTCAATTACGACAATAAATTTTTACAAACTTTTATCGCTCTTTTTACCCAACCGAACGATGTAATTGGTAGTTATATTCAGGGAACCCGAAAAAAATACGTAAACGTAATTAGTTATTTTGCCATAGCCATTACGCTTTCCGGATTGCAAATTTTTATTCTGAATAAATTCTTCCCGGAGGTTTTAGATCTTTCCACTGTTACTGCCAAGGGTACCGAAGACTTTTCGAAGAAGAACTTAGAATTCATCAATGAATACCAATCCTTGGTTATGATGCTATACGTGCCCCTCTATGCCTTATTGGCCAGATTGGTCTTTCTGAAAAACAAAAAGTTTAATTATACCGAACTGCTGGTGATCTTTGCGTATATCCTTTCTCAAATTTCTATTATAAGCGCAGTGATCACGGTAATTTTTGCCCTATTTGGAGTGTCTATTGGATCCATGGCCCTATTCCTTCTACCCCTTCAAATTATCTATTCTGCGTATTGTTTGAAGGCCTTGTATACGCTTTCTGCAGAAGGAATTATCTTAAAAACCTTGATGTTTCTTGTAATCCTGGGAGTTTGCTTCTTTCTTTTTGCCATGATCATGGGAGTCTTTATGTATTATTCCGGGGACTTTGAGAAAATCATTGAAGCCCAAAAAGCTGCCAAAGAAGTATCTTATACAATTTCTTCACTCATAAACTGGACTTCGTAGAGTTTTCGGTAGTAGCCGTCTTGTTTTTTTAGAAGCTGCTTATGCGTTCCTGTTTCTACAATCTTTCCTGCTTCCATAACCAAAATCCTATCGGCTTTTTTTATGGTCGCCAATCGGTGGGCTATGACAATAGAAGTTCTTCCTTGTGTGATCTTTTCGGTAGCCGTCTGAATCATTTCTTCGGAATAGGAGTCCACCGAAGAAGTAGCTTCATCCAAAACCAAAATGCTTGGTTTGTTTACATAGGCCCTTAAAAAGGCAATCAACTGCCGCTGTCCCGAAGATAACAT
>NZ_JAIOHK010000052.1 GCF_019913785.1 Altibacter sp.
GAGTAGATTAATACTTTACGATCAAAACAACAATGCTCTAACTTTCAATTTGGTTAATCCAAATCCATCTCTTATGCCACAATCTGGTTCAGGAGGAGCTACACTTTATTGTTTGAAAGTTACTGTACCCAATGGGGTAACATCCATAGGGATTCGATTGCAAGGAGATGTCATTAATACGGGCACTGACAAATGCACGCCTATAACAAATCTAGTTATAAATGATTTACCTTATTGTGCTTGCAATGATTGTGCAAACAAAACACTAACGCTAAAAAAATTAGATATTTCGCAAAATGGGGGAAATTTGAATCAATTTAATATTAGTGGAAATCTTTCTTCTAATGATCCAATATATGGCATTGAATTTCAAATCATGTCGTATGGTTATGCAGCTATGTCACCCGGCTGCACGGATGGTGTAACAAGTAATGAGGAATCGGGGATGTTCTTGATCCCGGGCACAACCATAAACAATGCTTCTGTTGCTATGTATAATGAAAACATTTCAAGTACGGGCAATACCAATAATCTTGCTGCCAAAGCCATACAATATTTGAGCAGTACTCCTTTAACAGGGCCTTTTTCTGTGAACCTTACAATTGGTTTGCCGGGACCCGCACAAGGGCAGGATACTAGTACGTGTCGAATACATTATAAGATCTGTATTAAAGCCAAAGTATATTTTGAAGATGGAAGCTGTACAACTTGTGTTTTTAAGGATTGCTTCACATTTGATAATCAGTAAAATATAGGATCATGAAAACAAAAAAAATTATAACAAGCGTAGTATTTATTTTAGCCAGCCTAACTACGCTATATGCCCAACCTGTTGAAGAGTTTTTAAAGGTTATCGCAGAAAATAATAATCCAAATTCAACCCTGCGTCAAGATAGAAACTTGTATGATAATTTTGGCATCTCGGTTTCAATATCTGGAAACTATGCAATTGTAGGTTCATATAATGATAATGATGAAAACGGTGCTACTTCTATAAAGGATGCAGGTGCCGCCTATATTTTTGAGAGATTAACTTCGAGTGCTCCTTGGCTTTTTAAACAAAAATTAGTGGCTTCAGATAGAGCAAAGGGAGATGCGTTTGGCTTAGTTGCCATATCCGGAAACTATGCTATTGTGGGTGCTTCTGGTGAAGATCACAAAGTAAGTGTAGGTGCATTTGAAAAAGATGTAGGCGCTGCCTATATTTTTGAGCGCGAAGGGATTTCTCCCTATGAATGGAAAGAAGTAAAAAAGATTGTGGCACCTGATGGAGCTGCCGGAGATTATTTTGGAGGAAGTGTTTCTATTTCTGGGGACTATATTATTGTTGGGGCAGCATGGGACGGTCCACGAGAACCAAATTATGGGTTTGGAACCGGCGCAGCTTATATTTTTGAACGTGATGGAAATGGAGTTTGGTTTTTTACTCAGAAGTTACAGGCTTTTGATAAAGCAGAAGGGGATCTATTTGGTTCGGTTTCTATTTCAGGTAATTATGCTATTGTTGGTGCTTTTTTGGAAGATGAAGACACTACAGGTGGTTCCGGTAGTTTATCTAATGCAGGCTCCGCTTATATTTTTGATCGAAATTCTTCTCATCCGCCAGGTTATATGGGAGCTTGGTCAATTAAACCAAGGAAAATAGTAGCGCCAGATAGAGAATCAGAAGATCGTTTTGGATATTCGGTTGCTATTTCTGGCAGTTTTGCAATTGTAGGAGCGGCTAATGAAGATATGACCGTAAATGATGATTGGGCAGGAGCCGCATATATTTTTGAACGAGATGCATTGGGTAATTGGAATAAAGGACAAAAAATCACTTCTTCGACAAGAGCTAATGGTGAAGAATTTGGAATAGGTGTTGCCATTAATGGAAATTATGCCATAGTGGGAGCATACCGTAGTGGTAACTTAAATTCAGGAATGGCTTATGTTTTTGAACGGAAAATAGGTCCTCCTATTGGACCAGTGGGTGCTTGGAATTTTAATAGTAAAATATTTTCTTCAGACTTAGCTGATTATGACAATTTTGGAAGATACGTTGCTATTTCAGGATGTTCAGCCTTAATTGGAGCAAGATTTGAAGAAGAAGATGTATTAGGCGGAAATACCATAGTAAGAGCAGGATCTGCCTATTTCTTTGAGTGTGAAAAACCTCCTACTCCCAAACTTTGCTGTGATATTCCAGATGTGGATATCACATTAAATCGCGTTGGGAAAACCGATAAATTTAACCTGAATATTAATAGTGCAAAT
>NZ_JAIOHK010000053.1 GCF_019913785.1 Altibacter sp.
TCGGTTCGTATTTTACGGGTATTCCGAATTTTTAGAATCTTAAAACTGGCGCGTTATAATAAGGCGATCAATCGCTTTAGCAATGCGGCAGTTTCGGCAAAAGAGGAGATTACCTTGTTTATTATATTAACGGCTATATTGTTATACCTTTCGGCATTTGGTATCTATCTCTTTGAAAGCGAAGCACAACCCGAAAAGTTTGCCTCGGTATTTCACAGTCTGTGGTGGGCTATTTCAACATTGACCACGGTGGGATATGGAGATGTATACCCCATCACCATGGGAGGTAAAATATTTACGTTCTTTATCCTTATCATAGGATTGGGAATTGTAACCGTACCGGCGGGGATTGTCGCTTCGGCACTTTCCACCTCCGTAAAGGATAAAAACAAAACAGAAGAATAAGCTGCTATGAAAATTAAAAAGAAAAAAACAAAGCTGCTGCTACGAGATGCCTTGCTATGTACCATATTTTCATACATCATCATATTTGTACTTTCTTTTCTGGTGGTAAATATTTCATTTTTTGATCCTCTAAAAAAAGTAGTGAAGGATTTCAGTCTGCTGGATATCTATTATGCCGAAAACTTGCACGATGTTGGCACACTGAATTCAGAAATTGTTTTAATAAATATTGAACATCGCGATCGTTTTGAGCTCCATCAATTGCTGGATGCCGTGCTAGAGGAGGATCCGAAAGTAGTTGGGGTCGATGTGATTTTCAAAGATAGAAAAGAAGCATTTATAGACTCGATCTTGGCCAAAACACTTCAGCATAAAAAAATTATCACCTCCTATATTATCGAAAAGGATAGCCTCATCACAAATCACAAACTTTTTGAAACCGGCGAAGCTTCAGGATTTGTAAACCTCAATTTTGATAATCAAGAGTCGGTAGTTCGAGATTTTGTAGGTGTCACCGAAATAGATGGCGTAAGACATCGCTCCTTTTCTTCAAAAATTGCAAAAAAGGCACTAGGAGATAAAAAATGGAAAAAATATAACTACGACAAAAAATTCCACGGCAATACTCCCATCAATTATATAGGTGATTATACGGCGTTCTTAAACTTCGGATTTGATGAGTTTATGCTAAGCGATAACAAGGCTGTGCTGAAAGACAAGATTGTATTGCTTGGATATATGGGCGAGCCCATGGGAAACGTCTACGATGTAGAAGATAAGTTGTTTACCCCCTTGAATAAGATCACGGCAGGGAAGAGTATCCCCGATATGTACGGCGTGGTAATCCATGCTAACATTATTAGTATGTTGCTGAATAATAACCTGTTATTACGAGTTTCCAATTTTTGGATTGGCGTCATTACTTTTTTCTGCACGTTCTTGATTCTTGTGTACATCATAAAAATGGAACGAAAAAGCCGTTTTACGTACCGACTCACAAAAAAGACGGTACTGTTTATCTTTACCGTAGTTATGACAGGTCTGGCACTATGGTTGTTTAAAATAGGAATTATACTACATATAGTTCCAATTATCGCCCTAACGCTTTTGTCTACCAGCTTTGTAAAATTCTATAAAGATTTAATGGGATATATTAAAACAAAACGAAAATGGAAAAGTTATATGAAGTGATTCGAAAAGGCTTGTTATTGCTGTTTTTTTGTTGTGCTTTGGCGTTACAAGGACAGAATAGTCTGGTCGTTTTTAAAACGGAAGGAAGACCGATGCTTAAAGTGAAAGACTCGCTTAAAACCTTATCCAAGGGTTCGGAAATCGCGAAAGATGCTATTATTTCTTTGAAGGAGGCCGAAAACGTATTGGCGATAGACGAACTGGGGAATTGTTACAAAACCAACCGAACCGGCGATTACACCTTTACCGATCTGTTGAATTCGCCGGCCACGGCCGATAATTCGTCGTTTACAAAGAAGTATTTGACCTATATCTGGAATCAATTTACGAATCAGAATACTACCAAATCCAAGACCGGAGTCGTTTTTAGAAATGACAATTTTACCTTGCTACAGCCAACCGACAATGTGAAATTCTTTGCGCCCGAAATAGAATTTGTTTGGAATATCGATGCCGAGGTGAGCTATTTTATGCTGAAAGACCTCAGTTCGGGCCATATCACTAAATTTGGGGTTTCCGGGAATAGCCTTACCATGTTTGTGGACAATGTTATCTTAACAAAGGGCAATAGTTATGAATGGACGGTATCCGACAAGAAATTTCCCAACCTTGAGGAAACCGAATATTTTAGTTTTAGCATACTTACTAATGAAGAATTTGCCGCCTTAAAGTCTGATCTTGATGCCTTTAAAACCGACCTTTCTGCGATTGGATTTTCTACCGAAGAGATAAAGCAACTGCTGTGTTCCGATTATAAAATTTGTTATTAATTAGGTCGATCCTAATGCGAAAAATGGGATCGTTGACAACGATAATATGATCCGGTAATTGAAATAGCGCTATTCCAAATTAGCGATATACCTACCAAATTATTCGTTGATAATTTTTTCTAGTTTCACGGTAAAATGCCTCATAATTGGAGCTTCATCTACGATCTTATAACCCCTTTTGGCCTGTGACCTGGTATTGTAAATCTCTTTAATTACCGCGGCTATATAGCGCATATGATTTAATGAATACGTCCTGCGAGGAATCGCGAGACGGACGAGTTCTAATTCCGGATATCGATTTTTGTGTGTAAAGGGATCTCTATCGGCCAAAATAGTTCCTATTTCAACACTGCGAATACCGCCGGCTATATACAGTTCGATGGCTAGTGCCTGTGCCCTATATTCATTTCGGGGGATCGTAGGCACAAATTTATTAGCATCTAGGAATATGGCATGTCCTCCAAAAGGTTCCAGCACCGGTACACCATATTCGACGAGTTGTTTACCCAAAAAAGCCACCTGTTCAACCCTTGTTTCCAAATAATCGAATTCTGTAGCCTCATCCAGACCAACGGCTAGCGCTCCCATATCCCTACCATTCATACCGCCATAGGTGATAAAACCCTCATACATTATATTAAATACCGTGGCTCTTTTATAGACTTCTTCATCTCTAAGCGCAATAAATCCGCCCATATTAACCAGTCCGTCTTTTTTAGCACTCATAGTCATACCATCGGCATAGGAAAACATTTCTTTGGTAATTTCCTTAATTGAATGGTCTTCGTAACCTTCTTCTCTAATTTTAATAAAATAGGCATTCTCCGCAAATCGGGCTGCGTCTATATACAAGGGGACACCATACTTTTTACAGACCGCCGAGACATTCTTTATATTGTCCATTGAAACGGGTTGACCCCCGGCCGTATTACAGGTGACCGTTAGCACTACAAATGGAATTTTACCTTTTTCAGTTGTCCTCAGTGCGTTTTCTAGTTTCTCAATATTTATATTTCCCTTAAATGGGTGATATATTGAAGTGTTAAACGCTTCATCAATTGTGCAATCTAGTGCAGTAGCATTCCTAAATTCTATATGTCCTTTGGTGGTATCAAAATGTGCATTGCCGGGAATTATATCTCCTGTTTTTATCAGCACAGAAAATAAAACATTTTCGGCGGCCCTTCCCTGGTGGGTGGGTAGAAAATATTCGAAGCCTGTAATTCGGTTTACGACCTCTTTCAATTTTAAATAAGACTGTGAACCCGCGTAGCTTTCATCCCCGACCATCATTTCACCCCACTGTTTATCGCTCATAGCCCCGGTGCCGGAATCGGTAAGAAGATCAATAAATACTTTTTCTGAAGTTAAATTGAACAAGTTATAATCGGCCTCTTTTATCCATTGTTTTCGCTCTTCAATAGTAGAAGGTCGAATATATTCCACCATTTTGGTTTTATAGGGTTCTGCGTAGGGAAGATTCATAAATAAAATTTTAATGTAAAGATACTAATACCCTCTATTGTCAATATGATATTTGTCATTATAAGATTGAATTTTAATCCAAGTAAGTTTTGCATAGAGACCTTTGCATTTTAAATAAGTTATGATAATAATCATATAATTTCTTTAATTTTTGTTTGAACTTCGCCACTATTTTAAGGTAATAGTCAACACATGGCAATAAAACGTAGTTGGGCAGAGCCCTATAAAATTAAAATGGTTGAGCCGGTTTATATAACAACAGAGGCTCACAGGGAAAAGGTGCTGGCAGAAGCAGGGTATAATACCTTTCTTCTCCGGTCTGAAGATGTCTATATCGATCTGCTCACAGATAGTGGCACTTCCGCGATGAGTGATCGGCAATGGGCAGGACTTATGATGGGAGATGAGGCATATGCCGGAAGTAGAAATTTTTATCATCTGGAAGAAACCATTCAAAAATATTATAGCTATAAATACATTGTTCCAACACATCAAGGACGGGGTGCAGAACATATTTTGTCACAAATATTGATTTCGAAAGGCGATTATTTACCCGGAAATATGTACTTCACTACCACAAAACTTCATCAAGAACTTGCGGGGGGTACATTTGTAGATGTGATTGTCGATGAAGCTCACGATTCGGAGAGTTTATTTAAGTTTAAAGGTAATGTTGACCTCAATAAATTAGAAGCACTTATCGACAAGGTGGGCGCCAATAAGATTCCTTATGTGTGTATTGCAACGACCGTAAACATGGCCGGTGGACAGCCCATATCGATGGCAAATCTTAAACAAGTTCGTGAATTAACAAGTAAACACGGCATAAAGATTATTCACGATATGACCCGGGTTGCAGAAAATGCATTCATGATTCAACAAAATGAAGCGGGTTATCAAGATAAATCAGTAGCCGAAATAGTCTATGAAATATGTGCGCTGACCGATGGAGCTACCATGAGTGCAAAAAAGGATGCAATGGTAAACATTGGAGGGTTTCTAGCCGTTAATGATCCTGATTTGTTTGATAAGGCACGTAATATGGTAGTTGTTTATGAAGGTCTTCATACATACGGAGGAATGGCAGGTAGAGATATGGAAGCCCTTGCTATTGGAATAACCGAATCGGTACAAGATGCGCATATTAGAGCTCGAGTAGGACAAGTTAAATATCTCGGAGAGCAATTGCTTAAAACGGGTGTACCCATTGTAAAACCTATAGGTACTCACGGGGTGTTTCTAGATGCCAAAAAATTCTTACCGCATATTTCACAAGATAAGTTTCCTGCTCAAACATTGGCCGCAGAAATATATTTGGATTCAGGAGTTAGAGCAATGGAAAGAGGCGTGGTTTCCTCAGGCCGAAACGCAGAGACAGGTCAGCATAATTTTCCAAAACTGGAATTGGTGCGTCTAACCATTCCCAGAAGGGTATATACCCAGGCACATATGGATGTTATAGCCGAATCGGTTTCTAATGTTTATGAAAGACGAGATTCCATCAAAGGAATGAAGATGATTTACGAGCCCGAATACTTGCGATTCTTCCAAGCGAGGTTCGAAAAATTATGATAGCCGAAAGTTGCCTTTGAATTTAATTTCAAACACTATTTATAAGCTTCATCATGGACATTTTTAACAGCTCTTCCACTGGGATCGTTCATATTTTTAAAACTTTCGTCCCATTCTAGCGCAACAGGGCTACTGCAGGCTACACTTGGTACCGAAGGCACACTCAATGCCGCTGTGTCGCTTGGGAAATGTTCAGCAAAAATAGAACGGTAGTAAAACTCTTCCTTACTCGTTGGTGGCTGAATAGGGAACTTATAATGAGCATTGGCCAATTGCTCATCGGATACAGCCTCATCTACCATTTCTTTTAAGGTATCAATCCAACTATAGCCCACACCGTCACTGAATTGTTCTTTTTGGCGCCAGGCCACACTTTCGGGAAGCATATCTTCAAAAGCCTTGCGCAACACCCACTTTTCCATACGCTCTCCATTGATCATCTTATCCTGCGGATTGATTCGCATGGCAACATCCATAAACTCCTTGTCCAAGAAAGGAACGCGGCCTTCAATTCCCCAGGATGCTAAGGATTTATTGGCCCGTAGGCAATCGTACATATGTAGCTTGTCTAACTTCCTTACGGTTTCTTTATGCAATTCTTCGGCATTCGGGGCTTTGTGGAAATATAAATACCCGCCGAAGATCTCGTCACTACCCTCACCCGAAAGCACCATTTTAATTCCCATGGCCTTAATCGCGCGCGCCATCAGATACATGGGGGTAGAAGCGCGTATGGTCGTAATATCATAGGTTTCCAGATGGTATATCACATCACGGATAGCATCAATTCCTTCTTGTATGGTAAATTTTATTTCGTGGTGTACCGTATCCAAATGTTGGGCCACTTTTTGGGCAGCTGCAAGATCGGGTGAGCCTTCTAATCCTATTGCGAATGAGTGCAGTTGTGGCCACCAGGCCTTGTCCTGATCGTCACTTTCGATACGTTTTTCGGCATATTTTTTGGCTATAGCCGAAGTGATAGAAGAATCCAATCCACCCGAAAGCAATACACCATAGGGTACGTCGCTCATCAATTGACGGTGTACCGCCTCTTCCAATGCCTTCCGAAGCATGGCAATATCTGTTTTATTCTCCTTTACCGCCTCGTACTCCATCCAATCCCGCGAATACCACTGCTTGAGCACACCCTCGTTACTGTCTAAATAGTGACCGGGAGGGAAGAGTTCAATTTTCGTGCAAACGCCTTCCAGCGCTTTTAATTCGGATGCCACATAGAAGGTTCCGTTTTGGTCCCAGCCCATATAAAGCGGGATGATTCCCATATGGTCTCGAGCAATAAGGTAGGAGTCCTTTTCAACATCGTAGAGAGCAAAGCCGAAGATGCCGTTCAATTCGTCTAAAAATGCACTTCCCTTATCTTTATAAAGCGCTAAAATCACCTCGCAATCGCTTTTGGTTTGGAAATTATAGCGGCCATCAAATTGTTTTCGCAGCTGTTGGTGGTTGTAAATCTCCCCATTGGCTGCCAGCACCAGATTCTTGTCTTCCGAAAACAGAGGTTGTTTTCCTGAAGTGGGATCCACAATGGCCAGCCGCTCATGTGCCATGATGGCTTTGTCATTGTCGAATATACCGCTCCAGTCCGGACCGCGATGGCGAATACATTTTGACATTTCCAATAATTGGGGGCGAAGCGTTTCAGAGGATTCTTTTAATCGAAAGGCGCATACAATTCCGCACATACTATTTTGTTTTAAATTCATAAAAAAAGCCTGTCAATTTAAAACTTGACAGGCTCCTATATCTCGACAAGTTTTTGTTAAGGCATCCCGTTATTATTGTTATTATTTGTGATAGTACTAAACATAAACTTATATATTTCTTGTTCAAATATCGAATAAATTATTTAATTACCAATTTTTTTCTTCACATTATCGCAGCTTCGGAAAGTTGGCCGGATCCGATTCGTGCATCATTTCATATACCTTTTCGAAAACATCTTCGGCCGAAGGCTTGGAAAAATAATCACCATCGGTTCCATAGGCAGGTCGGTGTGGTTGTGCCGATAATGTCTGTGGTTTGCTGTCCAGGTACTGATATGCATTTTGGGTGTCCACAATATGCTGCATGATGTAAGCTGAAGCACCTCCCGGAACGTCCTCATCGATCACCAAAAGGCGATTGGTTTTTGCAACACTTTTGCTTAAGTCATTATTTAAATCAAGTGGTAAAAGTGACTGTATATCAATTACTTCGGCATCTATTCCTACCTGTTGAAGTTCTTTGGCTGTTTCTTCGACGATGCGTAGGGTACTACCATAAGATACTAAGGTGATATCACTACCTTCCTTAACGGTTTCAACCACTCCTATCGGCGTCCTGAATTCCGCTAAATTGGTCGGCATTTTCTCCTTTAAACGATAGCCGTTTAAGCATTCAATAATTAACGCAGGTTCGTCCGTTTCCAACAGGGTGTTATAGAAACCGGCTGCCTTGGCCATATCGCGCGGTACCAAAATATACATTCCGCGAAGTAAATGTACCAAGCCACCCATTTGTGACCCACTATGCCAGATGCCTTCCAGGCGGTGACCTCGTGTTCGTACAATCAAAGGGGCTTTTTGTTTTCCTTTTGTTCGATATCGCACCGTCACCAAATCATCACTCATAATCTGAAGGCAATACAATATGTAGTCTAAATATTGAATTTCGGCAATAGGGCGGAGGCCTCTCATCGCCATTCCAATTCCCTGTCCTAAGATAGTAGCTTCACGGATTCCCGAATCGCTCACTCTGAATTCACCGTATTTCTCTTGCATCCCTTCGAGGCCTTGGTTCACGTCTCCAATTTTTCCGGCATCTTCACCAAAAATGACTACTTCCGGGTGTTTTTCAAAGAGGGCGTCAAAATTATCGCGTAGCAC
>NZ_JAIOHK010000054.1 GCF_019913785.1 Altibacter sp.
TATGGTATAGGTCACATTCCATTCCTTACTTAGTTTTAAAAGTTCCAGGCGTTCTTCCAATACGGCCGAAGACCGTGACTGGTAATTTTTTGTGGATGTTCGATAAATTTCTTTCGCCCGATTCACACCTATGCCGTCGTCCTGAATTGTCACTTTAAATTTAGAGGCATCCACAGCATCGAACTTTACAAGTATTGTCCCTCCTTCATTTTTATGAAACAAACCGTGATTCACGGCATTTTCAACTATAGGCTGCAAGATCATTGAGGGAATTAACTGTTCTTCATCATCTATTTTATTGTCAACAATAATTTCATATTCCAACTTATCCTCGAATCGCAGTTTTTCGACTTCCAAATAATGGCGAAGCAGTTCAATCTCATCCTTTATACTAATGGTTCGCCTACGAGAATATTCGAAAAATAAGCGGATCAATCTTGAAAATTTTGCAAGATAATCTTCCGATAGCTCAACTTCATGCCGCTGAATGTAGTACTGAATCGCGTTCAAGGAGTTGTGTACAAAATGTGGATTCATCTGTGAACGAAGCGCACTTAATTCGAGTTGAGCCAGTTTTCGCTCCCGCAACAGTTTAATTTGGAAATGCCTAAATACAAAGAACAAAATAGAAAGCATGGTCAAGATCAAAATCAGGGTAATCACAAGGGTCAACATTTCGGTTTGCCACCATTTTGGAATTATTTTTATAGTAATATTTTTATACTTGATTGCATTGTTGTGAGAAACCTGAAGCTGAAGGGTATAATCATTAGGTTGCAGATCGAATAGATTCACTTCCCCCGATTGGGTAGTGGTCCAGCTATTTTGAATAGGGCTTAATCGATATTCAAAGCGAGTATTATTGGCATCGAAAAAGTTGATGGAGCCAAAATTTATCTTGAAATTTAGATTAGCATCATACTTAAACACTAACGAATCTCCAACTGTTTTCTTCCCATTTACCTGAATACTTTTAATATAGGGCGTAAAAACGCTTGTCCCTTTTATTTCTTTTTTATCAATAATATTCAGACCAGTAATTGAACCTAGGTACAATTGGTTTTTGTAAAAAAGTATTTTGGTTAAATTATTAGTAGGAAGCCCATTTATTTGATTGTAACGCTCTAAGGTAAATTCTCCGGCATCATTTGCTGCATAATGAAGTAATACACCTTCAGAAACTGCCCAAATCGATTTTGGATTTTCTACTGAGATTTGATTTATAATCGCATGGTCTTTCTGAATTATTTTTTTAAGTTTCCCTTCCGTAAAACGATACAAACCATCTCCTTCGGTACCGATGTAGTTTTGAGAATTATATAGTGTGTTGGTAAGGAATTTTTGCTGAATTTGTTCATCTTTATATCCTTGGAAAATATCCTTTTCAGAATCATAAAAGAGCATCTGTTTAAAGCTAAAAGAAAAGAGTGAATCGGTCTGCTTGAAAAGTCCTTGATAGTAGGGATGATTATCATATCCCCTTTCTGGCCCTAAATTTTTATTTAACCTCCAAATCCCAGAATTACCTTCCGCGAAATAAGTGTCATTATAGCATAACAGATTTTTACCATATACAAACGAAGATGTTTGAGATGCAACTCTCATAAATACTCCCTTTTTCTCTAAAATTAAATGGAGCCTAAAATTATAGCAGATAGCTTCATTGATCGTAGAGATATTATATAAATGAATTTTCTCTTTCACCCACAATTCCGGGTAGTTATTTTGCAACTTATAAACCCCTTCTTCTTCAACCCCAATATAAATAAGATCATTAATTTCAGTGATTTTTGCAATCTTCTTACCCTCAAATAATGTTAATAAGGAATCATAGCCAATGGGCAATTTATACACTCCGTTCGTACTAGTGGCGACCCATATGAATCCGTCCTTATCCTGAAAATTATAAGTGGAATTTAATTGTTCTGGTATAATAAAGGTTTCTTTTATATCGAATTGGTCATCAAGTGTTATAAGCCAATTGCGTCCGGAAAGTTGTAACATATCGTTTGCCTGCTTAAACCTCATAAAATTCTTTCGATCCTTATTTATTTCGAAGCGGGATATATCTCCGTAAACAGTCTTGAAACTATTCAAATTAATTATTTCGAAATAAGTATCAAAGGCTCTAGCTAATAGGGAATCATTAAATTGATAAAAGGTACTATAGACCGAATTTTTTTTTAATCTTAATAAAAGCCGTTCTTGTTTATCTTCAAGTCGTACATCCCGTGACGTACTATCAGAAACTATAAATACATCTCTATTCAGTAATTGTATTCTGTTTTTTTGATTCTTACTGGAATGCCAGATGGAATCGGAAAAAAGATATGAATCCCAATAGTCAACAAAAGAAATATCCTTACCAGATTGGAATATTCGACCATTCGGGTTCATCATTTTGCCATTACTGGCTTTAAATTTATAGACACTATCATTTTTAATAAATCCCAATTCATCACTTCTGGAAAAATACCAAACTCTATTATCGGGAGTAATCCGGATATTCCAATTATCATTGGTAGGCAATCCTTCTTTCGTAGTAAAGCTTTTAAAAGTTTTACCGTCAAATTTGCTAATCCCCTTATTAGTCAAAAACCAAATAAACCCCTCTTTGTCCTGTGTCATCCTATATACAAAATTACTTGCCAAACCATCTTTTTCGGTGTAATTGGTATAGTTTTGCGCCAAAGAAAAATTCCATATCATACTTAACAATAGAAGTACGATATAGAATTTATTGGTTTTCATGTTTTAGAGGAATGCTAGTTTAAAGTTATAAAAATATAGATTAAACTATCTTTCTATACCAGAAGACTTGTTAGAAGGAACGTATTGCTCTTACTTTGTGCGTAGAAGTCTTACTGTGCATCTGAGTAAAAAAACTATAAAAATTATGAGAATAAGAAGTGGAACTCCCAATATATTCAGTGGAAGTCCAATACGAATGTAAACTAAAATAATCCATACTTATTGGGTTAGATGTTGCGTCTCCGTCATTTGTTAATACAATATTAAGCGTTAAAATTGCATTTTCCATTTCTCTTAATTCAAGTAAACTTGGCAAATACCAATCGCTAAAACCAAAAGCGGTATAGGTATTACAAAGCCCTGCTGCTTCGTTTGATTGTCCTCCTGCTGCAATAATGGAAGCAGTATTTGTAATTCCATCAAAATAGCTTTCACAATTAGTAACATCTACACCATCTAAACCCCACGTTACTCCACTACCATCATCCAGATCATCAAGGCTAGCGATAAGACCGTGCTCTCCATCGTCATAAACATAATACACGATGCCTCCACCATACAATTCTCCTACATAGTGTCTTGTTTTATTTATAGGTACCCAAGAAGAAGAATTATCATCCCAATAATAAAAACCTTTAGCTGGAGTACCGTTTCCGGTTACAAAAACTAACATTCCATCTTGAGCAGAAATAGGTGTCGTTACTGAAAATTCATCAACTCTTGGGATCAATATGCCGTCTGTTTCATCGGGCAATACACGATTACTTACTTCAATATCTAAAGAAGCTTTAGGTGAGATAGTATTGATACCTACCTGTGCTTTGATAGAACCATAAAAAAGCACTATTAATGATAAAAATATTATCTTCATAACTTATATGTTTTAAAATCGTAAACTTCTATTAAGAAAGACATAAACTCTGTTCTTAACAAGCCTTATTTCTTGATTAGTTTTAGGGTTGTATTGCCGACAACTGTTTTCACATTGATAAAGTAAAGGCCGCGTGCATATTGAGAAACATCCAAAGTGTTGTCTCCGATAGTAAATTGTCCTTGTTGAAGAATTCGCCCTTGTATATTGATTAGTGAATAAGTGGCTTCTTCCTCTAAGGAAATGGTTGCAAAGTTATTAGTTGGGTTGGGATATAATAGGAGTTTTAATAATATATTATCGTTTATTGACAACAGATGTTGATTTTCATACCAAGCGATATTGACATTTTCATAAGATGCTGAAAGCACATCCATATCCCCATCTCCATCCAAATCACTAGCAACTACAGATTTGGTAAAAACAGCGTTTGTTGTGATTATTTGTTGTGGTCCAAACCCCCCTTGTCCATCAGTATTTTCATACCAAGCTATAGCATCAATATGTGCACATGCTGAAAGGACATCCATATCTCCATCGCCATCTATATCAACTGAGTGTACGGAAGTTGCACCAATTGCATTAGTTGTGATTATTTGCTCTGGTCCAAAATTACCTAGCCCGGTTGTATTTTCATACCATGCTACTTTATTATCAGATCGTGATGCAGAAAGCACATCCATATCTCCATCACCATCTATATGAATTGAGAAAACCGATAAGGCCAAAATGGCATTTACTGAAATTATTTGCTGAGCTCCAAAATTGCCTTGACCATCAGTATTTTCGTACCATGCAATCTTATTGTCTCCAGAAGAAGCCGAAAGTACATCTATATCGCCATCTCCATCTATATCTGTAGCGTAAACTGAATGTGCAGCATCTGCATTAGTTGTTATTATTTGTTGGGGTCCAAAATTACCTAATCCATCGGTGTTTTCATACCATGCGACTTTATCATCAAACATAGAAGCGGAAATAAAATCCATATCGCCATCGCCATCAATATCTGTCGCATATACTGATAATGGATCATTTGTGCTCCCAACAATAATTTGTTGGTTACCGAAATTTCCTAATCCATCTGTATTTTCATACCATGCTATTTTGTCATCGGTCTGAGAGGCTGAAAGCACATCCAAATCACCATCGCTATCAAAATCTGCTGCATAAACTGAGTATGCTCCATCAGCATTTATTGAAATTATTTGCTGAGAACCAAAATTACCTTGACCATCATTTTCATACCAAGCTATTTTATCATCCCCAAAAGAGGCAGAAAGCACATCCATATCACCGTCGCCATCTATATCAGCTGTTGAAACAGAAGATGCTGAATTCGCATTTGTTGAAATTATTTGTTGAGGACCAAACTGAGCATTCAGGTTCAAATTAATAATACAAGTTAATATGATAAGAATTTTTGTTTTCATAATTTCTATATTTTAAAATTACCTACTCGATTTATTATTGCATTTCAATTATCTCCATTAACAAAAGATTATTACTATTAAGTTTTATAATATTATTTTTTAAAAACACCACCACCAGGGAATTGAGACGGACCCAATTCAAGTGTCCCACAAACTATTTGCTCGCAAATGTTACAATCGGTATCCGTCATTTTGACTTTTAGGCAGAAATAAAACTTACTATTCCTGCAATTCCGGATATCAAACAAATTAGGTTTAGAGATTAAGATACCTATTGAGCCGTTCAAAACTGATGGAGAGCCAGCTTCCCAAACAGGTGCATGCGTGTTATTATCTGTCAATAGTAATCCTCCAAAATTGGTTGTAGTCGAGTTTATATTACCAAAGATTCCTATGTCTTTCGGTTTACAAGATTCACTCTCGTATTCTGCGTGATAATCGATCATAGATACTTCGACTTCCTGAATGGCGGAATTTGCACTATTAATATTCAGGTTAAATTTATCGGTTTTCCCAACGCGATTTAATGTGATATCCACATCTGGAATATCACAGCAAAGTTTGGGAGTAGGAGGTTTTTCACACTCAAAGAAATAGGCAGATCCTGCTCTTAC
>NZ_JAIOHK010000055.1 GCF_019913785.1 Altibacter sp.
ATTGCTTTTGAAGAAGAAATATAACAGGCTTCTTCACTTCTAATTTTGGGGTGCAACGCTACCGGAATGTCATCGCCATACTGTGCAAGGTATTTGGCCATATTCTTTTGAATGGTCGTCTCATCCTCACAATGGGCCGAAATAAGCAGTTTGGTTTTGCTGAAGATGTTTTCGAGCACCTTGGGATTGTCCACCAGCATATTCCCTGTAGAGGAACCTAAGAATAATTTAAGTCCGGCCACCTTAGTATCGTCTACCTTAAGAATTTCCTCCAAATTATCGTTGGTACCGCCAAACATGAACGAATAGTTAGCCCATGAGGTCTTTTCGGCTATGGCGAATTTTTCTTCCAATAGCTCAATTGTAGTCGCCTGTGGCACCGTATTGGGCATTTCGATATAGGAGGTGATTCCCCCGGCCACTGCGGCTTTCGACTCGGTTTCGATAGTTGCCTTATGCGTCAATCCGGGTTCTCTAAAGTGAACCTGATCGTCTATCATGCCGGGAAGCAGATACATACCGTCGGCATCGATCACTTTTGTATCGGCAGATTTTACACTAATACTTTCGGAAACCTCAACAATACGGTCTTTTTCGACCAAGACGTCTCCACGAAAAATAATCCCTTCGTTGACAATATGAGCGTTTTTTATTAAAATGGGATGCATTACAATTTATATCCTTTAAATAAACTTTTATATTTCATTTTTATTACACCAAAAATCGCTTCAGAAATAATCCCTCCGCTCATTTTCGATTCACCTCGGGTTCTATCGGTAAACACCACCGGGACTTCAGTAATTTTAAACTTCAAGAGATAGGCCTTAAATTTCATTTCAATCTGGAAGGCATACCCTACAAATTGGATTTTCTCTAAATTGATTTTCTCTAAAACAGCACGTTTATAACAGACAAAACCTGCCGTGGTATCGTAGATATTCATTCCGGTGATAAAGCGGACATATTTCGAAGCCATCCACGATAACAACACTCTGCTCATAGGCCAGTTCACTACATTTACTCCTTTGACATACCGCGAACCAATGGATAGGTCGAAACCATCTCTGGCACAGGCGTTATACAAACGAATAAGGTCATTAGGGTTATGAGAAAAATCGGCATCCATTTCAAAGATATATTCGTAATTCTCTTCAAGTGCCCATTTAAAACCGGCGATATAGGCTGTCCCCAACCCCATTTTTCCTTTTCGTTCCAAAAGAAAAAGGCGCTTCGGAAAAGTATCAATTAACGATCTTACCGTTTGTGCCGTTCCATCCGGAGAGCTGTCTTCCACCACCAAAATATCAAACGCTCTTTGCAACGAAAAAATATTGCGAATAAGGCGCTCAATGTTTTCAATTTCATTGTAAGTGGGTATTACCACTACGGCTTTGGACATACTCCGCTTTTTGGGCAAATGTACCTCTTTTTGCGTAAATAGCATGGGAAGGAAATTTTAATTGAACCGCTTTTGACAAAGTATTTTTGAAGTACCTTTACCTCAAAATTTACCGTGCAATATCTGGAACGACATACCGAATCTCTCGACTGGGTGACGCTCTTATTGGTTGGATGTTTTGTGTTATTTACGTTCGCAAGACAACGTTACCCCAAACGCTTTCAGGAATTTATTATGCTGCCTATTACCAACAAATATTTTCTGGTGCAAGGGAGAAATGACGAAATCCAACATCCGTTCAATATTTTGTTGTTTGTGGCACAAGTGATCTCG
The DNA here is from genome assembly GCF_019913785.1 of Altibacter sp. Lineage (GTDB taxonomy): Bacteria > Bacteroidota > Bacteroidia > Flavobacteriales > Flavobacteriaceae > Altibacter. The sequence continues at coordinate 1,733 of NZ_JAIOHK010000055.1, forward strand.
GTGTCCCTTTTTATTTTCTTATTTTTTAAACTTAATGCGCCAGATATGCTTGAAAACAACCCATGGCTGTTTGTTCAAATTTGTACAGGCTATATGGTATTTGTCCATATAAAGTTTGTCTTAGAAAAGATCATCGGAGCAATTTTTTCTATGGATCAACTCATAAACAGCTATTTATATCAAAAACTAAGCTATAGAAATTTGTTGTCCATGATTTTTTTTATAGGAAATCTACTATTTTTCTATGTGGTGCAACCCACTCAAAGTGTCTTATTTATCTTCGCTTTGTCCGTTTTATTGCTCAATGGTATTGCGCTGTTTTACAGTTATAAAACAAATGGAAATCTAATATTAGGTAATTTCTTTTATTTTATTTTGTATCTTTGCGCACTTGAAATTTCACCTTATATCATCCTTTACAAGGCGCTGGTATAAGGAGTAAATTTAAAACTGCTGCTTATGAAAGTGAAAACTATTCTTGTTTCTCAACCCGAACCCAAGGTTGAAAACTCACCTTATTTCGATCTTATCGAAAAACAAAAAGTAAAGATAGATTTCAGGCCTTTTATTCATGTAGAGGGTGTTTCGGGCAAGGATGTACGTTCTCAAAAAGTTGATTTAACAAAATTTACGGCCATCATCCTAAATAGCAGAAATTCGGTGGATCATTTTTTCCGAATTGCTGACGAATTGCGATTCAAAGTACCCGATTCGATGAAGTATTTTTGCCTCAGTGAAGCTGTCGCATTTTACCTTCAGAAATATGTGGTGTATCGAAAAAGAAAGATTTATGTTGGTAAAAGAACCTTCGCCGAGCTTTCTCCCTTAATTAAAAAATACAAGAACGAGAAGTTTTTATTACCTTCTTCAGATAAATTGAAACCCGAAGTACCTGTTATTTTGAATGACCTTTCCGTCGACTGGAAGCAGGCCACATTCTACAAAACCGTGGTAAGTGACCTATCCGATCTGCGAAACGTCTACTACGATATTTTGGTGTTCTTTAGCCCTAGCGGAATAGAATCCTTGCTACACAATTTCCCCGATTTTAAACAAAATGATACCCGTATTGCTGTCTTCGGAAATACAACGGTAAAAGCAGCTACGGAAAGCGGATTGCGCGTAGACATACAAGCTCCTACGCCCGAAACACCTTCTATGACCATGGCGTTGGAAAAATATATCAAGGAAGTAAATAAAAAATAAACTCACTTGTCGCATCAAAAAAAAGGCTTCACTTTCGTGAAGCCTTTTTTAATTTATAACGATTGGATTATCCAATAGGTGCCCCTGTCAAAATCTCATCGTTGGCAAATTCCTCAAACTTCTTAAAGTTTTCTTTGAACGATGCAGCCAATTCTTTTGCTTGAATATCGTAGGCCTTCTTATTTTTCCATGTTTCTTTTGGATTTAACACCTCGCTTGGCACATTTGGGCAAGACTGTGGTACTTTTAATCCGAAAATAGGATGTAATTCGTACGCCACATTCTTTAACTCACCATTGAGTGCCGCTGTGATCATGGCCCGTGTATAGCGCAACTTCATTCTGGAGCCTACTCCATAAGGACCTCCCGTCCAACCGGTATTGATCAACCAAACATTTACCCCTGCATTTTTCATTTTCTTACTCAGCATCTCCCCGTATTCGGTTGGATGCAATGGCATAAAAGGTGCCCCAAAACATGCTGAAAAGTTCGGAGTTGGTTCATTGATGCCCTCTTCAGTTCCCGCTACTTTGGCCGTATATCCACTAATAAAGTGATAGGCAGCTTGTCCCGGTGTCAACTTCGAAATTGGAGGCAATACCCCAAAAGCATCTGCTGTTAAAAAGAAAATGTTCTTAGGATTGTGTCCAATGGACGGTACCTGAATATTATCAATATGGTAAATGGGATAACTTACTCGTGTATTTTGTGTGATCGAGGTATCGGCAAAATCTACCTCGCCTTTTGCATCCATAACCACATTTTCCAGAATAGCTCCGGGTTTGATGGCATGGTAAATATCAGGCTCATTTTCTTCAGAAAGATTAATCACTTTTGCATAGCAACCGCCTTCAAAATTGAAAATTGTATTCTCCTCAGTCCACCCGTGCTCATCGTCGCCAATAAGCTTTCTATTCGGGTCTGCAGAGAGGGTGGTTTTCCCCGTACCTGAAAGTCCGAAGAAAATAGCCGTTTCACCATCATCGCCCACATTGGCCGAACAGTGCATAGGCATGGTATTCTTATAAACAGGTAGGATAAAATTAAGGGCAGAAAAAATTCCTTTTTTAATTTCTCCGGTATAGCCGGTTCCACCAATTAAAGCGATTTTTTTTGTAAAATTCAAAATGGCAAAATTGTGCTGCCTCGTACCATCTACTGCAGGGTCTGCAACAAATCCGGGAGCGTTTACAATCAACCATTCCGGATCGAAACTATCTAATTCAGCTTCGGTTGGCCGTAGGAACATATTAAAGGCAAACATATTACACCATGGATACTCTGTGATTACACGAATGTTTAATCGATAATCATCATCGGCACAGGCATAGCTATCTCGAACATAGACTTCCTTTTCAGAAAGATAGGCCGTTACCTTGTCGTATAAGGCATCGAACATCTGAGTTGGAAAGGGAAGATTTATATTCCCCCACCATACGCGGTCTCGGGTAATATCGTCTTTTACAATAAAGCGATCCTTAGGGGATCGTCCGGTGAATTCTCCAGTGTTTACAGCTAGTGCACCACTATTGGCCTCTGTGCCCTGTCCCTTTGCTATTGTCTCGTTGTGAAGTTCTTGTGAAGATAATTGATACTTAACTTTTGCATTCTTAATTCCGTACGAAGCTAACGAAATTGTTTTTGCAGTTTGGTTTTTACTCACCATAACTAAATTTAATTGTTATGGAACAAAAATAATAAATCTGAAAGAGATAATACGTTTAAAAAAGTATAATTATCCCTACTTAATTGTTAATAAACCATAGGCCATTCGCAACCAACCCATCATAAATAATAAACCACCTATGGGTGTGACCGGCCCAAGGAAAGAAACCGAGAAAGGCAGTACACTTTTTAGGGCTAACAGGTAGATAGACCCCGAAAAAAGTAGGATTCCGAAGCAAAAAAATCGAAAGACCCATTTTTTGGTTGCGGCAGGGATCACCGTTGCAAAACCAACGATCAACAAGGCGAGTACATGGTACATTTGATAGCGCACTCCTGTTTCAAACGAACTTAAAGCTTCCGCATCCACCAGTTCTTTCAAACCATGTGCTCCAAAGGCACCAATACCAATTGTAATTGCTGCAAGAACCGAGGCTGTGACGATAATTTTTTTATCAAATTTTTCCATAAAATACAGTTACAATTAGTACTTTCGTTTGCTAGATAATATCCCTACAAAGATAACCAAAAACCCACGGATGAGAAACATTTTGATCATTGGGGCCGGACGCTCCGCCACAAGCCTAATTCAGTATTTACTCGACAAATCTGAAGCCGAGGAACTCTTTATCACCATTGGTGACATCTCTATACAGAACGCACAGAAATTCACAGATGGCCACCCGAACGGCCGAGGTATTCTCTTAGATGTTTTTAATGAACCGCAGCGTAAAAAAGCAGTTGAGAGTAGCGACCTTGTTATCTCCATGCTTCCCGCGCGATATCATGTAGATGTAGCCAAGGATTGTATCGAATTTGGGAAACATCTGGTAACCGCTTCGTATGTAAGTGACCAAATGTTCTCCCTCAATCACAAGGCTGTGGCCAAAGGTCTTGTATTTATGAACGAGATTGGCCTCGATCCGGGTATTGACCATATGAGTGCCATGCAGGTTATTGACCGAATTCGTGCCAAAGGAGGTAAAATGTTATTGTTCGAATCGTTTTGCGGCGGCTTGGTCGCCCCCGAAAGCGATGACAATCTCTGGCATTATAAATTTACATGGAACCCGAGAAATGTAGTACTTGCCGGACAAGGCGGTGCTGCCGAATTCATTCAGGAAGGCACCTACAAATACATTCCCTATCATCGTTTGTTCCGAAGAACAGAATTCCTGGATATTGAAGGCCACGGTCGGTTTGAAGCCTATGCCAATAGAAATTCATTAAAATACCGAAAAGTATATGGCATGGAAGACATCCTTACCTTGTATCGCGGGACCATTCGCTGTGTAGGTTTTAGCAAGGCGTGGAATATGTTTGTACAACTGGGAATGACCGACGATGAATACACCATCCCAGATTCTGAAAATATATCCTACCGGGCTTTTGTGAATCTGTTCTTGCCCTATTCTCCAACCGATTCGGTGGAATTAAAACTGCGTCATAATCTAAAAATCGATCAGGACGACCTAATGTGGGGTAAATTGGTGGAGCTGGACATCTTCAATCCCAACAAGAAGATTGGCATCAAGGACGCCACTCCCGCACAAGCGCTTCAGCGAATACTGGAAGACAAATGGACGCTTCAGAAAAACGATAAGGACATGATCGTGATGTACCATAAGTTCGGTTACGAACTCAATGGCGAACAAAAACAAATAGACAGCAATATGGTGATTAAAGGGGATGATCAAACCTATACCGCCATGGCGAAAACGGTAGGGCTTCCGGTGGCCATCGCTGCGTTGAAGATCCTAAACGAAGAGATAACGACTCCGGGTGTGCAAGTGCCCATTGCCAAGGAAGTATATGAACCAATTCTGAAGGAATTGGAAGACTACGGAATTACCTTTAACGAAACTGAGGTTCCCTATATGGGCTATAACCCTAATAATGTCGCCGGCTAACAAAAAAACCCGTCAAGCTCTTGACGGGTTCTTTTAAGTTTCTTAAATAATTATCGCCTTCCTAAAAAGATACTGATAAAGTAGATCAAGGTAGCCAAAGAGCCCAAAGCCGAAACCACATAGGTTCTCGCAGCCCATTTCAACGCATCTTTAGATCCCGCCAATTCTTGTTGAGTTACAATATTCTTTTGCTGTAACCACACCAAGGCGCGCTTACTCGCGTCAAATTCAACCGGAAGGGTAATAAAGGCAAAGGCCGTGGTCATGGCAAATAATAAAATCCCCACCAAGAAGATTGAATTCCCAATTAAGGAACCAGTGGCAGACAATATTAATCCGGCCATGATTACAAAATTTGAAAGCTTACTCGAAACGCCTACAGCAGGTACAATGGCCGAACGCATTTTCAACCAACTATACGCCGTTGCATGTTGTACCGCATGTCCGCATTCGTGTGCTGCCACTGCCGCAGCAGCCGCATTGCGTTGTGAATACACAGGCTCACTTAAATTTACGGTTTTGGTCGCAGGATTGTAATGGTCTGTGAGTTGCCCGGCTACCGAAATAACCTTAACATCGTGAATCCCGTTGTCGCTCAGCATCCTTTCGGCAATTTCCTTACCGCTCATGCCATTTTGCAGGTGAATTTGAGAGTATTTTTTGAATTTGCTTTTGAGCTTATTGCTCACATACATACTCACTAAGAAAATAACACCGGCTAATATATAATATCCAATCATCTATTTTTAATTTTAAAAGTTCAAAACTACAAATTGATCAGCAAAAAGTATGCTAGATTTTAACCTACAATATTTACAATCTTTCCGGGTACGATGATCACCTTCTTTGGCGTACGACCCTCGAGATAATGGGCTGTTTTCTCATGTGACATCACGGCAGCCTCTATGTCAGCCTTGGTCATGTCGAGTGGCAGTTCGAGGGTAAAACGCATCTTTCCGTTAAAGGAAATTGGATATGCCTTGGTGCTCTCTACCAAAAAGCTCGCATCGAATGTTGGAAAAGACGCCGTCGCTATACTTTCTGAATGTCCTAATTTCTTCCACAACTCCTCTGCGATATGAGGCGCATAGGGCGAAATTAAAACAACTAAGGGCTCCAAAACTTCCTTGGATGTACATTTTTGAGCCGTTAATTCGTTCACGGCGATCATAAAGGTAGCAACCGATGTATTAAAGCTGAAGTGCTCAATATCTTCCTCTACCTTCTTTATGGTCTTATGTAGCGTTTTTAAACTTTCTTTCCCGGCGGGTGCATCACTGACTTGGAATTCTTCCTCGGCTCCGGTATGATACAATTTCCACAATTTCTTTAAAAAACTATGCACTCCGGTAATTCCGGCCGTGTTCCAGGGTTTGGCCTGCTCTAATGGACCTAAGAACATCTCGTACATGCGCAGGGTGTCGGCACCGTATTGGGTACAAATGTCATCGGGGTTGACGACATTGTACTTCGACTTGGACATTTTTTCCACTTCTCGGGAGACCTTAAACGTCCCGTCGGCTTCGGTAATAAACTCGGCATCTTTAAATTCCTCTCGCCAATTCTTAAAGGCTTCAATGTCTAGTTCATTGTGCATATTAACAAATGATACATCTGCGTGTATTGGCTGTATTTCTTCCTTTAAAACCTTGCCTTTTGAAATAAACTTATTCTCGCCAGCAATTCGTAATACAAACGCACTCTCTCCCAAGATCATTCCCTGGTTGATCAGTTTCTTAAAAGGTTCGTCCACGCTTAAAACGCCACGGTCGTAGAGGAATTTTACCCAAAATCGGCTGTACAACAAATGTCCGGTAGCATGTTCGCTCCCACCTACGTACAGATCGACATTTTCCCAATAGTCCATTGCGGCTTTTGAAGCCAGCTCCTCCGTATTATGCGGGTCCATATATCGAAACATATAACAGCTACTGCCCGCCCAACCCGGCATGGTATTGAGCTCTAATGGAAAGACGGTTTCGTTGTCTACCTTATTATTTTCAACCACCTTGTGTTTTTCAATATCCCAGGCCCACACATCGGCTCGACCTAAGGGTGGTTCGCCTTCTTCGGTGGGAAGGTATTTTTCCACCTCGGGGAGGGTTAAGGGTAAATGCTTCAGATCGATCATCTGTGGCAGGCCGTTTTTATAATAGACCGGAAAGGGTTCACCCCAATAACGTTGTCTGGAGAAAACAGCATCCCGTAAGCGATAGTTTATCTTTCCTTCGCCTAGCCCTTTGGTTTCCAAAGCTTCTATCGCCTTTTGGGTGGCTTCGGCATAGTTCAAGCCATTTAGAAAGTCGCTATTCGCAATGATGGTATTGTCTTTGTCTGAAAAGGCCTCTTCAGAAATATCAACTCCTTCAAAAATATTCGGGATGGGAATGTCAAAGTGCTTGGCAAAATCGTAATCCCGCTGATCTCCACAAGGGACACTCATCACAGCACCGGTTCCATAGCCTGCCAATACATAGTCGCCAATCCAGATAGGAATAGCCTCTCCACTAAACGGATGGACTGCATAGGCCCCCGTAAAAACTCCGCTGATGGTTTTTACATCGGCCATACGTTCGCGTTCGCTTCGCTTGGCCGTTGCTTCAATATATTTTGAAACTTCAAAACGCTGCTCCATAGTGGTAATTCGATCCACCAAATCGTGTTCGGGTGCCAGCACCATAAAGCTCACGCCAAAAATGGTATCGGGGCGAGTGGTAAATACCTCTATGTTGCCATCGTGATCTTTTAGTTTAAAATGCACCGAAGCTCCTTTGGATCGTCCAATCCAATTGGTCTGCGAATCTTTGAGCGGTTGTGGCCAATCTATGGTATCCAGACCGTCCAACAGGCGTTGGGCGTAGGCGGTGATACGCATGCTCCATTGCATCATTCTTTTGCGAACAACAGGAAAACCACCTCGTTCCGAAACACCGTTCACAATCTCATCATTCGCCAAGACGGTTCCCAACTGAGGGCACCAATTGACTTCCGTTTCGGCCAAGTAGGTAAGTCGGTATTTCAAAAGAATTTTTTCTTTGCGTTCTTCTGAAAAGGCATTCCATTCGGCGGCAGTAAACTGCGGTACATTAGTATCGCATTCGGCATTGATCTTACCGTTTCCTTCTTCAGAAAACACCTTTACCAGGTCTGAAATAGAAAATGCTTTTTCGTGGGTATTGCAATACCAACTCTCAAACAGTTGAATAAAGATCCACTGTGTCCATTTGTAGTAGTGTGGATCGGAGGTTCGTACTTCCCGACTCCAGTCGAACGAAAAACCAATCTTATCGAGTTGCTCTCTGTAGCGTGCTATATTTTCTTCGGTGGTTTTTTTAGGGTGCTGTCCCGTTTGAATGGCGTATTGTTCGGCGGGTAGACCGAAGGAATCGTATCCTTGCGGATGCAGTACGTTAAACCCCTTGTGACGCTTATAACGCGCATAGATATCACTGGCAATATACCCCAGCGGATGCCCTACGTGCAATCCGGCACCGGAGGGATACGGAAACATATCCAAGACATAATACTTGGGTTTGTCGCTCTGGTTTTCGGCTTTAAAAGTCTGGTACTTGGCCCAGTATTCCTGCCAATCTTTTTCTATCTTGTTGAAGTGATATTTACTCATAGATGTCTTCTAAGAATGCCGCTCGCTATCAATAGGCAGCTGCAAATTTACATCTATTGTACGAAAGACAAAAGTTTAACCGTTACATACTTGCAGATGTAAAAATCATTGTATTTTTACACCACCAATACGAATCCTTTATGGCATCTTCTTTCGAAAAATACCAAAAACGCAGGTTGATATCCTCCTACTTTTCAGTTGTGATTAGTATTTCGCTTGTATTATTTTTGTTAGGGCTATTGGGTTTATTGGTATTGAACACAAAAAAAGTAGCCGATCATTTTAAAGAACAAATTGCCCTGACGGTGTATTTGAAAGACAGCGCCAAAGAGGTTGAAATAACCCAATTAAAGCAAAGTCTGGCATTGGCCGAATACACCAAATCTGCCGAATTTATATCGAAAGAACAGGCCGCCGAAGAACACAGTGCTACCATTGGCGAGAACTTTATGGAATTCTTGGGTTACAACCCCTTGCAGAATAGCATAGATGTCCATTTGTTGGCCGATTTCGTTTCGCCCGAAAAACTGGAGGAGATCGCCGCCGAAATAGCCACCAAGAATTTTGTAGATGAAGTGATCTACGACAAGCCACTGATCGCCATGTTGAATGAAAATGTAAAGAAGATAAGTGTCTGGATCTTGATTATTAGTGCGCTGTTCACCTTTATCGCAGTGCTACTAATTAATAGTTCCATCCGGCTGTCGGTTTATGCAAAGCGTTTTACTATTAAAACAATGCAGATGGTGGGGGCTACCAAACAATTTATCCGACGTCCTTTTATATGGAATAGTGTGCGATTAGGAATGTTAGGTGCTGTTTTGGCAATGATTGGGATGGCGGTGGTGCTGTATTACCTCAACAAAGGCTTTCCCGAACTTCAATTGTTAAAAGATCAACTATTGATAGGTGTTTTGTTTTTATTCATCTTTTTAATGGGCTTATTCATTACCTGGATTAGTACCTTCTTTGCCACCCAGCGCTTCTTAAACCTGCGAACCGATGAACTGTATTATTAATAAAAAAAGTATCTTGCAGCTGGCAAAAACCGAATTAGACGGGTCAAAAGAGATCGCGCGATTGAGACTGGGAGCTACAATTATTTATACCGAATTCGAGTAATTATGGGAGAACAAAAACGAAAAGAGGAAGCAAAAAAAGGCTACTTTATTTTTGAGCGTAAGAATTATAAATTTATGCTTATTGGCATCGCCTTTATTACCCTGGGCTTTATTTTAATGACCGGTGGAGGCAGTGACGATCCCAACGTGTTTAATCCCGAAATTTACAGCTGGCGCCGTATTCGTCTGGCACCTGCTTTAATCCTTATTGGTTTTGGTATTGAGGTCTATGCCATCCTTCTGAACCCTCACAAGAAAAAATAATTTATGGATGCTTGGGAAGCTATTGTACTTGGCATCGTTCAAGGTTTTACCGAATTTCTACCCGTCTCCTCTAGTGGGCATTTGGAATTGGGAAAGGCCATTTTAGGCGATACTTCGGTTCCTGAAGAAAGTTTGTTGTTTACCGTCGTATTGCATTTTGCTACGGCCTTGAGCACCTTGGTGGTGTTCAGAAAAGACATTTGGGAAATAGTAAGCGGATTACTGAAATTTAAGTGGAACGAAGAAACCCAATTCACGGCAAAGATTGTTGTATCTATGTTTCCCGCGGTGATCATCGGCTTGTTATTTGAATCTGAATTGGAAGCATTTTTCGGTGGAAATATTGCCTTTGTAGGCTGTATGCTTATCGTTACCGCTATTTTGCTTTGGTTGGCCGATAGGGCAAAGAATACCGGGAAAAAAGTAGGATTTACCAATGCCTTGGTCATTGGAATTTCACAGGCCGTGGCCATGTTACCGGGAATTTCCCGAAGCGGAGCTACCATCTCAACTTCTGTATTGTTGGGCAATGACAAAGGCAAGGCAGCGCGCTTTTCGTTCTTGATGGTGGTACCATTGATCTTCGGAAAGATTGCCAAGGACGTGATGAGTGGGGAACTCACATCGGAAACTACCAATTTCACGACACTCGGACTAGGTTTTGTCGCAGCCTTTATCTGCGGATTGATCGCCTGTACCTGGATGATCAAACTGGTTCGGAATAGCAAGTTGAAGTATTTTGCAATCTACTGTGTGATTGTTGGATTACTCGCCATCACCTTTAGTTTCTTTACCTGATGACCGGAGAAGACTACAAAAACGGACAGGTAATTTTAATCGACAAACCCTTGGAATGGACCTCGTTTCAGGTGGTGAATAAGGTGCGATGGTTGCTTCGGAAACGATTTGATATCAAAAAAATAAAGGTAGGGCATGCCGGGACCTTGGATCCCTTGGCAACCGGTTTATTGATCCTCTGTACCGGAAAATTTACCAAGCAAATTGACACCTATCAGGCACAGGAAAAAGAGTATACCGGAACCTTTAGCTTAGGCACTACTACACCCAGCTACGATCTGGAAACTGAAATTGATCAAGAATTTGATATGTCCGGAATCACTTCAGAAAAAATAAAAACTACGGCTTTACAATTTATAGGAGAGATTCAACAGCAACCACCGGTTTTTTCGGCCTTAAAAAAGGACGGGAAACGCTTGTATGAATTTGCCCGTGCCGGGGAAGAAGTGGAAATTCCGAAGCGAACCGTAAACATTTCAGTCTTTGAAATAACAAACATCGATTTACCCAAAGTCGATTTTAGAGTGGTATGTAGTAAGGGTACTTATATTCGTTCGCTGGCAAACGACTTCGGAAAGGCGTTGGACAATGGGGCCCATCTTTCGGCCTTACGACGCACAAAAATTGGTGATTTTTTGGTAGAGGACGCGGTCTCGCTGGAAGCCTTTGAAGCCGATCTAAACGCTACTTCTTTATAAATTTCTTAACAACAGTCTGTCTTTCCGAAGCAATTTTCAGAAAATAAATTCCTGAATGCAATGCGGAAACATCGATGGTGTTTGAAGCTGCAATATGCCGTATCACATGTCCTTGAACATCTAGAATTAAAATTGCTCCATGTATTTGAAGTGGTGAATCAATAAAAAGAACTTGCGTCACCGGATTTGGGAAAAGCGTTAATTGAAATTCATTTTCAATATCGGCAACACCCAATGTACAGTCCTCGCTATAGACGGCACTATCATCTTTTATCCAATCGGGTTGGGCATTGGCAAAATCTTCATCATCCACTTGAATACAAGTTAATTCAGGGTTTTCGTAGGCCAGGAAATTATCCAGTGTAGTATTGTTCCCGTTAGCAATGTTCAATTCGGTCAAATTATTGGTATAGCAACGAAGCGATTCTAAATTGACATTTTGAGAAACATCAAGTGTGGTAAGCTCATTATTATAGACGAACAAACGCTTTAGGTTTGTATTATGTGAGACATCAATACTTATCAGCGGATTGGTAGAAAGGTGCAACCATTCGAGTTGTACATTTTGGGACAGATCGACGGTTTCCACAAAATTGCCCCGACTTTTTAGCACTTCCAAATTGGTAAAACTTTGGATTCCTTCTAACGAGGTGATACTGTAGTAGGAAACAATCAAACCGATCACTGCTTCGGCTTCACTGAGCTGTATTTCACCATCGCCATTGGTGTCGGCAACACTATCCCCTAAACCATTTCCGGTGGTATCTACCACTTCAAAATGGACCAAGGCATTTTTAAAATTGGGATCGGGAATGTCTACGATTTGGGCGTTTGCTGAAAAAACAAAAAGTAACAGTAACAATATGGTATACCTTCTCTCCATAGTGTGAAAGATACAATTCTTCCCAAAAATTACTCTTTAATAAACTTAAGAGTTATTGATTGCCCTTTGGTCTGAATTTTCAAAAAATAGATACCGGAAGGCAAATGAGAAACATCGACTTGGGTGTTCCCGTCAAACATTTCCGATTTTACAAGTGTTCCTTGTAGTGAATAAACAAATAATTTACCCGAAACTACCGTATTGGCTTCTACATATAATACATCTCGAACCGGGCTAGGGAATATCACAACATCGAGAACATCTAAATTCTTCGAAACGATACTTGATGTTAAAGGGTCTGGCGGGTTGCAATCCTCGCTAAATTCGGTTTGTGAATCCACCTGCCAGCCATAGGTATAGGCGGCGATTTCATCATCTACTTCAATACAGAATAAGTCGGGGTTATTTATAGTCATGAGAAAATTGAGATTCTCATTGTTTCCATTTTTAACATTCAGAGATGATAAATTATTTGACAATAAGAACACTATTTCTAGCTGAGCATTGTTGCTTACATCCAAATCTGTTAATTGGTTGTTCAACGCATTGATTTCTTTTAAGTTTACTAAATTACTGACATCCAAGTCGTTTAATGCATTATCTCCAATATGTAGTTGTGCAAGTTCCGGACTATTACCAAATTGTATTGAATTTAGTTGGCTGTTGAAATTACAACGAAAATAATTCAATAATGTATTTTGGGTTAGGTCGAGCGTTGTAAGCTGGGTTTGGCTAAATTCCAATCTTTGTAAATTAATATTATGAGTCAAGTCGATTTCTGAAATATTTCCACTAAAAGCCAATTCATATAAAAGAGGGCTGTTGGAAACCTCTATACCTTCTAAATTTAGATTTCCACAATTCAATCGTCTCAATTTACTGTTATGGGATAAGTCCAAGAAAGGATAAAGATTGCCGTGACATATTAGCCACTTTAAATTCGAATTATACGATACGTCTATTTCATTAATAAAATTATATTGACAGTATAAAATCTCAAGAGCCTCAAATTCTTTAACACCTGTTAATGAAGTAATCGCATTTAAACCCATTGTATTTAACGTATAATAGTCCAGATTTAGGCGAACCAGATTTTCAATTCTATGCTTGTATACCAAATTATTGTCTGGAATGTCGTCTCCCAATCGAAACTGTTCCAAAAAACTTTCAAAATTATCATCAGGAATCTCTATTGTTTCTGTTGGATGGTATGGGAAGTCAAAAACTTTAGTCCCCGATCCGTAGATTACAGCAGGATTGCACGAAATACCATCGGGGTTGGCAAGTAGTTTAATATTTAATTTATATGTTCCGTTGGTTGGAATTTCTAACCCAAAAATTTGTTCGTCATAAGTAATGACTGTCGTGGATCCTACTCCATAACACAAGGTAACATCAATAACGTTTTCGTTAATGGTATATGTCATATTATCCAATCCACCTCCCGAATAGTGAAAAAATGTAGTTCGCAAACTAATATTTCCAGTATAAGAATCTGGCTCCAGATAGAAATTCATAAGTTCCTGCCCAAATCCAAAACTTGATACAAACAGCAGGAAAATAAGTGTATATTTTTTCATAATCTGTGTCTCAACTTGGGGAGTCGCCACTTAAAGATACAACAAACCCACTAATTCGTGTTTTAGAAGCCGAAAAAGAGTTTCAAATATGATTATTACGAAACGAATAAAACATTCATACAGGCCTGTTTTCAGCACCTAAGCGTATTAAAAATGTCTTAAAATCAGTTTGTTGTACGATTTTTCAGATAAAATTTCGGTACTTGCACCCATGAATTTTGATTATTCATATCGCGCTTTTTTGATTACATCCCTGCTCTTTGGGATTCTGTTTTTGGGCATGTATAGCATCAAACTATCTCGTTATACTGAAGTGGCCGAAAAGGAGTTTAACGTGGAATATGCCCTAGAAGACCTTCCTATTGAAGAGGAGGAAGCCTTGGCAAAGAATACTGCCGAACGAGTTAACGTTGAAACCAATCGCGCCTATAACGAGGCCGAAAAATTTATTTCGGAACTGGAAGACAGTCGGGAGGAACCTACCGAATCCACCGAAGCAAAGCTTCAAGCCATGAATGAGGCCATTGACAATGTAACAGGAGATGGGAATGCCGCCGCCATTAAGGAGGCCAAGAAGAAAATTGAAGAAACCAAAGCCACCTTAGCCAAAACTTCAAAAAAGACACTAAGAAGCAGCAGCTCGGCCAATAGAAAAACAACCATAAGCTATAGTCTGGTAAATCGGAAAGCCATGGCGCTTCCCAATCCGGTGTATACCTGTGACGGCTTCGGAAAAGTGGTGATTTCCATTGAAGTGAATCAGTTGGGAAAAGTGGTGAGAACCGATTATAATAAAAGTGCATCCACCACCACCAACGAATGTCTTATCGACAGTGCCTTGGAATATGCCCGTGAAGCAAGGTTTACCACCGATGGTGCCAAAACCAGTCAGTTAGGCACTATTAGTTATCATTTTCCGGGACAGTACTAGTTCCTTTTTTCTGAAATCTTTTTATCTTACCGTTATGGAAAAACAACGATGTGCCTGGTGTGGTGAGGATCCGCTGTATGTGGCCTACCACGACACCGAATGGGGTGTTCCCGTCTATGACGATGCCACCCTGTTCGAATTTTTAACACTTGAAACCTTTCAGGCGGGACTCAGTTGGATCACGGTGCTTCGGAAGCGGGAAAATTTCAGAAAGGCATTCGACGGATTCGATTATAAAAAAATTGCGAAATACGATCAGAAAAAGATGGAGACCTTGCTTCAGAATGAAGGAATTATTCGGAATAAACTAAAAGTAAAGGCTGCCATTACCAATGCCCTTGCTTTTATCGAGATTCAGAAAGAATTTGGCAGTTTCAGTAACTATATCTGGGGTTTTGTGAATGGCACACCCATCAAGAATACGTTAAAATCCTTGTCGGAAGCACCGGCCAATACTGCGCTAAGTGATGCTATCAGTAAAGATCTAAAAAAACGCGGATTCAAATTTGTGGGTTCGACCGTAGTGTACGCCCATATGCAAGCCACCGGGATGGTGAATGACCATCTGGTAAGCTGTTTCCGATATCATGAAGTGTAAACTAGTTGGATCCTCCGTCTACGGCAGATAAGTACTGATTGGCAGCGAAGGGAACGTTCAGAGCCTTTAAGGTCTGCTTATAGCGAAACTTTAAGGTTTCATCGGTTGGTTTTTCCACTTCAAACAGTTTTTCGAACCACTTTTTAGCCTGAGCATGATTATTCTTAAAATAATGGGCGTTTGCTAATTCTTGATAAATAAAGGCTGTTCCATACCCTTCTTTTACAACTTGCTCATACACAACAGTAACATCCACATCGGTGTTGACGTTTGTTTTCTGCTTGGGTTCTGTCTGAGAGAAGGATGCAAATGACATGCATCCTATAAATAGGAAAATAAGTAGCTTTTTAAGATTCATAATTTAGGGCATTAAATTATTGAAGGTAAATATGTTATATATTCGAGAGTTATGCAAATAAAATCGATTAAATGTTCTTTTTGAAGGTGCTAACTAGGTTAAAAACAAAAAACGCTGCGAATTATTGCAGCGTTTTTTGTTAAAATAAGGCGAGGTCTCTGTTGCTTACAGTTTGATGATTTTTTTGTTCACCCTTCCAAAATCCCCTTCAAAAGTGACAAAAAGTGTCCCTTTCCAATTGGAGTTCAAATCCAAATGTAAGATCCCGTTTCCGACTTCTAATTGGGTTTCGAACAATTGCTGCCCTAAGAGGTTATGAATCGTTACTTGAATAGGACCTTGGATGTTATTCAAATTAAAGAACACATCACCTGTCGTTGGATTTGGAAAGGGTGCCGAAATATGTGTTTCGGCCCAATCGGTAACAGAAAGATTGCCCACATTGATCGTCCAGTACCCTTCAGGAGCTACAATAGGGCGCGCCAATGTCTTTCCCGAATTGGCTTCCGCTAAAATATAATACTCAATATTGTTGGTGGTAACGGTCAAATTGGCCGTCCAGTTATCATCGCTTACAAAGGTCATAGGTGTCTCGTTGAAGCTGGAAGTCCCTTCGGCTCGCCACATTACCTTTACATTGTTCACCCCCGAAATATGTTTCGCCATGGCATCGATGGTCACCGATGTATTTTGGTTGGCTTCATCCACCGGTTGGTGTACGATCCACAATGGCTCGTCCACGCCAATACTATGTGTTATGCAGTGAATTGCCCCAAAAAGTGCTATTAGGTTTTCACCGGGATTATCCACATCGATCCCAACTATATTATAACCTGGCATCAACGCCTGCCATTGGGCCAATGCCGGGGTATCAACTTCCGGGCGATACGTAGGAACAATAATGGATTTATTAATAAACACCGCGTTGGAATAGGTTCTATACGACCCGCCATTGTCCGGGTATTGTCCTCCCGGACTTGGAGGCGCAGGTATCCATTCAATTTCGTAGGGAGTTCCAAAAGGAGAGACAAAATTGCTGAGCACGTAATCAATGTTCTCCTGTATTTGTGGTCCATCGGCAACTCCTTCGGGGTATTGGCTTACCATAATGGTTTCTTCATCCAACAACTTCATATGCATATCGATATGATGTATCGCATCGTAGGGAAGCGTTTCCATCTTAATATAGTTCTGAATACCCATATAATCCATCATGATATCGTCGATATCTGCCTCCGTTTTCACTGTTACTCCATATGGATTGCCAGACGCGTTCTCATTCAAAATAAGTTTAGAAGCAAAGGCGTTTCCTAATCCGTCCGACATATAGTTGCCGCCCGTATTTACAAGATCTGCCGGGGCCGTATCTGTTATATAAATAGGAATTCCCAATAGGCTTGCATGCGCTGATGGCATCACATTATCATTTGGTCTTGGTCGGTTATAGATCCAGTCGGTCAAGGCGAGTTCGCCCACATCGTCCGAATAGATCGTATTTCCGGCATAGTCCCGGATCCAAATACTATCCCAATCCTCATCCATAAAGATGACGTTGGTAAGATCGATTCCGCCGGCTGTCAAATAGGAGGCCACCGAAGCCTGATTCTGAGTAGTGATAATCACCTTACACTCGTTTACACCCACCGCGACGATCTGTCGTAAGATATTCTGAAAGTTAGACTCCCAGGTAATTACCAAATACTCTATTTCTTCCCATTCGGCTGCAGCACGCACCGGCCCTGAGGGCGGTGGAGTCATTCT
This sequence comes from Altibacter sp., assembly GCF_019913785.1. Classification (GTDB taxonomy): domain Bacteria; phylum Bacteroidota; class Bacteroidia; order Flavobacteriales; family Flavobacteriaceae; genus Altibacter. The sequence continues at coordinate 19,131 of NZ_JAIOHK010000055.1, forward strand.
AGTATTGGAAAACTGAAAACCGGACAAAATACCCTTTTCGGTATCGGTAAGGCCTTTTGGAAGTACTTCCCTTTCTTGGGCAAACATAAACGTTGTGACTAAAAGAAGTAATAAGGTCGCTGTTACATTGGGGTAAAAACGCTTCATGATATATGGGTTAAATTAGATTACGAATATACTTTATTTATATTATTTATGGGCAACTCATTGGCATCTTACGACTTAAGGTAGGATAAAAATGTGTCTCTTGGGATCTCTTCGGCTCCCAAACTCGCCAAATGTTTGGTAAATACCTGACAATCTATCAATTGATATTCTTTGGATTTTAAAAAAGCGACTAGATGATACAATCCTACCTTTGAGGCATCGGTTATATGACTGAACATGCTTTCTCCACAAAAAATGCCCCTTTCGGGTAAATCCACGCCATAAATCCCTCCGACCAATTTTTGATCCTGCCAGACTTCTACAGAAAAAGCATGCCCATGCTGATGTAATCCTACATATGCGGCTACCATTTTAGGCGTGATCCAAGTGTCGGATTGGCCGGATCGCTTTACCGAGGCACACTCCTGTATTACTTCCGAAAAAGCAGTATTAAAGGTCACCCTAAATACATGGCTACTTATTTTTTTCTGAAGGCTTTTCGACACGTTCAAATTTTCAGGAAACAGCACCATTCTGGGATCGGGACTCCACCACAATATGGGACTTTCATTATCGAACCAAGGAAAAATTCCGGAGCGATAGGCCAATAACAGTCGCTCTACTGAAAGATCCCCACCAATAGCCAACAAACCTTCTTCCGAAGCTTCGGTAACAGATGGGAAAACCAATTCGGATGTGAGAAAATGCATTTTTTATAGAAACGAACTATGTTAAAAATTAATTTTCAATTTGCGAAACAAACTTTTTTCTTGATATTTATTTGCTTTTTTGAGGCCACAATTGTTCATCATTGAATTTGAAATTTTCAAAAAAGTAACCATAACCACTTTACTAACCTCGTTTATTTTGTATGTTGCTATACAATACCAACGAGGTTTCTTTATTATAACAACCAAAGCCCTAATAAGAATACCGCACTCCCAAGGCACATTAACAACAAGGTATAGGGTAGGATCTCTCTGGCCTTGAGTTTTGTGATGCCAAGCAATGGCAAAGCCCAGAAAGGCTGGAGCATATTGGTGATCTGATCGCCATACGCCAATGCCATGATGGCTTTTGGCAAAGGAACTCCCAGTTTTAAGGCCGATTCGACCACAATAGGACCTTGAATGGCCCATTGTCCTCCTCCACTAGGTACAAAAATATTTACCAGACCCGCGCTGAAAAATGTAAAAATAGGTAGTGTGGTCGCTGTGGCTGTGGAGACAAAAAAGTCGGAAATCTGTACGACCATTCCGCTGTCGCGCATAATTCCCATGATCCCAAAATACAAGGGGAACTGAATTAAAATTCCAGAAGCCCCGCTGATGGCTTCTTCTAGGGCGTTCAAAAAGCTCGAAAAACTACCGTGCAGCAACAAGGCCAAGCCTAGCATAAAGAAATTTAACAAGTTAGGCGTGATGGCAAAGGCCACTATGTCTTCGTAATACTGTATAAAAAAAGCCGCTAGAATCAAAATTCCGAAGCCAATTCCAAATACCCTGGACCTATCGATACGATCTGCTCCCTTTGGCGATCCTGTTTCGGCCGCCATCCCTTTATAGATAGGCAAATTGGTAATGGCAACTGGGGCATTCTTGCCCAAAAAATATAAAAACAGCGGTAGCAGGACGAGTAAAATTCCGAAGAGCAATAAATTAAACCCACTGAAGATGGTTTGACTAAAGGGAATAAATTCCGGAAACTGCGCGGTCAGTGACGAATCGCCTATCCCGCTCATCAAACTTGCCAAATGACCACTTTCGGCCACTTTTAAGGGCGCCGAGCCACTCATTCCGCCATGCCAGACCATCAGCCCCACATATCCCGCCGCGCCCACCAAAGGGTAGTTTATTTGAAATCCTCGAATTTGTGCAGCTTCGGCCACTTTTCGTGCCATAATCGCTCCAAAAATAAGGCCCAATCCCCAATTGAAGAAAGAAACTAACATCGTGGCGGCGCTTACCAGAAGCACGGCGTTTGAGGTATTACTCACCAAATTTGTGAGGCGTTGTATGAGAAAATTAATTGGTTTGCTCAGTACTAGAATATGGCCTAAGACCAAAATTAACATCATTTGATAGGCAAAGACCAGAAGGTCGTTGTTCCATATGCCGCTTTCCCAAAAGGACAATACGGCAAAAAAATGATTTCCTTCTGTGGGCGCCTCTGTAAAAAAGAGTGCCAAAAGAATGGTGATGAGGGTTAGAATAATGGCAATGGCAAATGGGGAAGGCAAAAATCGATTAAACAATACTTCGATGGTTTGTGTGATCTTCATCCTGCTAAAATAAGAAAAGCCCAAGAATACTTTGACAGGTATTTCTCAGGCTTTTGCAGTGACATTGATTTGTTTCCTTAGAAAGGCAGGTCGTCGTGATCTTCTTCGTTTAGATCGTTTGCCGGCTCGAAGGCATCTTCAGGAGGCATGGGCGGCATATTAGCCGAAACGGATTGATCTACATTTTCTACGCGCCAACCTTGGATGGAGTTGAAATATTTTACTTCTCCCTGCGGGTTGGTCCATTCTCGTCCGCGTAGGTTGATACTAACTTTTACATTTTGTCCTACCTGAAAGTTATTCAATAATTCGGTCTTATCCTGTACAAACTCTATCATTATATGTTGCGGATACTGTTCTTCGGTAGTGATTACCAGTTCTCTTTTACGAAACCCGTTATTTCCAAAGGTTTTGGTTTCGTCTATCAGTTTAATCTTTCCTTGTACTTCCATTGTTTTCCTATTTATTGACTATTGGTATTTTTTTTGAATATTTATTGTTGTGCGAGTAAATTCCATGCTTCCGAAATATTGCCCTCCTTTAAACATTGCTGTGCCCTTTTATGTATTTCTTCTGAAGCACTTACGATCGAATTAGCCGCAACAGGCAGCACTTCAACATTGGCAAGCATTCCCAAATCGTTTCCGGTAAGGATCGTACTGTTCTTGATCGCTTCAGGCAATGCATCCACTCCAATTCCGAGGGTTGAAAGCGGTTTGGGCACTTCAAAAATTCCTTCTTTTGCACGACTGTACCAGTTACCTCCCATTCTCGCCACGGTATCGATCTTCAATGGGTCAATGTGTCCGTTCGCATCAAAAATAGCTTCATCAATATGCAATCTAACCACTTGACAGATCACCAGATTCCCTGCTCCGCCATTTTCACCTAAGGCAACTACATTGAGCACCTTGCATTCAAACTGCACAGGCGATTCGGCCACACGAGGAGGTGCAACTACTTCCGAAGCAATTTGAGTAAAACCTGCCTTTATAAACTCGTTGACACCTTTGTCGTATTCGGTGGAAGCAAGTGACATTTGCTGCACCATATCATAACTTACTAAATTGATCACTACCTCTTTTGTCTCTAGCACATTATCCAACGTATGTTTGGTCGTATTATCCCGCACTCTTCTCGCCGGAGAAAAGACCATAATAGGTGGGTTGGCACTAAACACATTAAAAAAACTGAAGGGTGATAAATTTACATTCCCCTTAGAATCGACGGTACTTGCAAAACAGATAGGGCGAGGTGACACAGCGCCTAAGAGGTAACCGTGCAATTTCCCGGTACTAATATCCAATGGATTAATTGAAATCATAGCTTACAAATGTACCCAAAGTATATAGGTTGTAAAAATTTGATTGCACAATAATATTAACATATTTCCTTTATATTTAAATCAAATTCACAGAAGTAGTTTATGCAAAACCGAACCTTCCACACTCGATGGCTATTTAGTATTATTTCAATTTGTATTATTAGTTTGATCTTATGGAATACCTACGCCTTTTTCAATCAACTGAAGGAAAACGAAAGGGGGAAAATGCAAATATGGGCCGCGGCTCAAGAGGAGTTTCAAAAAGTGGGATTGGGTGATGGTGAGATCAACAAGATAGTGCTTGATGTATTGCAAGGCAACACCACTACTCCCATGATTGTGTATACGCACAAAGAAGATTCGTATACGGTTCGGAATATTGTCGAAAAGGAGACAGATCCCGCTAAACTACGGCAAAAACGCGAAGCGCTTACCAAGCAATTTGCTTCCGAATACAAACCGATAGAAGTTACCTATAAGGATCAATTGTTACAGACCATTTACTACGGGAATTCTCCCATCATCAATAAGTTAAAATATTATCCGATGGTCTTGATCCTTATCATCGTCCTCTTCTTCTTAGCCTTGTATTTCTTTTACCAAACTTCTAAATCGGCCGAACAAAACCGGCTATGGGCCGGAATGGCAAAGGAAACAGCGCATCAAATTGGCACACCTCTGTCTTCCCTAGTAGGTTGGACGGTGATCTTAAAGTCGGAAGCGGTAAATCCCGAATATATTACCGAAATGGAAAAAGATATTGACCGACTCGAAACGATCACTGAGCGTTTTTCGAAGATTGGATCCATGCCGAAGCTGGAACGAAAAGACCTTGTGATGGAAACCCGTGGTTCTTTCGATTATTTAAAACTGAGAAGTTCGAAGCTTATCGAATTCGAATTAGAGGTCCTAGACGAGCCCGTTTTTGTGAATCTGAATCCGCAATTGTACAGTTGGGTTATTGAGAATCTAGTGAAAAATGCGATCGATGCCATGAAAGGTAAGGGGAAGATCAAGATTACCATTGAAAGCGGCACAAAATATGCTTTGGTGCGGGTGGCCGATACAGGGAAAGGAATTCCGAAGAAAAACTACTCAAAAATATTCAACCCCGGATTTACTACCAAGAAAAGAGGTTGGGGATTAGGCCTTTCGCTTGTAAAAAGGATTATTGAAGAATACCATAAGGGAAAAATCCGTGTGCTAAAGAGCACTCCCGATGGAGGTACTATAATGGAAATATCTTTCCGACTTGCACAATCTATTTAGTGTGCCACTTAATGATAGATCACGTATTTATCAAGAACCCTAGCTCATTGGACTAGAATCTATTCAAACGATAGTTGTATCTATATTGCGGAAATATGCTATTACAACACTCATAGCCAATATTTCTATCAAGAAATTTATGGCATACGCATTATGGAAGTCCATACCTGAATGAGGGAGGATGTGCTGAATATGTTAATGGTACGAACGGATATATTTGCGGAGATTATATTTATGATACTCCTGCAGACCCTGGATTGTATATTGGCCCATACGGATTAAATGTTGATGAAAATTGTAGTTATGACCCTCAATATTTTCCTGTTAATCCACCTCTAGATCCTCTTGGCATGGGATAAATTCCGGATACAAGTAATTATATGAGTTTTTCTAATTTTTCTTGTATGAACAGTTTTACATATGGGCAATCAAAGTTAATGAAAGGAGCAATACTAAACCTGCCACATTTTAGCACCATAAATTTGTCCGATTATATCTACATAAGACCTCAAGACGATTGTTATGTATGCGGTACTAGTACATTTAAAGTTTATACTACTTTGGATATTGCTTCCCTAGAGATAGAATCATCTGTTAATATTGAGACCGAAATAGTTCCAATTTCGCAAAATTCATTTCATGTAATTGTGACTAGTTTAATTGGGAATAGTGAAGGTTCTTAGGGATATTTTGATATTATTGACATGGGAGTCGGAGTTGGCGTTTTTAAGAGTAGACAAAATCTTTGGGTAGGGAAACCGCAAACTTTACCTGACGGATTATTATTTGGTACTGGTGATAATAACATACCAATCTTACCTGGCACACCAGTTTCCCATACTTTAGGGGGGTTGCAATATCGTTTTGGAGGATTTGATTATATGAATTGGGAGTATCCCAACCCGAATGAACCTGTTTATTCCTCCTTGCCATCAAACCCAGAAGTTTGGAATTATATAGAATATAATAAGTTTTTTAATATTGAATCTTCCAATTCAGGTAGCACCACTGGCTGGGTAAGGGTTTCAGGAATTAATCCTTGTGGAGTGGGGGAAGGTGGTGAAATTAATGAAATCTGTGTTAAAAACACAGGTGATGGCGCCCCTGATTGTGAGCCAGATCCAATAGCAATTATCTACTACCCAAACCCCGCAGATTCAATATTAGAAGTAGATCTTTCATTACAAGAATTTGGCACTTTCGATATTGTGATATATGATCAAAGCCAAACCATTGAATATTCAGGTGAAAGCTCCAATATCGTAAAGAGTATTGATACTTTTAATTTAGAAAATGGCACCTACTATTTGCATGTCTATAATGATGGGGGCGTTCTGTTGCTAAGTAGTATTTTAATTATTAACCATTAAGTTGGATTTTTGATTGTTAGAACAGAAAAATAAAACACTGACATATCTAATTAATTGAATTGGCTAATAATTAGTAAATTAGTTACTGCGTGAATTACAATTTATTTTCTTATTGGGAATAACCATGAAACAAATAATTCTGATATATTGTTTTTTGCATTTGCATCTTAGCTATGGCCAGTACACTCAAGTACCAGATCCTAATTTCGAACAAGCACTTATAGATTTGGGTATAGATGATGACGGATTAAATGGGCAGTTCTTAACAACAAATGCTATTGGGATTACAACTTTAAATTTGGATGAAAAAAATATAAATAATTTGACAGGTATAGAAGCATTTATAGATTTAGAACAGCTGTTTGCAAGTAGTAATAATTTAAGCAGTTTTGATCTGTCAATGGTTCCTTCCGATTTATTTACCTTAGGCTTGAATGATAACAACCTATCGGATATCGACTTAAGCAATGTCCCTCAAATTGTCAACCTATATCTTGGCAGTAATAATTTTACTAGTATAGATGCTTCCAATCTCTCCAGTCTGTTTATTTTTCATCTCTCTAATCAAAATATTACCAATTTGAATTTGACGAATTGCACGAGTTTGGCCTCATTGAGATGTGTAGAAACTTCACTAAATTCAATAGATTTATCAGAATGTGTAAACCTTACCTATTTTAACGCTCGAGATTCTCAAATTACCTCATTGGATTTTTTAAATAACCCAAATATTGAAGAAATAGAGATTCAAAACACTCCTCTCTCAAATATTAATCTTCCAAACAATCCATTATTAGATTATCTATCAGTTAGTAATACACTGCTTACTGAACTTGATATATCAAACTGCCAGAGTCTTGTCTCACTGTATTTTAATGATACAAATATTACTCAGTTGAATTTTAGTAACAATACTAATATTGAAATTATTTCTGGGAATAATAGTTCATTGAGCAGTATTGATGTAACAAATAATCCAAATTTAAGTTGGCTTTGGTTGAGAAATAATAACCTAACAGGGATTATAGATTTGTCCAATAATTTTGTTTTAGACGATGTTGAATTAAATTATAATATGCTTGAGGAGATGGACTTTTCTCACAATACGGACATTTCATTTATTAGAATTGACGATAATCCTAATTTACAGTTTGTAAATATGAATAATGGATCTAATGAAGATCTAGTTGCATTTATCGCCATTGACTGTCCAGAATTATCCTGTGTGGTTGTAGATGACACCAATGCCCCCAATACAAATTTCATCGTTGACGCTCATACAACCCTAGTGGAGAATATAGAAGATTGTGACAATCTTTCAGTTACTAAAAATAAATTGAGATCACTTTTTAATGTCTTCCCAAATCCAGTAAAAGGAGCTTTAAGAATTAAAAATAACTCTACATTTCAAATAGAATCTATTGAATTCTATAATCTCATTGGAGAATTAGTGCTTTCTAAAACCGAGAACCTCTACTTTGTTGACACTTCGATTCTAAAGAGTGGTGTATATTTTCTAAAAATCATAACGGGAAAAGGCACTCTTATCGAGAAAGTGCTAAAAAAGTAACCCTAAGAAGCATAGCTTTTTAATAATTAGATAAGCTATTCATTTACAAAATCAAACTATCTTTAAGAAAAACCTCGAGGGTTTATGGTATAATGAAAATAGTTACATACTTTTCGAGGTACTCTTTCCGTTTAAATTTATAAAATGCAGATTACCAAACATAATTTACATACGGCCCAACTCACTAACAATTGCCCAACTTGTTTTGCAAATCAGGGATTGGAATTTACTTTTTCACAAGAGGAGACAGAAACGAAATACTATACAAAAGCAGGTAGCAGGATTTTTGAGTCTTTATACTGTCATAGCTGTAATAATACCATCTATCCGGTGAATTGGACCGACGATATTGAAAGGGTCTATCAATACAACAAAAAGTTAGTCAACCCAAAAAACACTACCATTCGGTTAAAAACAAGCGCCTATCTTTTGCTATTGCTATTTGTAGTTTTGGTTGCAACCGGGCTGCTACTCGCTATGAACTATTAAGAAATATGGCCTTGGATTTTTTTGGCAAGTTTGGTAAAATCCTTGGGGAGCATGGTGACTTTGTGCTTAAAGGTCATCTCCTTCATATCGTTTAACGGAATTAGATGCACGTGTACGTGCGGCACTTCCAAGCCTACTACGGCCATTCCAACACGCTTACACGGGACCGATTTTTCTACGGCAATGGCCACTTTTCGGGAAAACTGCATCAACTGAAGGTACATATGCTCCCCCATATCGAAAAGCTTATCCTCTTCGTCTTTCGGGACACAAAGTGTGTGACCCTTTGCATTGGGATTAATATCCAGAAAAGCTATAAAATTTTCGTCCTCTGCTACTTTGTAACAGGGAATTTCTCCGTTGATTATTTTCGTAAAGATCGATGCCATCCTAGTCTCTTGAGATTTCTAATATTTCAAATTTCATCACTCCATTTGGCACTTGGATTTCGGCGATTTCGCCAACTTTTTTTCCAAGAAGTCCTTTTCCAATGGGAGAATCAACCGAAATTTTACCAGTTTTTAAATCGGCTTCACTCTGGGCAACCAACTTATACCTCATCTCCATACCGTTGGTCTTATTTTTAATTTTCACATTGGAATGCACCAATACTTTGGATACATCCAGTTGAGATTCGTCAATAAGGCGCGCATTGGCAACAATTTCTTCCAATTTCGAAATTCTCATTTCCAACATTCCTTGGGCCTCTTTGGCTGCATCGTATTCGGCATTCTCACTAAGATCACCCTTGTCGCGCGCTTCGGCAATGGCATTGGAGGCCTTTGGCCGTTCTACATCACGCATATAGTCCAACTCATCTCTTAATTTTTTTAATCCTTCGGCTGTATAATATGATACTTTACTCATAACTTCATCGTTTGTGTTATTGTAACACGCTTGTTCAACTTTTTCAGCAAATCCTTGTAAATTTAGGGGTACGCTTATTAAAACATAAAAAAATCCCATAAGTGCCGGGATTTCGTATTACAAATATACTAAAAAATTCATTTTGCCCATTTTATTGTACTTTCGCCACACTATTTTTACCGTTATGAAAACGAAACTTTATATCCTCATCACTTTTTTAGTTCTAATCGCCTGCAAAAAGGATGATGGCGTTAGAAATGACAATCCCTATCTGGTGGATCCATTAGTCAACCTAACCCTCAACCTGAACCTACCCGAATACAATCCTTTGAAATTCCCAGGAAATAGCATAACGATCAATCATCAAGGCATTAAAGGGATTGTAATCTACAATGTGAACAATGATCTTTACACCGCCTTCGAACTAAGTGACCCCAATCACACGCCGAATAGTTGTTCTCGGATGACCATAGAAGGTATTGTCGCCAGCTGTCCGTGCAATGACGATAACTCTTACGACATAGTCACCGGCCAACACCAAGCCGATGAAAACCTATACCCAATGCTTCAATATATCGCTACACGTACCGGGGATAATATTCAAATAGGCAATTAGAATTTTATGGTTGCTCCTGCTAAAAAATTAATTGTGGCCTGTGGATAATATCCGGCACCTTCAATGGTAGTGACCGTTCCCGGAGTACTATAGTCATCATCAAACCTATAGTAATAACCATTGGATACATAGTGCACATTAAACATATTATTCACTAAAGCAGATAATACAATTTCCCGAACAAAAGCTACATTGTTCAAAGTATACCTAATGTTGAAATCATTTATAAAAAAGCTATCCAGTTTTGAAACTTCACTGGCTGTATTTCCCATATATTGCTCACCAACAAATTTTGTAAGCAGCCCCAATTGCAAATTAGGTAGCGGCTGAAATTCGATGACATTCCCTGCGATGATCTGTGGAGAAAAAGAGATATCAGTATTCCCAAGATCAACCAATTCGCCGTCTAAGGAAGTTATAAAATCTACATTCTTATTGGTGCTAAAAGCCACATTGGGACGTAACGCGATCTTGGGGGTCACCTCAATGCTTGCATCCACTTCCAATCCCAGTCGGTAGCTCTTTCCACTGGTGGCTCTAATTGGAGCACCCACATCATCCAGCGCTCCTGTGAGCACTAACTGATCTTTATAATCCATATAAAAGAGATTGCTGTTTATTTGTATTTTTTCTGAAGCAAAACGCCAACCCAGTTCAATATCGTCTAGTTTTTCTGAAGTAGTGATCCCCTGCTCGTAATCGCTTCTTCTAGGCTCACGATGCGCCCTTCCATACGAAATGTACAGTTGGTTTTTTCTATTAAGTTGGACCGAAACACCCGCCTTCGGATTAAAAAAATTGTAGTTTTCATCTATTGCCAAGGGCAAACGGTCTGAAGTTTCTCCATTGGTTTTGTAATTGACAAACCTCCCCTGAAGATCTCCAAAGACACTCCATTGTGGATTGATACGCCACGTTGCTTTCGAAAAAACGGTGGCTTCGGTCTTGTCACCTCTCCCAAAATAATACCGGTCCCTAATCTCACTTCCACCCGAATATTGTGCCCAAATTACTTCTCCAAAATGATCTCCTGTATACGTACTAAAAAATGCCCCGGCTACCACATCAACCATTTCATCTTTATAATTGACATTGGCATTTAACGCATAAAAATTATTGTCCAACCATCGGCGCCGAATAAGGTCGGTTGTATTAATGGTATCACCTCCTATTTCAACGGGTTCGAAATTATAAAAAGCAAAATCCTCGTCTTCTTTATACTGCTCAAAATATCCGCGTCCATAGGTGTAATTAAAAGCTATGCTGCTGCTCCAACGATTGTTATAGCGCTGGTTCCAAACGAGTTGATAATGGTCCTGAGCGTAGTTATCAACCTCATTATCATAAAATTTAGTGGTGCCATCGGAATCGGTATACATCCCGGCATAGTTGGTGGTTCGGTCTGTTTCCAAGGTTTCGGCATCGATCCCGTTCCAGGCCTGATAGGTTTCTTCCCTTCCGCCGAAGGCAATCGCTTTAACCAGAGTGTTGTGGTCCTTAAAAGCGGCTTGTAAAAAATAGGATTTCAAATCGGAACGCGCCCTGTCAATATATCCGTCTGAAGCGATATTTGAAAGCCTTCCCGCTATTTCAAAGTGCTCATTCAATAGACCGGTGCTAAACTTTAATGTATGCTTTCGGGTATGGTATGAACCAAATGAATTGGAAAATTCACCGGAAGCATTTTCGGCAACAGCATCTGTCAATAAATTCAAACTAGCACCAAAGGCTCCCGAACCATTGGTAGAAGTCCCAACCCCTCTTTGCAGTTGTAAATTTTGTACCGAAGAAGTGAAATCCGGGAGGTTTACCCAAAAAGTCCCCTGACTCTCGGCATCGTTAAATGGAATACCGTTGAGGGTAACATTGACCCGTGACGCATCACTTCCGCGTACGCGAATATACGTATACCCCACGCCTGCTCCGGCATCACTGGTGGTTACAACCGATGGTAGATAATTGAGTAAATAGGGTATGTCCTGACCTAAATTCCGCTTCTCCAATTCGCCCTTGTTAAGATTGGAGTGTGTAATTGGAGAATCGGCATCCACACGAACCGATTTTACAATCACCTCTTCAAGACTTTCCACATGGGTAGAATCGGTTACAATTTCCTGTGAAAAAGCAGACAGAAAAAGAAATACAAAACAGCATGTCGCATAAAATTGTTTCATTCGTAAAAAATTAGCACGAATAAAAGGGGTATTACTCTTTTGTTATAGATTTATAAAAACACAGCATAAAAAAACCTATTAGCACTTATAGGAACTAATAGGGGTATACAATGCGGACACTTTTGTATCCTATCCCTTGGCGGCATTATCCGCCCAGGTTCATTGGGTATAATCTCAGCTTTTTACGGCACCCCTTTGAGATGTAGGGCAAAGATAAGAAATTAGTCTAGAGGGGGAGGTTTACGCGAAGATTTTTTTAAGGCTTGCGTTTTCTTGGCTTTCAGTCTTCTTTCGATAGCCGACTTGGTCGGTTTCGTTTTTTTTCTGGGTTTTGATACTTTCAGGTTTTCCTTCAGAAGCCTTAGCAAGCGTTCGATAACTATGGCTTTATTGCGGGACTGACTTCTAGTTTCCCCACATTGTAGCGTCAGGGTTCCTTCCGAAGAAATTCGAGAAGCCAATTTCGTGTAAAGTCGTTGCTTTTCGGCTTCAGACAAGGCTTCGGAGGCCAAGATGAGAAAAGAGACCTCCACTTTGGTAGCGGTCTTATTGACGTGCTGCCCTCCGGGACCACTGCTTCGGACTGCCTTAAATGTAAATTCTTTTATGAGTAAATCCGTCTGCATCAGGCATTGGGTCGATGTTCCTTGCTCAACAAGTCGTTCACGGTCTTAACCGGATTAAAGGTAAGACCGGGCACTTCCACAAGTGCCGTATTCCAATTGGACATGCCGCCATTCCAAAGCCCGGGTAATTCTAGTGCTTTTAATTTCTTACCATTTTGTGACTTTTCCGAAATAAATCCTGCCTTCGGATTGCAAAATTTAGTAAGATCGAATTTGTTTCCTTTAAAATCCCTAACCCCACAAACAATATCCACCGGATTAAAATGGGTAGCTTCATAGGCCATCGCACGTTGTCGTTTGTCTTCCATGTCAATCTGCGCTGTTTCTACAATCTGCAAAGTAGTAATCCCGGTTTCATTTTTCACCCAGAATGGCCCTCCGCCCGGAGCTCCCGTATTTTTCACCACCCCGCAAACACGAATGGGACGGTTTAAAATATACTTTAATTCCTCTATACTTTCAGGAATTTCCTTTACACTAAGTTCGTTCCACAGAAAGGATCGGACTTCCTTGGCAATGGCTTCCATCCCATTATTGCCGTGAAGTTCCTCCAAATAGTTAAATATTTTTTGCTGCAGCCAAAGCAATTTCCCCGCAAGTAATTTCTTGTAATGCGCAATGGTTTCCACATATTCTTCGGCAACCACATTGTCAATGTTCTTTATAAAGAGCAGATCGGCATCCACATCGTTCAGGTTTTCCAAAAGTGCGCCATGACCCGAAGGTCTAAAAATCAATCGGCCATCGGCATCTCGTAAGGGTTTGTTTTCTAGTGTAACCGCAATTGTATCGGTCTCTTTTTTCTGAAAGGAATAGGAGATATTGAAATTGGTCTTGGTTTTTTTGCTTACCCTTTTTTTAACTGAATTAAATTCCTTTTTAAAATAGGAGACGTGTTCTTCAGCAAAGGTAAAATGGATTAAGGCTTCCTCTTTTACCGAAGCGTAATGAGCCGCTTCAAACAATTGTTCCTCGAAGGCTGTAGTGGCATATTTTGTATATTTATGAAACGGTATCAGCCCCTTTGGCAGCTTATTAAAATTAAGGCCTTTTTTATCCAACATGGTTTTTACCAAAAGATAGCTCCGCATCCCCTTTTTACAATGTTTGTATTCGGGGTAGTTCTCCCGAATTTTTTTTCGAAGCGGATTCAGAAAGGCAAAGTCCTTTTGCGCACCAAAGAATTTGACAAGTTCTTCCCTGCCTTCAGTCTTTAAGAATTTATTCAGTCGTTCTTCCTCCGGATTGTATTCCTCCAAAAATTGATGTAAAAACCGAAACATCCGAGTAGCGGCACCCGAAGCAGGGACAAATTTTACAATTTCCAATTTGTCTTGCTTGGTCTCGTAGAGCGAAATTAACTTTTGTTGTACATCGGCGGGGATCGCCTCAATCCCGTTTCCCACAGAAGCTGCTGTAACGATCTCCATAAAAGGAATTCCACGTGCAAAGGTTTCAAGCTGTTTTACCACTGTGTCGACAGACAGGCCATGCTTTTCAATTTGTTGTAGGTCTTTTTTTGTTAGCATCCGCTCTGCTGCTTAAGTAGTTTTTGAATTTCAGAAATAGCACTGTTTAATCGCACCGAATTGGATCCTTGCAACGTCTTGTAAGGGAGATGAAGCCGTTTAAGTTCCGATTCAAAAATACAAAATAGCTCCGACCTATCATTGGGTCTGTCGCGTAAATTATCCGAAATCCAAGGCGTGTCGATATAGGTAAGAAAATATAGATCGTAGGTATTCTTTAATGCAAATTCTTTAATTTCTGAAGGGCAGAATCCATCGTAATAATATTCAGAATACACCTTGATTTCCAGCAGGTTCGTGTCGCAAAAAAGGATTCTGTTCGCCTTTTCCGAAGCGCTATTTTCGGCCCGCATTTGTCCTAGGGCAATGGGTAGCAAATCTGCTTTCGAAATTTTTTCTTTTTTGGTTTCCCACTTTTCTTCCAAGTATTCACGCATATATTCCGGCACCCACTCGGTGTGAAAATGTGCAGCCAGTTGCTTCGCCAAGGTTGTTTTTCCGGTAGATTCGGGACCGAATAAAACCACCTTTAAGCAGGTTGCAGGCTGTTGTTCAAGTGTTTTTTCCATGCGAGATAACCAAAGATAGCGATGAAGGTAAAAATAAGGTATTGAAAACTGGTAAAAGTAAAGCCCTTGTAAAAATAGAGCGGAACGGAGATGATATCGCCCACGATCCAATATATCCAGTTTTCGATCTTTCGTTTTGCCATCAACCACATACCCACAAAAAAGATAGCTGTGGTAACGGTATCGACATAGGCCGTCCAATCATTCCATTTGTCATAGACCTTATACACCACAAATACAAAAAGCAGCGTTGCTACGAATATTATTATGGAATAGTTTTTCTCTTTCCGTGTGGTAGTGGTTATGGGTGTAAAGTGGGTAGGATCTACTTTTCGTGTCCAGATATACCAACCGTAAACGCTCATGGCGAAATAATAGCCATTGATCATCATATCTCCCAACAGCGACCATTTAAACAACAAGTACACAAAAATAGCGGTACTGATCATCCCGGTAGGGAATACCCAGATCTTATTTTCTTTGGAAAACCATACCGACAAAAACCCATAGAGCACTGCAATGATTTCCAAAGCAATGTCTAGGGTATCATAGGTGTTATATTGGCCGAATAAAAACTCAAAAAGCTGGTTCATAATCGCTTCGATCCGATTTTACAATTTTAATATATAACAAGCCTCGTTCTACCGCCTCCAGGGCTGTTTTTATTTCCTTCTGAAGCAAATTCATCACCTCGTCATATTCTCCGTACACCTGCGTGCTCAACGGGTTTTCAAGCACCGTCAATCCTGAAGCGCGTAATTTTTTTATAAAATTGATGATGACCGGTTCGAAATCGTCTTGTATAGGTGTTAAGGTTAGTTCTACAGATATCTTCATGTTTCTAAAAATAGGTTTCGCCTGAGCGCTGCCGGCGTGCAGGCACAGGTAAGAAGTTAGTATTTAAGCAATTCTTCAAACACAGTTCCCATGACCACCAGATCGGCTCCCGCCTTGTAAGCGGCTTGTTTTTGGACTTCAGTCCTAATCCCTCCACCTACCAGTAGTGGGATGGTTATCACCTCTTTTACCGCCGAAATAACCTCAGGTCTTACCGGAAATCGCGCACCACTGCCCGCTTCCAAATATACCAACTTGGCTCCCAGGAATTGCCCTGCCAAGGCCGTATGAACTATGGTTTCCAAATCATTTTGAGAAATTGGGTCGGTCCCCGAAATACGTTCTACGGCCGATTTGCTCCCACCGTCCAACAAAATGTATCCGGTGGAAATTACTTCCAACTCGGTATCGAGCAGTCTTGGGATTGAACGCAGCTGTTGTCCTATCAAATACTCTGCATTTCGTCCCGAAAGTAAGGACAAAAACAACAAGGCATCTGCCGCTTCGGTTATTTGGGAATAATCGCCAGGGAATAAAAAAACAGGTATCGTGCACTGTTTCTTAATCGCTTTTACGGTAGCCTCGGCATGTCCGTTTAACACCGTGCTCCCTCCAACAAATAAATGGGTTGTTTCAGAAGGAATCTTTTTTAAAAAGGAAACGACTTGCTTTGTGTCGAATTTATCGGGATCGACAAGAATTGCCAAACATTTCTTTTCTTCCGAAATCCTATCAAGCAAACTTTGGTAATACGATGGCGTCATCTTTGGTTTTCTTCAGAAATTAAAGCATACGCACAGGTAAATCCTTCAAATTCCAAAAACCATACCTTGTACTGTGCGGTTTTATCTTCATACGATACTATGGCAACCGAAGCCATATCCTCCAACGCAAAATCATCCACATATATATGTTGTAAAAAACTCACTCCCGGACTCGCAAAACTCTTATATAAGGATTCTTTGGCACCCCATACCATGGTCAGTTTCCGCATAATGGCATCATCGTTGGCCAACGTTCTGTATTCTTCTATGGGTGTAAATTTATGAGCGATTCTTATAATCTTAGGCCGCTGCATTTCAATATCGATCCCTACTTCCATATCACTTATAATAATGGCCGAAAAAATAAAGGAATGTGTGATCGAAATATGTTTACCGTCGGTAAGATGCGGCTTTCCATTCGCGTCGTAATACAAATCGGCATCGACATATCCTTCAACCGCCATTAAATGTCGCACGCTCATAAATCCGCGACGGTGTAAATCACTTTTCATACCATCCACCCGTTGCCGACAGGGTGGCGTAAGGTTTATCCCTTCTGAAAGTGTTTCAAAGGATTCTTCTATCTTCCAAATGAGGACCTTAGTAGTAGGATTAACTGTTATAGTTTTGTAAAGTGGCATATAATATTGCGGATATTATGTATTTTTGCAGTCCGAAAAGTAATTCGGAAACAGTTAAATTATAAATTCAAATATAGTAATATGTCTACTAAAACAGTGCCTTACACCGCGTATAAAGTTAAAGATATTTCCCTTGCCGATTGGGGAAGAAAAGAAATTGAGCTTGCCGAAGCAGAGATGCCCGGCTTGATGTCATTACGTGAAGAATACAAAAATGAACAGCCACTGAAGGGTGCGCGAATCGCCGGATGTTTGCATATGACCATTCAAACGGCCGTTTTGATCGAAACCTTACAAGCTTTGGGTGCCGAAGTTACTTGGAGTTCATGTAATATTTTCTCTACACAGGATCAGGCTGCCGCTGCCATTGCTGCAACAGGCACTCCTGTCTATGCGTGGAAAGGAATGACCGAGGAAGAATTTAACTGGTGTATCGAGCAAACCCTTTTCTTTGGGGAAGAACGTAAACCTTTAAATATGATTCTTGATGATGGAGGAGACCTTACCAATATGGTATTCGACAAATATCCAGAACTAGCCTCAGGAATTAAAGGCCTATCTGAAGAGACCACCACGGGAGTACACCGTCTTTACGAACGCATGGCCAACGGCACTTTGATGATGCCCGCTATCAATGTAAACGACAGTGTAACAAAGTCGAAGTTCGACAACAAATACGGATGTCGCGAAAGTGCTGTGGATGCGGTGCGACGTGCCACCGACATTATGTTGGCCGGAAAACGCGTAGTGGTTTGTGGATATGGAGATGTTGGGAAAGGAACTGCGGCATCGTTTAAAGGAGCCGGCTCTATCGTAACAGTAACCGAGATTGACCCAATCTGTGCCTTGCAAGCTGCCATGGACGGATTTGAGGTGAAAAAATTAGAAACTGTTCTGGCGAACGCGGACATAGTGATCACGACTACCGGAAATAAGGACATTGTGACCGGAGAGCACTTCAAGGCGATGAAAGACAAGACCATAGTGTGTAATATTGGTCATTTTGATAACGAAATTGCTGTTTCCTGGTTGAACAAAAACTACGGAAACACAAAAGTAGAGATCAAACCACAGGTAGATAAGTATACTATCGACGGAAAGGACATCATTCTTTTGGCCGAAGGTCGATTGGTAAACCTAGGTTGTGCTACGGGACATCCAAGTTTTGTGATGAGTAACTCCTTCACCAACCAAACTTTGGCACAGATTGAGCTTTGGAAGAACAGCGACAACTACGAAAACAAGGTGTATATGCTGCCAAAACATCTAGATGAAAAAGTGGCGAGATTGCATTTGGCCAAAATTGGCGTTGAACTTACAGAATTGCGTAAGGAGCAGGCCGATTATATCGGAGTAGACGTTAACGGACCCTTCAAGCCCGAATACTATCGTTATTAATTGTCAT
This sequence comes from Altibacter sp., assembly GCF_019913785.1. Classification (GTDB taxonomy): domain Bacteria; phylum Bacteroidota; class Bacteroidia; order Flavobacteriales; family Flavobacteriaceae; genus Altibacter. The sequence goes on from NZ_JAIOHK010000055.1 coordinate 37,609, forward strand.
CCTGTACTAGATTCGTCATCCTGATCTTGATTTGTCATCCTGAACCTGATTTGTCATCCTGAACTTGATTCAGGATCAAATTATAAAAGAACCCTCGCTTTAACGTGAGGGTTTTTTATTTTGCCTTTCTAAAAATATAACTCATCCAAACAGGGTCGTTATCTTCAGACACCACCGCTTGGCGCTCTAAAAATTCCCAATTTGCCTCATTCATATACCTCAATAAGGCCGAGGTATCCTTTATGTCTTCTATTTCATCGATAGTGATTGATTTACCTTCAAGCGATGCCTGTTCCTCTACCTTTATACGTTTCACCTTTCCTCGATTATTTGCTTTTTGGATTACAATAACCTCTATATAATCGTACTGTGGAATGCTTTGCGCAAGAAGACGGGTGGAACTAAATACTAATAAAAGTGCAAATAGTGTGATTAAAGCAAGGTTTTTCATCATCTTAAAATTTAAATTCCAAGTTACGAAAAAACAAAAACAAGCAAGCTGCTTATCTAAATCAAAAAACCCTCAACCATTTCCGGTTGAGGGTTTTTAAATTGTATCACAAGATCTTAAGCCTCTGCCGTTGGTACGATAGAAACGTATGATTTGTTATCTTTCTTTTTGGTGAATTTTACAACCCCGTCCACTTTTGCGTGAAGGGTGTGGTCTTTTCCACCATATACATTCTCACCCGGGTGATGTGTATTACCTCTTTGTCTTATGATGATATTCCCAGCTTCGGCAGCCTGTCCTCCAAAAATCTTCACGCCTAGACGTTTCGAATGGGATTCTCTACCGTTCTTAGAACTACCAACTCCTTTTTTATGAGCCATTTTCTTAAGGTTTTATGTTCCTGTATTTCTACAGGATAAGTTATACGTAAGCAGGATTATTTCTTCCCGCCGTCTAATTTTGCTTGTAATGCAGCTAGTTCATCCCACTTGCCGTCGGCAGCTAATTTTGCTTGCTCCGGCCAAGTATCGGTCACTAAATGTGCCATTCTTGAACTTGCCTCTGTTAAAATCGTGGCAATTGCTTCTGGCTTCGCTTTTGCAACTTTCGCAAATGTATCCAATCCTGCATTCACCATCGCTTCCATAGCTTTTGGCCCTACACCTTCAATCTTTTTAAGATCATCGGCTTTGGTTGCAGCTTTTTTTGGAGCCGCCTTCTTAGGAGCCGCTTTTGCAGCCGGTGCCTTTGCCTTGGGTTCCTTTTTAGGTTCCGCCTTAGCAGCAGCCTTTGGTGCGGCAGCTTTGGTTTCTTTTTTAACTTCAGCTTTCGCCTTAGGTGCAGCCGGTGCTGCTTTGGCAGCCTTTAACGGAGCTGCTTTCTTAGCTCCTGAAGCCACAATGCTTTCAATGATAATTTGAGAAAGGGCTTGTCTGTGACCATTTTTCTTCTGGTAGCCTTTTCTACGTTTCTTTTTGAAAACAATAACTTTGTCACCTTTAAGGTGCTTCACGACTTTTGCTCCAACTTGAGCGCCGTCTATAGCCGGGGCGCCAATAGTAACTTTGTCTCCGTCACCTATAAGAAGTACATTGTCAAAAGACACTGCTTTACCTTCTTCAACCGGTAGACGATTTACAAAGACTTTTTGGTCTTTCGCAACTTTTATTTGCTGCCCTGCTATCTCTACAATTGCGTACATAGCGTAATCGTTTATTATATTGGTTATACAAATCTTCTATCTCTATGATAAAAGCTACCTCAGCTTGCGCAAAGGCGGGTGCAAATATAATTCTAAATAATTAAACCGCAAACAGTTTCTATAAAATAAAAGAGGGTGATTTAAGAGCTGGGGTTCCAGGTTTCTTTTAAGAGTTGCATAAAGGCCAAAGTAAGCACCAAAGTAGTAGAAAATCCCATCATCACCAGAGAGATAATTACTATAAGTCCGCCCTTGTTATAGTTCAATCCCCAGGAATCTAGAATGGCATGTGCAAATTGGGTATCGATCTGAAAGATATAAATCGCCATAAAAACAGAAAACAAGATTGTGGCAATTCCTCCGGTGAACAAGCCCACCTGAAATCCCTTTTCATACTTGAAGTTGGATTTCTCCGACTTATATTTCTTCATAGAAAATAAAATTCCGGCACCAAAAATAACAGCATTCGCTGCACTAAGAATTGGATATTTATGCAAGCCGAGTAATTTGGTGAACAAGAAATAAGCGACCAGTGCAATGGCAATGGCAATTCCGTATTTTATATAGAACTTTCCCATAAGGTATAGAATTATGACTCCTATAAATTTCGCTAAAATTTTTCAGAATTGACTGATAATTAAAACTTTATTAAGAAAAAGCAGAAGCTAAATAAAAGATGGCACGAAAAAAAGCCCCTATTATTTCCAGGTAATGGTCTCCATAATTTGGCGGATATCATTCCGAAGGTATACCGCAGCGGGGTAAATAGAATCGTAGTTGGGCTTGGATTCAAAATATAAGGATCCTGTGACAAAATGGTGAATGCTGTCCGTAACATAGAATTGCGACTGGGTTGCGGCATTCCCATTGATCATATAAAACATGCCATACACCTTATGTAATGAATCCACCCGTGGTTGCTCGAAAATGGCATCGGCCTTTATGGTATGATCGTAGGTGAGCTTTTGTGCATCGTACAACAACGAATCCAAATTGTTGTTTTTGACGGTGCGATAGGTTAAGTATATAGTCGCCTTCATTTCGGGATAATACAAATTCATCCAGCAATCTTTTTTTTTCTGAAGCACTGCCTGTTCGTTCTTCTCATACGAAAAAGGACAGTCTTCGTTAACCTTGCTATAGGTTGGCATTTCATACTCTAACCGAAGCATCGCACTTGGCTTTACCACTACAGTGTCTTCACAGGAAATAAAAAAGCCGGCTAAAGCCAGTAATAGGAAATAACGCATAGCATTAGGTTACAATTGAAAGTTTGATTTGTTTGATGCGTTTATTGTCGAACGCTTCAATAGTAAACGCATAGTTGTGGAAACTTATTACCTCGTCTTTTTTGGGAAAGCCTTTGGAGATTTCAAGAAGAAAGCCGGCAAGGGTTTCGGCTTCCCCTTTTTCATCTTCAAAGAGTTCAGTATCTTTTACCTGTACTACCTTATAGAAATCTTTTAGAGGAGTTTTTCCTTCAAACACAAAATTGTGTTCATCTAATTTCGAAAAGATCAAGTCTTCATCGTCAAATTCATCACTAATCTCCCCTACAATCTCTTCAATAATGTCTTCCAAAGAAATGAGTCCGCTAGTGCCTCCGTATTCGTCCACTACTATGGCCAGGTGCATTTTCATGTCCTTAAATTCGTTCAACAAATCATCCAATTTCTTATTTTCCGGCACAAAATAAGCCTCGCGTTTAAGCGACTTCCAATCTAGGGTCTTTCGGTCGATATACGGAATCAAATCCTTCACATATAATACCCCGGTTATGGTATCGATATTGTCTTTATACACCGGAATTCGGGAATAACCCCTTGCAATAATTTCGGGCATAATGTCTTTGTACGCACTGTCTTCATTTAAGGCGAAGATCTCCATTCTGGGTTTCATTACCTGCTTGGTATCTGTATTCCCAAACGTGACAATTCCTTGGAGAATCTTTTGCTCTTCATGGGTAGTATCGGCCTCATTGGTGAGCTCCAAAGCTTGTGAAAGTTGATCTACACTAATATTGGACTTCTGCTTTCCAAATTTTTGATGAATGTAAATCGTCGCTGATCGCATGGGCAGACTCAAAGGCGCAAATAGTTTATCCAACACGTTAAGCGGATAGGCCATAAAGGAGGCAAACGATACTTTGTTCCTACTGGCATACACTTTAGGAAGAATCTCCCCGAACAACAAAATAAGGAAGGTAGCAAGCCCAATTTTAATGAGAAATACGGCCTCAACATGAAAGAAATAAAAATTAAGTGGGTAGCCCCATCCTTCAAACCAAACCGAACTTAAGGATTCAAATAATAAAACTATGGCAATATTAATGGAGTTGTTGGCCACCAAAATAGTAGCCAATAATTTTTTGGGTTTTGAAAGTAACTTCTGAACGATCGCCAATTTCTTAGAGGGAGTTCTTTCTCCATTCCCGTCAAAATCGGTTGAGGTTAATGAAAAGAATGCTACTTCGGCACCCGATATGAGCGCAGAGCACAACAGCAATACAAGTAGTAAAACAATACCTGATATATGCGCAATGTCGATAATGGCAAAAAGTAATAAACTAGGAGGCTCTGTATCCAAAGTGTTGGTTTTCGCCTGCCTTTCGGCAGGCAGGTTAGACATTAAAACGGCAAATCGTCGTCTTCGCCTATGTGTTCTTCCACTTGTGGAGCACTTGCATTTGCCTTTGTGGTATCGGCATTTCCACTTCCCGCCGGTGGGACTGTTCCGGTTTCTCCTTTAGGTGTTAAGAACGTAAAATCTGTACACTGTATCTCTGTACTATATCGATCATTTCCTTGATCATCCTGCCACTTACGCGTTTTTAAACGCCCTTCCACGTAGATCTTATCTCCCTTTTTTAAGTATTTCTCACAAATCTCGGCGGCTTTGTTTCGCACTACAATATTATGCCACTCGGTATTGGAAACCCGCTCTCCGGTAGTACGGTTGGTATAGGTTTCATTCGTTGCCAAAGGAAATCTTCCTATACTACCTCCTCCTTCAAAATAGTGCATTTTTACCTCATCACCCGTATGTCCTATTAGCATTACTTTGTTCAATGTACCACTCATGATTTTCAATTTTAAATAATATACAAAGGTATATCATGCAATTTAAATATAGGTAATTTTTCAGTTTTTCATCCGGTAAAAATCCGAAATAAAATTTTCGATCAGCACAGGAACGGCATAGTTTGAAATTTCGGAAAGAGGAATTCCCAAATCGTCTAATGGAGCTGCTTCAACAATCCAAAACCGCGTATATAAATGTTGATGTGATAGTTTATGAATTACAGAAGTCTCGTTATATAAGGATGTGGAATAGGAGTCGAACTTCTTTGAAAAATCCAGATAGGGTTGCCATTTATTCAACTGATTAGGATGTATTTCTGAAGTGCTTTCCAATAGCGGAAATTCGTATAGTTTTTGCCATATTCCTTTCCCTTTTCGCTGCTGAAGCATTGTTTTATTATCTTCCGAAAGCAATACCATATAATTAAAGTAGCGTTTGCGTATTTTCTGTTTTTTACTTTTTACAGGTAGTACTGAAACCTTATTCAGGCGATTGGCCTCACAGATGTCCTTAAAGATACATGCATTACAATCGGGATTTTGTGGTACACAGAAACGCGCGCCAAATTCCATGATCGCCTGATTGTAAATTCCCGGTTGTGACTTATCGATTAATGCTTGCGCCAACGTCTTAAATTCTTTAATCCCTTTAGACGCATTGATAGGTGTTTCAATGCCAAATACACGTGAGAGCACACGATATACATTGCCATCAACTACTGCAGCGGGCACTTGAAACGAAAGTGAGGCAATAGCACTGGCAGTATAATCACCAACACCTTTTAATCGTAAAAGTTCGGCATGGGTGGTTGGAAATTTTCCTCCAAGTTCTTCGGTGATATACCTGGCTGTGCTGTGAAGGTTTCGCGCTCTGGAATAATAGCCTAGGCCTTGCCATAATTTTAAAACTTCGTCTTCGGAGGCATCGGCTAAGTTTTTAACTGTAGGAAATCTCTTGACAAATTTTACATAATAGGGTAATCCTTGGGCAACACGGGTTTGCTGTAACAGGATTTCTGAAAGCCAAATAAAGTACGGTTCGGTTGTGTTTCTCCATGGAAGGTCACGTTTGTTTTGTAAATACCACGAAATGAGTTTTTTAGAAAAAAAAGTGGTCTTTTTCGGCATTTCACAAAAATAGCCTATATCTAATTATAATTTAACGGATTATGCTTTGAATTATTGATTTTAAAATCCTTATATTTGCCCTCTCGAAAAATAAACCTAATAAGTATAATTAAAAAATATTAAGAATGACGAAAGCAGATATCGTAGCGAAAATTTCCGAAAAATTAGGAATGGAAAAAGGTGATGTACAAGCTACAGTAGAAACCTTCATGGATGAAGTAAAAAGTTCACTTGAGAGTGGCGACAATGTGTACCTAAGAGGATTCGGAAGTTTCATTATCAAGAAAAGAGCCGAAAAAACAGGTAGAAACATTTCTAAGAATACAACAATTAAGATCCCTGCACACAACATCCCTGCGTTTAAACCTGCAAAAGTATTTGTAGAAGGTGTTAAAACTAATGTTGAAGTAAAATAATAATAACATAAAAAAAAGTTAGTATGCCTAGTGGTAAAAAAAGAAAAAGACATAAGGTAGCAACGCATAAGCGCAAGAAAAGAAGACGCGCTAATCGCCACAAGAAAAAGTAGTTTTCACAACTACTTTTTTGTTTTAAAAATACTCCTGAGCATTATCAGGAAACAAAAAATCGTTCTTTGAAAATGAAATTGCAATACTTTAATACCTTAAAGTAAGTGATTTCGACGGGTTTATCCCGCTGTTTATGCGGGACGACAAAAAACCTGTGATAAATTATTGTTTAATCCATTTGTCACGCCTTGCGTGATGGATAAAAATTAATTAAAAGTGAACTACGAATTATTCATTAGATCCAGTTCACAAGAAGTTGATTTTGCCCTTTTAAAAGATGGAAAATTAGTCGAATTAAACAAAGAGGAAGAGGACAACAAGTTTTCGGTGGGAGATGTATATCTCGCTAAGATCCGTAAAACCGTCCCCGGTCTAAATGCCGCATTTGTGAATGTGGGTTACGAAAAGGATGCATTTTTGCATTATCATGATTTAGGACCAAAAGTTCTTTCTCTTTTAAAATTCGTAAAACGTGTAAGCACAGGTAAACTTAAAGAGTACTCTTTAAAAGAATTCCCATTTGAAAAAGAGATTGATAAAAATGGAGGCATTAACGACGCCCTTAAATCCAATCAATCTATTCTGGTACAAATCGTAAAAGAACCCATTTCCACAAAAGGACCACGAATTAGCTCCGAGCTTTCCATAGCCGGGCGTTATATTGTATTGGTTCCTTTTTCCGACCGCGTTTCTGTTTCACAAAAAATAGAATCGAACGAAGAAAAAGACAGGTTAAAACGCTTGATAACAAGCATTAAACCAAAAGGATTTGGCGTAATTATTCGAACCGTAGCAGAGGGCAAAAAAGTAGCAGAACTGGATAGAGATTTAGAAAATCTCACAGATCGCTGGACAGCGATGTGTAAAAAGCTACAAGGAGCACACCATCCTAGTAAGGTGTTAAGTGAATTAAGTAGAGGAACTTCTATGATCCGTGATGTATTAAATGATGCATTTACGGGTATATATATAGACGACGAAACCCTCTATTTACAAATAAAAGATTATGTGCAAGAAATTGCACCTAATAAAGAGAATATCGTAAAGTATTACGACTCGAAAGTTCCCATCTTCGAAAAATTTGGGATCGAGCGTCAAATTAAAACTTCCTTCGGTAAAACCGTCTCCGGCAGTAAAGGAGCGTATTTGGTAATTGAACACACGGAAGCCATGCACGTTATAGATGTGAATAGTGGAAACCGTAGTAACAAATCCAAAAACCAGGAAGACACAGCGCTCGAGGTAAATTTAATTGCCGCTACAGAAGTAGCAAGACAATTACGCTTACGAGATATGGGTGGTATCATTGTGGTCGATTTTATCGACATGGCCAATGCCAATAACCGCAAGAAATTGTTTAATCATCTTCGCGATGAAATGAGCGACGACCGTGCAAAACACAAGATCCTTCCCCCAAGTAAATTTGGACTAATACAGATTACTCGCCAACGTGTACGGCCTGAAATGAATATTAAAACACGCGAAGAAGACCCCAACCATGTTGGTGGTGATGAAAGCAGTGAAATTGAAGCGCCTATCATAGTGGTAGATAGAATTAATGAAGAGGTGAAACGCCTTTTCCAAAAAGACTATAAGAAGTTTACGTTAAACGCGCATCCTTTTATAGCGGCCTTTTTAACCAAAGGTTTTCCATCTGTGCGAACCAAGTGGTTTATGGAGCACAAAAAATGGGTAAAAATTCAACCTAGAGACGCTTACACGTATCTTGAATATCATTTCCACGATAAAGACGGGGAATTGATTAAGTAAAACAAACCCTCCAAGCAGTATGCGAAGGAGGGTTTTTTTATGTCTTTTTCTGAAAAGATTTCCTAAATTTCAATTCTGAAAACACACAAAACATATACCGTTTCCGAAGCAACATCCCGTATGGAGCGCTACTGTGCCTATCAGGAACGCTGTCATAAAGAAGTACAGCAAAAGCTGAAGGATATGCGTATGATTCCCGAAGCCATCGATCAAATTGTCCATCATCTCTTACAGCATAACTTCCTCAACGAAACCCGATTTGCACAAGCCTTTGCTCGAGGGAAGTTTAGCGCCAAAAAATGGGGAAAACGAAGAATTGTAAACGAACTTAAGCTTCGGGAGATTTCGAAGTACAATATAGGCCTGGCGCTTAAAGAAATTTCAGAGACAGAATATATGGCTACATTCCACGCTTTGGCCGATAAACGACTAGCGCAACTCACTTCAGAAACCAACCTTCAGAAAAAACGAAAGAAACTTGCGGACTACCTGTTATATCGCGGTTGGGAATCGGGTTTGGTGTACGAAAAGGTTCGTGAACTAATACGCTAAGAAATCCCCAATTTCTTGTGGGTTCTACGAATGGCCTTTTCATTTTTAGCCTCTATCCATTGTTGTCCTTTTAGTTTGCGCATGAGGTTATCATAATGCCGCATGACAAAAATATTGTACAAGGCCTTGCTTAAATTTGCAGGATTTCTGGCAATGGCACGTAGACTCATGGAAAAGCCGGGCGTAATATATTTCATATAATGCCAATAACCTTCGGGCATATAGAGCACATTCCCGTGTTCTAACTGGGTAGTATAGCCTTTGGCCTTTTTCAAGGCAGGCCATTTATTATAATCGGGATTGGAGAAATTTATATCTTCTCTGGTAATTAATGAATGCGGAATCTTATATAGAAAATCGTTCTGCTTTTGATCAAATAAAATAATCTCCTTTTTCCCTTGAAAATGAAAATGAAAGATATTGGCAAGATCAATGTCGTAATGCATAAAGGTGTAGCTATCACGCCCTCCGAAGAACAACATGGGCAAACCCTTCAGAAGCTTCAATCCAAAATCGGGATACGAATAATCCTTTTGAAGTTCGGGCACTTCCTTTAAAATATTCCAGAGAAAGATCCGAAACTTGGTGGGCTCCTTTTTAATTAGTTCAATATAATCTCGCATCTTCATTTTGGCATGCGGTTCATTGAAGCCGTCTTTATAATCGACAGGCCGATTATCGTACAATGGTACGGTCTTGTCACCTGCCACCTCGACCATATAATCAAAATTCCATTTTGTAAATGCAGGCCAGTCTTCAATAATACGTTCAATCACCACGGGGCGTTGTGGCCTAAAATAATTGGCCAAAAACTGTTCTTTGGTGATGGTTTCAACCCTATCTATTTCCTGTAATTGCATAAAATCAATAAAATTCAAAATTACAAAAGTTAAGCTTAACCTTGCGCTAATTTGACAAATCCTACCATCCTTCCCTAAAAAGGCTACAAAAAAAAGACCGGCGTTTCACCGGTCTTATACTTATTTATTTCCTTGTCACCCTAATTGTTTGTAGTAATCACTAATCTGGGTGTCCATAAACTAAAACCATCCTGACTACCACAGTTGGCGCGAACATAAATTTCGTAAGTAGTGGCAGGGGTCAATCCGTCGATTCTATAATTACTTTGTGAGGTCTCTTCAATGGTTCCTGAACCTATAGGATGTCCAACCGGCCCATATTCAACCTGCCATGCCGTTTCGTTGTTCTCTTCCCAAGTAATATCGATATAAGTAGATCCAATACTTGTTTGTTGCAGTCCTGTTGGGGCATTACATGTTACAGCAGGTTCAGAAGTAATAAAGTCTAAGGTAATATAATCACTATAACCATCGCTACCGCAATTGTTCCGCAGATAGATGGTGTAGGCGGTAGAAGGTAACAATCCGGGGATTAGATATTCTTCTTGTGAGGTTTGTACAATAATACCGGTTCCTAACTGAAATCCGGTAGGCCCGTACTCAAACTGCCAGGCGGTACCGTTACTCGTATCCCATTCAAAAAATATGGAGGTACTGTTTATTTGAATGGCAACAATGGATGCCGGTTTGATACAATTGGCATTTCCATCATCATCTTTCTTACAAGAAATAATGGTAGCCACCAGACATAGCAATAAAAATATCTTTTTCATAAAAGTGCTTTTTGTTTGTAGTTAAACGAAAACTAATTCTAAATATTTAAAAAACTCTAAAAATCTTATACTCAATTCGAAACCTTGACCCTATGTCTTGCCTCTTTATTTCGGGCAATCATATCCGGTACTTGATCACTTAGGATTTCTGCCAACGGCCAAAATTGTGAGGCCATCGCTTCAACCGATGCAGGCCGCTGTTTCTCACAAAAGGATATTGAAATTTTAATCCCGTGTTTTAAACATTTCCACGTCTAAATTGACAATGGTGCAAACCGTTTACAATACTTTTTCAAATTTAGTTATAAAACACCTTAGGAATTCGCTTTTGAAATAATAATACTAACAGCATTTACACAAAAAATTCCGTTTCGTTCAAATCACTGGACGTTGTGAACAGTGGATATTAATTTCGATTTTATCCTAAGTTTAAACAGTTGGACACTCCTTGGCTGAGGCAGCGGTTATTGAAGAAATTGATATAGGTAGGTGTAATTTTTTTAGTAATTTGGATCAAAAATAAGAGGTCTCACAATTTTAAAGTAACTAAATTTGGAATAAAATGGAAGAAAATACTGAACACAAAGGTTGGTTTGGCAGGAATTGGAAATGGGCCGTTCCCACCGGAGGATGTCTCTTAATCATTATTCTATTTGTGGTATTTGCAGGCACCATGTTTATAGGAGTGACCTCTATTTTTACCGATTCGGAGCCTTATAAAGAAGCCCTAGCAAATGCCCAATCCAACGAGCTGGTAATACAAGCCTTGGGAGAACCCATAGAAACAAGCGGAATGATTAAAGGTGGTATCAACTACAATAATGGCGAAGGGCATACCAACTTGGATATTCCCATCAAAGGGCCTAAAGGAGCAGCCGTATTGCATGTGGTGGCCGATAAATACACAGAGGTTTGGGAATATCAACTCATGGAAGTAACAATCAAAGAGACGGGAGAGATTATTCCATTGCTTTTGGAAGGTGGTTCATCAAACGATTTCTAAACTTTTTTCAGTTGCTCAAAAAATTGTTCCAGTTGTTGATCTATATTGTAATATGCGAGAAGAAGCCAAATCGTATTGCCTAAGCAACATCGAAATGATCCGTTCTTCATAAAATACGCTAACAAGTTATGGTGTAAACCATCGTAACCCTTGGTTTACCAAATTTAATTATTCTACCGCAATTACGGTCAATGTTCCGCTGTACATCCACATTTAAAAAAGCAGGTGAAAATCATAAAAATTTGTAATAATCGGGCAAATCTGTATTGGTAAGGCCTATAGGAACTAGAGAATTCAGTAAAGTAGAAAGGGAGGTGTGAAAGCAAAAAAAATCCCAAACTCCGTTAGGAATTTGAGATTCGTATATAACAATTTTTGTTCTCTGACTTAATCCGCCAGCACAACAATTCTATTCTCTTTACACTCCACAGTACCTCCAGTAATCTCCAACACCCATTTACCACTGTCATCCTTGGTAAATTTCTTTTCGAACCCTTCTTTGATCGTCGGATTTCCACGAAATTTCACTTTACCCGCATCCAGCAATGATACGATGGCTGCGTGATTATTCAACATTTGAAAAGGTCCTTCTGTACCCGGTACGGTTACCGATTCTACTTCACCGGCTACAATGGATGCTTCAGGGGTTACAATTTCTAAGTACATAGTTATTCGTATTGGGATTCGAGATTCGAGATTTGAGGTATTTACCTCTAAAATCCGGCGTCTCTAATCAATATTATGCTTCGGCCAACATTTTCTCTCCGGCTTCAATCGCCTCTTCGATAGTACCTTTTAGGTTAAAGGCTGCTTCCGGTAAGTGATCCAATTCACCATCCATAATCATGTTGAATCCTTTGATGGTTTCCTTGATATCCACCAAAACTCCTGGGATACCCGTAAACTGTTCTGCTACGTGGAAAGGCTGTGATAAGAAACGTTGTACACGACGTGCACGACGTACCGCCAACTTATCTTCTTCAGACAATTCTTCCATTCCAAGAATGGCAATAATATCTTGTAATTCTTTATATCGTTGTAACAGCTCTTTTACGCGTTGTGCACAACCGTAGTGTTCATTTCCTAAAATATCTGCAGAAAGTATTCGAGAAGTAGAATCCAATGGATCCACCGCTGGGTAAATACCTAATTCCGCAATTTTACGAGATAATACTGTAGTTGCATCCAAGTGGGCAAAGGTTGTTGCCGGTGCCGGATCGGTAAGGTCATCTGCAGGTACATATACCGCCTGAACCGAAGTAATAGATCCTCGCTTGGTTGAAGTAATTCGCTCCTGCATCGCCCCCATCTCCGTGGCCAATGTAGGCTGGTATCCTACCGCAGATGGCATACGGCCTAAAAGTGCCGATACCTCAGAACCTGCCTGTGTAAAACGGAAAATGTTATCTACGAAGAAAAGTACATCTTTCCCCTGTCCATCACCTGCGCCATCACGGAAATACTCCGCAATAGTCAAACCAGATAAGGCTACACGTGCACGTGCTCCAGGTGGCTCGTTCATCTGTCCGAATACAAAAGTTGCTTTCGACTCTTTCATCGCCTTCTTGTCTACCTTAGATAAATCCCATCCTCCGGCTTCCATCGAATGCATAAAGTCGTCACCGTATTTAATAATACCCGATTCCAACATTTCACGAAGTAAGTCGTTCCCCTCACGAGTACGTTCTCCTACCCCTGCGAAAACTGAAAGTCCACCGTGTCCTTTTGCAATGTTGTTGATCAATTCCTGAATCAATACCGTCTTACCTACACCTGCACCTCCAAATAATCCAATCTTACCTCCTTTTGCATACGGCTCGATCAAATCGATTACCTTAATTCCGGTAAATAATACTTCGGTAGAAGTGGATAAGTCTTCAAATTTTGGAGCCTCACGGTGAATTGGCAATCCGTGATCACCGGCCTTTGGCAAGTTTCCAATTCCGTCGATAGCATCACCAATTACATTAAAAAGGCGTCCATACACATCTTCTCCAATAGGCATTTGTATAGGAGCACCTGTTGCAACTGCATCAACACCACGGCTCAAACCATCGGTGGAGTCCATCGAGATGGTACGTACCGTGTTTTCACCAATGTGAGATTGTACTTCAAGTATCAATAAATTTCCGTTGTTATTTACTTCTAACGAATCGTAGATCTTTGGAAGTTCCGCTCCGCTTGCAAACTCAACGTCTACTACCGGGCCAATAATCTGTGCAACTTTTCCTGTAACTTGTGACATTATTAACTGTTTATTTTTTAGTTATCTACGGGTGAGAAAACCACCCCGTTTTTCAACGGTGCAAAGATAGTTTTTTCTCTAAGAATATTGCAACGGAATGCTCAAATTTTTTGAAGTGATTTTTATAGGGGCTGCTCCTTTTCCGCCAAAGGCGGATTTGTAGCACCGCGCTTTCCGCTATATCTTTTTTATTTGGGTATTTGGCCTTTGCCAGTGTAAAAGAACAATAAAAAAGGATGCCGCTGCAATCGCTGCCCCAAGGACAGACAATAGTCGAAACTGTATACTTCTATATACGCTTAAAAAAAATTGGGAATAAATAAAAAATCAGAAATTTAAGCACCAAATCATGATACGGTCTCAATGACCGGCGCTCTTACTCTACAGTAACCGATTTAGCTAGATTACGCGGTTGGTCCACATTTCTGCCCAACATCACCGCAATATGATACGAAAGTAATTGTAACGGAATTGTGGTTACCAATGGTGTCAAGGATTCGGGCGTAAGCGGAACCTCCATGATATAATCGGCCAATTCCCGAACAGTGGTATCCCCTTCAGTAACAACTGCAATTATTTTTCCCGCACGTGATTTAATTTCCTGAATGTTGCTCACCACCTTTTCGTAATGGTTACTGTTCACCGCAATCACCACTACCGGCATATGTTCATCAATAAGTGCAATGGGACCGTGTTTCATTTCGGCGGCGGGATAACCCTCGGCGTGGATATAGGATATTTCCTTCAATTTAAGTGCCCCTTCCAAGGCCACGGGAAAATTACAGCCTCTCCCAAGGTATAAGAAGTTCCTAGCATCTTTGAATATTTCAGCTATTTTAACTATGTTGGCATCCGTCTTTAGTGTCTCTTCAACTTTTGAGGGAATCATTTCTAACTCACGCAACAACAGCATATAATTGCGATGTGAAATTGTCCCTTTTATCTTGGCCAATTTTAAAGCAATCATGGTAAGCACTGTGATCTGCGTAGTAAAGGCCTTTGTACTCGCCACGCCAATTTCGGGTCCGGCGTGTGTATAGGTGCCACTGTGAGTTTCTCTCGAAATGGTAGAACCTACTACATTACAAATGCCATAGACAAAAGCTCCCTTTTCCTTGGCCAACTTTATGGCCGCCAATGTATCGGCAGTTTCCCCGCTTTGAGAGATGGCAATCACCACATCCTTTTCGGTTATTATAGGATTTCGATATCTAAATTCGGAAGCGTATTCTACCTCCACCGGAATTCGTGCCCAGTCTTCAAAGATATATTCGGCTACCAATCCTGCATGCCAAGAAGTGCCACATGCAACGATGATGATTCGATCGGCATTAATAAACTTTTGAATATAATCTTCTAGTCCGCCTAATTTTATGATACCTTCATCGGCAAGTAATCGACCGCGATAGGTGTCTTTAATAACGGAGGGCTGTTCATAAATCTCCTTCAGCATAAAATGGTCAAAACCACCTTTTTCAATTTGCTCTAAATTAAGCTGTAGTTCGTGTACATAAGGCGCTACAATACTATCGTCTTTTATTTTTCTGACTTTAATATCTCTTCCTCTTCGGATAATAGCCATTTCTTCATCTTCAAGATAGATGGCGTTGTTGGTAAACTCAATAAAGGGTGAGGCATCACTTGCCACAAAAAATTCGTCATCCCCAATGCCAATAGCCAGCGGACTACCAAGTTTGGCAACTACAATTTCATCGGGCTTATTTTTGTCGAACAGCGCAATGGCATAGGCCCCAACCACCTGATTTAAAGCGATTTGGACTGCCTTTCCAAGCTTTACCTGTTCATTCTTTTTAACATCCTCAATTAAATTGACGAGGACTTCGGTATCGGTATCCGAAACAAAGGTGTATCCTCTTTTAATCAGCTCCTGCTTTATCGAAGCATAGTTTTCAATAATCCCGTTATGGATAATCACCAAGTCACCGCTTTGTGAATAATGAGGGTGTGAATTGATATCGTTGGGCACTCCGTGTGTAGCCCATCGAGTGTGTCCTATTCCAAGGCTTCCGCTGGATGACATAGCGCCATTTATTTTGGATTCCAGATCGGCAACCTTGCCTTTGGTTTTACAAAGTTGAATATCGGTCCCATCGTACAAGGCGATCCCGGCACTGTCATACCCTCTATATTCTAGTCTTTTTAGTCCGTTTAGAATAATGGGATAGGCCTCTCTTTTACCAATATAACCGACAATTCCACACATAGGGCATTAATTAATTAGGTTTCGTATAATAAATTTGGAGCTTTAGTCTTTTCTCTTGATTTGAGGTAGTATTCCCAAATAGAACTGTTCCTTGTGGGGAAACAATACTGGCTGCAGGTATTTTTTTAATTCCCGGCGATTGGGTATTCTCTAGATCCTGAAAATCGGTAACCAATACGTTATTGGAGACCATTAGCCCTAAAGACACATTGGTCGAATCCTTCCGCACTACATTACTCACAAAATTAGTAACTCTTATCTTATAGAATTCTCCATTTTCATCGCTACCGCGTTCCAGTTTACCTAAATGTTCTGTTTTGGCATCGATTGGCACCGATGATGAGGAAACATCAAACGAATAATCGGGTAAGAGTCGGCTATTATTCATATCGTAAATAACAACTCGATCTGGTTCGGCCGAACCCCCTGTAATTTTACTTTGGTCAACGTAAAAAATTAGATTGGCCTCATTTATAAGCCAGTTATTAACCCGTATTTCATCCAACTCATCCGGCACACCATTCTCGCCGGCAACCAATTCACCGTTTACTACTTTTAGTACGTCTATATCTCTAAAAAGGTCAACGACCGTAATAATACCATCTCCTCCTCTTAGATATAAGTTCGCTTCACCATTATCTACGTCCGGGTTTTGTAAGGCAGTTGCAATTGTGGGGTTTAATTCGTTTGAATAGGTGTTTACACTGATCCCACCTAAGGACATTAAAAATGTTTCGTCTTCTGTTTCTGAAGTAGTTGTACCATCGGTGGTAGTAGTGACCACATGTGAATAGTTAAGGGTAAACTTTGCCTGGCTAACATCGAAAACAAATAAGTTCCCATCACTGTTGTTCGAAGTAACTTTAAAATAAACTCCTCTGAAGAATTCCTTAAAGTTATTATTGTTCAGCAATTCGGGTTCCCCTTCGTGGTCAATGATCTTTTCTTCAAAGAACTCAACGGGTAATTCAACTCGCAAGCCCGGGGTTAGTTTAACTTCTTCATTATCATCGGTAGCAGGGTCATCTACTATTTCAATAATTTCATCTGCACTCGGAACAAAATCCTCTATGGTTGTGATAAGTGATCCCATAAAATTATCGAAGAGCTGTCCTTGATTACTATAGTACTGCTGAGCCTCCTCAAAGTTGGTAGCCGGATCGAAATCTCTTAGAAAATAATTAGACTCGTACATAGATATATTGATAGGCGAGTTGCCATAAATAGAATCTAATGTATAGGTTATTACCCCATCAGTGGATATTCCTGAAGCGAAAAATGGAATATAAAGAAATACACTTTTTAACTCCGTACTGTCGCCAAAATCGGGGTTAGGTGCATCCATTGTAATCTGCGATAAGAGATTCACAGTAGATTTCCCATAGGTTGGGTCATTATAAATTCCTAATTGATATACGGGCAATGCGTTCGTTTGTACAGGTAATAACTTCTTACTATAAGCTACCACATTATCGCTTATATATAAGTCGGAATCAAAATTCTGAACTCCAATATCCGATACCAATGGGTCAAAATCTTCTTTACAGGAAGCCAGACCAATAATAAATAAAAATATTGCCGCTATTCTTGGCAATGTATACTTGATTTTCATATGCAAAAATGTGTGTTACACCAATACTTTCGAATGGTAAAAGTCTAAATAAGCTTCAGAAAAAACATCCATATTGTGATATTTTAACACCGGTATTTCGAGATTATTAAGAAATAGCTCTAGTTCTTTTGGGATTTCTTCGGAACCAATTACAACCGCGTCTGAGTTTTTAACAGCGACCTTCATCATATTTACGTAATCCGGAACTTTTAATTCAAGCACCATTTCTTCGTCGATCCCGTCAAATTTAATTTTTTCAATAACCTGTGTATCTAACGTGCCATCGAAGCCTTGATTGTATACAGAGGTCACTATTTTACTATTTTCGAACAAGGGTTCATTGTCGTAGTATTTCTTTAGATACAAAGGTAAAAAAGAAGCCAGCCAACCGTGTACGTGAATAATATCTGGAGACCAGTTCAATTTTTTAACCGTTTCAATAACGCCCTTGGCAAAAAAGATCGCACGCTCATCATTATCTGCGAAGAATTTACCATCCTCATCGGCATAGGTCGCCTTACGTTTAAAATAATCTTCATTATCAATAAAGTACACCTGCATGCGTTCCTTTGGAATAGAAGCCACTTTAATAATTAACGGAACATCCATGTCATTAATCACCAAATTCATCCCTGAAAGCCGAATCACTTCGTGCAGTTGATGTCTTCTTTCATTAATATTTCCGTAACGAGGCATGAAAATCCGTATCTGACCTTCATTATTGTTAACCATTCGGGGAGCTTCAAACGACATTGAAGAAATCTCGGTCTCGGGGAGGTAAGGAATTACTTCGGAAGACACATACAAGACTCTCTTATCTTTCATCTATATTTAATTTATTAATTTGGCTTGACAGCTTTCCCTAAAATCTTACCCCTATTCGGTAGGATCAATTGAAAAAGGCCAATTTATTACAATTATTGTTTGCTGACTTTGCTGCTAAAAACACGCAAAATTACGAAAATTTATGCAGATTGCCTGTAATATCTTAATTTTGCTCGCTCTTATTTCATTTTTATGAAAATTTACGATCAAATCGATTCCCTGCAACTTGCTCTTTCTTCTTACAGGAAACAAAAAAAGATAGGCTTCGTACCCACCATGGGTGCGCTACATATGGGACATCTATCATTAGTACGAAGAGCGCTTAAGGAGAATAGTTGTGTTGTGGTAAGCATTTTTGTGAATCCAACCCAGTTTGACAATAAGACCGATTTAGAAAAATACCCTCGCACCCTAGCACAAGATGTAAGCCTTTTGCGAACCCTAAAAGGAACAATCCTTATTTTTTCCCCGGAAGTTTCCCAATTATACCCAAATAAGATCACTTCAACTCAATACCATTTTGGAAGTATTGCCTCACAAATGGAAGGAAAATACAGAAAAGGACATTTTAACGGCGTGGGAACCATTGTACGTTTACTTTTAAAAGCAGTCCAACCCCATACTGCCTATTTTGGCGAAAAGGACTTTCAGCAATTACAGATCATCAAAAAACTGGTTGCACTCGAAAAACTTCCCGTAAAAATTTCGGGTTGTGCCATTGTTAGAGAAAAGAGTGGCTTAGCTCTAAGCTCTCGAAACAGCCGGCTTTCTCAAAAACAACGGGAAGAAGCTACCCTAATCTTTCACACCCTAACAGAAGTGCGGAAGAAATTTAAAACACACTCCATTGCCCAGTTAAACCAATTGGTTGCGGAACGATTTTTGAACAGTTCACTGAAATTAGAATATTTTGAAATTGCAAACGAAATAACCCTTAGAACGGCCGAACGCAAACGAAAAAACAATAAATACCGCGCTTTTATAGCCGCTTTTGCAGGATCGGTTCGTTTAATAGATAATATGCCTTTAAATTAATACCTTTGCACCATGCAAATACATGTAGTAAAATCTAAAATTCACAGAGTCAAAGTTACAGGTGCAGACCTTAACTACATAGGAAGTATTACCATAGATGAAGATCTTATGGATGCCGCCAATATCATTGAAGGTGAAAAGATTCAGATTGTAAACAACAACAATGGGGAACGTTTTGAAACCTATGCCATACCGGGTTCTCGAAATAGTGGTGAAATTACGCTAAATGGCGCTGCTGCACGTCGCGTAGCTCCAGGTGACATTCTTATCCTTATTACCTACGCGATCATGGAAGTTGAGGAAGCAAAAGCATTTAAGCCGGCTCTTGTCTTCCCGAACGAAGAAAATAACTTACTCACTTAATTTGAAAACCTCTTTGGTTAAATTTTTAAAGATTGCCATCCCACTTGGATTGGGTGTCTTTTTAATTTGGTATTCGTACTCAAAATTTTCTCCCGAACAACTCGAAGAAATAAAAATACACTTCCAAAATGCCAATTATGGCATTGTAGCTATGGCTGTATTCTTTAGTGTAATGAGCCATGTTTCCCGTGCGTATCGTTGGAATTTTATGTTAGACCCTTTGGGATACCAACCAAAACTGCTCAATAATTTCATGGCCGTGTATATCGCCTATTTAATGAATATTTTTATTCCAAAAAGCGGTGAAGTTTCTAGGGCATTGGTGATTGATAAATATGAAGGAGTTCCTTTCGACAAAGCCTTTGGGACCATTATCTCTGAACGCGTGGTCGACCTCTTGTTCCTTTTTGGGTTTACCCTCGCTGCGCTGTTTCTGCAGTTTGATGTACTGTACACTTATCTTTCGGAAAACATCCCTGCATCTAAACTGTATTATTCTCTGGGTGGATTAGCAATCCTAGCCGTGCTATTTTTCTTATTTCTGAAATTTTCCAAATCGGCTTTACAGCAAAAGGTAAAACATTTTTTTTCAGGATTGAAAGAGGGCGTTTTTAGTATTCTTAAAATGAAAAAAAAGGGGGCGTTTATATTGCATACGGTCTTTATTTGGGGTTTATATCTGCTTTCCTTCTATACGGCAACCTTTGCCTTAGAGGAAACATCGGCCATTACTATGGGTGCCCTAATCATTACTTTTGTGGTAGGAAGCTTTTCTTTCGCCTTTACCAATAGCGGCTTTGGGTCTTACCCGTTCTTTGTCGCCGGAATTTTAGCCGTCTTTGGGATTACTGAAACCGTTGGAACTGCCTTCGGATGGATTGTGTGGACCTCGAATATTGCATCCATTGTGTTTTTTGGAGCACTCTCCTTCTTTATGCTTCCTATATATAATAAGGTGATCAAGTAATTTTTTTTTGAAGAAAGCAAATTCAAAATTTAGTATCTTTCGACATCTTAAATTAGTTCTTATGAAGAAATTCCTACTTTTTTCTGTATGCCTTTTAATGTCGCTGGCGACTATAGGTCAGTCGAAAATTATATACGAAGAATTTAGTTCAAATAAACTGGGCGAAACAAGACAGCTAAAAATTCAACTTCCCAGAGATTATGAAGCCAACACAGATAAGGTTTACCCTATTGTGGTTGTTTTAGACGCCAACTATCTTTTCGAGCCTGTCGCCGGAAACGCAGATTATTTTGGGTACTGGGAAGATATGCCCGAATCGATCATTGTAGGAATTATGCAGGGTGACAGTCGGTATGAGGATTGTGATTATGACGACACCAACTTTCTGCCGGCTGAAAAAGGAGCCGATTTTTTTGAATTTATCGGCCTAGAACTTATTCCTTATATCGATGCTACCTTTAGAACGGCACAATTTATTATCGCAGTTGGTCATGACTTTACGGCCAACTTTATCAATTTCTACTTGTTCAAGGATCCTCCCTTGTTTAACGGATATATTAGTTTAAGTCCGGATCCCGCTCCATTGATGGATGAACGACTTCCACAGCGGATTCCAGAAATAAAAACCAAACTCTTTTATTATTTGGCAACGGGTACAGATGATATAAAAGATCTTATGGAAAACGCCGAAAGGATGAATGCCTCACTAAAACCATTGGAGAGTGACACCTTTAGTTATTTCTACGATAATTTTGATGGTGCCACGCATTATTCCTTGGTGGCTCGGGCCATTCCATCGGCTATGGAGAAAATATTTTCGGTATACCGTCCTATTAGTAAACAAGAATATACCGATGTCCTCCTCAAGATGGATACCTCAATTTATCAGTATTTGATCGATAAATATAAAACCATAGAAGATCTCTTCGGAATTACCAATGTTATACGCGTGAACGATTTTATAGCCGTCTGCAAAGCTTCGGAAAAACAGAAACAGTGGGAATCGCTTCGAGATATCGCCACTTTAGCAAAAAAACAATACCCAGATACCGTTTTGGGAGACTATTATTTGGCGCGCTATTACGAAGAAACGGGCGATCCCAAAAAGGCGATGCGAACTTTTCAAGGTGCATTCGACAAGGAAGAGGTAGACTTTATAACCGTTGACCTCATGTTGGATAAGGCCGATAAAATTAAAACAGATTTTGGGTACTAATCGATACGATTGGATTAAAAAAAGTAATCCCTCCAAAACATACATTTTGCAGGGATTTACAATTGGTTAGTTAGTTCCTAGTACCTTGTTTACTCCTCAATAATTTAAGCTACTAATTCAAGTACTAAGATATTTCTATTAATTGATTTTTAAAATACGTAGTATTACGTAAATACTACGTAGTAACACGTAGGGATTAAGAATCTACAGTTGTGCTATTATGTTTTTATTTGCTAATGACCAACTTATCAACGAATTAGAAGCTTGATCAAGTCCCAATTTTGCAATAATATTACTTCGGTGTTTCTCTACAGTTCGACTGGAAACACTTAACATTTCTGCAATTTCGCTAGTAGTGGTCTGTTGCGCAATCAACTTTAATATAGTAGCTTCGGATGGCGTTAGTAATTGTAATTTGCGCAATTCATCGGAAGCATTTTGGAGCGAAAATGAATCGAAGGACGAACTAAAATAGGTTTTGTCATCTATGACAGCCTGAATGCATTTTTCAATTTCTGAAAAAGAATCCTCCTTCAGTAAGTATCCCTGTATTTGCAACGCTTTTGCCTGTGCGACATATTCAGATTCCTTGTGAAAGGAAAGGACAATAAATTTTGTTTTAGAACCTTTTTCCTTGGCTGTTTTAATCACATCAAATCCTGTTAGTAAGGGCATATCAATATCCAACAGAGCTACATTGGGTTTGTGGGTCAAAATTAATTCAAGTGCCTCCATTCCTTGGGTCGCCGTCTCCACCACATTATATCCGGCTGCCGTGAGTTCTTCGAACAAGCCTTTTAGTATCAACGGATGATCATCTGCTATAATTACCGAAATGTTGCGTTTGGCCATCATTTTAAATAGGGGTTACTAATGTAATTTTCGTTCCATTATCAAGTTGTGATTTTATTTCAAGTTTGGACTCAATGATTTTGGCTCGTTCCAGAAGTGTTTTCATTCCTAATGAAGTCCCCGACCTTACCTTTTCCGAAAAATCAAACCCCTTGCCATTATCTACAATAATTGTATTAATAACTCCTTCTTTTCTTTCAATTGTAACCGAAGCAGCCTTGGCTTCGGCATGTTTTACCATATTGGTTAGTACCTCTTGTATAATTCGATACAGATGTAATGAGGCATCTTTACTAAGCATCCCATCAATATCTTCAATTTCATTGGTAAAAAAGATATTCGAATTGGCGTCTACCTCATTAATCATCGATTTGATGGCAGCAGTCACTCCCAGTTTTTCTAGGGTAGCAGGATGCAACCCTCGCGATACGCTGCGAAGCTCCTCCAATGTAGTATCCGCAAGCAATTCCATTTCAGGATCTCCTTTCCCCTTGGTCTTTTTGGTGAGTAGCATTAGTTTTTGCCCAACACTATCATGTAATTCCCTAGCTACGCGTATACGCTCTTGTTCTTGTGTCTTAATGAGTTCTTGCGAAAATTTTTCCTGAAGTAATTGTCTTCTTTTTGCCGCATTTCGAGACCGCATCAGCACCACAACTCCAAAGAAACCCAGCAGGCCCAATCCTCCAAAAATAATCCACTGACTCTTTACTTTATTTTGAGCATTTAAAAGGGCAATATCCTTTTTTTGAGCGTCGATTTTCGCATCCCGCTTTTCTGTTTCGTAGAGGGTTTGGTAATACGACAATGCCTTTACCTTTTGCACATTGTTTATAGAGTCTTTTATGGCCGCGAAATTCTTAAAATGTACAAACGCCTTTTCATGCTCCCCCATAGCCTCATACACATGAGCCATAAATTCTTCCGATTCCTGTATCTCTTCATAGTGAGTACCTCCCTTTTTAATTTCGAGGTGTTCCATTCCGTATTGTAGCGCCTTCTGATATTCCCCTTTTGCAAAGGCTAAATTCTTTAAGGCGTCCACATACGGCTCTCTGTTATTTGTATTCTCCGATCTTTTTTCAAATGTATCTAAATACTGTTCTGCTTGAGAAATACTATCCATCTGAGCATAAGCAATCACAATCCCCCCTAAAAGAATTGGCTCGTAGAAATCGGGATTGCGTGTTTTCTGACTTGCTTTCAGCGCGCGCTCCAAGTTTAAAATACGCTCTTTGCGCTTCCCTTGTTTTCTGGCATCAGTAGCAGCGTTGTAGTAAAAAGAAGTAAGATGACCATAACTCTTAATTTTATCTGCCAACACTATGGCCTCATTGCGTTCGGTCTCCGCTTCTTTAAAAAAAGCATTCTGACTGTATAAAATAGACAAAGAATTCTTGGCGCTAATAATATTGAAGGTATCCTTCGAGGCTTGAAACACCTTACTGGCCTCCTGCAGTACTTGTGAGGCTTCAGAAAAATTTCCCAAAAAACTCAAAGTGCCTCCCTTATACAATTTGGCCAGCCCTACAAATCTTTGGTTATTGGCCTTGGCAGCATTTTCTTCAGCCAGATCGTAATAGATTATCGATGCTTTGTGATCTTCAACAAAGTAATAGCTATCTGCTCCTTCGATATAGAACTTAGCTAAAGTGTTGTGGTTATCTATTTTTTTTGCAGTTGCAAGAAAGCTTTCAAACAACTGTTTCCCTTCTTCCGGGTTTCCGATAATGTTATTCTGAAAATAGATTAGGTTGGCAGTATGCCAGGTAGCCATTCTAAGTGAATCCAATTCCAATGCATAGAAGACTGTCTGTCTGACAATAGAATCGCTTTCAAAATTGGTATCCTTAACAATGAAATTGGAAAGGCTATCCATCCATTGAAGCTTTTCCCCTTTCTGGGATTTTTCAATCTTCAACAAGAGGTTTTCAATCCTTTTTTCTGAAGAATTGTCTTGAGCCAAACTGGAAAAACAAAGTAGAAAAGTGAAAAAAAGTAATCTTACTTGCATTGAGGGTAACAATTCTTGTGGTAAATATAAGTAATTTAGCGAATGTATTATGGCTAAAACAAAATCGTCTTATTTTTGTCAAAACTGTGGGGCACAATTTGCCAAATGGCAAGGACAATGCACGTCTTGTAAAGAATGGAATACCATTGCCGAGGAGATTATTCAAAAGGCCGAAAAAGTAGCCTGGAAGTCGGAAAGCAGCTCGAAGCGCGCCTCAAAACCTCAAAAGATAAGTGAAATCTCTACTGCAGCCGAAGCGCGCCTTGATACCAAGAACAACGAACTCAATCGGGTGCTGGGTGGCGGATTAGTGCCCGGATCACTAACCTTATTAGGAGGTGAACCCGGTATTGGAAAAAGTACGTTGATGCTTCAAATCGCCTTGCAACTACCTTATAAAACCTTGTATGTTTCGGGTGAAGAAAGTGCCCAGCAAATTAAAATGAGAGCCGAACGCATTCATCCAAATTCAGAAACTTGTTATATTCTTACCGAAACAAAGACACAAAATATCTTTCGCCAGATCGAAGAAATTGAGCCCGACATCGTCGTGATCGATTCTATTCAGACCTTACACACCGATTCTATTGAAAGCAGTGCCGGAAGTATTTCACAAATACGAGAAACCACCACCGAACTGATCAAATTTGCCAAGGAAACCGATACTCCGGTCATTTTGATTGGGCATATTACCAAGGATGGAAATATTGCCGGCCCCAAGATCTTGGAACATATGGTAGATACCGTGCTCCAGTTTGAGGGAGATCGCAATCATATCTACCGTATCCTTCGCGCAAATAAAAACCGTTTTGGAAGCACCAACGAACTGGGAATTTACGAAATGCAGGGAAGCGGCTTGCGAGAAGTAGCAAATCCTTCCGAAATACTTATCTCCAAAAATGAGGAAGACCTCAGTGGAACAGCTATTTCGGCGACACTCGAAGGCATGCGCCCGTTGATGATCGAAATACAAGCTCTGGTAAGCACCGCTGTTTATGGTACCCCACAGCGCAGTGCCACTGGGTATAATGCAAAGCGACTTAATATGATTTTGGCGGTGTTGGAAAAACGGGCCGGATTTAAGTTAGGAGCCAAGGATGTTTTTCTAAATATTACCGGAGGCATCACAGTGGACGACCCTGCCATCGATCTGGCAGTTGTGGCCGCCGTGCTATCTTCCAATATCGATGTGGCCATAGATAAGTCTATGTGCTTTGCCGCCGAAGTAGGTTTAGCCGGAGAAGTGCGGGCGGTCACTCGGGTAGATCAGCGTATTTTGGAAGCAGAAAAATTGGGCTTCGGAAGCATAGTGATCTCGAAATACTGTAAGATCGAACGAAAAAATTATACCATCAACATTATAAAAGTAACCAAGGTACACGACCTGGTGCGGCATTTATTTGGTTAAGGCGCCGGATTGGGAAACCGGCTGTGTACATCGTTGATCTCTCTTAAAATTTCTTCTGAAAGGCGTACGTTTACACTGTCTATATTTTCTGAAAGCTGTGCCAAAGAGGTAGCTCCGATAATCGTAGAAGTAACGAAAGGTTGTTGCCTCACAAAGGCCAGCGCCATTTGTGGTAAACTAAGATTGTGTTTCTTAGCAATTTCTGAGTATAATTTAGTCGCTTTTAGCGAACCGTCACCGCTGTACCGACTATAATTTGGAAATAATGTTACTCGGGCGTCTGAAGGTTTTTGATTGTTTAAATATTTTCCTGAAAGCACCCCGAACGCTAAGGGAGAATAGGGTAAATACGCTACATTTTCACGAAGTACTACCTCCGTAAGGCCCGCTTCGTCTCTTCGGTTTAGGAGATTATAAGAGTTTTGTACCGAAACCATTTTTAATACGCCGTTTCTGGCTTCTTCCATATATCGCATCAACCCCCAAGGTGTCTCATTGGACAGTCCAATATGGCGTATTTTACCCTCCTTTACAAAGCCTTGCAGCCGCTCAATAATCTGGCCAGTGTTATCTTCCCATTTTGCATTGTGCTTATAATCTCGTACCCCAAACACATTAACGCCGCGCTCCGGCCAATGCAGCTGATATAAATCCAAATAATCGGTTTGTAGCCGGGTCAGACTTTTATGAATGGCATCTTCCAAAGATGCTTTACTGAAATTAAGGTCCTTGCGGATGTGTTCAAAAAAACGATTGGGCCCCGTAATTTTGGAAGCAAGGATAACCTTGCTACGGTTTCCTTTTTTGGCGAGCCAACTACCAATAATTCGTTCGGTACTTCCCTGTGTCTTAGGATTTCCCGGCACCGAATACATTTCGGCCGTATCGATAAAATTAATTCCTTTATCAATGGCAAAGTCAAGCTGTGCATGGCCTTCGTCTTCTGTATTTTGCTGCCCCCAGGTCATGGTTCCCAGGCAAATTTTACTTATTTTAAGATCGGTATTCGTAAGGGTGGTATATTTCATATCAAGATTTCTCAACAACGGCCAAGAAAGTATTTTAGCGGAATTACAATTCGTTTAGCAATTTGGAAATCTCATCCAGTTTTGGCGTGAGAATGACTTCTATTCTTCTGTTTTTTGCCTTTCCTTCGGAGGTGGTATTGGGAGCGATAGGGGCATATTCCCCTCGTCCGGCCGCCGTGAGATTATCTCTAGGAATTCCTGAGTTTTCAGTTAAAATAGAAACGATGGCCGTTGCTCGTTTGGTGGAAAGATCCCAATTATTGGTGATATTGCCACTTCCGCCGTATGGCACATTATCGGTATGCCCTTCAATGAGCACTGCAATCTCTTTATTTTGAGCTAGGACATTCCCCAAGGCGACAACCGCTTCACGCCCTCTGTCATTCACAGCCCAACTTCCACTGTCGAACAACAACTTATTTTCCATGGACACATACACCTTGCCATCGCGTTGTTCTACGGTAAGGCCGTTACCTTCAAAATTTGTCAATGCTGCTGAAATTGCATTTTTTAAGGCGTTCATTTTTGCATCCTTTGCCGCAATGATCCCTTCCAGTTCTTCCACGCGCTGCGAACGAGCGGCAAGATCCTTTTTGAGCTTTTCAAGTCGGGAACTTTCCAAGGCCAATGTTTTTTCTTTTTCTTCCAGCTGCCGTAGCAATTTTCTGTTTCGTTCTAAGTTTTCTGTCAAGGCCGAAGAGCTGTTCGCTTCCAATGCATCGTAGGAAGTTTTTAGTCGCTCGTAATTGCTTTCGGAAGCGGCCAATTCCATTGCCAATCTACTTTTCTCTGCATTGAGCTTTTCAATCTCCTCGCGCAGATTTGCCACGGTAAATCGATCGCCATTGCCTTCCGAAGCATCCAATTGTGACATGAGTGATTCGTTTTCGGTTTTTAACAAGTCGTACTTACTTTTCAGGTCGTCGTAAATTTGTGAAGAAACACAGGAAGTCAAAAGACTTGCTAGTGCAATTCCGAAGAAAGCTTTTTGTAACATCAATTTCATAGTAGGTTTGTTTTATTTGGTAAAAAATTCCATCGTATACGCCTCGTATTCGGGTTGGGTGATTCCATCGACGTAATAGATATTTTCTTTTTCGGTAAATCGCTTGCGATATGCATCGTGAACGAATGGTTGTATTTTATCTTCTTTTTCCACTTTCACCCCGGAAACACTCAGAACCGTTTGTCCGTATTTCAGTTCTCCAACTCCTGTTTCTAAAAATGCAGTAAACCAACTGCGTTCACTTTTGTTCCAGCTTCTGGCGAAAACACGTTCTCCCACTGCCACCATCCAAATTTCGAGAAAGGTGATTCGGTCTAAGCCTCCTTTGATCTCGACATAGTTGTATTGCTTCAAATGTGTAAAAAAATCAGTCGGAAATCCCATTCACTTAAAATTGGAATTCTACCATATGTGGACAGTGATCACTGTGTTCCGCCTCCGATAATATAACGGCGCGTTTTAGATTTTCTTGCAGGGGTTGGGCAACCATATTGTAATCGATACGCCAGCCTTTGTTATTGGCTCTCGAATTGGCGCGATAGCTCCACCACGTATAATTATGAGGTTCTTTATTGAAATGGCGGAAGGAATCGATAAAGCCACTGTCAATAAAATTACCCAGCCATTCTCGCTCTACAGGTAGAAAGCCCGAAACTTTGGCGTTTCGAACTGGATCGTGTATATCGATTGCCTTGTGACAAATATTATAATCGCCACAGATCACCAAATTTGGAATGTCTTTCTTCAAGGCATTGACATACTGTTGAAAATCGGCCATATAGGTTAGTTTGTGATCCAGTCGATCCATATTTGTTCCACTGGGAAGGTATAGACTCATCACGGACAATTGATCAAAATCCAACCGAATGTTCCGTCCCTCAAAGTCCATATAATCAATCCCGGTACCATATTCCACATGCTTGGGTTCGATTTTCGAAAAAATAGCTACTCCACTATAGCCTTTTTTTTGGGCACTGTACCAATAGTGATAGGGATATCCCGCATTCTCTATTTCGGTGATCTCGACCTGTTCCTGCATGGCCTTGGTCTCCTGAATACAGATCACATCGGGATTTGAGGCTTGAAGCCATTGGATAAAACCTTTTTTCATGGCTGCTCGTATGCCATTGACGTTGTACGAAATAATCTTCATGGAAGTACTTTTCAATTTGAACTACTAAATTAAATAACATTGTATTTTTACAGGGAACATCGCCAAAAAGATTTTAAAAAACAATCAACAAAATAAACGGCCTTGTGTTAAGTTGTATACCTAATGAAGTTGTGTCTTTCTTTTTTTCTGCTTTTTGTTGTTGGCTTTGGCTATGCGCAAGACGCGACTTCTAATTTCCGAAGCAAAAAAGTTGCCGTACAGGATACCATTGTAATTGACAGTGTGAGTATTAATTCGGCGCGATTTCAAATTTTAGACCGAGCCGGAAATCTAATCGATTCTCTCGACTACCAGATTGATTTCAAAAATTCGATTCTAATTCTTTCTGAAAAGGCCAAAGGAATGCATGATTCTATCAACATAGCATATCTTAGGTATCCCGACTTTTTAACCAAAGATTATTTTGGTCTCGACCCAAAAATAATTGTTGAAAATACCGGAGCCATCGAAAAATTGTATTCGCTTGAGGAAAGTACCACGCAGCGAGAATTTACCCCATTTGACGGACTTAGTACGGCGGGAAGTATTTCCAGAGGTGTTACTATTGGAAACAATCAAAACGCCGTGGTAAATTCGGAACTCGATCTGCAAATTACAGGAAAGCTAAGTGATAAGGTGTCCATTCGAGCGTCTATTCAGGATGCTAATATCCCCACTCAGGAAGGGGGGTATTCTCAAAGTTTGGATGAATTTGATCAAATTTTTATGGAGCTTTACGGAGCTAATTGGAATATCCGAGCCGGGGATGTAGATCTACAAAATCAGGATAGTTATTTCGGAAAATTCAATAAAAAAGTACAGGGTATTTCATTGGGCGGAACGCTCACGCATCAAGATGGATCTAAGACCAGTGCGTTTTTAGCAGGAGCATTGGTACGCGGGGTTTTTGCCGAAAG
The DNA here is from genome assembly GCF_019913785.1 of Altibacter sp. Lineage (GTDB taxonomy): Bacteria > Bacteroidota > Bacteroidia > Flavobacteriales > Flavobacteriaceae > Altibacter. The sequence goes on from NZ_JAIOHK010000055.1 coordinate 67,822, forward strand.
TAAATTTACCGGTCAGGAGGGTAATCAGGGACCCTATAAATTGATTGGTCCGAATGGAGAATTATTTATTCTTATTGTTTCGGGGAGTGAACGAGTCTATGTGAATGGCCTACTCCTTAACCGAGGGGAGAATGAAGATTATGTGATTGATTACAATGCCGGAGAGCTAAAATTTAACCCCACCTATCCTATTACCGCAAATATGAGGATCACGGTGGAATATCAGTTTACCGATAGAAATTATACCCGGTTTATTGGCTATGGAGGTGGAAAATACAGTAATGACAGCTTCGATGTGGGCGTGTATGTCTATTCTGAAAGTGATTCGAAAAACCAACCATTACAACAAAATCTATCGGAAGAGCAGGTAGCTATTTTACAGGCTGCCGGTGATGATCGTGAAAATATGACGGCTCCTTCGGCGGTTCCTGATACCTATTCAGAAAATAAAATTCTGTATAAGAAAGAAACGATAAACGGGATTGAGGTCTTTGTTTTTTCAAATGATCCCAACGACGAATTATTCAATGTGCGCTTTACTTTGGTAGGGGATAACCAAGGGAATTATGTGATAAGTGATAACAGTGCCATTAGTCGTATTTTCGAATACATACCTCCGGTTGGAGGCTTGCCCCAGGGGAATTACGAACCCATTATCCAACTCACGGCACCTAACAAACTGCAAATTGGAGGTGTGTTGGGGAGCTACCATCCTTCCGAGAAGACAATTATAGATTTCGAATTGGCCGGCAGCAAAAGGGACCTAAACCTTTTCTCTGATCTAGATGATGGAAATAATGATGGTTTTGCAGGAAGGCTTTCAGGAAAACAACGATTATTTACCTCAACAGACAGTTTGCGAATAGACGGGATTGCTTCGGTTGATTTTGTAAACAAGGATTTCAGAAATGTGGAGCGGGTCTATAATGTGGAGTTTGGCCGCGATTGGAATTTGGTATCCCCCATGGGCAACCAGACCTTTCTAATATCAGGCGTTGAACTTCAACATCCAAAAATAGGGGGTGGAACGTACGAATTTCAGAAATTGGAATTCTCGGAAAACTACAGTGGCAATCGTCATGTGGTTACTACCCACCTGCGTTTCGGAAAATTAGCATCTCAAACCAATGCGAGCTATTTAAAAGGAACCGGAGATTCCTTGGACTCGAAATTTATCCGAATTCACAATAACACGGCCTATTCGTTTCATAAAGCATGGGTAGGTGGCAAGCTTAGTTTGGAGGATAATCAGATTCGGAATATCCCCACGGACAGCCTTACTTTCAACAGTCAGAAGTATGGTGCCTACGAACTGTTTGCCGGAAAAGGGGACAGCACCAATGTTTATGTGGAAGCCGGTTACCGGTTTCAAGTGAACGATAGCCTTCGGAACGGGTTCCTTCAAAAGGTAAATACATCCAACACCTTTTTCGCCAAGTCGCGACTCATAAACACTCAAAACACTCAGCTTTCGATCTTTGCCAATTATCGGGTTTTAAAAGATGCGTTTGGGACCAATGAAGATGAAAAATCATTGAACTCGCGATTGTTGTACAACCAGAATTTACTCAAGGGCGGTATCAATATCAATACTGCTATATCTGCCAATAACGGGGTGATTCCACAACAAGAATTCACCTATGTAAAGGTAGAACCCGGGGAAGGAATTTTCACCTGGATCGACTACAACAACGACGGCATTCAGGACTTGGGGGAGTTTGAAGTAGCTCAATTCCAGGATGAGGCAGAATATATCCGAGTACTGCTTCCCAATCAGGTGTTTGTAAAAATTCGGGAAAATAAATTGAGTCAGATCCTCACCTTAAATCCTAGGACTTGGGAAAACGCCACCGGATTTAAAAAGTTCCTATCGCATTTTTACAACCAGACTTCTTATGTATTAGACCGAAAAGTGCGACGTAAAAATGATGCCTTCAATATTAACCCCTTTGAAGATGGGGGTGATGATCAATTGGGACTGGTGTTGAATTTTAGAAATGCGCTTTTTTTTAATCGCGGCAGGCAGAAATACACAACGAGTTATACCTATATTTCTTCTTCAAGTGATAATTTATTGTCATTAGGACTTCAGCAAAACAGATTAAAAAGCCATCAATTGAACTTTAACCATAAATTTTGGGAAAGTTGGCTCCTCAACCTAAAAGGAACTCTTGGCAGTAATGAAAGTACTTCTGAAAACTTTACGGCCAGAAACTACGAATTGGAAAATTATGAAATAGCCCCTAAGATTTCCTATTTATTAAATGCGCAAACACGATTTGATGTGTTCTACGGTTTTTTAAATGAAGACAATACCATAGGTGAAATGGAGGCGCTAGAGCAACAAAAATTAGGATTCTCATTTGCCTATAGCAATGTGCAAAAAATTTCATTGAATGGTGAATTCAATTATATAGACAATGCATTTACCGGAAGCCCATTCTCTCCGGTAGCCTATCAAATGCTGGAAGGGCTTCAGCCGGGCGTAAATTTTACCTGGAGTCTGTTGCTTCAGAAACGAATCACAAAGTATTTAGATGCCAACCTTTCCTACTTCGGAAGAAAGAGTAAAGAATCTGCTACTATTCATACCGGAAGCATTCAGCTAAGAGCCTTCTTTTAAACTAAAAAGAGCCCTCAATTGCTTGAGGGCTCTTTTTTATGAAATGGAATGTAATTCAGAAAAAATTATTTAACGACGATTCGTTTAACTTTTCCTCCATTTGCATTTCCTAGTTTTACAAGGTAAACGCCACTTGATGCGTACGACATATCCAGTTGATATTGATACATATTATTTTCCTTTTCAACACGGTAGTACAACATTCTCTGACCTAAGATATTATACACTTGAAGCTCCAATTTGTCATCAAAACTTGTATTGCTCAAGGTAACATCAAAGATATTGTTCGCCGTTTCAATAACACTAAAGTGAGCATCCTCTAAAAGGTTGTCGTTAACACCTAAAGATCCAATATTGGCCGAATAGTCTTCTGTTTCTCCGTAAGTAGTTTCGTCACAAGGATCGTTGGGCACCGGAGCATTCCAATTGGTTTTGGCTCTCATAATATGCTGTCCGGCAGCAGCTCCCGCCGGAACTACTAAATCCATGGTTTCGGTATACGTACCGGATCCCTGACCGCTTGCGATTTCATAGTTATCTACAACTACTTCATCGGCAGTGAAAATAAAGTCATCATTAAAATCAATCCAAACCTTTACAAATTGATCTCCATAACCGGTGGTTACAGTTAGATCATAGGTGGTATCGGCTTCCATATTGGCGACCAAATTGGTGAAATCTGCATATCCTTCACAACCAGATGGGTTGTTGATATCGGTCACACTAAACAATTGGAATCCGTCTCCAAACGAACAATCCATAGATGGTGTACAGTTCGCATTGTTAATAACAACGGAAGTAGCGTCATTCGTCGTATCACTATCTCCTGCCAAGGAAGTGGTAGCGCTCAGGTTATATGAACCAAAAGCGAAAAAGTCACCCGTTTGAGCAAACGTATAGGACATTGAAGAGTTTCCGGCTAAGGGACCAGGCACTACTTCATTTACTACATTTCCGTCTAGATCATAACTCACATCGAAATTTGTCTGAGTTGCCCCTCCAAAGTTGTTAATTTGAACGGTAATTGGTTCAGCATTCGACAAATTGGTTCCTGAAGTAGGAGAGGTAATAGCGATTACTCCAATATCGTTTGGTTGCAAATGCGTAACATCTACCGAAATTGAATTATTTGAGTTGTCCTCATCGGCTCCGTAAACAGTCCCAGTTGTAATGGTATAGGTCTGTCCTACATTCGATAAATCTGCTGTCGCAGCAAAGGTAAACTGAGCCGTTGTAGAAGACGGAATAGAACCTACATAGGGTTCCGAAATTACCGGGCCGCCATCCACTTGGAATGTTACGTTAAATCCTGTAGCAGGCAATTGCCCGTAATTAAATATAGTAACCGTTACTGTTTCTGAATTGGTTAGTGTCCCGGTAACAGGGCTGACTAAATTTACAACGCCCAAGTCGTTGTTAAAGTTAGGTGCAATTTGGAACACTCCCACCACACCTTTACGACCTGAATTCATATACTCGTTGATAAACCAGAAGGTCTTGTCGTTAAATGGGTCAATATCAATCTTGCTGTAGTCTCCATAACGCAATCCTGGAATATTCTGGTTTCCATTGGCGATTAACTCTTCGGCTATAGTCATGGTATTGATAGGGTCATTCGCAAATCGCCCTGTGTAATACGAACTTACACGTACAGGATTTGGGTCATTAGGATCAATGGTCATTCCGGTATATCCCATTCCAATATTTCCTTGTACGTCCATCATCATACTGGCGTGCCATGCGTGCTTATTATCAGGTGCTGTATAGGTTCCTTCTTGGTGGATACTCCACGGTTGTCCATCTCCTGTTTGACGCAATTCGAACCATCGAATTCCGGCATGTTCGCCGGAAGTAGCATCAACGTCTACCACAAAGTTGAATACCGCTGAGTTATGGCTTCCAAACTTTCTAAATTGAGCTTGGTTCATAATAGTAGCTTGTAACGCATCAATTGGTGTAGCTCCACCCGGTTGGGTCAAGTTTGAAAAACTACCTCCATCAAATACAGAAATATAAGGAGTTGTCGTTAATTCATTTGGAGCAGAAACAGTTGAATTAGCTGGTGTAGCCCAGTCAACATTGATAGTCCAAACCTTAATATGGTCTGTGGTCACTCCGCCCCAAGCATCATCTTGCATATAGATAATTGGACAATTTCCGGGAGCCGGCATCGTATCATCGGTAACGTTTAACGCCTGTGGACTGTGGAAGCCACTCGTTACAATACCGGGTAAGTTAAAAGACTGAAGTCCGGCTGCATTTCCCAATAACATTTGATCACGCTCTAAGACATGAACCTTGTTAGCACTTCCTGTATTTTCTGTGATATAATACCCATCACTCCAAACAGAAAGTTTCTGGTAATCTGAAATTTGAGGCACATTGTAGTTATACCATCCATCATTAATTGGATCTGGTCCGTCCGAAACGGCTACCTGTGCACCTCCCCCTAAGAACGAAAGCACCCATCTATCTGCCGCCGAGTCGTACGAAGCAGTAAGATCACAGCAACCTCCATTTGGGAAAATTGTTGGATTCGGAGAAATTTGTCCGGTCAATGGGTTTCCGTCTTTATCGAAAATTCTGAAACCAGTATTAAATACCACAATCACGTGGTCAGGCCCTACCGCCATAGAAGGATCGGTTGGTTGTGAACCCGATGTATATGCATCGAAAACCAGTGTAGGAGCCTTTCCTTGTAATTTTTGAGTTAGGGGGTCCTGATTTACAAAAAAGTAATCATTTTCAGTCTGTTTGTCCTTTCCAATTACCGCTCGGGCTCTGGAAGATCTTCCATCCTTCGCTTCTTTTTCTTCGGTATTCGCCGGAACCAAATTGGTTCCTCTGGAAGCAATAGAGGGGACATAATCGATTGAAGTGATCTTGCCAACATAACTGGCTTTCTCACCTCCATTTTCTTGTGCAGTAGTAACAAAGACGACTGCAAACAACATTAATAATAAAGAAATTTTAGATTTCATACATACGTGTTTAGTTAATAGTAGTTTATGGTTTGTTTAAGGGTCTTCAAAATAATAACTATTTTTCAAAATTCCACAGGGTAAAAAAAATAATTAATTGATTTATTTGCTTGTTTTTCAGACTTTTACAAAAAAGAAACCCTATTAGTGTACTAGAGAATTAACTTCAAAAGGGCTAATCCTCTTCAAACAACAATTCCAAACGGCACATTATTTGTACCTTCAACCCCAATATTTACAATACCGTATTTTATGAATTATCTTAAAACAACACTCGTAATTTTTGCGTTGACTATTGTTTCGAGTTGCACCTCTACTAAAAGCTCAAAGGAGGGAACAGAAAATAGTCTTTCTAAGGCTGAAATAGCAGCAACAGCTTCCAAAATGACAGATGCAGGCTATCAAAAAGCGATCGTAGTGGTATCACAAATTGAGGGTGATTGCCCAGTGACACTTAAACTGGAAGACACAACTACTTTTTTAGATCCTATCAATTTGAATGACAAGGATGCTCAATTCAGTATCGATGGGACGAAAGTTTGGGTCACTTACAATGGGCTTCGCATGATGAACCGATGTGAAAAAGCTAACCCCATATCCATTGTCGATATACAAAAAAGAGCGGAGTAAAACTCCGCTTTTATAGTATTATATTTTAAAAACCAGCTATTTAAGCCAGATTTTAAACGATATGCTTTCTTTTATTTTTTCAGAAACTTCCGAAATCCCAATTCGTTCTTGTTCCATAGTATCCCGGTAGCGAATGGTAACTGTATTATCCTCCTTTGTTTGATGGTCTACCGTAATACAAAACGGGGTCCCGGCTGCATCTTGACGTCGATAGCGTCGCCCTACTGCATCCTTTTCATCGTAACTAACATTGTAATCCCACTGTAAGTCATCGATGATCGTCTGTGCAATTTCCGGAAGGCCATCTTTTTTAACCAGGGGTAATACCGCCGCTTTTACCGGGGCAAGGATGGACGGGATTTTAAGCACTGTTCGGCTGCTGCCATCTTCCAAGGTTTCTTCTTGAAGGGCATTGCTCATTACGGCTAGAAACATTCTATCTAAACCAATGGATGTCTCGACTACATAAGGTGTGTAATTCTTATTCAATTCATGATCGAAGAATTGAAGTTTTTTACCGCTAAATTCTTCATGTGCCTTTAAATCGAAATCGGTTCGGGAATGAATCCCTTCTAATTCTTTAAATCCGAACGGAAAATTAAATTCAATATCGGCTGCAGCATTGGCATAGTGTGCTAGCTTCTCGTGATCATGGAAACGGTAATTCTCTTCACCCATTCCTAAGGAAAGGTGCCAATGCAACCGAGTTTCTTTCCAGTAATTGTACCATTTCATCTCCTCGCCAGGGCGTACAAAAAATTGCATTTCCATCTGTTCGAATTCTCGCATTCGGAAGATGAACTGGCGCGCCACTATTTCATTGCGGAATGCCTTCCCAGTTTGAGCAATTCCAAATGGAATTTTCATTCTCCCCGATTTCTGAACATTTAGAAAATTTACAAAGATTCCTTGGGCTGTTTCTGGACGAAGATACAAGTCCATAGCACTATCTGCCGAAGCACCCAATTTGGTGCCAAACATTAGGTTGAACTGTCGTACATCGGTCCAATTCTTACTTCCGGTATCGGGATCGGCAATTCCCAGTTCTTCGATCAGCGCCTTTACATCGGCCAAATTTTCTGTTTCCAAAGAACGCGCCATACGTTCCAAGACTTCGCGCTGTTCGGTTTTATACCGAATTACACGCTCGTTGGTAGCAACAAACTGGGCTTCATCGAAACTATCACCAAAGCGTTTCCGTGCTTTCTCAATTTCTTTTTCGGCTTTCTGATGCAATTTTTCGGCATAGTCCTCAATCAATACATCGGCGCGATAACGCTTTTTTGAATCTTTATTATCGATAAGCGGATCGTTAAATGCATCTACGTGACCTGAAGCTTTCCAAGTAGTTGGATGCATTAAAATAGCCGCATCGATTCCAACAATGTTTTGGTGCATGTTCACCATACTCTTCCACCAATACTCTCGTATGTTCTTTTTGAGCTCTACTCCGTTTTGACCGTAGTCGTATACAGCACTAAGTCCGTCGTAAATTTCACTAGACGCAAAAATGTATCCATACTCCTTTGCGTGCGATATTACCTTCTTGAATTGATCTTCGTTGTTTGCCATGGCGCAAAAATAAAAAAACCGCTACGATAACATCGCAGCGGTTTCACTTTTTTAAATCATTTTTTTACTTCAGCTCCATAGTGGTAGTTGCCACCTGTTTGCCTCCGTCAAAAACATTGATGGTATATCTTCCTTCAATAAGATCTTCTTCTTTGGCATCAACAAGCACACACACATCTAATTCTTCATTCTCATAGAACACTTTGGTACTAGTACTATAGTTAAGTGTCTTATCTTCTAACTGTAGTGTTGCCTTCGAACCCAAGAGGTTGTTTTTTGGATTGATAACCTGAATAAGCAAGGTTCTGTCTCCTTTTTCAGCAATTGGATTTGGTGTTAATGTGAAACAAGCTCTTACTTTATCGGCGCGACTAGAACGTTTGGTATCAACCACTTTTCCACTATTTCTGATAATAACTGCTTCACCGCGAAGATCAATCGCATTTACTACCGATCCTTTTTTAATGGTTTCGGCCATTGCGACGTTTTTCTGACTCACAGAATCTACCACTTTAATGGTATTGCTCAATACCACATTGGTACTGTCGCGCTCAAGCGCTAACATTTCGTTAGCTGCAATTAAACTATCTGCTCTTTTGAACAGCATCTTGCGCTCTATTTTCAATCTACCTACTTCGGCCTTGTAGCGCTCAATAAGACCAATATTCGCTTCCATTCCTTTGACAGAATCCAACAAACTTTCAATTCGTTCTCTGGCTGCCAACAAATCTTTGTCCTTTAACTGGTTGTCCTGAATAATCTCGTCATAATTGGTGATCAACTCCTCCAATTCGTTCTGAATTTCAGTTTTTTGCTTCTCTAGTCCGGTTACCGTATTTTTACTATCGTTGTAAAGTGTTACCGTATAAACCGCTAGTGCGATCAACAATGCGGAAAGTACTCCGATTAATATTTTAAATTTTGTACTGTTATTTTCTGTACTCATAATTAAAAGGTTATAATAGATTTAGAGTGCTAAAGTACTGCGAGAAAGTAGACGGAAACGTTTACAAAATGGTAAAAATTTAGAAAAATTATTAAATTATGTTAAATATCTTGTTTCCAAAGGTTTGTAATGGATGCCAAGAAGTGCTATTAAAGGAGGAGAAAACCCTCTGCACACAGTGTATACACGCACTCCCACTTGCCTGCCATCACCGAACCGGAAATGAGGCCATGAAAAAGATTTTTTATGGAAGATGCCAAATTGAATCTGCCACTGCCCTGCTTCAATTTCAGAAAAAGGGACTCACTCAGCATATATTGCACAATTTAAAATACAAAGGGCAAGAGGAGATTAGCGCGTTCTTTGGTCAATGGCTGGGTGCCGAATTAGCTGAAATTCCACGTTACCAACAAATCGAACTGGTAATTCCGGTTCCACTTCACAAACAAAGACTGAAAAAAAGAGGGTACAATCAGGTGGCCGGCTTCGGAAAAGAAATCGCTAAATCGTTGCATGTTCCTTATCGGGATGATGTCCTGATCAAAATTACCAAAACCAACTCGCAGGTTTTTAAAAAGCGTTTTACCCGCTTTGAAGTGGATGAACAATTTACAGTACAGCAGCTGGATGCCATACACAACAAACACATCCTTTTGGTGGATGACATTGTTACCACAGGAGCTACCTTGGAAAATTGCACCCTTCGCTTACTAAAAAATACCGATGCAAAAGTAAGCCTCGCGACCATAGCCATTGCCTAAAACTCACTAAAGAAATGATCCTTTAAATGGCGATTAGACTTCAAAAAATCTTACTACTTTTGCCTTTATGAAACACCGCCTGTTGTACATTCCAATTGCAATCCTGTTTTTGCTGTCTTTCGTGGATTGTGCCAAGAAAGGCACCCCTTCAGGAGGAAAAAAGGATTCTATCCCTCCGGTAATTGTAAAAAGTGTTCCCGAAAATTTCAGTATAAATTTCACCGATTCTGAAATACGAATCTATTTTGATGAATATATAAAACTGAAAAACCTTCAATCCAACCTTATAATTTCCCCACCGCTCAAGTATCCTCCCGTAATCACCCCCTTGAGCACTTCAAAATTTATCAAGATCAAAATTTCAGATACCTTACTGCCGAACACTACCTATTCCTTCAATTTTGGACAGAGTATAGTCGATAACAACGAAGAAAATGCATACGATTACTTTAAGTATGTTTTTTCAACCGGAACCTATATTGACAGTCTAAAACTTTCGGGCAATATTGCCGACGCCTTGCTGGCAAAACCGGAAAGCCCTACCACGATTTTACTGTACGAAGTAAACGAAACGTACAAAGATTCGATGGTCTTTTCGGAAAAACCCATGTACATTACTTCAACACGAGATACTACAAATACGTTCGAGCTTTCCAATTTAAAGGAGGGCAATTACAAACTGGTGGCATTAAAAGAAAAGAATAACGACTATACCTTTCAACCAAAAACCGATAAAATAGGGTTTGTAGAGCAGGTGATTACGCTTCCTACGGACAGTACCTATCAACTGACGCTGTTTAAAGAAAATCCTGCATATTCCATTACGCGGCCCAAACACGTATCTAAAAACCATATACTCTTTGGTTTTGAGGGGGATATAAAAGAATTATCCATCGATTTAAAATCGGAGGTTGCTGCCGAATTTGAATCGAGACTATTTCATGATCTGAAAACAGACACCCTACATTATTGGTTTAAACCAACCGTGGAAAACGACTCCCTGCTCTTCGTTGCTACCAATAAAGAGGTGACCGACAGCCTAAACCTACGGATACGAGATCTGTATAAAGATTCGCTTTCGGTGAGTGCCATTACCACCGGAGTAGTACTTCCAAGAGATACATTAAAACTGATCGCAAACACGCCTCTAGTGGCTATCGATGCAGAAAAAATCAAGATCATTGACAAGGATTCCGTACAAATTCCGGCTTCAGCACAACTAAACACCAAATATAATCTTGCCGAAATCGCCTTCCCCAAGACCGAAGAACAGGCCTACGTCATACAGCTACTTCCAGGTGCTTTAACCGATTTTTACGAGGCACAGAATGATTCCATACGGTTTGCTGTTAGGACGAAGGTCGCTTCAGATTATGGCACCCTTTCTCTTGCGGTAAATTCTGCCGATTCGATTCCAAAAATTGTACAACTGGTGAACCCTAAATTTAAAGTAATTTCAGAACAAATTCCTTCAGCAACCAATACGGTGTATTTTGATTATATCATTCCGGGAAATTATTATGTGCGGATTGTTTTGGATAAAAATCGAAATGGCATATGGGATACCGGTAATTTCTTAGCGAAACTACAGCCCGAAAAAATAATCTATTACCCCGTTCAATTGGAAATTTTAGCCAATTGGAGTCTTAATGAAACTTTTAATTTAGATTGAAGTGATCTCGGTCATTTAGGAACTGAAGGTGCTTTCGGTGAGTATCAATATGCTCCTTTTCTAACACCACCGTTTCAATAAGTTCCTTTTCAAAATTGGGCGTAGAAATGCAATTTCCCAGAACATCGTATACCGCAGAATGTCCTGTATATTCATGGCCGGTTCCATCCAGTCCCACTCGATTCACACCAATACAATAGCTCATATTTTCGATGGCGCGTGCCTTCAGCAACACATCCCAGGCGACGATTCGTTTTACCGGCCAATTGGCTACGTAAAGTAAGAGGTCGTAGTTCTCGGTATTGCGAGCCCAGACCGGAAAGCGAAGGTCATAGCAAATCAACGGGCAGATCTTAAATCCTTTGTAATCAACGATCAATCGTTGTGTTCCCGCCGTATAGGTCTTATCCTCACCGGCCAATGTAAAGGTGTGGCGCTTGTCATAGATCTTGTATGTTCCGTTGGGAAACACAAAAAAGAGGCGATTATAAAAAGTATTATTTTCTGAAATGATTATACTTCCCGTAATCGCAGCGTTATTTTTTTTCGCTTCGGAAATCATCCACTGTAGTGTCTCACCGTTGTCCTCTTCTGAAAGTTTTTCGGCATTCATGGTAAAACCGGTTGTAAACATTTCAGGAAGGACGATGAGATCTGTCTTTCCAGAAATATTTTTGATTTTTTCTGAAAACTGCGTGCGATTCGCCACAGGATTTTCCCAATGGAGATCTGCTTGTATAATGGTAACGGTAAGTGTTTTTTGCATAATTGTGTGGTCCAAATAATAATTAAATTCCTTAGCTCCGGTTAAAATACCTAAGCTAAGGAATTATTTTCGTTTTCAGTGGTACATCTGTCCCTACGCCAGATCGAATCGATCCAGCTCCATCACCTTAGCCCATGCAGCGACGAAGTCTTTTACAAATTGCTCCCGCGAATCATCACAGGCGTACACCTCAGCAATCGCCCTTAACTCAGAATTTGACCCAAAAATTAGATCTACACGAGTGCCCTTCCATTTCAGTTCACCTGTTTTACGGTCACGACCCTCAAATACATTTTGATCATCTGAAATCGCCTTCCAAGTCGTTCCCATATCGAGGAGGTTTAGAAAGAACTTATTATTTAGTTTTTCTGAATCCCTTGTAAAAACACCCTTTTTCGACTGATCGAAATTGGCTCCTAGTACACGCATTCCACCAACAAGTACTGTCATTTCGGGAATCGTAAGTGTCATAAGTTGTGCTTTGTCCACTAGCAATTCTTCCGCAGAAGCCTGCTGTCCTTTTTTCAGATAATTTCTGAATCCGTCTGCAACCGGTTCAAGAACCGCAAAGGATGCGACATCGGTCTGTTCCTGTGACGCATCTGTTCTACCGGGGGTAAACGGCACTTCTACATTGTGACCAGCATTTTTAGCGGCTTGCTCAACGGCGGCGCATCCTCCTAATACTATGAGGTCTGCCAAGGAAACTTTTTTACCCTTAGATTGAGCGCTATTAAATTCTTTCTGAATTCCTTCCAATACAGCCAAGGTTTTTAAAAGCTCAGCAGGGTTATTTACCTCCCAATGTTTCTGCGGACTTAAACGAATGCGAGCTCCATTGGCACCTCCGCGCTTGTCCGAGTCTCGATAGGTGGCTGCCGAAGCCCAAGCAGTTGTAACCAATTGGCTAATAGCAAGTTCTGAGTTAAGAATTGTGTGCTTTAAAGAAGCAATATCTTCATTGGTAACTAACGAATGAGAAACAGCCGGAATAGGATCCTGCCAAATAAGTTCTTCTGCGGGAACTTCGGGTCCCAAATAACGCGAAATTGGGCCCATATCCCTATGTGTCAATTTATACCAGGCTTTCGCAAAGGCATCTGCAAACTCAGTCGGATTTTCAAGAAAACGTCTCGAAATTGGCGCATAGATAGGATCCATTTTTAGTGCCATATCTGCCGTAGTCATCATAAGTGCTTGTGTCTTGCTAGCATCTCCGGCTCTCGGTGCGGTTCTCGCCTTGGAGGCGGCAGTAGGAGTCCATTGGTGTGCCCCGGCCGGACTCTTAGTCAGTTCCCAGTCGTAATCGAACAGCATTTTAAAATAATCGTGATCCCATTGAATCGGGTTTGGAGTCCAGGCACCTTCAATACCACTCGTAATTGTATCGTCTCCATGACCACTGCCAAATGTATTCTTCCATCCTAAACTCTGTTCTTCGATACCTGCTGCAGCCGGTTCTCTACCTACGTACTTGCCGGGGTCAGCAGCGCCATGCGCCTTTCCGAAAGTGTGTCCTCCGGCTATAAGCGCCACGGTTTCTTCGTCGTTCATCGCCATGCGACCAAATGTCTCCCGAATATCCTTAGCCGATGCAAGCGGATCGGGTTTGCCGTTTGGACCTTCAGGATTTACGTAGATAAGTCCCATTTGGACAGCACCCAGCGGATTTTCAAGTTCCCGATCGCCTGAATATCGCTTATCTCCAAGCCATTCTGTTTCTGAACCCCAATAGATATCTTGCTCAGGCTCCCAAACATCTTCACGTCCTCCGGCAAATCCGAAAGTATCAAAGCCCATAGACTCCAAGGCACAATTACCGGCGAGAATCAGTAAGTCTGCCCAAGAAATTTTCTTGCCGTATTTCTTCTTGATAGGCCATAACAACAGGCGTGCTTTGTCGAGGTTGCCGTTATCCGGCCAGCTGTTAAGTGGGGCAAATCGTTGACTCCCAGAGCCACCGCCTCCACGACCGTCACGTATGCGATAGGTGCCGGCGCTGTGCCAAGCCATACGTATAAACAGTGGTCCATAGTGACCGTAATCTGCCGGCCACCAGCCTTGAGAGTCTGTCATTAATTTGTAGAGATCCTTTTTTATAGCCTTCAAATCGAGGTTCTTGAATTCCTTGGCGTAGTTAAACCCGGGTTTCATAGGATCCGATTTGGAGGTATGTTGTCGGAGAATATTCAACTTCAACTGGTTGGGCCACCAATCGCTATTTGAAGTACCTCCACCAGCGGTTTTATTTTGAGTTCCACCCATAAATGGGCATTTGGCCATATCACCATTTTCATTCAAGTTGTAGCTGTTTGTATCGTCCATAATTTAAATTGTTTTTAGTTTAGTGTAAGTATTAGCCTAAAATTAATAAATTAAAACAGTGTATTCCAGCCGCTTCAATTGTATGTTGCAATTTAATTATCGATAAAACTGATAAGATGTAACTTTCTGTATTGCTTTTTTCGATTAAATCGTTCGCAGTATCTCGGCTGCTTCCTTTAGTGTCGCTTCCGTTTTGGCAAAACACACTCTTATGTGTTTAAAATCTTCGCCATTTGCGTTAAATACTGAAGTGGGAATGGTTGCTATCTTATGTCTTTTTGTAAGTCGTTCGGCAAAGGCAATATCACTTTCAGAAGAAATTTCAGAAAAATCCAACAACTGAAAATAAGTGCCCTTAGCGGGAATTATCCTAAATCTGGAGCCTTTTATCGCGTTGAGAAAGAAATCCCGTTTCTCTTGATAGAAAGCCGAAAGCTGAAGGTAGTGCTCAGGTTTTTGAAGGTAGGTCGTCAATGCCTTCTGAATGGGATGATTTACACAAAATACATTGTATTGATGCACCTTCTGAAACTCTTTCATAAGGATTTCTGGCGCAACACAATAGCCCATCTTCCACCCGGTATTGTGAAAGGTCTTTCCGAAAGAAGCGGTTATAAAGGTTCGTAGCGAAAGTGAGGTATATTTGGCAGCACTTTCATGCGGTAAACCATCAAAAATTATATGTTCGTACACCTCATCACTTATGACCAATAAATTGTGTTTTTCGGCTAATTGCTGTAGCTGAAGCATATCGTTTTCAGAAAAAACCATTCCGCTGGGGTTGTGGGGAGAATTTATAATGATCAGTTTTGTTTTTGGGCTAATCTTAGCACTTACTTCGCTCCAGTTGGGTTGATAGTTTGGCGCTTGCAATTGAATTGGAATTACAACTCCTCCAAACAATTGGATAGCAGGCGCATAACAATCATAGGCCGGTGTAAAGATGATGACTTCATCGCCTTTATTTACAACGGCCGCTATGGCTGTAAAGATGGCCTGTGTAGCACCCGCTGTAACGGTAATTTCCGAAATTGGATTGTACACTTTATTATATAGGGACTTCATCTTTTTTGAAATTTCCTCTCTTAATCCTATGTCCCCAGCCATGGGGGCATATTGATTGTATCCATCGCGCATGGCCTTAGCAACCAGGTCGATTAAGAGTGGATCACTCTGAAAATTAGGAAAACCCTGAGATAGATTTAGGGCTTTATAATCGGATGCCATTTTACTCATTACGGAAAATATTGAGGTAGTGATTGTTGGAAGTTTTGAATCTAAGATGTTGTGCATGATTGTAAGTTATTAATTGTCAAGCCCTAAATTGATTTTTTTATTGTTTTTGTAGGAAAAAACGTATATTGCCCTCCCCAAATGTACTTAACCAATGAAGAAATTTTTCTATTTCTTGTTGTTTTCTATGGTTATATTCCCCGCAAGCGGACAAAATTTCTTGTTCTCGCAGGGATTCGATGATTCAGAAAAATCAATTCAGAAAGAACGCTTTGAGCGTTTGATGGACTCTTCCAACCAACATTATAACAACGGTGATTATCGCAAAGATCTTGCTCTAAACTTTGAACTCTTGAAGCTAGCGCTGGAAATAGATGAGCCCTATTATAAACATAAGGGGTATCGCAATTTAGCCTATGACTATCTTGTTTTAGGCGACACTTTATTGGCGCAGGAGAGTTTCGAGAAATCGGAAAAACAAGCACATCTTTCCAAAAATGATACCGCCAAAGCCCAAACTTATATGGATCTGGCCAATATTTATTCGATTACTGGAAATAGTGCAGACCATGCTTTTGAATATCATGACAAATCCATCGAACTATTCGAAAAATTGAAAGATTCGAACGGGCTGGCAAAGGCGCATTACAACACTATTTTAACCGCGCTGGAGAATAAAGATTTTAAACGAGCCTATCTTCATATAATAAAGGCCAAAAAGTTTATTCCCTATGGAGATCCCGGTTACGAAGCCGGTTTGGAAAGCCTATTAGGACAGTACTATTTTCAGGTAAAAAAATTCGATATGGCCAATGCCTATTTCAAGAAGGCTATCAAAATTGCGGAAGAAAGTCAGCTAGTCTTGATATTGGAAGATGCGTATTACTATTACAGTGAAAATTTATTTGAGCAAAATAAATTTAAGGAGGCATATACCGCCCGAATGCAGTATGAGGAATTTCTAGCTGAAAATCAGCAAAAGATTATCTCTTCTGAGGTAGAAGCAGTTTCAGCCAATTTTCAGGTAGAAGAATACCGAAAAGATGTGGAAGAAGCCGAAATACAATACCAATTGCAGGCCGAAATAGTAAAGAATAAAAGTCGCTTAAATTCCTTCTTGATCATTGGATTTGCCATCTTCTTAATATTATTTGTCGCATTGTTTTTCGCATATCGCAACAGAAAGGATCTGGTATTAAAATTGAAAGAAAAAAACAAAGAATATTTAAAAGCCAAAGAAGAAAGTGAAAAGCTAGCCAAGGCCAAGAGCACCTTTTTTTCCACCATAAGTCATGAATTGCGAACCCCACTCTATGGTGTTATAGGATTAACAACCATCCTCCTGGAAGACAAATCGCTTAAAAGTCATTTAAAGGACCTCAAGTCTCTAAAATTTTCAGCCGACTATCTTTTGGCTCTGATCAACGATGTGTTACAAATTAACAAAATAGATTCAAACACCATCGAGAATGAGCAAACTACCTTTAGTCTGCGGGAGCTTATCAAAAAGATTGCTTCGTCCTTTGAGTATATGCGTATTCAAAATAGCAACGAAATTCACATTCATATCTCCGACTCGGTGCCCGAGCTTATTTACGGAAATTCGGTACGCCTGTCACAAATTTTAATGAACCTTATTGGTAACGCCTGTAAGTTTACTGAAGACGGTAACATATATATCATCGCTGAAACAACTAAGCAAACAACCGATAAGACGGGGATTAAATTTTATATTCGAGATACCGGGATAGGAATTCCCCACGAAAAGCAAGAGCGTATTTTTGAAGAATTCTCACAATTAGACAACCACAATTACAAATATCAAGGCACCGGATTAGGGCTTCCCATTGTTAAAAAATTGTTGCAATTAGACAACGCCAGCATTTCCCTAAAAAGTGAATCGGGGAAAGGGTCCATGTTTTCATTTATATTGGAATATGGCATTGTGGCTGAAAATCAAAAGGAAGTGGTTCCGGCCTTACTTGACACCAGCTTTTTAAAAGGCAAACGTATTCTAATTGTAGAGGATAACCGAATCAATCAAATAGTTACCAAGAAAATTATTGAAAAGAATAATATGAACTGCGTGATCGCAGAAAATGGTCAAATTGCTATTGACTATGCGAAAAAGGAAAGCTTTGACCTTATCTTGATGGATATTAATATGCCTATTGTCAACGGAATAACTGCCACGAAGGAAATTAGAACATTTAATACAACGACGCCTATCTTGGCGCTAACGGCTGTTGAAGTTGAAGAAATGCGTTATAGTATATTGGAATCGG
The DNA here is from genome assembly GCF_019913785.1 of Altibacter sp. Classification (GTDB taxonomy): domain Bacteria; phylum Bacteroidota; class Bacteroidia; order Flavobacteriales; family Flavobacteriaceae; genus Altibacter. Next base: position 85,616 of record NZ_JAIOHK010000055.1, read on the forward strand.
GCATGAACGATATAATCGTAAAACCATACGATGTAACAAAATTTATTCAAACTATCTCCAAGAATTTGTCCGGAACTCCCCAGTACCAGAAAGGTAGCTTTAATTTGAAAGCTATTTAACTACCCCTTCAAGCTCGCACTCAAATACTCTCTGTTTAGCCGCGCAATATTTTCTAGGGAAATGCCTTTGGGACATTCAATTTCGCAGGCACCTGTATTGGTGCAATTTCCAAAGCCTTCCTTGTCCATTTGCTCCACCATATTTAGAACCCGCTCTGTCGCTTCAACACGCCCTTGTGGTAATAGCGCATACTGAGACACCTTAGCTCCTACAAACAACATGGCCGATGCGTTTTTACAAGCGGCTACACAGGCCCCACATCCAATACAGGTAGCAGAATCCATAGCCTCATCTGCAGCATACTTCGGAATTGGGATTGCGTTGGCATCCTGCGTATTTCCGGAAGTATTTACCGAAATAAACCCTCCAGCCTGCTGAATTCGTTCGAACGAACTTCTATCAACAACTAAGTCCTTAATGACCGGAAATGCCTTTGCTCTAAAAGGTTCTATTGTGATGGTATCACCATCCTTGAACATCCGCATATGAAGTTGACAGGTTGTAACTCCCCTATCCGGACCGTGTGGCTCCCCATTGATCTGCATAGAACACATACCACAAATTCCTTCTCTACAGTCGTGATCAAAGGCCACCGGTTCTTCATTCGAATTGACCAACTGTTCGTTAAGGACATCCATCATTTCCAAAAAAGACATATGTTCCGAAATATCGGTCACCTTATAAACGACCATTTTACCCTTCGTCTCAGCGTCTTTCTGTCTCCAAATTTTTAATGTAAGATTCATACTGTCTTCTATTTATACGAACGTTGTTTTAACTCAATATCTTTAAATTCTAGATCCTCTTTGTGTAGCACCGCCGCTCCCGGATCTCCTTTGTACTCCCAAGCAGCCACGAAAGCATAATCAACATCGTTCCGTTTGGCTTCTCCCTTTTGCTCCCCGTCCAATTCGACCGATTCTTCCCTGAAATGTCCACCACAGGATTCTTCCCGCATCAGTGCATCTTTTGCAAACAATTCACCTAGCTCTAAGAAATCGGCCACACGACCTGCTTTTTCCAATTCGGGGTTCATTTCATTCGACGATCCGGGCACTTTTACATTTTTCCAAAAATCCTCACGTAAGGCTTTGATCTCGGCCATGGCTTCGGTCAATCCTTTAGCGTTTCTAGCCATTCCAACCTTATCCCACATGATCTTACCTAGTTTTTTATGGTAATAATCTACAGAGTGTTCTCCTTTATTATTGACGAAGAAATTGATTTTATCCGTAACCTCTTTTTCCGCAGCATCAAATTCGGGTGTATTGGTAGGTATCTTTCCGGTTCTAATATCATTCGCCAGATAATCCCCAATGGTATACGGCAAGACAAAATAGCCATCGGCCAAACCTTGCATAAGCGCCGAAGCCCCTAGCCGGTTAGCTCCGTGATCCGAGAAATTAGCTTCGCCAATACAATACAGGCCATCGACCGTTGTCATTAGGTTGTAGTCCACCCAAACGCCTCCCATGGTGTAATGGGTCGCCGGATAAATCATCATAGGTGTCTTATACGGGTTTTCATCTACGATCTTCTCGTACATTTGGAAAAGGTTTCCATACTTTTCTTCCACGACCGCCTCACCGAGTTCTGTGATTTTTGTTTCGGAAGGGTTTTCAATATGATGCAACTTTGCCTGTTCCGTACCGTAGCGCTGAATGGCCGATGTAAAGTCCAAATACACCGCTTCCCCTGTGGCATTCACTCCGAAGCCAGCATCACAACGTTCTTTGGCGGCTCTGGAAGCCACATCACGAGGCACCAGATTCCCGAATGCTGGATAGCGACGCTCGAGATAATAATCGCGATCTTCTTCGAGTATCTGAGTGGGTTTCAACGTTCCTTCACGGATCGCCAATACATCCTCCATTTTCTTCGGAACCCAAATACGCCCGTCATTCCGAAGCGATTCAGACATCAAGGTCAATTTAGACTGATAATCTCCCGAACGCGGGATACAGGTTGGGTGAATTTGTGTATAACACGGATTGGCAAAAAAGGCGCCTTTCTTGTGAATTTTCCAGGCAGCAGTGGCGTTAGAGCCCATGGCATTGGTCGATAAGAAATAGACATTCCCATACCCTCCTGAAGCGATTACCACGGCATGCGCCGAATGACGTTCAATCTCACCAGTAACCAAATTTCGGGCTATGATTCCTCTTGCCTTGCCGTTGATCTTTACTACATCGAGCATTTCATGTCGATTGTACATCTTTATCTTACCACGCGCAATTTGACGATTCATCGCCGAATACGCCCCTAACAACAGCTGTTGTCCGGTTTGTCCTTTGGCGTAAAAAGTTCGGGAAACCAAGACGCCTCCAAAGGAACGGTTGTCTAACAAACCTCCATAATCGCGTGCAAACGGCACGCCTTGTGCCACACATTGATCGATAATATTTGCCGACACCTCGGCCAATCGATACACATTGGCTTCACGAGAACGATAGTCTCCTCCTTTCACGGTATCGTAAAAAAGGCGGTAAGTAGAGTCTCCATCACCCTGATAATTCTTTGCGGCATTGATACCACCCTGAGCAGCAATAGAATGTGCCCTTCTTGGTGAATCCTGATAACAATATGCCTTTACGTTATAGCCTAGCTCGGCTAAGGTAGCAGCAGCACTTCCCCCTGCAAGACCTGTGCCCACCACGATTATATCTATGTTTCGCTTATTGGCAGGATTGACCAGATTGATCTTATTTTTATAATTTGTCCACTTATCGGCTAAGGGTCCTTTAGGTATTTTAGAATCTAATATCGACATAGCGTGCTTGTTTAGTGGGGTAATTGATTAAAATGATGATATAGTGCAATGAAAATAAACCCTAACGGAATGATCACCGCAAATAGTTTGGTAAAACCTTTCAAGGCTTTGGAATACGCATTGTTGAATCCCATACTTTGAAAAGCAGATGAAAAGCCATGCCATAAGTGCAAGGCTAATAACACAAAGGCGAATACATACAGTCCAACCCGTACCGGACTCTCAAACTTATGAACGGTCTCGGCATAATATCTAGTGGGGTCTTCCGGGTTCGACTCAAAATACTTATGAACGATTTCAGGAATCCAAAAATCGTAGAAGTGTAACCCTAAAAAAGCTAGGATCACCACTCCTGAAATAATCATATTCCGGGAGGCCCAACTAGAACTAGCATTTCCTTTATACGCTTGGTAACCAATGGCGCGTGCGTTTCGGTTTTTCAATTCGAGAACAAATCCCATCACAAAATGAAAGACAACCCCAAAGATTAACACCGGCTGTAACAGATACTGTACCAAGCCGTTTGTTCCCATAAAATGAGACCAGCTATTAAAGGTATCCGGGGCAATTATCGAGGTGAGGTTGATTGTAAAATGTTGTGCAAGAAAAAATACAAGAAACAAGCCCGAAAGTGCCATAGCAACCTTTCTGGCTATTGAAGAGGAGAGTATTCCCATTATGATTTTCTTTTAAAGAGAAATTATACAACAAAAATACGGCGCACTGCCATTTTTGCCAAACAATCTCATTTGTTTACTTCCTATTTAGAACTGTTATAAACACTATTTAACTTCAAAGGTAGCTTTTGCTGTTTTACCATTCTGAGAAATCACAATGCTATATTTTCCTTTGGGTGTATAGTACTTATTATTTTTTGCTTTTTTCCACGTTGTCCCGGTTTTTTCCAATGTCTTTACTCCCTTTTCTGAAACGGTTACATCATACGAAAGCACATTCAATCCCTTGTCAACTTCGGCAGAAAATTGCTGGATTTCTTTTCCGTCTTCGGTTTGAATGGACACCTTTACTTTTCCACTTTCAGGGGCGAACACCTGAAGCGATACCGATGGTTCTCTTGGCTCGCTCCACGGACTGAAACTATCACCCCAACGTCGTGAGGCATCAATGGCAGAAACTTCAGCAAGAAGTAAATCGTTCCTATTTGATGCATTTAATTGCTGAAGCAAGGATACATCGGCCACATAAATAGAGCGGCCATGGGTACCTACCACCAGATCCTTTGCCTTCGCCTGTATCACCAGATCGTGCACTGCCACATTGGGTAATCCCTTGGAAAATGCTTCCCAGTTTTCTCCTCTATTATAAGAAACATATGCCCCGTTGTCTGTCCCCACATAGAGCAGATTTTCATTTTCGGGATCTTCCTTAATAACATTTACCGGTGAGGTGGGAAGACTTCCGCCAATGGATTGCCAAGTAGCTCCATAATTCTCACTTACATATACATACGGCTTAAAATCGTCCCAACGGTAGCCATTCAGACTTACATAAACGCGTTCCTTTTTGTGCGCAGAAGCAATCACCCTACTTACCCACAGCTCCTTCGGGAAGGTAGTTGAGATATTGGTCCAGTTTCCTCCCCCGTTTCTAGAAACATATACCATCCCATCATCGCTACCGGTATACAATAGTCCAAATTGGAATTTAGATTCACTTATCGATGTCAAAGTTCCATAGGCCACATTCCCGGGTTTTCCGCCTTGCGTCAAGTCTCCAGAAATGGCTTCCCAATCGGTTCCCTGATTCATACTTCGCATCAATTTATTTCCACCGTAATATAAAATATCTTGGTTGTGCGGACTCAACAAAATAGGCGTCTGCCAATTAAAACGATACGGACTATCACCCAACTCATGCTTCGGCTGGATGTAATCGTATGTATCGGTTTTGCGATTGATTCTGTAATAATTTCCGAATTGAAATCCGGTATAAACCACATCGCTATTACGGTTGTCAATTTGAACCTGCATACCATCGCCACCAAGGATCATTTTATAAGGATACTGTCCACTTTGATGCCAGTATGGCCCTGCCTCATAATCGTGCGGCCCTACCCAAACACCATTGTCCTGAAGGCCTCCATACACATTGTACGGTTCCTCATTATCCACGTTAATAGCATAGAATTGTCCTACGGAAGGCGCATTGTTCTTGATCCAGTTTGCCCCATCGTCATAACTAATATTTATTCCGCCGTCATTTCCATCAATCAAATGCCCCGGTAATTTCGGATTGATCCACAGCGCATGATGATCGACATGTACATTGTCTGCATCTATAGAAGTAAACGATTTTCCGCCGTCTTTGGATTTCAAAATTGGAACCCCGTAAATATAAATTCCGTCCTTATTATTTGGATCCACGTGAATTTTTCCAAAGTAATAGCCGTACGAATAATAGATCCCATCGAGGAAGCCATCGTGTGTTTTATGCCAGGTCTTTCCTGAGTCGGTACTTTTATAGACCTCAGCACCTATGACCGGCGTATCAAACAACATCGAATTGGCATCTTCCAGGTACTTGGCCAAATCGACCGGTTTCACCGTACCTCCTCTCACCATATTCTTTACATTTTCCGCCTTGTATTTTTCCTGAAATCCATTGGTGCGTAAATACTTGTTTAATTTATCATTTTCCAATGCAAGAAATTGAGTGGCTGTCATTGCTTTAAAATCGTCTTTCGAAAGCACATCACTTTTCGTATCGGAGGCGTCATCTCCTTCACGTCTCGCCTGATTGTCATGAATGGCGTATACGGTATTGGCGTCATAGATGGCCAACCCAATGCGTCCTACACCCTTACCCTGGGGAAAGCCACTACCATCCAACGAAACCTTGGTCCAGGTATTTCCTGCATCGGTACTCTTATAGATTCCGCTACCTTCCCCGTTTCCGGTAAAATTCCAGGCTTTACGATCCTTGTCCCATGCAGCAGCGTACATCAGATTAAAATTATTCGGATCCCGCTCCAATTCAATGATCCCGGATTGATTGTTCACAAACAAGGTCTTATTCCAGGATTTTCCACCATCCATGGTCTTGTAAATACCCCGTTCGTCATTGGTAGAATATAAATGTCCCAAGACCCCTACAACCACTTCATTCGAATTGTTCGGATTGATTAAAATACTGCTAATATGATGTGAGTCTTTCAAGCCAACATTTTCCCAGGTTTTTCCATTGTCTGAAGATTTCAGCAAACCAATTCCAGCATACGAAGACCGAGAAGCATTTACTTCACCGGTTCCAACCCATAGAGTGTTGTTTTTCCAATCCATAGCCAAACACCCTACATTTTGTGTAGGACTGCCGTCCAAAATTGGACTAAAACTCGTTCCGTTGTTTTTGGTATGCCATACTCCGCCACTGGCGTAGCCTACATAAAATTCTATAGGATTATCGGGATTAACCGCAAAACCAACTACACGGCCACTCATAATGGTAGGGCCAATGTTCTTAAAGGGAAGGTTTTTAACGATGGAATTTTCTGTAAACAAGGCCTTTTGAGCCAATCCTGCTTCCACATCGTTTACAGAAGTGGCAGCTTGTTGTGCAAAAGAAATCAGCGTAGCAAGGAAAAAAGTAAGGAAGAATAGCTTTTTCATGAAGTTGAAAATTTAGAAAGTGGAATTTACTGAAATGCGATTGGTTTGCAAAATTTTATGATGGCTAATACTGCTGTGGCCGAATACACCCTAAAACCTCCTCTTTTGAAGAATGGGTGAAGAGCGATGTACCAGCAATGTGCTTCAGTATGGATGGATGTTATTCTAAATTATAACAGAAAGACTTTTCAATCCTTTCTCTAGCTGAAAAACACAAAAATTGTACGCCGTGGGTCTCCATTCGACCTTGCCGATTGGCATCTTCATTAAGCTTTAAAATTGATCGCTTCGATAGCTCTCTCATCAGGGCAAGGGGCCGTGTTTCATTTTCATATAAAGAGTGCTACCCTAGATATTTTAAATTCCTTATTTTTGAACAAATTCTGAACTGCAACCCATGAAATACCATCCAATAGACAACGCCTTATACATCAAGAACCGCAAGAACTTTATGGCGCAGATGCAGCCGAAGAGTCTGGCTGTTTTTAACAGTAACGATCAATATCCTATTAGTGCAGATAGCACGATGCCGTTTCAGCAACACAGGGATATTTTATTTTTAAGCGGTGTGGATCAAGAGGAAAGTATTTTGCTGCTATTCCCGGAGGCAGCGGATGCAAAAAATCGGGAGGTGCTTTTTCTGAAGGAAACCAACGATCATATTGCCGTATGGGAAGGAGAGAAATTGACCAAAGATCGGGCTTTGGTGGTAAGTGGTATTAAAACGGTCTATTGGCTAAGCGAATTCGAAAAGGTATTTTTTGAATTGATGACACAGGCCGATACCATCTACTTTAACACCAATGAGCACTACCGTCAATCGGTCGAGACCGAAACCCGGGAAGACCGATTCATAAAACATACGAAGGAAAAGTTTCCGGCACATAGCTGGGCAAAGAGCAATCCCATCTTACAACGACTTCGTTCGGTAAAAGATGCCATTGAGATCGATTTGTTACAAACCGCCTGTAATATTACCGAAAAAGGCTTCCGGCGTATCCTTAATTTTGTAAAACCCGGCGTTTGGGAATATGAGATCGAAGCCGAATTTATGCATGAGTTTCTTCGGAATCGTTCCAAAGGATTTGCCTATACGCCTATTGTCGCCAGCGGAAACAACGCCAATGTACTACACTATATAGAGAACAATCAACAGTGTAAAAAAGGGGATCTTATCTTATTGGATGTAGGAGCCGAATATGCCAACTACAGTAGTGATATGACCCGAACCATTCCCGTTGACGGAAAATTTACAAAACGGCAACGCGAGGTCTATAATGCCGTTTTACATGTAAAAAATGAAGCTACAAAAATGCTGGTTCCGGGTGCTTTTTGGAAAGAATACCATGTGGAAGTGGGGAAATTAATGACTTCCGAATTATTAAAACTGAAGCTTATTGACAAGGCCGATGTGAAAAACGAAAACCCAGACTGGCCCGCCTACAAAAAATACTTTATGCACGGTACCTCCCACCATATGGGGCTTGATACTCACGACTACGGAATTTTGTGGGAACCTATGAAAGCCAATATGGTCTTTACGGTAGAACCGGGTATCTATATTCCGGAAGAAGGTTTCGGAATAAGACTAGAGGACGATGTGGTGATTCAGAAAAAAGGTGCGCCATTCAACCTGATGGGCAATATTCCCATTGAAGCCGATGAGATAGAGGCCTTGATGCATAGCAAAAGTTAAACACCTCGTTTTCAATTTGAAAAGCGCTTATTTTTTGTATTTTTAGTATTGAAACTGTCCTAAAACAAAAATGTAGCAATGAAACAAACTTTTCAAATCTTTTTGTTCCTGCTTATTTTTTCTAATTCCATTGGTCAGATTCCCACACAGGGTAGCGGTCAAGTGATCACCGGTTCGAATGTTTCCATATTTGATAATCTAAATTCTTCAAACCTCTCTCTAGAGTCGAATCCCAAAACCCTTACCTATGAACATATTGAAGGGTCGCCATATATAGACAATGCTGTTGGAGCAAATAAAAATCTTCCTATCGGCAAGTTTTATACCCCGGAGTTTGAATATATGGAAACTGCCCTAGCCAGATACAATGCATTTACAGATAATATGGAAGTGTCATTACTCGAAGATGGCGTAGATTATTATTTACTCAAAAAAAAATCCAACTTCCTGTATATAATCTTGGGCGAAAAAACATATCGCGCTTATGAAATGAATGGAACGATCGGTTTTTTTGTTATTCTCTCGAAAGACGATACACAGAAATGTACGCTGCTTAAAAAGGAATCCGTCTCCTTTATAAAGGAGAAAAAAGCAGCTAGCTCATTTGTTAATGGAACCCCAAATAGCTTCAGAAGAATGAGAGATATTTTCTATTTCAAAATTGATAAAACCCTAGTGGAGATCCCGAGAAGGAAAAAACAGTTCTATGCCCTTTTTACCGAAAAAAAGAATTCCATTAAAGACTATATAGCATCCAACAACCTCAAAATAACGAGCCAAGAAGATTTGTTAAAGATTGTAAACTACTATAATTCGTTGTCTAATTGACTTCTCACTACAAGGTTGCAAACAAAAATTAGCGGTCTTATGCGTTTCGGAATGACCGGATCATATTGGCAACCGCAAAAGTAAGTAAGGCCGGCAGCACCCATCCCAAACTATTTTTTGAAAAGGGAATCCAGTTTTTTATCGCTGTTACGGTTTCTTCAGAAATTAAAACCTCTAAAAAATCGGGTATGCTAAAAAGGATGGCCACAATTGTCACCGCCCTAAACACCCTTTTTGAAGCATAGCGATTAGGAGTTAAATTCAGTAAGATTAATACTATGGTAATCGGGTAAATGAACATCAACGCAGGAACGGCTATGTCTATAATATAATGTACATCAAATTGTCCCACGGCTACCCCAAGAACACACGCCAATACCGCTGTGACCCTATAGGCGATTGGAGAATTACCCGCTATGCCCTTTACAAAATCGGCCGTTCCGGTTACAATCCCGACGGCTGTCGTAAAACAGGCAAGCGCCACCAACACCCCTAAAAATGCGGTTCCAATATTTCCAAGAGTTTGGGTACTTAGTACTGTTAATAATTCGGTCCGATTCTCAATCTCGAGGGTCCCGCTATATCTGGCTCCTAGAGCTATTAGCCCTCCATAGATAATTAACAATCCCAGTCCGGCGAACAAACCCGATCTGGCAATCATCCGTTTCTTCTCTGTATAATTATACCTCCCTTGTAACCTAAAAGAAATCACAATCACACCACCCACCACAACTCCTCCAATGGCATCAAAGGTTTGATACCCTTCTAAAATGCCTTCAGCAAAAGAATTCTCAAAAATGGAGGCGCGTAAGGGTTCCACATTGCCAAAAAGACCGAAGGAAATAATGATCAATAGACTGACAATAATTAACGGAGTTAAAAATTTCCCTATGAGGTCAAGCAGCTTCGTGCGGTTTAGGACGCACATTAATACCAAGACAAAATAGATGGTGCTAGCCCATAATGACGAAATATCAAAATAGGGCTGTATGGCCATTTCATAGGCTACGGAGGCAGTTCTGGGGGATGGCAGTGCTGCAGAAATAACATAGACCATAACAGCATACCCCATGGCAAAGACAGGTGATACTTTGCCGGCAAAATCGAGCATGGTACCTTGTATCCGAGCGTAGCCATAGATTGCCAAAATAGGGATGAGCACTGCGGAAACAGCAAAACCCAAGCTAACCCACAACCAGCTTTCTCCGGCATTATACCCTAAAAAAGGTGGGAGAATTAAATTTCCGGCGCCAAAGAAAAGTGAGAAAAGTGCAAAAGCAGTGACAAAGGTTTGCTTGCTGTGGTTCATTGACAGATATTTGTTGCCGAATATAAAAAAATGAAGCTGAACTATCACAACACCTCACTCTTTTATACGGTTGCCGGTCAGGGGCCTGTGATGGTACTACTCCACGGATTTCTTGAAAGCAGTGAGATGTGGAAAGAATTAATTCCCGAAATCTCACAGAACTATAAGGTAGTAGCGATCGACCTACCCGGTCATGGAAAAAGTGGCATCTTGTCTGAAACCCATTCGATGGAACAGATGGCCCATGCGGTACGATTTGTATTGCAGCATCTAAAAATTTCTGAAGCGATTTTTGTGGGTCATTCCATGGGAGGTTATGTGGCACTAGCGTATGCCGAATTATTTGAAGCTGAGGTCACCAGCTTGGTACTATTGAATTCGACCCCTGCTGAAGATTCGGCGGAACGGAAGGAGAATCGGGTGCGGGCTCTTTCGGTTATTGAAAAGAATCCTACGGCATTTATCAGTATGGCCATCACCAATTTATTTGCCGAAGGCTCTCAAAAAGTATATGCTTCGGAAATAACCACTATAAAAAATATAGCGCTTCGGTTTCCGTTGGCCGGGATTATTGCCGCTATAAAAGGTATGAAGGATCGCCAGGACAGGACTTCGGTTTTAAAACAATTCAGCAAGAAAAAATATATGATCTGCGCCACCGAAGATCCCATAATGCCATTTGAAATAGCTGCAATCTGGGCTAAATTTTGCAACGCTACGCTAATAAAAGTATCGGGAGGGCATATGAGTCATATTGAACAGAAGGAGGAAATTGTTAATTTTTTGCATTTCATCGAATAATTTTGCTTTTAAACGATTTTTGTATTGTTATTTTTATATATTTAACAAAATAAAAACTGAAAACCATGAGCAATACATCCCCAAAAACATCGGTTTCGCTAATGGGCGTTTTCTGCGCCACGATTGGTCACCACTACACAGTGACCCGAAAAGTTACCAACCATATTAACGAATACAAATGTACCCACTGCGGTCGCGAAGTGACTGATAACCAAAGTGGAAAACTGGAAATCCTTACTCAAAAGATCAGAGAGGTAAATACCAATGTTGCAGAATTTTTTCAGAAAAGAACCAACCGAGTCACCATCCAATAGCTTATGAAGAAAATTGTTTGTAAACTAAAAGGGCATACCTATATCCCCATTAAAAAAGAGAAACTTCTTATCGAGGAATACGAATGTTTACATTGTAAGCAGCGGTACACGACGGACGGGTATGGCCGTATGGTGAAACTTACCAAATACTGGCAGAGCAACCATCAATTTTTTGAAAGACATTTTACCAAACAGGCCGCCTCTTAAACTAGTCTTCTTGTAATGCGTTCCATCCTCTAGCGATTAAAGGAATCTTTGTATTTGCCCGAGTGATCAAATGAGTTCCCTCTTTTTTATGCGTTATATGTCCAATCACGGTAAGATGCGGATTCGCTTTTATTTTTGGGAAATCCTCGGTACTTATCGTAAATAGTAACTCGTAATCTTCGCCTCCGCTCAGGGCAATCGTTGTGCTGTCCAATTTAAATTCTTCGGAAGTACTTATTACTTGAGGATCTAAAGGAATTTTATCTTCGTATAAATTGCAACCCACTTCAGACTGTTTGCAAATATGGAGTATTTCGGATGACAGTCCGTCGCTAATGTCTATCATTGCTGTTGGCTGCACTCCTAAATCGGCCAACAATTTTGGAATATCCTTTCTGGCCTCAGGTTTTAATTGGCGTTCAATGAGGTAGGTATAAGGTTCTAGATCGGGTTGTGAATTTGGGTTCACCTTAAAAACTTCTTTTTCACGTTCCAGCACTTGTAATCCTAAATAGGCTGCGCCCAGGTCGCCACTAACCACCAACAGGTCATTTTCTTTGGCTCCATCGCGATATACCAAGACCTCTGGTTTTGCTTGACCAATTGCCGTAACGCTAATCAACAATCCGGTGGTTGAAGAGGTGGTATCTCCCCCTACCACATCGACATGGTACAATTTGGCTGCCGTAGCAATACCCGCGTATATTTCTTCCAAAGCTTCGACAGGAAACCGATTAGAAACTGCAATAGAAACCGTAATTTGTGTGGCCGTAGCATTCATCGCGTAGATATCGGACAGGTTCACCACAACGGCTTTATACCCCAAGTGTTTTAATGGGACATAGCTAAGATCGAAATGAACCCCTTCCACTAGTAAATCGGTTGAAACGACCAACTGCATACCCTTTTCAACAGCAATTACTGCCGCATCATCACCTATTCCCCGAATACTAGTTTTTTGTTTCAGTTTGAAATTCTTGGTAAGGTGGTCAATCAATCCAAATTCTCCCAACTGAGATATATTGGTTTTTAAGGGATTTTTATCTTCTAACATGATAACTATTTTAGCAGGCGACAAAAATACGGTTTCATATTCAATTAAGGCAAAAATCCAAAGATCAATTCGCTTGAATTTCACCCGACTAAGAGACCTAAAGGCTGCTTATTATTTAACATAATTCATATTGTGCTATATTGAATTTTTCATATTTTTGGCGTCCCAAAAGCTCTTTTTTTGAATATAATTCATTAAAACCTGTGTTTTTGTTGAATTATATGTACTATTAATTCAATTTTATCGTTACCATCTTATTATTGTAATTTAAAAACCAACAAATGAAAAAACTATTACTCCCCATCTTAGCATTAGGCTTTGGTTTTGCGAATGCGCAAACCCCTTGTGCCGGAGGATCTGCAGGTCCTTACCCTTGCAGTGGTTATAACCTACAGTCCGAATTTTCTTTGGGCGATTTAAATGCCGGCGCCGGTAATGACTCTTGGGGTTGGACAGACCCTTCAAATGGTGATGAATACGCACTGGTAGGTTTAGACAACGGAACTGCCTTTATCGATATATCAGACCCAGTAAACCCGGTATACCTTGGAAAACTTCCAACACATACAAACAGTTCTACCTGGAGAGATATTAAAGTGTATAACAACTATGCCTTTGTAGTTAGTGAGGCAAACAACCACGGGATGCAAGTATTCGATCTTACCCGATTGCGAAATGTAAACAATCCACCGATTACCTTTACCGAAGACGCTCATTACAACGGCTTTGGAAGTGCACATAACCTGGTGATCAATGAAGATACGGGCTATGCTTATGGAGTTGGAACAGGATCGTTTAATGGCGGCCCTCACTTTGTAAATATTCAAAATCCTTTGAATCCAGTTGGCGAAGGGGGATATTCCTTAGGCTCCTATAGCCATGATGCCCAAGTAGTAACCTACTGTGGTCCGGATGCCGATTATGCCGGAAGAGAAATCCTAATTGGCAGCAATGAGTCACAAGTGGTGATTGTCGATATTACCGACAAAGGAAATCCGGTTGGAATTTCAAATATTAGTTATTCAAATGTGGCATATACCCACCAAGGATGGTTTACCGAAGATCAGACCTATTTTATTTTAGGAGATGAATTAGATGAACAAAATATTGGATTTAACACCCGTACGATCATTTTCGATTTCACCGATTTAGACAACCCGCAACACCATTTCGAATATACAGGTCCTACGCCTGCGATTGACCACAATGGTTATGTGAAGGGAACGAAGTACTATATGGCAAATTACAGAGCCGGGCTTCGAGTTATCGACATATCCGATATCGCGAATCAGAATATCTCTGAAGAAGGCTATTTTGACAGTTACCCAAATAATAACAATGCCAATTTTAGCGGCGCCTGGAGTGTATTCCCCTATTTTGCGAGTGGAAATATTGTTATCAGTGATATTAACAGAGGCTTCCTTTTAGTAAAAGCAGCAACAAGTGATCTAATAGAGCCTGTAGCAAATTGTCAAGATGTAACAATTATGTTAGATGCAAACGGAAATGCTTCGGTTACAGCGGCTCAAATTAACGATGGCTCTACAGACAACAGCGGAACCGTTTATTTCCTGCTTTGTGATGACACCTTTGATTGTGGTGATTTAGGAGCTAATACGGTTCAGCTAGAGGTATATGACGACTTCGGAAACAGAGACTATTGCACGGCAACAGTAACTGTTGTAGACGATATTGATCCTGCTATTACATGTCCTGCAGACTTTACGGTAGGATATGACTCCGGCAACCCTTATTATACAGTTCCTAATTATGACACCACCGGAGTGGTTACTGCCACCGACAATTGTGCGGCTGGACTAGTGATTACACAAAATCCTACTCCGGGAACTCAATTAACAGTGGGAACATACACTATTAGCTGTGAAGTAACAGATGGTTCAGGAAATACAAATACCTGTACCTTCGAGCTTACGGTAGAAGAGGTGCTTGGCACCAACGATGTTAATTTGGAAAGTGGTTTGGCTATTTATCCAAATCCGACTTCAAATGTTATAACAATAAGTTCGAAGCATGTAAATCTTTCATCGGTTGCCATTATGGACGTATTAGGAAAGCAGGTATATACTGCCAATACGATCGATTCAGAAACTACAACTATTGACATTTCAGGATTTTCGAAGGGAATGTACTTTGTAAAGATCAATAACAGTACTACGAAGAAGATCATTAAAAACTAAGCGCTTAGGCCTAGTACCAACGATTATAATTTTGAAAAAGCACTAACTTTTAACCTTTTGGTTATGGTTGGTGCTTTTTTATTGGTAGTTTTAGCAAACTTTGATTAAAAACTCTTTTTGATGAAAATATTTCTTCCGCTTTTTATAGGCCTTATATCGTTCACAATCACCGCTCAAACACCCTGTGAAGGCGGGATGGCCGGACCCTTCGACTGTAATGGCTATGACCTGCTCTCCCAAATTCCCTTAGCAAGCATGAATTCTACCAGAGCAAATGATTCTTGGGGATGGACCGACCCTCAGGACGGAAAAGAGTACGCCATTATTTGCCTGATTGAAGGAACCGCATTCATTGACATTTCAGATCCTATCAATCCTGTCTATCTGGGAAAACTCCCAACTGAAAACAGTAGTAGTACCTGGAGGGATGCCAAGACTTATAACAACTACGCCTTTATTGTAAGCGAAGATGCAGGCCACGGTGTACAGATATTCGATCTAACCAGATTGCGGACTGTAAACAATCCGCCGGTTACCTTTACGGAAGATGCACATTATAGCGGTTTTGGAGCAGCACATAACATTGTTATCAATGAGGCTACGGGCTATGCTTATGGTGTTGGTACCGATGCCAATAGTGGCGGACCACACTTTATTAATATTCAGAATCCCTTAGTCCCTGTAGGAGAAGGCGGCTATTCGGCCGAAGGCTATTGCCACGATGCACAGGTGGTTATCTACAACGGCCCGGATACCGATTATACAGGGCGTGAAATCCTATTCGGCAGTAACGAATCACAAATTGTTATTGTGGATGTAACCGATAAAGGAAGCCCACAGACCATATCCACCATTGCCTATGCCAATGTTGAATACACACACCAAGGGTGGCTAACCGAAGACCATCGGTATTTTCTTTTAGGTGACGAGGCCGATGAAATAAATCTGGGAATTGATACCCGAACTTTAATTTTCGATTTCAACGACCTTGATAATCCACAGTTTCATTTTGCCTATACCGGCCCAACAGCGGCAACCGACCACAATGGATATGTAAAGGGTGACAAGTTTTACCTTTCTAACAACGCAGCCGGGCTACGGGTAGTCAATATATCCGATCTGGCCAATCAAAACATGACCGAAGAAGGTTCATTTGATTCGTATATTCCGGATAATAATGCAGGATATAATGGAGCTTGGAATGTGTACCCCTTTTTTGATAGCGGAAATATAGTAATTAGTGATCGAACCCAAGGGTTCCTTTTGGTAAGACCTTCGGCACTTGGAATTGAAGATCAAATGGTTAAAGATGATTTTGCCGTATATCCTAACCCGGCTTCAGAACAAATAACGATCAATTCAAAAGGGACTCCTATTTCCGCTATTTCAATTTCAGGTGTATTAGGGAACCTCCTTTTTTCAGAAAAAAATATAAATTCTGAAGTAAAAACCATCGATGTATCTAGTTTCTCTAAAGGAATTTATTTTGTAAAAGTTAATGACAACACCGTTGCGAAAATCATCAAAAAGTAGCGTGTTTATTGACCTAGTAAGTTAGTAGAGCATTAATTTTTAACGCGTTATGTTAGTCATAATGGTTTTTTATTATTAGCTTTACGCACCTTACAAAAAAATAAAATTTTGATGAAAAAGTTACTTTCCCTTTTAATTGCAGCTACGAGTATGATTGCTATTGCCCAAACTCCATGTACAGGAGGATTTGCAGGAGGCTACCCATGCAGTGGTTACGATTTACAAGCGCATATTAGTTTAGGCACCATGAATGCGTCGGGAGCCAATGATTCATGGGGTTGGACAGATCCCGATAACGGAGATGAATACGCCTTGGTAGGCCTAGAAGATGGAACCGCATTCATTAAAATTTCAGACCCTGTCAATCCTATATATTTAGGCAAACTTCCTACACAAACCAGCAGCAGCACTTGGCGGGACATCAAAACATATAATAATTATGCTTTTATCGTGAGTGAAGCGTCCAATCACGGGATACAAATTTTCGATTTAACCCGTTTGCGTTCGGTAGCCAATCCCCCTGTAACGTTCAACAACGATGCTCATTTTAATGGTTTTGGAGGCGCACACAATATTGTGATCAATGAAGATACCGGTTATGCTTACGGTGTTGGAGCTAACACCTATGGTGGAGGCACTCATTTTGTAAACATACAAGATCCATTGAATCCGGTGGATGCAGGAGGATTTGCATCTAATGGCTATACGCACGATGCACAAGTGGTAACATATAACGGGCCCGATTCAGATTATACCGGTCATGAAATATTAATTAGTGCCAGTGGTAGCGAGCAAATTGTTTCTATTGTCGATGTGACTGATAAAAATAATCCTATTAGTATATCTACCTTGTCGTATTCTAATGTAGGGTATACGCACCAAGGCTGGTTTACTGAAGATCAACGGTACTTTCTTTTAGGAGATGAGTTTGATGAATCGGATGTCGGGTTTAATACACGTACGATAATTTTCGACCTCAGCGATCTGGATAATCCGCAGCAAGACTTTGAATATTTCGGTCCTACTACTGCAATAGATCACAATGGATATGTTTTAGACGGCACCTATTATTTGGCAAATTATGCGGCTGGGTTTCGCAGAATCGACATTAGCGGTATCGCTAATGACAATATGGTAGAAACGGGTTACTTCGACACCTATCCGGCAGATAATAACGCTAGTTACAATGGTGCATGGAATGTGTACCCTTATTTTAGTAATGGGAAAGTTATTATTACAGATCGCAGTGGCGGTTTCTTTCTTGTGAGTCCTTCGATACTTGCCATCAACGATTTATCTCAGGGGGAGTTTGCTGTTTATCCAAATCCCGCTTCGGAAATATTACAAATAGAATCCGCACATCAGTCGATTTCAAGTGTTCGGATTATTGACATGCTTGGAAAGGTGTTGTTTTCAGAATCAGCTATCAATGTTACCAATAAGACCATTGATATTTCGTCCTTTTCTAAAGGCATGTATTTTGTAACGATCAACGACAACACTACCAAAAAGATTATTAAAAAATAGTCGAGAAGAGTACTTTATTAAAAATTTAACGGCTTGTTCACTACGCAGCACTAAGTTTTAACCTTTTACGTTAGGCTTAGTGTACTGATATAATTATTTTTACATCTAAATAAAATCAAACTAATGAAAAAATTACTACCCCTATTAATAAGCATGGTAACCGCAGTCGCCATTAGTCAAACTCCATGTGTTGGAGGAATTGCAGCCGGATATCCCTGCAGTGGATATGATTTACAAACACACATTGTTTCTGGAATAATGGGTGCTTCGGGAGCAAACGACTCTTGGGGCTGGACCGATCCCGATGATGGCACCGAATACGCGATTATATGTTTAAACAATGGAACCGCTTTTTTTGATATTTCAACACCTACCAATCCAACCTATCTTGGAAAATTAAATACCTCTACTGGATCGAGTTCTTGGAGAGATGTAAAAGTGTATAATAATTATGCTTTTATTGTTAGTGATGTAAACGGAAATCACGGTATGCAGATTTTCGATTTAACCAAATTAAGAAATGTGGCAAATCCACCCGCTACCTTCACCGAAGATCAACATTACAGTGGTTTTGGAAGTAGTCACAATATTGTGATTAATGAAGAAACTGGTTATGCCTATGCAGTAGGAAACAACACCTTTAGTGGAGGCCCTCATTTCATTAATATTCAAGACCCGCTTAATCCGGTAGCTGCAGGAGGATATGCAGGTGAAGGATATACACACGACGCACAAGTTATTATTTATGATGGCCCCGATACCGAGCACGTGGGAAAAGAAATATTTTTTGGCAGCAACGAAACACATGTGGCTATAGTGGATGTAACCAACAAGGCCAATCCACAACTTATATCAACAATAGTGTATCCTTCAGTTGGCTATACACATCAAGGTTGGTTGACCGATGATCGCAATTACTTTTTGTTAGGGGATGAAGGAGACGAATTCGACTTTGGATTTAATACCCGAACCGTGATTTTTGATGTATCCGATTTAGATAATCCTTCTTTTTCCTTCGAATATTATGGAACAACTCCTTCTGTCGATCACAACGGATATGTAATTGGAGACACTTTTTATCTAGCCAATTACTCCGCAGGACTGCGTGTTATGGACATAAGTGACCTTGCTAATCAAAATATGTCGGAATCAGGATTTTTTGATTCATATCCAAGTAATAACAATGCAAATTACAACGGTAGCTGGAATGTATACCCGTTTTTTGCAAGTGGAAATATTGTAATCTCCGGATCGAATGGATTTACGCTTGTTAAAGATGCGAGCTTAGCAGTTAACGATATTGCAGCCAACGAATTTTTAATGGTTCCTAACCCAGCCGATAATATGGTGACCATTACTTCAAAAGAAAATAAAATTTCGCAAGTAACTATTTTTAATCTTTTGGGACAACAAGTCTTAGATAGGTCTTTTGAAGATAGTATTTCCGAAAGTATCGATGTTTCGAACTTGACCGCCGGAATGTACTTGGTAAAAATTAACGATAACACTACAAGAAGATTGGTAGTGAATTAACCCCCAAATAACCTATGCTATTGAAAAAAACGAAAAATTTAAATCTTATTGGAGTGTTTATGATCTTAGGAGTGCTGTTTTCCTGTGGAAAGGATGACGGTGGGACTCCCAACGATGATGACCCCCCAACTGGATTCCTTGGCGAATTAGAATATGTTAAAACCTTTGGAGGAAGCGGAGAAGATGAAGCATCAGCAATTCTTCAAACTGCCGATGGATCCTATATTGTTTTTGGTTCTACACGTAGTAATGATGGAGACATCACAGATAAGGCCGGAATTGATGCAGATTATTGGTTGCTGAAACTTTCTCCCGAAGGGGAATTAGTTTGGAGTAAAACCTACGGGGGTACTGAAGATGAAAAAGGATCTCGAATCTCTAAGACCAACGATGGAGGATATCTTCTATCGGGCTATAGTGCCAGTAACGATGGCGATGTATCGGGGAATGAAGGTTTTCATGATTACTGGATTGTTAAAGTGAATAGCGAGGGTGCTATTCAATGGGATCTCAATTTTGGTTTTCCCGGAAGCGACCAAGCCTATGATGCATTTCAAACTTCCGATGGCGGTTATTTTCTAACCGGATTCTTCGATGTAAGTGCATGCGGTGCCAATCTTTGCCCCGGGAGCGACCTCGTAGATGGTGAAGATCCTATCGAATCCAAGAGTGGACTGCACGGCGTAGGAGAATACTGGGCCATAAAGCTGAATGCCAACGGAACAAAGCAGTGGAGACGTTATTTTGGAGGCTCTAACAACGACAGAAGTTATGATGCCTTAGAAACCTCCGATGGCGGGTTTTTGATGGTAGGTGCTTCCGAAAGTGCCGATTTTGATATTACCGATGACAAAGGAAGCTATGACTATTGGGCAGTGCGCTTAACCGAAAACGGCGACCTGCTGTGGACCAAATCTTTTGGTGGTTCCGAAATTGATGTAGGATATGCTGTTACCAAATCGAATGATGGAAATTATATCTTAGTAGGTGATTCTCGAAGTGAAGACAAAGATGTTAGCAATCCATTGGGTAATGCCGATGCGTGGGCGGTAAAGTTTAACGATAGCGGAAATCTAATTTGGCAAAAAAGCTTTGGTGGCGATCAATTTGAGTCGGGTAGAAGTATTCTTCCAATCTCAAATGGCGAATATTTGGTTGCCGGCTCCACCCGAAGTGCCAACGGTGATATTACCGTAAATCGCGGTCAAAATGATGCCTGGATCTATAAGATTAGCGAGCAAGGTGAGCTTAAGTTTCAAATAACAGCCGGTGGTTCGGGTCTCGATTTTGCAACCGCGGCTATTGAAACTCCAGACAATAAAATTGTTGCTGTTGGAAATACCGAGAGCAATGATTTTGATATTCCATCCAATCGAGGAATTAAGGATTTATTACTAATAAAGATCAAATAATTAAAAACCTAACTTATTATTAAATGAAAAAAATTGCCCTATTTGCAATGATTGCCATGGTGGCCATGAGTTGCAATAACGATGACGATAATAGCAGCACACCTGTAAATGTTGATTTTCTATTTACGCATAACTGGGATGGCAGTGCCATCGAAAACTCAGATTTTGAAGTAATTCAATACACCAATGCACATGGAGAGGAATTGAGTCTTTCAAAATTGGTATACTTGATTTCTGATATTACATTTACCAATGCGAATGGTGATGTGTATGATGCAGGAGACTATAACTTGGTAAATGTGAGAGAAGAAACTAACTTGATGTTCACCCCCAATATACAGGTTCCACCCGGAGACTATACCGTTTCCTTTACCTTTGGTTTTGATGATGAAGATAATATTGATGGTGTCTATCAGGATTTAAATTCAGCCGACGGTGGTTGGAATGTTCCCATGATGCTTGGTGGTGGTTATCACTATATGCGTATGGAAGGTAAGTTCATCGACAATACAGCTGCCGAGGTAGGGTATGCATATCACGCCATTAGAGCGGCCGATGCGAGCACAACGCCTATAACACTACAAGACACTTCTTTCGAAGTAAACCTTGGAACAGTGACCATAGCAAATAACACCGAAATTGAAGTAAAAATGAACGTAGCCGAATGGTATGACAATCCTCACGAATGGGATTTAAATATACTTCACACTGTTTTAATGCCGAACTTCGATGCTCAAGTAATGATGTCGGAAAATGGTGCTACCGTTTTCAGTAAAGGTGCCGTGACACAAAACTAAAATGATTTTATAACATGCGCTTAACTATAATAGCAATACTCGTATCTCTAACGATCATCTCCTGTAGTACAGGAGGTGATGGTGGAGACCCATATGAGGCAACTCCAAGTCCGCTAGTGATTCCGCAGTTGTTTCAAGACAAATTGATCGATCCGGTCATACCGGCAGACAATCCACAAACGGTGGAAGGAATTGCCTTGGGAAGAAAACTCTTTTTCGATCCTATCCTTTCTGGAGACGGAACACAATCCTGTTCCACCTGCCACAACCCCGAAAACGCATTCACAGATCCAAGACAATTTAGCGTGGGCATTGATGGAAGTATTGGTACCCGTAATTCAATGCCTATTTTTAACGTTGCTTGGAATTTTAATGAACTTTTCTTTTGGGATGGACGTGCAACCAGCGTCGAGGATCAGGCCTTCGGCCCCGTAGTTAATCCTGTAGAGATGAAAAATACTTGGCCGAATGCCGTTGCTAGTTTGCAGGCCGATTCGGAATATCCCGATCTCTTTTTAGCAGCATTTGGAACCTCAACAATTGATTCTACGATGGTGACTAAGGCGATTGCACAATTTGAACGCACACTTATATCTGCCAATTCAAAATTTGATAAATATACTCGTGGAGAGGTTGAATTAACCCCTTCCGAATTAAACGGCCTGAATGTATTTTTGGATGAAGGCAGGGGTGATTGCTTCCACTGTCACGGGAATCCTAACAGTCCGCTTTGGACAGATAATATCTTTCATAACAACGGTTTAGATGCTAGTTTTACAGATCGAGGGCGAGGTATGGTAACCGGTGACCCCAGAGAATTTGGACAATTTAAGTCACCTTCGCTTCGGAATTTAGCGTACACTGCACCGTACATGCATGATGGGAGATTTGCTACGCTGGAAGAAGTGATCAATCACTATAGCGAAGGACTGGTTTATTCAGAAACCATCGATCCCTTAATGAAAACTGTATCTGCAGGAGGTGTTCATCTAACCGAACAAGACAAAGCAGATCTCAAGGCATTTTTGCTGAGCCTCTCAGATCCTTCGTTTATTTCAAATCCAGATTTTCAAGATCCCAATTAAAATAAGTATATCGAATTTCCACAGTATTAATACTTGCTTTTCAACACCTTAAAAGTGAATTGTTAATTATTACCTAAATCTATTATACCATAAGTTTAAATTCTTTCCGAATCATGGTTTAACAGCCGATTTAGCTTATATTTGCACTCTAATTTAGAATAAATCTATTTTAAATGATTAAAGTTAGTGACACTGCAAAAACCAGAATTTCGCAGCTTATGTCTGAAGAAGGCTATAATGTAGCCAATGACTTTGTACGCGTTGGTGTGAGAAGTGGTGGGTGTTCCGGGCTGTCTTACGAACTTACTTTCGACAAGACCTTGGGAGATACCGATAAGCTTTTCGAAGAAAATCAGGTTAAAATTGTGGTAGACAAAAAAAGCTTTTTGTACCTCGTAGGTACTACCTTGGAATACAGTGGCGGACTTAACGGAAAGGGATTTGTATTTAACAATCCCAATGCCAACAGAACCTGTGGTTGCGGTGAAAGTTTTTCACTTTAATAATTGCTGAAAAAGAAAGATGGGTAAGTTTACAGAAGACGATTTAAAGAAAGAACTCGAAACCAAAGAGTACGAATACGGATTTTATACCGATATAGAGTCCGACACATTTCCTGTTGGTTTAAACGAAGGTATTGTTCGGGCCATTTCAGAAAAGAAAGAAGAACCCGAATGGATGACTACTTGGCGTTTGGAAGCCTTTCGCTATTGGCAAGAAATGGTGGAACCCGAATGGGCCAATGTGCACTATGAAAAACCAAATTTCCAAAATATCTCCTACTATTCGGCGCCCAATAAAAAGCCCAAATACAACAGTATAGACGAAGTAGATCCGGAACTCTTAGACACCTTCAAAAGATTGGGTATTTCGTTAGATGAACAGAAAAAATTAGCCGGAGTAGCGGTAGATATTGTGATGGATTCGGTTTCGGTGGCCACTACTTTTAAGAAAACCTTGGCCAAAAAAGGAATTATTTTCTGCTCTATTTCCGAAGCCATAAAAGAACATCCAGAACTTGTTAAAAAATATATTGGAAGTGTCGTCCCACAACGCGATAATTTCTATGCCGCCTTGAACAGTGCGGTGTTTAGTGATGGATCCTTTTGTTATATCCCGAAAGGGGTGCGGTGCCCAATGGAATTATCCACTTATTTCCGAATCAATCAAGCCGGTACCGGACAATTCGAGCGCACCCTAGTTATTGCCGATGAGGGAAGTTATGTGAGCTATTTAGAAGGTTGTACAGCGCCTAGCCGAGATGAAAACCAATTGCATGCCGCTGTGGTCGAACTCATTGCATTGGACAATGCCGAAATTAAGTATTCTACGGTCCAGAACTGGTATCCCGGCGGAAAAGATGGAAAAGGAGGAGTTTACAATTTTGTAACCAAGCGAGGTATCTGTGAAGCCAATGCGAAGATATCTTGGACACAGGTTGAAACAGGAAGCGCTGTTACCTGGAAATACCCGAGCTGTATACTAAAAGGAGATAATTCAATTGGTGAATTTTATTCGATCGCTGTAACAAACAATTACCAACAAGCCGATACCGGAACGAAGATGATTCATATTGGTAAAAACACGAAGAGCACTATCATTTCCAAAGGTATTTCGGCCGGAAAATCACAGAACAGCTACCGCGGTTTGGTAAAAATTAACCCCAAAGCCGATAATGCTCGTAATTTTTCACAATGCGATTCGTTATTAATGGGAAATGACTGTGGCGCGCATACTTTTCCGTATATAGAAGTAAAAAATAAGACGGCACAGGTAGAACATGAGGCTACCACCAGCAAAATTGGTGAAGATCAAATATTTTATTGCAATCAGCGAGGTATTAATACCGAAAAAGCTATTGCGCTGATTGTAAATGGATTTAGTAAAGAAGTGTTAAACAAGCTGCCCATGGAATTTGCCGTGGAAGCACAAAAACTATTAGAAATAAGCCTTGAAGGCTCAGTTGGTTAATTAAATAAAGTAATCGTCATGAAAAAAATCTTTTTGCTATTTACGCTTTCAATTTTTGTATTTGCTTGTAAAAATTCTGAAGAAAAGACCGTAGACAACACTGCGGAAACAGAAGACAGTGCCAATTATGTTCCAAGTAAAATGTATAAAGGTGAGTTTATCTATATGGCCGATGCGGCAGTACTTAAAGGAGACACTTACATTTTTGGAGTGAAAATGGACGAGATGGCTGCAAAATTGGGGGAGCGCGTGGCACCCATTAAAACAGATGAATTCGATATGGTGCCTGTTATTGTAAAGGGGACCGTGTCACATAAAGAAAAAGACCAAGAAGGTTGGGATCAGATCTTAACCATTACTGAAATTCTCGAAGTGAGTCCCGTACCGGCAAAAGCCGACGTTAAAATTGAAGATAAGAAAAGCTAAACATGTTACACATTAAAGATTTGCACGCTGGTGTTGAGGAAAAAGATATCTTAAAAGGTATCAACCTGGAAGTAAAAGCCGGAGAAGTCCATGCTATTATGGGGCCAAATGGTTCCGGAAAAAGCACCTTGGCTTCGGTAATTGCCGGAAAAGATGAGTTTGAGGTCAGTAAAGGGGAACTTACCCTGTATGGTGAAGATATCACCGAACTCGATCCTGAAGAAAGAGCCCACAAAGGTGTTTTTCTATCCTTTCAATACCCGGTTGAGATACCCGGAGTTTCCGTTACCAATTTTATAAAAACCGCTATCAACGAAACCCGAAAGGCAAAAGGGATGAACGATATGCCCGCTAGTGAAATGCTAAAGCTTATCAAAGAAAAGGCAGATCTCCTGGAAATCGATCGTAAATTTTTATCCCGTTCGTTGAACGAGGGCTTTTCCGGAGGAGAGAAAAAGAGAAATGAAATCTTCCAAATGGCTATGATGGAACCCAAACTGGCCATTTTAGATGAGACCGATTCGGGCCTTGATATTGACGCACTAAAAGTAGTGGCAAACGGCGTGAATACCTTCAAAAATAAAGACAACGCCGTGGTGGTTATAACCCACTATCAGCGTTTGTTAGATTATATAATTCCCGATTTTGTACACGTAATAATGGACGGTAAAATTGTAAAGTCCGGCGGAAAAGAATTGGCCCATGAATTAGAAGAAAGAGGCTACGATTGGATTAAAGAAGAAGTGAATGCCTAACGGCAATTTGATGATTGAATTTATGAGTTTAAAAGAAAAATTACTTTCCTCCTACCTCGCTTTCGAAGATAATTTGGAAGCGGACTCTCCTATACATGAGCTTCGAAATAAGGCAATCAAGAATTTCGAGCAAAAGGGGTTTCCCACCAAAAAAGAAGAGGCCTGGAAGTATACATCCTTAAATGCCTTGTTGAAAAATGATTACAGTGTTTTTCCGAAGCAATTAGATAAATCCATTGATTTTAAAGATGTGAAGAAGTATTTTCTTCACGATATCGACACCTATAAAGTTGTTTTTGTCGATGGAGTCTACAGTTCTTTTCATTCTGAAACTACCCACGATCAAATAGATGTTTGTTTGATGTCTTCGGCATTGAACAAGACGAAATACAAGCCCGTTATAGAAGCCTATTATAACAAAATTGCTGAAGATGACAGCCTCACGTCTCTCAATACAGCCTTTGCTAAAGAAGGAGCCTATATTCATATTCCGAAGCATAAGGAAGTTGAAAAGCCTATTGAGATCCTTTATTTCTCAACAGGAAATGAAGCGGCGGTATTCTTACAACCCAGGAATTTAATTGTTGTTGGAGAAAATGCACACGTCCAAATTATTGAACGACACCAAAGCTTGTCTAAAAATGAAGTGCTCACCAACAGTGTGACCGAAATTTTTGCTGAAAAACGAGCCTTTGTTGATTATTATAAAATACAAAACAATGTAGCTTCAGCCTCATTGATAGACAATACCTATATTGCCCAAGAACGCGAAAGCAATTGTAAGGTACACACGTTTTCTTTCGGGGGAAAATTAACCCGAAACAACTTGAACTTCTATCAAAATGGAGAGTATTGTAATTCAACCCTAAAAGGAGTCACCATTTTGGAAAACAAACAACATGTTGACCATAACACCTTGGTACATCATATTGCTCCCAATTGTGAGAGTCATCAAGACTACAAAGGTATTTTCGGCGATGCTTCAACGGGAGTTTTTAACGGTAGAGTTATCGTTGAAAAAGATGCACAAAAAACAGATGCCTTTCAGCAAAACAACAATATTTTGGTAGACGATAAGGCCACTATTAATGCAAAACCACAACTAGAAATCTTTGCCGATGATGTGAAATGTTCACATGGTTGCACCATTGGTCAGTTAGATGAGGATGCCTTATTTTATATGCGTTCACGGGGAATTGCAAAAAAAGAAGCTCGCGCTTTGCTCATGTATGCCTTTGCCAATACGGTCTTAGAAAGCGTTAAAATTCCTGAGTTGAAAAGACGTATCAATAAGTTAATCGCCCATAAAATTGGGGTAAACTTAGGATTCGAAGTATAAACTATAAATACGCTCCCTAGTTAATGGCTTTCGATGTTCAAAAAATACGAAACGATTTTCCCATACTTCAACGAAAGGTAAATGGATATCCGCTGGTATATTTAGACAATGCAGCCACTTCACAAAAGCCTCAAGTAGTAATTGACTGCATCGTGGATTATTACAGCAATTACAACGCCAATATCCATAGAGGTGTGCATACCCTGTCTCAAGAAGCTACAGACGCTTACGAGATGGCGCGAAAGAAGATACAAACCCACTTCAATATAGCCCACTTGCACGAGGTGATTTTTACTTCGGGAACTACCCACGGTATCAACCTGGTGGCCAATGGGTTTTCCACATTACTGAATAAGGGTGATGAAATTATTGTTTCGGCGCTAGAGCACCATTCTAATATAGTGCCCTGGCAAATGTTATGCGAACGCAGCGGTGCTATTCTTAAAGTCATTCCCATAAATGAAGAGGGTGTATTGATCCTTTCAGCCTATGAAGAATTGCTTTCAGAAAAGACTAAACTGGTTTTTGTAAATCATATTTCTAACGCCTTGGGAACCATAAACCCAATTAAAAAAATCATTGAAAAAGCACATGCCATAGGTGCGGCAGTCTTGATCGATGGGGCGCAGTCCTGTTCTCACATCAAGCCCGATCTAATAGATCTGGATGTCGACTTTTATGTGACCTCTGCTCATAAGATGTGTGGCCCCACCGGAGTTGGCATATTATATGGAAAAGAGGATTGGCTTCGCAAAATGCCTCCATACCAAGGGGGCGGGGAAATGATAAAGGAGGTAACTTTCGAGAAAACGACCTATGCCGATCTACCCCATAAATTTGAAGCCGGAACTCCTAATATTTGTGGTGGAATTGCATTTGGCGCAGCAATTGATTACCTTAACAGTATTGGATTTAATGCTATTGCGGCACATGAAAAAATGCTATTGGACTATGCGACCAAGGAGTTATTAGCTATCGAAGGATTGAAGATTTATGGCACTGGTTCCGAAAAGACTTCTGTCATATCATTCAATATTGATGGTATACACCCTTACGATATTGGTACTATAATTGATAAACTTGGTATTGCGGTTCGAACCGGGCATCATTGTGCTCAACCCATCATGGATTATTTCAATATTCCGGGTACTGTACGAGCTTCCTTTTCTTTTTACAATACAATAGAGGAAGTAGACAGCCTGGTACAAGGCGTTATCAAAGCAAAATTAATGCTAACCTAAATATTATACTATGAAGTTCCTAAGCTTATTAACAACCTTTATACTCACCATTGTAGTTAGCAGTTGTGATGAAACCAAAAAAGTAATCGACGTGGCAGGAAATGTACAATTATCGGGGACATACACCATTTCAAATGTAGGTGGTCAAGCGATTGCAGCAGCTGGCGACAAAAAGGTCTATATCTCATTCGCAGGGTTGGATAAGACCATTCGCGGAAATACGGGTTGTAATTCATTCTTCGGAAATTATTCACTGGATTTATACGCTTTGTCCTTTAGCGATGTAGGGCAAACCGAAATGTACTGTGACGAATCTACCATGGTTATTGAAACCAAATTTATGGAGGCGTTGCGAAATACAGGATCCTATTCTATAGAGGAAGGTGTACTCACACTGTATTCAAAGACAGATAGAAGTGTGCTACTCACGGCAAAAAAAGATTTAAATAAAGAAAATTAAATATGACCATTGAGGAGATACAGAAAGAATTGATCGATGAGTTTTCCTTGTTTGACGACTGGATGCAGAAGTACGAATATATGATCGAGTTAGGCAAAACATTACCCATCATTGATCCCAAACTCAAAACAGATGACCGCCTCATCAAAGGATGTCAATCTAAGGTTTGGTTGCATGCCGAATTAAAAGGAGACTATGTAGTATTCACTGCCGATAGCGATGCCATAATTACAAAGGGTATTGTTGCCATACTCATACGAGTTTTTACCAATCAAAAACCAGAAGCCATCCTTAATGCAAATACTAACTTTATTGATGAAATAGGTTTAAAAGACCACTTGTCCCCAACCCGTGCAAACGGATTGGTTTCGATGATCAAGCAAATGAAATTATATGCTGTTGCATATCAAGCACAACTTAAATAGTTAACAATGTCAACAACAACTGAAATAGACACAACCGAATTAGGCGAAAAGATCGTCAAGGTGCTAAAGACCATTTACGATCCGGAAATCCCCGTAGATATCTACGAACTAGGACTAATTTACGATGTAATGGTAAATGACGACTTCGAGGTGAAAGTATTAATGACACTAACGACGCCCAATTGCCCAGTAGCCGAGTCATTACCTGCCGAGGTTGAAGATAAGGTGAGGTCCATCAAGCTGGTCAAGGATGCCGAAGTGGAAATCACTTTCGATCCTCCTTGGACCCAAGACCTAATGAGCGAAGAAGCCAAATTGGAATTGGGCATGCTGTGATGGAAAAAGAGATTGTAAATAGAGTTGCCAACAGTAAACTTATAACCTTCGATCTCGAGGATTTTTATCCAAAAGGCGAACGGATATCTTTTGATATTTCGAAATGGTTATATGAAGGGGTCGTATTAAAGGAAAAGGACTTTAGAGCATTTGTGAGTGCCCATGATTGGTCGCAATATACCGATACATTTGTAGCCCTACATTGCAGCACTGAAGCTATTATTCCGGGATGGGCTTATCTACTGCTCACGGTTCATCTCACCCCCTATGCCAAAAAGGTTACTGTAGGTTCACTGGAAGAACTTGAGACCGTATTGTTTTCTGAAATCATTCATGAGCTCCCTCTGGAATTGTACAGGGATAAACCTGTTATAATCAAAGGCTGCTCCCATAAAACCATCCCATCCACAGCCTATGTGCTATTGGCGCAACGGCTTCAACCGATTGCAAAAAGTATATTGTATGGGGAGGCCTGTTCTTCAGTTCCATTGTATAAGAAGAAATAAGTCATTATTTGAAAAGAAAATACCCCTACGCAAGCACCTTTTTGTCTAAAATTTTCAGAATCTAAAAAGAAGCTTTAAATTTGCCTTTTTAAAAAATCAAACCAATGAAGCACCTATTTTTCTTAGTCTTATTTATTATTGTTCCATTAGGCATTTTTGCTCAAGAAACGGAAGAAAAAGAAGCCCCAAAAGATGGCTGGTCAAAGGTTGGAAATCTTTCCCTTCTTTTTAGCCAAGCTGCCTTTAACGAAGAGTGGACAGGAGGTGGTACCTCCAATTATGCTGCTAACTTAGGACTTGCTTATGACTTTAATTATCGTCAAGGAAAGTTAGTTTGGGACAATCGCATTGTAGCCGACTACGGCATTACAAAGCAAAAAGATCAAGAGTTCACACGTAAAACCAACGATCGTTTGGAGTTTAACTCCCTTGTTGGTAAACAGATAAAAGAAAGTAATTGGTATTACTCGTATTTTCTTAATTTCAAAACACAGCTAACTTCAGGATATGTGTACAGTGAAGATACCAATGGTAATGAAGTTCGTACGGAAGCGACTAAGTTGCTTTCTCCCGGATATATTCAGACAGGTCCCGGATTACTTTGGAAAAAAAGTGACAACCTCAAAGTAAATATTTCACCGGCAACGGCAAAACTAATTATTGTGAGTAGTGACTTCACAGATGTTGGGACAAATCAAGCTGTGATTGATGCTTTTAATGACGCAGGCGGCTATTTTGGAGTAGAAGCAAACGAGAGCACTCGTTTTGAATTTGGAGCCTCTATTTCGGCATATGCTAAAATAAGCTTAATGAAGAATGTGACGATGGAAAATGTACTAAATTTGTATTCAAATTACTTGGAAGACCCGCAAAATGTAGATATCGACTACACGCTTAATTTAATCATGTCTGTAAATAAGTTTATTACAGCCAATGCCACCCTCCAAGCAATCTATGATGATAATGCAGTACAAGGATTTCAAATAAGAGAAGCATTGGGAATTGGAGTGACCTATGGTTTCTAAAAATAAAAAAAGTATTACGAAGTAGCTGTAAAGGGACCTATCGATGTTTTATATCTTTGGTTAGTTAGTTTTCGAAAGGTCTTTGCTACAGAAAAGCCGTCCCTAGGGACGGCTTTTTATTCTGTATATTCGTCGTACAGAAAGTGATTGTACGGAAACCTACTTATATGAATCTCCTTAACTTTTTCATACACCAACTTCCTGAATTCCTCCAAATTCTCCTTTTCTAATGCCGAAATAAAAATTGCATCACCATCGGCCGAATGCATCCAGGTGCGTTTCCATTCTTCCAAGGTATAATGCGCCTTCGTTCTTTCAGTTGTAAGATCGTCAGCCTCAATTGATTCAGCCTCATAGGCGTCAATTTTATTAAAGACCATCACCATTGGCTTATCGGCACTATCTATTTCGTCTAAAATAGTATTCACCGAAGCAATATGATCTTCAAATGAAGGATGTGAAATATCCACCACATGAAGTAAAAGATCGGCTTCCCGAACCTCATCCAGCGTACTTTTAAAACTTTCCACCAATTGCGTGGGCAACTTTCGGATAAATCCAACGGTATCGGTCAATAAAAACGGCAAATTCCCAATTACCACTTTGCGCACCGTAGTATCGAGTGTTGCAAACAATTTATTTTCGGCAAAGACCTCACTCTTGCTTATCACATTCATGAGTGTAGATTTTCCCACATTGGTATATCCAACTAGGGCCACCCGAACCAAAGAGCCTCTATTTCCACGCTGCACCGCCATTTGCTTATCGATCGTGGTAATTTTCTTTTTTAACAAGGCAATCCGATCTCGAACGATTCGTCTGTCGGTTTCAATTTCGGTTTCTCCGGGTCCTCGCATTCCAATACCTCCACGTTGTCTCTCAAGGTGGGTCCACATTCCCGCCAGTCGAGGCAATAAATATTCGTATTGCGCCAATTCCACCTGAGTCCGCGCATAACTTGTGGTGGCACGTTGGGCAAAAATGTCTAAAATTAAATTCGTGCGATCTATTATTTTACAGCGAAGAATTTTTTCTATATTCTTTTGCTGTGCAGGAGAAAGTTCATCATCGAAAATAGCTACGCCAATTTCGTTTTCTTCAACAAAGACACGCACTTCCTCCATTTTCCCTGTACCAATAAATGTTTTTGGATTGGGTGGATCCATTTTCTGAACAAACCGTTTAAGTACTTCACCTCCGGCTGTATACGCCAAAAACTCCAACTCATCCAGATATTCTTTTGCCTTTTCTTCGTTCTGCTGCTGGGTGATCAATCCAATAAGAATGGTTTTTTCGTATTCAAGATCTGTTTTCTCAAGCATAGCCTTTAATTCTTTCACAAATGTACGAAACACATTGAAAGGGATTTTTGTATTTTACATCCAATTAACATAGTTGGGATGCAACAGGCTTCAGAAAATACAAATACGTACAACATTGCTTTTTATAATCTTGAAAATTTGTTCGATACCATCGATAATACCGAAACATTGGACGATGACTTTACACCTACTTCAGACAAACAATGGAATGAAAAGCGTTTTCAGAAAAAAATAAAAAAGCTTGCTAAGGTCATATCTAATATTGGTTTTACGGAAATTGGTCATCCTCCTGTAATTATTGGTGTTGCCGAAGTGGAGAACCGGAATGTGCTCGAAGCACTCGTAAATTCAAAATTCTTAAAAAATAAAGCCTATGATATTGTGCATTTCGATTCACCTGATGAACGCGGCATAGACACCGCTTTACTGTATCGAAAAGAGTATTTTAATGTACTTCATCAGGAAGTTTTTACGCTGTTTCTAAACAATGAATTTGGCATACGGGATTACACCCGAGACATTCTTTATGTAAAGGGGCAATTGGAGGGAGAACTCGTGCACCTGCTGGTAAATCATTGGCCCTCCCGAAGGGCAGGTGCCGAAGAAACAGCCTATAAACGAATTGCTGCAGCTCGTAGAAACAAAGAAATTGTTGATGAGATTATGGCAATCGATCCGTTAGCAAAAATTTTGGTAATGGGCGATTTCAACGATGATCCACAGAGTGAAAGCATCAAGGAATTGACGGCGGCTACATTGTATAATCCCATGGAACTTTTATTAACCAAGTATGCGGGAAGTACAAATTACAGAGGCTCCTGGAACCTCTTCGATCAAATCTTATTGTCGCATTCCTTTTTACAACAATACGGAAATTCCTTGCGGTTTGAAGACGCACACATTTTTAATCCTAAGGCACTTGTTGCATATCGTGGACGGAATAAAGGAATTCCTTTTAGGACCTATATGGGCCGAAAGTATCTGGGCGGTTTTAGCGATCATTTCCCCGTCTTTGGAACTTTTACAATACATCGAACAGCGAATTAAATTTAACAGGGTTTTAATCGGAAATTTCTTGCGTTATAACTAATAAATCTTTCAATTATTTGATACCTTAGTTTTTTATATAATTTAGTAATATATAACCACCAATTTTATTATTATGAACAATATATTCCCACCTAATTTTCTTCCTAAAATACGTGTCTCACGGTTATTTTTTAGAAGTAAGAAAGGAATGCTGTTCGCTATCATTTTTTTAGCCACAGCCTCATTTTCGGCACACGCACAAGGACCCGGTTCTCTTTTCGTAGATGCTGGTCCGGATGTCACCATAGATTGTGATGGAAATAACGGATGTACCGATATAACCGCCGATTTCTTAACGACTTTCGAAACTGCCAGTTCCATCTATGTGGTCGAATCGATTCCATATAACCCTCCATTTCCATTTAGTGGTTTGGCAAATCCGCTAAATCCGAATATCGATGATGCTTGGTCTGGAGTTGACACCCTGCCTTTTGATTTTTGTTATTTTGAAAATTTAGAGCAAGAATTTCAAGTGGGTTCCAACGGTGTAATACGTTTCGATGTTGATCCTGGAGATACCACGAATGGGTGGTCCTTTAGCGAAAACCTACCCAACAATTCAAACCCAACGCTGGCCGAGGCCAACGTTTTTACACCTGGTCATGATATAGATCCTTCGGCTTCGAATTCCGAAGAAATTGGTTACGAAGTCCTTGGAACCTATCCAAATCGTGTACTAGTAGTGGCCTATTTCGAAGTACCTATGTTCTCTGGTACTTGCAATGCCCTGTTGGCAACACAGATGGTTGTTTTTTATGAATTTTCGAATGTGATCGAGGTATATATACAAGATAAGCCATCTTGCCCATCTTGGAATGACGGGAATGCAGTAATTGGAATTCAGAATGATGATGGTAATATCGCTTATGTACCACCTGGAAGAAATACTTCAGATTCACCTTGGACTACCAACAATGAAGCCTGGCGTTTCACTCCAGCGGGTAATGAGACCTATGTTTTTGAATGGTTGGATGCTAGTGGAACCGTCATAGGAACAACGCCTACTGTAAATGTATGCCCTGATGGAAGTGAGGCGTATACAGCGCGCGTAACCTATACCAACGCTTGTAATGGGGATACCGTTGTTTTAGAGGATGAGGTAATTGTTACCGCCGTAGCCACTTATTCAGTTGATCTTGGCGGAGACCAACAATTATGTGATGTAGCAACCTATGAAATAACTGCAGTCATTGAGGGCGCAGATCCAACCAATGCTACGTACTTATGGAGTACCGGTGAAACAACGCCTTCCATAATTGTATCACAATCTGACGTTTATAGTGTTGAAGTCGATATTGAAGATTGTGTTGTAAATCAAAGTGTTCAAATTGAATTGGAGAACACTCCGGCCATAGAATTAGGAAACAATATTGAAACTTGTTTCGATGAGATTATCCTACTGGATGCTTCTCCTTCAAATTATGACCCGGCCTTGGCCACCTACAAGTGGAGTTTAAACGGAACAGTACTTCCTTCTGAAACAAATCCAACACTTATCGTTTCAACGCCCGGCACCTACAGCGTGGTAGTTACGGTTGGTTTCTGTGAAGCCAATGATAGTATCGATGTGCTTCCGGGAAATGACATCCTTATTTCGTTGGGAGATGATATCGAGACCTGCTTCGATGAAATATTAATTCTGGATGCAAGTCCTTCAAATTACGACCCGGCTTCGGCTACTTATCAATGGAGCTTAAACGGAACAGTATTGCCTTCAGAAACAAATCCAACACTGGTTGTTACAGAAGGAGGCACCTACAGTGTGGTAGTGACTATTGGAGTTTGTGTTGCTGAAGATTCTGTAGTGGTTTCCGGAAGAGATGATCTTGTTGTTGTATTGGGTGATGATTTTAGAACCTGTGCTAACGAACTACAAACCATTGTAGCGGCAACCGACGAAACGGATGTTGTCTATCAGTGGCTTCTAAACGGAGAGGTACTTCCAAATGAAACCGGAACCAGCATCGATATTACATTTGACCCGGGTACCATAGGGACACAAACATTTACAGTGATCATCTCTGTAGGTGACTGTACCGGAGAAGATTCGATCGATGTGCGTTTATACGATGTAGGACAATGTGTTATTTCGGAAGGGCTTTCGCCGAACGCTGATGGTATGAACGATTGTTTAGATCTCGAATTTGTCGCAGACCGAAGTGGTTCGTTCTCCATAGAAGTATTCAATAGATATGGTACTTCGGTGTTCTCGCAGAACAACTATGTGAATGGCTGGTGCGGGCAGGATAACGATGCCGCCGAATTGCCCACAGGAACCTATTTCTATGTGATGAAATTTGAAAATTCGGATACCGAATTTGGTTCGGTTAAAACCGGATGGATCTATTTGAATAGAGACGCAAATTAATCGAGATCCAATGAAATTCATGGATTTACAAAAAACAGACTAATATAAACAACCAATCATAATGAAAAAATTATCACTAATCGTACTTGTGGTTAGCCTATTGTGTGTCGATTTCGCCTCGGCACAACAGGACCCACAGTATACACAATATATGTACAATATGAATGTGGTGAACCCGGCGTATGCGGGTAATAAAGAAGTGCTTTCAATTACCGCATTATATCGTAAACAATGGTCCGGCTTCGACGGAGCTCCCGAGACAATCACCTTTTCGGCGCATTCTCCTATAAGCGACAAAATAGGCTTGGGACTTTCCGCTATTAAAGATGAACTTGGTCCCGTTAGTGAAACCAATGTATATGCCGATTTCTCTTATACCTTACAGGTAAGTGAGAGCTTAAAATTAGCATTTGGTTTAAAAGCAGGAGCTACCTTCCACGATGTTGGACTTATCGATTTGGAGTTACAAGACCCCAACGATCCCTTCTTTTCACAGGATATTAATAATACCTATCCCAATGTGGGAGCCGGGGCCTTCTTTTATGGAGATAAGTTTTATATCGGACTTTCGGTGCCTAACTTTTTAAATTCGGTGCATCTGGATGAAAACGGGATAAAATATGGAAGTGAGACCAATCACTATTTTGCGACAGCTGGTTATGTCTTTGATGTTTCAGAAAATATGAAATTAAAGCCGTCGGTAATGGTGAAGTCGGCCTTCGACGCTCCGCTCTCCATCGACGGAAACTTGAATGCACTATTTTATGAAAAATTTGAAATTGGCGCATCCTATCGTTTGGATGATTCCTTTAGCGGACTTGTAGGGTTTCAGGTAACGCCTAACATTCGTATTGGGTATGCCTATGACCGAGTTGTTTCAGACATCAACGTAGTGAGCGATGCCTCACACGAAGTTATTTTAACCTTCGATCTTGGCTTTGCGAAGCGTGCATTGCGTTCGCCCAGATACTTCTAACCACCTAATCTAATTTCATTAAA
Source organism: Altibacter sp. (assembly GCF_019913785.1). Taxonomy (GTDB): domain Bacteria; phylum Bacteroidota; class Bacteroidia; order Flavobacteriales; family Flavobacteriaceae; genus Altibacter. Next base: position 122,688 of record NZ_JAIOHK010000055.1, read on the forward strand.
AATGAAAAAAATATATACATTTCTTCTACTAGTAGTGGTAAGCACGGCAATTGCTACCGCTCAAAATAAAGATACCAAAAAGGCGGATCAGCTTTACGATAGGCTGTTATATACCGATGCTGCCGATGCCTATCAAAAACTATTGAAAAAGGGTAAAGGAAGTCGGTATGTCTTCGAACGGCTGGCCAATAGTTACTACTATATAAATGATACCAAACAGGCCGAAACTTTTTATAAGCGTGTGATAAAAGGGCGAAAAGTAAACCCGGAAACGGTGTACAATTATTCGCAATCGCTTAAGGCTAATGGGAAGTTTAGTGACTATAACACCTATATGAAGCAGTTTGCCGAGATGAACCCCGGCGATTCTCGCGCCATAGCGTTTATGAAGAATCCCAACTATGTTCCTACTATCATGGAGGAAAGAGCCAAATACGAAGCGAAGAATATGGAGGAGATCAATACCGAGTATTCCGAATTTGGTGGTACGATGATAGGTAAGGACTTTTACTTTTCTTCGGCCAGAAATACAAGTCGGAAGAAATACGGTTGGAATGAAGAACCGTATTTGGACATTTACAAAGCAAGCGATGTAGGTGGTACCATTAAGAATGCCGATCTCCTTCCCGGGGAAGTAAATACCAAATACCATGAAGGTAATGTGGCGATTTCAGCAGATGGCAAACGGATGTATTTTGATCGTAACGATTATTTCAGAGGGGATTACGATAAAAGTAGTGAAGGAGTAAACCAAATCAACCTCTACTATGCCGAAAATATTGACGGTAACTGGAGGGATGTTCAGTCTGTGGCGTTTAACAGTAATGAATACTCTACTGGACATCCAGCACTAAGTCCGGATGGAAATACCCTGTATTTTGTAAGTGATATGCCCGGTGGAAAAGGGATGAGCGATATCTACAAAGTTGCCGTAAATAAAGACGGAAGTCTTGGGACCCCTGTAAGACTGGATGATAGTATTAATACGGAAGGAAGAGAAGTTTTCCCCTTTGTGGATAGCAACGGAACCCTCTACTTTTCGAGCGACGGACATATGGGAATTGGAGGTCTGGATGTTTTTGCCGCCGAAGCAGCCGGCAACGGGTTTGAAAAACCTAGAAATCTAGGCAAAGGAGTAAACAGTCCTGAAGATGATTTCGCCTTCAAATTTAATCCGACTACCATGACCGGATTTGTTTCTTCCAACCGTTCCGGAGGAAAGGGAAGTGACGATATCTATGCCATAAAAGAATTGGAATTCTGTGACGTGGCCATTACGATTCAGGTGATGGATGAGTATACCGATAAACCAATTAGCGGAGCACGGGTGGATCTTTACGATACCTTTGAGAATAAGTTAAGCACCAAAACTACGGGAGCTGACGGAAAAGCCGATTTTATGGCTGAATGCGATAAGGAACACGTGATTCAAGGTGTGGCCCCAGGGTACGAAAGCAATGCAGTCACTGTCGCATCTGCCAATGATACGAAAGTATCCAGCTTGTTAGAAATGCGCCCAATAGAAGAAATCATTTCCGATGATAGAGTGGTGCTTAATCCAATCTTATTCGATTTGAATAAACACAATATTAAGCCACAAGCGGCTTTCGAATTGGACAAATTGGTGGCCATTATGCAGAAATACCCGAATATGAAGATCAATGTGGAAAGTCATACGGACAATCGCTCCAGTGACCAATACAATTTGGATCTTTCGGAACGGCGCGCACAATCTACCGTGCAATATGTGATCTCTAAAGGAATAGATGCCAGCCGTATTAGCGGTAAAGGATTTGGTGAAAGTAAGCCGGCTGTAGACTGTGGTAATGCATGTACCGAAGCACAGCACCAAAAGAACAGACGATCCGAATTCATTATTATTGAACGATAGGTCATTTTAACTACTACCAATAAAAAACCCTTCACATTCTAGTGAGGGGTTTTTCTTTTTTATTAATCTGAACGAATTTCTATCTCATCCAACTCATAAGTGCCATCATTCGCTGCGTCGCCACTACCTGTATATCTCCAAGCGATATATCCGGTCCCGGAAAGACATGAGAGATCAACAAACCCCGAAGGAAACCAATCGCCAAAAAAATCATCATCGTGGACCACATAGGCATCCGACAGCTGGCTCCAACTTGAAAGGGCAATGTGCTCCGGATTCCCATCCCAATCGTTTGAAAATACTACCTCCAAAATACTAGCATCGCTAAAGCTATTCGAAGTTTTGAAGGTCAGAGTTTCTCCCTCCTGTATATCAAAATTTAATTGTGGGGTGATTAGCCAACCTATAGAGCTGTCATCGCCTGATCCAAAGGATCCCATTCGCGCAGAAATTCCCAACGATGCATTGGTGCCATCGTCAAAAAAAGCTTCCCAGGTTTCAGTACCTGCTTCTATATAATTGGTCCAACCATTTCCATTAATGGCTTCACCGATAGTTTGTGCTTCAAAGAATTCACTAAAAAGAACGGTATTCCCTGTAGCATTTACAATTCCGCAGCTGATCTCTTGTGGATCACAGCGGTCATTCGACTCAAAAACAATCCCGGTTGGATCATTGACCACAACATTCAATTCGTCACCAAAGAAATTATAGGTTAAAATTCCATCCAAAGTGCCTCGACCAGACGGAAGCAGGAGCGATTTGAAATCGGCAAAAGTGGAGGTGCTAAAAATTACGGAGGCGCTTTCGGTACAACTTTCCAAAACGCGTTCTCCATCAAATACATCAAGGGGTTCGGCTGCAAATGTTTTAGGGTGTTCTCCTAGCACCTCGCTTCTGTGAAATTGTACATCGGCCAGGCGAATGTATAAATTGGTATGCGCTGCGTTTAATTCGTGTATTTCCAACTCTAAGGGGATAATAGACGCCACTACTGAATCTCTTTTCAGAAAGTGAAATAATTGCGATTCGGCAATTTTCGAAACATTGTTTCGGTTGCGAAACCCCAAGGCTAACACCCCGCTATCGTAGCCCACAGACAATCCATTCAGTTTAACGAATACTCTTCGCCCAACCTCATAGGTGGTAAACAACGGATTGACATCGGCCAACAACTTCACACCAGCGTTTGGTTGTATCGAATCGTTTTGCAGAATCAATTCTTCAAAAAAGTTCCCTGCTTCGTCATTGGAAATAACAAACCCTTCAATATATAGATCGTTATCAGGGGTATCTTCAAAAGAGAGGATTTCAACTCCGTTAGTATTTATTTCCTGAAGCAGCAGCGTCCTAAGTGTTTGTATAGAAATAATATGTGCGGGGTTAATATCAATTCCCATTTCGTCTTGTGACGGAATATCATAGGCATCATCGGCGACACATGAAAATATTGAGAATACGACCAGTACCGTGATAAAAATTTCAGAAAAATGTATTGTCTTCATGATCAAAGTTTTTAATTAGAATCGGATATAAAGATTTACATAGTAGGTGGTACCATTTCCGAAGAAATAACGATTCCCAAAAAGCGGGCGATCTCTATTTCTATCCTCCAGAACCCTTCTATAATCTGCGTATCTTGAATTTTCGAATCCCCCGGTGATGTATTCTTGATTCAATGCATTCTGAATGGCCGCAAAGAAACCAATATAATATTGCTTTACCTTCCACGATTTTCCACCTACCACATTTAGTAGTACAAAGGCATCTAACTGTTCTTGCTGTAGCAAGTTTCGGGCAATACGCTCATCGTAATCATTAAAGGCTTGCCCAAAAGAATCGGTTGAAAAACCATCGGATCGTCTCAAGGCACTTATATCTATATATGAATTTGAAAAATAATTTCCGGTAACGCCTACCCACCAAAACTCCGGTGAGCGATATTCGAACCCAATTTGATAGGCTCGTTCGGGCCCACTGGGAACATGGTAATACTTTAAGTTGGTCGTTCCCTTGCCTAGGGTTAACCTGTTATTTTCGATTCCTGCAATATTTTCAGCTCCTAAAAAATCTTCGGAAGTGAGATAATACCGTGGGTTATTGGTATAGAGATGTTGTCCCACCGAAGCAGCCGCCTTTAGCTTGAATGTAGGAGTTAGCTGTGCTTCAACTCCCAACTCACCCCCCATCCTTCGGCTGCTCATACCTGTAATTATTTCCTGCAAAAAAGCACTGCCACCGTCCTTCCCTCTGGCCGATTCAGTAAAAAAGAACCCTATATCTGTTTGATCCGAAATCCCTGTATAATAGCCCGTCAGTCGTCCGCTTAACAGGGGCGAACGAAATATATAACTCGCTGCTACCAGCTTACTTTTTTCACTTTCCAAACCAAGTACCACATCATTGTTCTGTCTGGGATTGCTGAAGGCATTTCTCAGGGAAGGGGCTTTTGTAACAAATCCTGCATTTATATCCAACAAATGGCGTCCTGTAAGTTTATAGGTCAATCCTCCTTTGAAACCGAAATCGGTAAAGCTCAATTTTTCACCAGGACCCAACGACCACGCTTCCGGGAAATAACCATTTTCAAACCGCCCTATTCTTTGATATTGGGTCTGCGAAGCAGTTGCACCTATAAAGAAATCTATTTTCCGAAGGGTAAAGGAGCTTTGAGTAAAAGCGGAGAGGAGGCTCGCATTTAAGCGGTAATTGTACTTATAACGGTCGCCCTCCATTACGATCCTATTCCTGTTTTGCAAATCGCTTTGGGCTACGTCAACAATCACTTCGTTTGAATCGCCTTCAGCAAAATAATCAACATCCAGAAAACCTGTACCTCCCAATAAGTCTTTGACTTCAGCAAAGTAATCGCTATGTAGGCTTCGGAATTCTATTCCTGCATTGAGAAATCCCTTTTCCGATATACGGCTGTTAAAAATAGTATTGAGACTAATTTGGGTATCATCGGTTCGATCTTCCTGTATTATATAAATTGAATTCCCCCCCTGGGCTTTTAAACGCTCATTGGCTTGGTACAGCGCGTTCCAATTCAACTGACCGTTATTTATAAATTCCTGTTCCGCTAGATAGGCGAGTTGATAATCGTAGGCAGACGAATGCTCGTTGCGAAGAAAATAACTGGGCAATCTCTGGTAATAATCTCCATAGGGATTTCGGGCGCCGCCAACATATATTTCCTGCTCCCCAACTGAAAGCAGTCGTGTTCCACCATAATCCAAACGGCTGCTAGCTGCCTTTCCAAATTGATACCCCAGGTTAGTGTTTAAGGTGGTATTTTGCTTGATTTTCCAGAAATGATTGAGCATGACAACGGGTTCATTTACCGAACGAATACGACTATTTCGTTTCTCCCCTTCGTAATACCCCCAATTTGGATTGTATCTAATGCCTTTTATGTCTTTTACTTCCTTGGTCATGGCTGTAGCACGTCCTCTACGGTTTGGTGTATAAAACCCGGTAATGTTTAGGCTGTGCTTCTCATTGAGTTTTTTTTCTACGGAAGCAAAGTATGAATTTGCATCGTACAAAGTCCCTTCTTGATACCCCTCGTTGCCAAATCTTCTGGATGCCAAAACCGAATACGACCAGCCTTTCAGCGATAATCCACTATGATAGGATCCCATTACGCGTCCCAGATAACTTCTGTTAGCGCTCGCGGCAGATACCCGCCCGCCTTGCTTATATTGAGATGCGCGCATTATTATATTGGTTGTCCCTCTAAGGCCTCCAAATGTATAGGCGTTGGACGCCAAGCCAAAGGAATGGTCTTGAATACGCTGAACATCATTCAACCCGCCCCAATTGGCCCATTGTGGCCGACCAGTATACAGTTTATTCATTTCAATACCATTGATTAGAACTTTCTCGTATTGGTTATCCAATCCTCTTGGACGAAAAAAAGCCCCGCTAAAATCGTAGGCGGCCGCATTTAGAAATACATCCTTTGTAGCTTGTAATATTCCGGAGGTAGCCACCGAAATACCTTCTTCTTCATTCAACTCGGCATCACTCAGACTAATCAATCCTATCTCCGATTCGATTTGGGATACGTCTAACTCGAGTATCAACGGATCTAGATTGATTGGTTTACCATTTTGGATCGTTATTTGAACGCGCTGTTTTTGATAACCTAAGGCCTTTACGAGAAGCACCTGCTCGCCCTGTGGCAAATCGGCTCTTGAAAATAAAAAGTATCCTTTACTATCGGTATATATGGAAAAATTACTTGCCTCGATTGCAATTTCGACATTGGAAATGCCCACTCCCGAATTCATATCTACCACCCGGCCTTTTACAACGCCTTCTTGAGCAAATCCTATTCCCGAGAAATATAGGACGAGGCATAAAACTGAAAGAATCGGTTTCATTTGTGGTGTGAACTAAAATTGAATAAAACCGGAGAGAACCGAAAATTAGGTGTTTTGGCTGAATAATCCCACTACAGAATATGCTAGTAGGGTTTGTATTTATTCCGAAAAATTTATATGCTATAAAGTTTCAAGTTCTTCGAAAGCGCTCAACCTATTCATTTTACTGATGTCTGTGATTTTTTTGTTCTGATTTAGGGTTCTAAATATATTGGAGTTCCCAGCCAAAAAAGAGGGCTAGTAATTCTTGAATTACGTGAACATCTCAATTTAATAGCCTTATTCAGGATGTAAACTCTGTTACTTTTGAAAGAAATAACTATTAACATTTCAATATGAGAGTGCTCCTCTATTTTCTTGCTTTCCTTAGTATTGAAAACACCATTTGCTATGGACAGCAGAAGGAGGTATATAAAATACACACGATTGCATTTTATAATCTAGAAAATCTATTTGACCATCTAGATGATCCCATCACATTTGACAATGACCGAACGCCCACAGGAAAAGATCACTGGACCGCGGAGAACTACCATGCAAAATTAAAGAACATGGCTCGCGTAATAGCTGAAATAGGTCGGGACGTAACGGGGACTGCCCCGGTCATTTTTGGGGTTTGTGAAATAGAAAATCGAACGGTGCTTGAAGAGCTGCTGAATCAGGAACCCCTGATAAATTACAATTACGGCATAGTGCATTTTGATTCTCCCGATAGGCGGGGCATCGACGTAGCCTTATTGTATCAGAAAAAGAACTTTACACCTACGCACTATAAGGTTATTCCATTACTTATATACGATGATAACGATACTTCAAAACGTATATATACCAGAGACCAGCTAGTGGTAAGCGGTATGCTAGATGGGGAGCAAATACATATAATTGTAAATCATTGGCCTTCCCGCTCAGGAGGAGAGGCAAGAAGCAGGCCCAAGCGAATCAAAGCCGCCACCTTGAACAGGCGGATCATCGATTCCCTTTTTAGTGATAACCCTTATGCAAAAATAATTACCATGGGAGATTTAAATGATGATCCCATAAGTCCAAGTGTAAAAAAAGTTTTAAAAACCGAAAGAAAACAAAACAAGGTACCATTAAAGGGATTGTACAATCCTATGGAAGAAATGTATAAATTGGGTTTGGGCACGTTGGCCTGGCGTGACAATTGGAATTTATTTGACCAGATCATTGTTTCGGAAGCATTTCTGAAAAAAGACTATACAACCTATCAGTTTTATAAGGCGGGAATATACAACCAAGCCTATCTAATTGCCTCAACAGGACCTTACGCCGGCTATCCCTTCCGAAGCTTTACCGATGGTGGATTTACAGGTGGTTTTAGTGATCATTTCCCGGTTTACATATATTTAATTAAAAATGCGAACAGTCCATAAAATATAAAGGGGCTGTCTTTAGAGTTTTAATACACTATAGACAGCCTCATTTATAAATTCATTTTAATCAAACCACTGTTGCCAAGGGATTCTAGACAGCATTAAAATTAATGCCAGAGTATAAAAGATGGTAAGGCTTTTAAATTTGGGTTTAGACACCAGTTTCTTTTTATGCTTTGAATAACCAACGGTGATTAGTACCACCACAAATAACATGATCAGCGGGTGTTCAACAGCATATAATCGAAATTCAGAATTTTTCATGATCTCTCCCATACCCACATTGGATATATTTTCAAGTCCGAAGGGAGAAACAAAAAATAAAATTAGTCCTATTAAAAACTGTAGATGTGTTACAATAAGCGCAAAAAGTGCCAGTCTAAAATCTTTAGGACCGTATTCTTTTCCGGTAACGAGTCCGGCTACTGCATTGATCGTAGCAATTACGACCACGAATAATACCAGGTAGGCCCACCAAGAGTGAATAAATTGAATTGTTGTATACATAGTCGTTGGTTTTAAGTTCCCCAAAGGTAGGAATAATTAGCATAAAAAAGAGGCTGCTAATACTAGCAGCCTCTTAAATGTGTGAGGTTAAAGATTAACTAATGATTAAAAAGAATATTTAATCGATCCGTTAAAGGTTCTACCGTTGGTTGTATAATATCCAAACGCATCGCTATTTGCTAGTCTAACAAAATCAAATACATTAAATACATTTCCTCTAAAAGTAAGATCGTTACTTCCAAGGTTGAAATTGTATGTAATACCGGCATCTGTAATAGCATAAGGGCTCAATCTAGTTGGCATATAACCACTAGCAGTTGTATTTACGTCTGTAAATTCATAATGACGTTCTTGGTGCTTAATACTTGCATCAACACTAAGTCCTTTTACAATTTTTACAATACCTCCAAGTCCCAACGTAAGTTGTGGCGCAGTAGATACTTTTACACCATCACGGTCAACACCTTCAGTTTCTGAAAGAAGTGATCCGTCAGCATCATCATAGATGAATACATTTGATTCTCCTTTGTAAATCCAGCGTCCACCAGACATATACCCGGTTAAGGTCAACCAATCTGCTGCTCTAAAATAAATATCCAGCTCGGCACCTGTGTGGAATTGTCTAATTCCTCTTTGGATAATATTTATTTCGATATCGTCTTCTTCGTCTATAGTACCCATGTCATCAACTCCAGAATCAGCTATAGTTCTATTATCCCAATCGGTCACGTAGGCATTGAAGTTAGCTTTCAATCTACCAGACTTATAATGATACCCTGCCTCAAATGAAGTGATCTCCTCATTGTCTACTTCGGGATTTTGAACTATTTCGTTTGAATTTCTGATATTTACGAAAATATTATCTAAATAAGGTTGTCTTGAATAGAAACCTGCATTGGCAAAGATCTTGTGGTCTTCAGCAATGGTATAGGAAACACCCCCTTTTACATTGTATCCTGTCTTGCTTAGTTTGTCAGATTTTCCTAATCCGTCAGTATCTTCTATAAATCGGCCGTCTCTTTGATAGGACTGATTAGAGAATGCTCCCTGAACAAAGGCTGAAAATACGTCTGTTGCATATTCCATTTGTCCAAAAACTCCTTGATAGTTAATGTTTTCCGAATAATCGTAACCAACTCTTTCTCCTTCGTCCGCAAAATTGAAAAGTGCCGCCCATGGTTTTGGGTCGTATTCTGCTGTGATTAACAATCCAGCCTCATCAGTTCCGTTGTCATCCCAGCCGGATAAGCCGAATAAGTCTGTAACTTGTCTAAAGTGATCTCCTCTATAAAAACGAAGATCGGCTCCAACATTCACAGAGAAATTATCGGAAAACTCATGTCCTAAATTGGTTACAAGACCAAACCAATTGTGATTGTTTACCGATGCTCTTCGAGCATATCCTGAGCCAAATTCACCACCAAAATCTCCACCAACACCAACCATGGCATTGTTTTCAGCAATAGCATCCCAATCTATTTGACCAATTAGGGGCCCATCACCATCGGGATCTTCGGTTCTTTTTCTAGCCGAACTAGAACCTAAATTGCCGGTTCCTCCACCACGACCCCAAGAAGCATACGCCACTGTAGATAGGTCAGTCTTATCACTCATAGTCCAATCCCAGTTTAAGTTAATTACCGGTTTGTGGTAGTAGTTTTGTCTTTCAGAAACAATGCCATCAGAAGTATATCCCCAATGCTCATTAAATTTTGGGTCTGCAGCGATACGTTCTTTTGATTGCGACCATTTTTGACCATGCAATTGTGGCGCTCCAGTAACTATGAAATTGAATGCGTGTGTATCATTAGGCTTATATCCGGCAGCAAAATAATAGGTTTGTCCTTCACCATAGGTTCCTTTAGACCATTTTCTATGTGCTTGCCAGTAATCTACCATCACTGAAAATGCCCATCCACTATCGTTTAGTCCAGTGTTATAGGCTACGGTTCCTTTGGCGTAACTATCGTTACCACCTAAGAAACGTGCAAATCCACCAGCTTGTCTATCGGCCGCCTTCATTACAATATTTACAGTACCCCCAACTGACGAAATTGCCAGTTTAGAAGCTCCAAGTCCTCTCTGAACCTGAACAGCGCTTGCCACATCTGCAACACCTGCCCAGTTGGACCAATATACCAACCCATCTTCCATTCCGTTTACGGGTTGTCCGTTTAACAAAATTCCGATGTTATTTTGTTCAAAACCTCGTAAATACATTTGAGAATCCCCAAATCCACTTTCTCCGGAAACATGAATAGACGGAGAGTTTTTAATGATTTCAGAAACTTCTACGTTACCCACACCTCTTCTTTGAATTTCTTCCGCAGAAATAGTTGTTACAGCAACTGGCGTTTTTCTTCCTCCCGCGAGGTCAATAACACCGCTACCAATAATAACCACTTCGCTAAGGGCATCCGAATCTAAATCTAAGCTGATAGATCCTAAATTTGCTGTCCCGTTAACTAAGGTGTAACTTACTTTTTTAGATGTATACCCAACATAAGAAACTGTAACAGTTCCCTGGTTTTTAGCTACATTCAATGTAAAATTTCCGTCCATATCGGCAACAGTACCATTCATGGTTCCTGTTTCTATGACGTTAGCGCTAGGAAGTGTGTCTCCCGAATCGCTGTCCATTAAGGTTCCTGTTACAGTTCCTTGAGAAAAAGCAGTAAAACTGCCCAATAGTAAAATGAAAAGTAAAAGTTTTTTCATATGTGTTAGTTTTAGTTAAATAAATTTGGCGCAAAAGTAATTTAAAAAATACTTTTACAGCACACCTGAGGTTAAGAAAATAATAACTCCTCTTAGTGGCTAAAATTACTGTGAATTATGTAAGGTATTAGGAAACAGCCGTTTAATTAATAAACAATCTTATCAACATTTTAACATTTTATTCATTAAAATGCAATACAATCCAATTGGTCCTTTAATGGGGGCATAAACGCATAAAAATCTTCGTGATACTCAACAGGTAGTGGTTTGGAAAACGGAAGATCTTCTTTGAACGGGTCAACTTCCTTCCCGTTCTTCCAAAAACGATAGCAAACATGTGGGCCACCCGTATTTCCTGTCATCCCAATCCAGCCAATAACATCTCCTTGTTGTACGTATTGTCCCACATTCACTTTGCGACTTTTCATGTGCAAATATTGGGTTTCATAACTGCCATTATGTTTAATTTTTACGTAGTTCCCGTTACCTCCCCTGCGTTCCGATTTGGTTACCGTACCATCTGCTGTTGCCAAAATAGGGGTTCCCAATGGAGCCGCAAAATCGGTGCCTCGATGAGGTCTCAATTTGTAGCCATAATATTTAATGCGCCTGTTCAAATTATAGCGGGATGAGATTCTGAAATTAAATTGTATAGGAGACTTTAGGAAGGCTCTACGCAAATTATCGGCCTTTTCGTCGTAAAAATCAGACACAACATTTGCACTATCATTTTTATAATTGAAGGCGTACAGTGCTTTTCCCTTATGTTCAAAAAAAGTTGCTTTTATCTCTTCAATCCCAGCAGGTATCGTATCGTTGATATATTTCTCGGTATAGATCACTTTAAAGCGATCCCCCGGTTGCAGGTGGAAAAAATTTACTGTCCAGGCATATATATTCGCTAGGCGGTCTGTCATATACGGACTTAAATTCTCTTCTGCCATTGTTTGTGAAAGTGAACTGGTTATAATTCCAGAAGCCTCCCGTTCAATAAAACGGACAGGTTTTTTGTCGTTATAACAATTTAGGCTATCTCTAAAATCAACTACGGCAAAATCTACCTTATTCTTTTCATAGATAAACACCTGAGTGGTATTGGTGGTATCCTTGGAATTCAGTAAAACATAGGGCTTACCAACCACAATTTTTCGAACATCAAAGCTGTCCTTAAACTTATTGGCCACTTCAAATATTTTGTCTTGTGGAACTCCATTTGCGTCAAGAATAGCTCCAAATGTATCTCCGGTTCGGATGGTATCTCGGATTACGTTAAAATCGTTTAACGTATAACCATATTCTACCAAGAGGGGGATTTCTTCGACGATTTCTTCAATAACATCGTCTTTTTGAGTATCGCATGCAACACAGGCTAAAAATAGGGGGAGTAGGTACTTTAGTTTCTTCAATTTTACTTAATTATTTATTCTCTAAACATTGGTTCCCCAGTCTTTCAATTCTTGTGCAGTCCATACTTCGGGGAAAAATATTCTTCTTTGGTATTTCGGGTGCATATATTTGGTCCATTCGCTACCACCGGTTGCCTCCACTGCCTCGTCATTAATTTTTAAGTACTTGTTGGCTGCATTGTAATGTGCCATCACCCAGGTTATGTTTACCGTAAAATCATAATGACGCATGGCATCACGAAGCTTAGGGTCTTGCTTAATCGATTCGGGCAATTGCTTAAATTTGGCGTACAAATTTATAGTATTATATTCTTCTGTGAAGGCTATAAATTCATTTTTATATTTTTCTTCAAATGCAGTAAGTAAGTATGATTTTTTACCCGTTTCATAATCCTTCCCTGCAGCTTGCCAATACAAATGCTCCAAGGCGTGTTCGTATGGTGTATTTCGATCTATGGTATCTCTAAATCGGGCATCGATTAAATTTATAAGGTCTGTAGACGCAAATTCAATTTTTCGATATTGCGCACTTTGGAAACCACTTGCCGGCGTTAATGTGGTTCTAAATTTCATATATTGTGCTACTTCCATTCCATCACCCATAATGGTAAACGAAGAGGTGAGCATATCGAAATAGCGGCTAATTCGCATTAATTTGGTTGAAAAAAATTCGACAGTAATATCTGCCGTATGCGAAACCTGACTAATTTCCCAGAGGATCATCTTAAACAATAGTTCGTTCACCTGATGGTACATAATAAAGACCATCTCATCGGGTAAGGTGGTACGTTGTACCTGTAAGTTTAGTAGGGCATCTGTCTGAATGTAGTCCCAATAGGTCATTGGTTCGCCGTACAGTAACCCCTCAAGGTGAGTCTCCATATCCTGCCCTATGGCAGCATACTTTTTTTCTAATTGCTCTAAAAGTTTTTTGGTGTTGGGTGTTATTTCCATATTAATCTGCAATAATTTTAAAAGAATGTTTCAACCCTTTAAATTGAATTAGGGTTGCCTTTAGGGAGCCAACTGCTAAATCTGCCTTTATAAGTATGGGTATTTTGTTATCGTCGTCACTTACCCATACCGTAAGGCTTTCTTTTTCTTTAAAGACTCTTCCAGCCTGTACATAGGGGCGAAAAATCAAACAGGGAACTTTTCCAAAACTTGTATTGAGGGTTTCCCTGCCTAAAAATTTGAGTCTAAATTTATAGTTTTCCTTATCAAAAAACATATCCATATCAATGGTTTCCCCTTCTTCTATATTTTTTACATCTAAATTGTTGCGTAAATAGTAGAATGAAGATACCATGTCTTGTGCATCTTTTGGAAAAGAAACCAGATCCTTTTCATTGTGCTTTTTATTATAGACCAGTGCCTTATTGGTAGTATGGTTAAAGTCAATCTGAATATCTTTGGTATGCCCTCCTTCGTCAATTTTTCGGATAAAGCGATACGGAATGTCTTTTTGTTTGTCTACATACGATTGATAGTAATCTTCTACTTTAAAGAACCATCTTGAAACTCCGATGGTTTTTCCTTCGCCTTTAATATGATGCACCTCCTTGCCGTTCAACATAGCGTTATTTACCTCGAGTGTCGCGTAGCCTGCTGTAACAAACCCATAATGTACCCTGAACTTAAACCATTCTCCATCACCATACGCCTTTTCCTGAGCCGAAACGGTGAAGCTGCTGCATAATAAGAACACTAATAGTAATCTTTTCATAGATTTGGGTATTGGTTTTGAAAGGGTATTACAACTTCCATTCCAAAACAAAAACTCCATCTGACTAGACGATGGAGTTTTGAGATTGTTACATTTGTCACAGGGTCCCGCGTGCAGCTTGCTCCCGCTCAATTGACTCAAACAATGCTTTAAAATTTCCGGCACCAAAGCCTTTGGCTCCCATGCGTTGAATGATTTCAAAAAATAAAGTAGGCCTGTCTTCTAATGGTTTTGTGAAAATTTGCAGCAAATAGCCCTCCTCATCTGCATCAACTAAGATAGACAGTTTCTGCAATTCTTTTATGTCTTCTTTCATCATGTCCATATGTGCGCCTAATCGCCTAGGGATATCATCGTAATACTCCTGTGGTGGTGGTGGCAAAAACTCTACTCCTCTCGCTTTTAACTGTGCCACTGTCTTGATCACGTCGTCTGTGGCCAATGCAAGGTGTTGTACTCCAGCTCCTTCATAAAAATCTAAATACTCCTCTATTTGAGATTTTTTAATTCCTTTGGCAGGTTCATTGATAGGAAATTTGATGCGGCCATTGCCATTACTCATTACCTTACTCATCAGTGCAGAATACTCCGTATGAATTTGCTTATCGTCAAAGGATAGGAAGTTCACAAATCCCATTACATCCTCATACCATTTTACCCAGGTGTTCATTTGCCCCCAACCAACATTTCCAACCATGTGGTCTATAAATTTCAAGCCTGTTGGTGTAGGGTTATAATCTGATTTCCACGCCCTAAATCCGGGTAGGAAAGCCCCTTTATAGTTCTTCCGTTCGACAAACATATGAACGGTTTCTCCATAGGTATAAATCCCCGCACGTACTACTTCTCCATGTTCGTCTTTTTCGACTGTAGGCTCCATATACGATTTTGCCCCACGTTTCGTAGTTTCTTCATAAGCACTTCTAGCATCGTCTACCCACAAAGCAATAACCTTTACCCCATCGCCATGTTTGACTATATGATCGTTGATGGGTGATGTACTTGTCAATGGTGTCGTGAGCACAATCCTTATTTTGTCCTGCTTCAAGACGTAGCTTACCTCATCTCTCGACCCGGTTTCTAGCCCTTTATACGCATGTGATTGAAACCCGAAGGCCGTTTTATAAAAGTGTGCCGATTGCTTGGCGTTTCCAACGTAGAATTCGACATAGTCGGTCCCCAATAAGGGCAGAAAATCTTTTGCCCCTTCAAATATTTTTTCTAATCCGTAGTTTACTGATTTTACCTCTTTGCTCATTTCTAAATCATTTTAGCCCCGATTGCAGCGGCATCCTCCCAATTTATTGGGAGATACAGCGGAAAGCGGGAATTGCTCCAAATCTATATTACTCTAACCACGACTGGTAATAGGTGTCATCGGCTATTTTTAATGCTTCTTCTGTTACTTTTAAGGGTTTAAACGTATCGACCATTACAGCCAACTCGTCTGTCTTTGCCTTTCCAATACTGCGTTCGGCAGCGCCCGGATGTGGACCATGAGGTATTCCGGCGGGATGTAGTGAAATATGGCCTGCATCCACATCGTTCCTACTCATAAAATCTCCATCTACATAATATAACACCTCATCGCTGTCAATATTGCTGTGGTTGTAAGGTGCCGGGATACTTTCGGGGTGGTAATCGTACAGTCTAGGAACAAAACTACACACTACAAAGGCATCCGACTCGAAGGTTTGATGCACCGGTGGTGGTTGATGAATGCGCCCGGTTATGGGTTCGAAATCATGTATGGAGAAAGCATAGGGATAATTATAGCCATCGTAACCAACAACATCGAAGGGATGTGTTGCATAGACCATTTCAATGATCTCGTCCTGTTTTTTAACTTTCATCAAGAAGTCTCCTTTTTGGTCGAAGGTTTCCAGTTTTGATGGTTTACGAATGTCTCGTTCGCAAAATGGAGAATGTTCTAACAATTGTCCAAACCAGTTTCTATATCTTTTTGGCGTATAAATAGGACGATACGACTCTACAATAAATAATCTATTATCTGTAGTATCAAAATCAATTTGATAAATGATCCCTCTGGGAATTAGTAAATAATCCCCGTATTTAAAATCGAGGTTCCCCAAGAAGGTGCGAAGGGTCCCACTTCCTTTATGAACAAAAAGTAATTCATCTGCATCTGTATTCTTATAGAAATAATCTCGCAGGGAATCTTTGGGTGCCGCCAATATGATATTGCAGTCGCTATTGGTGAGTACCACCTTACGACTTTCCAGATAATCGTTTTCGGGTGCCACTTGAAACCCTTTTAACCGGTACGAGCGCAAATTGTTGCTCTTAGCAATTTTTGGCGCAATACTATATTGTTTTTTGATCTCCTTAACTTGCGTAGGTCTGTGTTCGTGATAGATATTGCAGTACATTCCGTCAAATCCAACGGTTCCAAAAAGCTGTTCGGCGTACAAAGATCCATCGGGTTTACGAAATTGGATATGTCGTTTGGGAGGAATTTTCCCGAGTTGGTGATAAAATGGCATATGAGGTAATTTTACTATACAAATATCGGAAAAAATACGGGGAGTTCTTTAAGAAATTATTAAAACCTGAACCCCACGCTCACATACCATTCTCCCTCATCCCGTTCGGGGGAATAGGAGTATTTTACTTCTACAGGACCCAAGAATGTCTCTAGCCCATACCCCAATGCATAGGAGCTGTAATCTATCCCATCGATCCACTCGCCACTAGTAAACAAACCATCTCCTACATTGGCAATATTTACTGAAAGATTAATATGGTTTTTCTTGAACACCTCGTAATCCAAGGTCAAGGCCGATTTTAAATAGGTGTCGCCTCGTACGCTCAAGGGTTCGTAACCATAAAAAGGAACAATGTTGTTCAAGGGTTTGTACCCATATCCTCCTATAAAAAAGTCGAGAGAACGTGTTGAGGCACCTCCAATTTTAAAACCTCCTTCGGTGGTAAGCTCTGTTGAAAATTTATCTGAAAATGAAAAGGCATAGCCAATCTTTGCCTTTGAAATAGAGAATTCATCGAAATTCTTATTGAGTCCGTGGGCAAAAAGGTACAAATGAAAATCTCCTTTAAAGAAAATCCCCTTATTTGGAAAAAAGCTATTGTCGTAGGTATCGTATTTTAAATAGCCATAGGAACTAAAGTAATTGGTGTTTTCAAAAATGGTTCTGGGGTTATTGTTTTCGTCTATTCCTATGGTTTCAGACAAATAGCGAAGCCACTTGTGTTCTGCCCCTATTCCTAACAAAAACGTTCTTCTGAACAAGGTCTCCACATACACTCGGTTGGTAACATCGCCATACTTCAAAGAAATTCTGTTCAGTTGTGTATCCACTTCGGCCAAGGATTCGTTTACAATAAAATCGATAGGAATGTCTTCATCAAAAAAATGGTAACTGGAATTTAACCCAATGCTCCAATAGAAACCTTTGTCTATATAGTAATCAATATTATACCGAAAATTATCCCCTACTATAAAATCGAAAGAGGCAATATCGTTATTTGTAAAAATTCGTTTTTGGGTCACGTTAATCATGGCCGCCGTGCGAAACAAATCATCGTAATGAGCCCCTAATCGCAATAGCGTATTCGACTTGCTTTCCCTAACATCTAGCAGTACCGTTGTTTGTCCGTTCTCGTCTTCCAAAAAGCGGTGATTAATATCCTGAAAATTTCCTGTAGCCGAAAGGTTATTGATCCCTTCATTAAAGCGTTGGTAGGAGGTTTTTGCCGGGGTTATCAGTTTCAATTTCCCCAACAAATAGGCTCGGGTGTATTTTTTATTTCCAGTAATCTGGACCTCTTTAATGAATAGGGAATCGTTCTTAACAAAATTTACTTTTGGCCTCGGTTTGTATTGTTGCGTTGCGGCTATATCTTTAAGTCGCTTCGCAAATAGGCCTGCCTCTTCCTCCCCGGCATTGACGATTTTCTGTCCGTCACTAAAAGAGACCACCGTAAAGTCGCTCATATTGGGTTTAATGTATATATCGGTCTTCTTTCGCTTCTCCACCATATCATTAATGGTTCGATAATTATTTATTTGCACCAATACATCGAAGGCCGAGTTTAATCGGTCTCTCCCTCGAAGCGAATCCTGTACATCAACCCCAATTACAATATCGGCTCCCATGGCTCGTACCTCATCCACCGGATAATTATTGACCACTCCACCGTCCACCATCACCGTATCGTTGATGACTACAGGGCTGAACAAGGAAGGAAGTGCTCCACTGGCTGTAATGGCTCTTGGGAGGTAGCCTTTATTCAAGATCACTTCCTTCCCGGTTTCTACATTGGTGGCAATACAAAAGAAAGGGATGGGGAGTTTATTAAAATCTTCAATGTCGTTAACATGCGCTGTAAGTTTGGATAGAAAATTATATACATTCTGTCCTTTTGAAAGTGCTGAAGGAAACGAAATTTGAAATTTGTCAAACGGAAGGGTTAGCGCATATTTTTCCGATTCAGCCTTTTCATAAAACGTTTTTGCCCTACGGGGAATTTCATCCTGAATGAGATCGTCAAAATTGATTTCTTTGAAAATGGAGTCCAGTTGTTTTGCTGTATATCCCGAAGCATATAGCGACCCAATTATGGCTCCCATACTTGTTCCTCCAATGTAATCGATACGAACTCCGGATTCTTCAATTACCTTTAAAGCGCCAATATGTGCAAGTCCTTTGGCGCCACCACCGCTAAGCACCAAACCAACTTTAACATCTTTGGTTTCAGGTTCCTGAGCATGCAGTAAGGCGGCACACAATACCATTGCTATAAAAGCTATTTTCTTCATGTATTTGTTTGAAAGTAGGTTATAATTTTATTTGCTTTATCGGCTCCAACCACATTGGCGAGTTCTTCAAAGCTCGCCTTTGCTATCCGTCTGGTACTCTTAAAATGTTTAAACAATACGACAACTGTTTTTTCGCCAATACCCGGAATAGTCTCCAGTGCAGTATTCAAAGCATCTTTACTTCTCTTATCTCGGTGGAAGCTAATTCCGAAGCGGTGGGCCTCATTTCGCAATTGTTGAATAATTTTTAAGGTTTCCGATTTCTTATCTAAATATAGGGGAATTGGATCATCGGGGTAAAATAATTCCTCCAATCGCTTCGCAATCCCTACAATCGCAATCTTTCCTCTTAATTCGAGTTTTTCTAAACTTCTCAATGCGGAAGTTAATTGACCCTTCCCTCCATCTATGATGATTAATTGCGGCAAAGGTTGCTCCTCTTCTAACATTCGTTTATACCGCCTATAAACTACTTCTTCCATGGAAGCATAATCATCGGGGCCTTCGACTGTTTTAATATTGAATTTTCGGTACTCTTTTTTGCTGGGCTTGCCATTTTTAAAAACCACACAGGCAGCCACCGGATGCGACCCTTGGATATTACTGTTGTCAAAACATTCTATATGCCTTGGCTCGACCGAAAGCCGTAAGTCCTTTTTCATCTGTGCCATGATACGCTTTTCATGCCTGTCGGGGTCTACAATCTTGGCCTGCTTAAATCGTTCCATACGATAATACTTGGCATTGCGTAGGGAAAGATCAAGGATGTGCTTTTTGTCTCCTACTTTGGGAATATGGACCCTTACCCCGGTCTCGGTCGTTACCTTAAAAGGTACATAGATCTCTTTGGATTGGGAATGAAATCGTTGTCGTAATTCTATAATCGCCAATTCTAACAGCCGTTCATCGGTTTCGTCCAGTTTCTTTTTAATTTCCAGGGTATGGGACCGTATAATGGCTCCAAACGAAATTTGTAAGAAGTTGATATAGGCATAGCTTTCATCCGAAACAATAGAAAAGACATCGACGTTGGTGATCTTGGGGTTGACAACGGTCGATTTCACCTGATAGTTTTCGAGTACATCTATTTTCTCTTTTACGCGCTGTGCTTCCTCGAAATTGAGGTTGGTCGCATAGGTCTTCATTTGCTTTTTAAATCGGGAAAGCGAATCTTTAAAGTTACCCTTCACGATGTTTCGGATGGCCTCTATATTCTCTTGATACGAGGCTTCAGAAATAAAACCCTCACAGGGTCCTAAGCAATTCCCAAGATGATATTCCAAACAGACCTTGTACTTTCCGGCACGAATCTTTTCTTCCGACAGGTCGTAATTGCACGTACGCAGTGGATACAAACCTTTTATTAACTCCAACAAGGTGTGAACTGTTTTCATATTGGTATACGGCCCGTAATATTCAGAGCCGTCCTTGATCAAACGGCGTGTTGAAAAAACCCTCGGAAAACGTTCTTTCTTAATGCAGATCCAGGGATAGGTCTTGTCATCTTTGAGCATGACATTGTATCGCGGCTGGTATTTCTTTATAAGATTGTTTTCCAGTAATAGGGCATCCGTTTCGGTGGCAACCACAATGTGTTTAATATTTCTGATCTTTTTAACCAACAAACGCGTACGGCCATTGTCGTGCTGTTTTGTAAAATAGGAGCTCACCCTCTTTTTAAGGTTTTTTGCTTTCCCCACATAGAGCAATTTTTCGTCCTTGTCGTAATATTGATAGACCCCGGGAGATTCCGGGAGCGTAGAAATTTGCAATATCACAGATGCTTCGGCCATACCTCAAAGATACTTGCAATTTTGTTTTTTGAAGCGCTTTGAAGTTTCAATTAGTGTTAAAAATGGGCTAAATGAACATTCTAAACTTCTTGCCTATTTGTCGTTTTAATTTTTTATTACATTGCAAGGGTTAAATTCACTTTATGAATATTGCCATATTATCGCGTGGTGGTGGTCTCTACTCTACCAAAAGCCTTTTACGAGCCGGGGAGGCAAGAAATCATACCATGGAAGTCTTAGATCCCGATCATTGTGAGCTTTTAGTTGAAAATGGTACGGCAATTTTAAACTATCAAGGTGATATGGTAGACGACCTACATGCGGTTATACCACGGATTGGAGCTTCCAACACCTATTTCGGGGCAGCCTTGGTGCGACATTTCGAGTCCATGGGGGTATTCACGGCCGTCACGGCCGATGCCATAATAAAATCGCGAGATAAGTGGACAAGTTTTCAAATTTTGACACAGGCAGGTGTTGCCGTTCCCAAAACTATGTTGGCGCATGCTATTAATTATGAAGAACAACTTAGAAGTTTTGATGGAAACCCGCTAATTATAAAATTATTGGAAGGTACACACGGACATGGTGTTATTCTGGCGCAAACCTATCAAACCGCTTTGGCAACTGTTGAAACCCTACAAACGGCTGGTGTTAAGTTTTTGCTTCAGGAATTTATTTCAGAATCTAAAGGAGCAGACATAAGGGCCATTGTAGTCGATGGCGTTGTAGTAGCAGCGATGAAACGACAGTGTAAGGAGGGGGATTTTAGATCGAATTTACATCGCGGAGGGACTTCCGAAGTGATTACATTAAGTTATAAAGAAGAAAGCCTCGCGCTTCGAGCCGCAAAAGCACTTCGCTTAGGGGTGTGTGGTGTAGATATTCTACAATCTAGCAGAGGTCCCTTGGTTCTTGAAGTAAATTCAACTCCGGGTTTGGAGGGCATTGAAACCGCAACCGGGAAAAATATCTCAAAAAGCATCATCGGATATATAGAGCGTAATAAGTAAGTTAACTTGTGCGTAAGTATTCCAACTTCTTCAAAACAGACTGGCATTTTAGTATCTTGCACCAATAAAACTGATTGCATTGAAAAGAAAAATAGGAAGAGTTGATAAGGCAGATTTCCCCCTGCTAAATTTATATGACGTCGAGGTAAAAATAGATACCGGTGCTTATACCTCTAGTATCCATTGCAAAAATGTGGTGGTCGTTGACAACTATTTGAAATGTGTCTTTCTAGATGAAGAACATCCGGCCTATCACGAGAAGGAATTTGTTTTTGACCGCTACGATGTAAAAGTGGTTAAAAGCAGCAATGGTCAAATACAGGCACGATACCGAATTTTAACCGAAATAATACTATTTGGAAAAACCTATCCTATCTTTTTAACACTGAGTGATCGAGAAGAAATGCGCTATCCCGTGCTTATAGGGCGAAAATTTTTAACAAAACGATTTGTGGTAGATATTAATAATACAAACCTTTCGTACAAACTAAAACTTAAAAATGAACATTAAGATACTATCCGCAAACGCCAATCTATATTCCACGCAGCGGCTAATTGAAGCTGCCAAAAAGAGGAAGCATGCTATAGAAGTAATCAATCACACCAAGTGCGATATTGTAATTGAAAAGAAAAACCCATTTATTATTTACAACGGGAAAAAATTAGATCATACCGATGCCGTTATTCCACGTATTGGTGCTTCCGTTACATTTTACGGAACAGCTGTAGTACGTCAATTTGAAATGATGCGTGTTTTTACTACCACCGAATCACAGGCCCTGGTGCGTTCCAGAGATAAACTGCGAAGTTTACAAATCTTGTCCCGTGCAGGATTGGGGTTGCCTAAGACCGTCTTTACCAATTATTCTAAAAATGTAAAAGAAATAGTTGAACAAGCCGGAGGAGCTCCCGTAATAATCAAATTATTAGAAGGTACACAGGGAATTGGTGTGATCTTGGCGGAAACTAAAAAAGCAGCCGAATCGGTTATTGAAGCCTTTAACAACCTACAAGCCAGAGTGATTGTTCAGGAATTTATCAAGGAAGCCGGAGGTGCAGATATTAGAGCTTTTATAGTCGATGGGCATGTAGTTGGCGCCATGAAACGTCAAGGGAAGGAAGGGGAATTTCGTTCCAATCTCCATCGAGGTGGTAATGCTAGTGTTATTGAATTGAGCGATGAAGAGGAAATCGCTGCCTTGAAGGCAGCAAAAGCGATGGGATTGGGTATTGCAGGTGTTGATATGTTACAGAGCGACAGGGGGCCTTTGATTTTGGAGGTGAATTCTTCGCCAGGTTTGGAAGGCATCGAAAAGGCTACCGGTAAGGACATTGCGACTACCATCATTAAATATATAGAAAGACACGTATAGTACATGGGCAAAGCGCAAAATAACAAACTTATTATATTAGGTCATACTATTAAATTAGGGGAGAGTAGAACCATTGATTTTAGTATTGCAAAATTATATACCTCCACCAAAGTAGAGATTCCTATTATTATTGAGCGTGCGCTCATCCCGGGACCCACTATTCTAATGACGGCCGGAATACACGGTGATGAGATTAATGGGGTTGAGATTGTTAGACAAATCATTGCAAAAAAAATCAACAAGCCAAAGAAAGGAACTATTATTTGTATTCCTATTTTAAACATCTTTGGTTTTTTAAATGCCGATAGGGCCTTTCCTGATGGAAGAGATCTCAATCGGGTTTTTCCGGGCACTAAGACCGGATCCCTTGCTAGTAGAGTGGCCTACCACCTAACTAAAAAGATATTGCCCCATATAGATTACTGTCTAGATTTTCATACCGGAGGTGCCAGTAGATTTAATGCTGCGCAAGTCCGTATTCGTCCGAATGATGCTGAACTACTGAATTTTGCTAAAATTTTTAATGCCCCTTTTACGGTCTATTCATCTAATATAGAAAGGTCGTACCGCACTACCTGTGCCAAAATGGATATTCCCATTCTCCTTTTTGAAGGGGGCAAATCCTTGTCCAGTGATAAACACATTGTGAAAACCGGGGTTGATGGTGTGATGCGTCTTCTGAAACACTTAGAAATGCTTTCAGAAAAGTTTAGGGCGCCTGAAATTATTTCAGAAACCATTTTGGTTGAAAAAAGCAAATGGATTAGAGCTCAAAAAAGTGGTTTGTTACACGTGAAAATCGATTGTAATAAATTTGTGCTAAAAGATGAATTTCTTGCCACTATTACCGACCCCTATGGCACCATGCGCTTCAAGGTGAAAGCACCCAATGAAGGCTATATTATAAATGTAAACCACGCACCAATTGTACACCAGGGAGATGCCATTTTTCATATTTCTACCGTAGATTCTTCTCTTGCGACTTCCGAAGAAATAAAAGATTAAATGGAAAAGGAACTCCTTCGAAAAAAATACAAAGCAATACGTGCGCAATTGTCTAATGATTTCGTTGAAGAAGGCAGCCTTCAAATAGCCAATAACACATTGGAACTTCCTATTTGGAATAAAACTTTTTATCACCTGTTTTTATCGATTGCCGAAAAAAAAGAAGTGAATACCGAGTATATACTACATATTCTTCAAGGAAAAGATAAAAGCATAGTCGTTTCTAAGACCGATTTCAAACAAGATAGGTTACAGCACATATTACTTCAGGAGAATACGTTCATACAAATTTCTAAATTTGGAATTCCCGAACCTGCCTCAGGTATTGAGATAAAGCCAGTACAACTTGATGTAGTATTTGTCCCGTTACTGGTTTTCGATCAAAAGGGGAATAGAATAGGTTATGGCAAAGGGTTTTACGATCGTTTTTTAGCCCAATGTACTGTAGAAACCATCTTCGTTGGGCTTTCTTTTTTTGACCCTGAAGTTATGATAGATGTTGAAAACACAGATATTCCATTGCATTATTGTGTCACCCCAAAAAAAGTATATGCTTTTTAAGAAAACGCAGTATATTTAATCAACAAAAACAAAACTTTTATGGAATCATCTCACAATGCTGCTTCAGTACCACCAGACAATAATTTAGTGTGGGCAATCTTATGTACGGTTTTATGCTGCATACCCTTCGGAATAGTCTCTATATTAAAAGCGAACAAAGTGAATACCTTATGGGCTCAGGGAGATCATGTAGGAGCTCGTAAGGCGGCTAGCGATGCTAAAAAATGGGCCATTTGGGGTGCCATTATTGGCCCGCTTGCTATTATCATTTTTTACGTAATAATTTTTGTCATATACGCGGGTGCCATATTTGCAAGTACATACTAAAATCCTTAAAATCACCCTCTTACTTGCCTTGTTAGGGGGTGCTTTTCTCGTTCTTTTTCTGTTTAATCCGAGCCAGCATTCCTTTTTCTTGCCTTGTCCTTTTAAGTTTGTAACAGGCTATAATTGCCCGGGATGTGGTTCGCAAAGGGCACTTCATCAATTGGCACATGGAAATATACAAACTGCCTTTTTCCTAAACCCTTTGTTAATCCTCTCATTGCCCCTTCTTATATATAGTTTGGGGCTTAAACTGTGGAACTACCTTTTTGAAACAGTTCACAGAGTTCGCCTTTTCTACAGTAATTTGTTTATTTTCAGTTACTTTGGAATTGCAATTGCCTATTGGATATTTCGGAATCTCCCCATTTATCCTTTTGTAAAATAAAGCTTCTTTATTTTCTTTTTGAAAGAATTATCCTACAATTGAAATTTATTCTTTATATTTCGCCTTTAAAAGTTGATGTTGAATGAATTTTTTAGCGCAAAAGCGAAGTAAAATTCTCTTAGAAGAAAAAAAGAATCATCCCCCCGCGAACATCGAAAGTGTGCAAAACAATAATTTCTATTACCAAGAAATTGCACAACTTACGGCTACTGGCGGGTGGAGCATTAACTTTATTGACAAAACTTCCTCTCTCGATCCTGAAGCGAGACGCATTCTAAATGTGCCACAGGATTTTAGACCCTCGCTTAGAACAGCTTTGGATTTTTTTGCTCCCGAGTTTAGAGATATCATTTCTAAGGCTTTTTTTGAAGGTACCATGGGAAAACCGTATTCGGGGGTTATGAAAATGCTTACCTACGACCAAAAGGAATTTTGGGTAAAGGCTACCGGTAAACCAATTTACAACGACAGCAATCAGGTTATTGGAATTCGAGGTGTTTTTCAAGACATAACCGATCTTAAACAAAAGGAACTTACGCTCGAAAATTCATTAGGTATTATAGAATCCCAAAACACAAGGCTTTTTAATTTTGCAAATACGGTGTCACACAATTTGCGTTCGCATGCCAGTAATTTACAATTGACCATAGAACTGCTCAATTCGGCAGAATCTAAAGATGAAGAAGCCGAATTAAAGAATGGATTGAGTCAGATTTCCGAACACATAAATACCACCATCAATCATTTAAATGAAATTGTGGCCATACAGGCCAAAGCCAGAGACACTAAGAAAAATGTTTCCTTTCGGGAGAGTCTTCTCTCGGTAATGCACGCCCTACAAGACACCATTTTTAATTCGGAAGCCGAGATTTTTTCCGACTTTTCGGAAGTTCCTTCCATCGAGTATATTCCTGCCTATCTGGAAAGCATTTTTTTAAATCTAATTACCAACGCCATTAAATTCAAACACCCCAACAGGAGGCCAATTATTGATATTTGTACCTATAAAGTAGGAGATGATTCGTTCCTAATGATTAAAGACAATGGATCCGGTATAGATCTGCAAAAGTATGGCAGTAGGGTTTTTAATATTTATGCGACCTTCCATTCGCATGAAGATTCCAATGGAGTGGGTCTGTTTATTACCAAAAATCAGGTGGAGGCATTGCAAGGAACTATCCATGTGGAAAGTCATGTGAACGTTGGCACCACATTCACGATTAAATTTTAATCCTCCTTTTCTTTCTTCGGAAAGGCCCGCTTATTAAAAACCAACAACAATCCAACGCCTGTGCTAATCGCGGTATCGGCTATATTGAATACCGGTTCAAAAAACCGAAAGTAATCACCTCCTTTAAATGGAATCCATTCGGGAAGATACCCTTCCCAAAGCGGAAAATACAACATATCCACTACCTTCCCGTGAAACAGAGTGCCATAGCCTCCTTCGGCCGGCAAAAATGCCGCAATCTGGTGGTGACTATCTCCAAATATAATTCCGTAAAAAACCGAATCGATAATATTCCCAAACGCTCCTGCAAAAATAAGCGCGATGGATACAATTAGAATACGGGATGATTTTTTGCGAACTGCATCCCACAACCAATAGCCGATTCCAACAATGGCAACCAATCTAAAGAGAGTGAGAAAAAGTTTTCCATAGGCTCCGGGGATCTTTGCCCCCCATGCCATTCCTTCGTTCTCCACAAACAAAATCCGAAACCAGTCGAATACAGGTATTTCTTCACCCAAGACAAAGTGGGTTTTGATATAGACCTTTGTAATCTGATCTATCAATAAGATCAGAAAAATAATGACAGCGGCTTTTTTAAGAGACATGAATAGTATTAAAAAGTAAGTCGAATATTCCCAACACGGGTTTAATCGAGGGCAAAAATAACAATATTATTTGGTTTGAAGCAGGCTAATTATACGAACCCTTGTTTTCACCCCAATCTTAATCATGCGCCAAACCGAGAAGTCAGTGCAATAATTATCATTCGTAAAAAAACCCCATTTAAAAATGGGGTTCCGCCATAAACGTTAACCGGCACAGCCTTATTTCTGCATATTTTTGGCTTCGATACTCAAGGTAGCATGTGGCACCAACTTTAGGCGTTCCGGATTGATCAACTTTCCTGTGACGCGACAAATCCCGTAGGTTTTATTCTCTATCCGAACCAAGGCGTTCTTCAAATCGCGAATAAATTTTTCTTGACGGATTGCCAACTGCGAATTCGCCTCCTTGCTCATCACCTCACTACCTTCATCAAATGCCTTGAAAGTAGGCGATGTATCATCTGTTCCGTTATTGCTGTCATTCTTATACGAGCTCTGAATCAATTCTAATTGTTCCGTCGCCTTTATAATTTTATTCTGAATTAGTTTCTTAAATTCTTGTAGCTCAGCATCACTATACCTTACTTTTTCATCTTGTGCCATAATTTCTAATGTTTTTTAATACGTAATCGTGTTTCAATATCGTCGAAAGCAATCTCTGTACCATTTGCAATCTCATCTTCAAACTGTAACACCTCCGTTAACGTTTCTTGTTTAATATATTCTAAATTTTCTTGTACCGCCTTTTGAAGTTGTCCCTCTTTTTGGATGGTCACCTCCACACGATCGGTTACTTCAAAGCCGGAATCTTTTCTTATATTCTGAATGCGATTCACCAACTCTCGCGCAATTCCTTCATTCTTTAAATTTGTAGTGATGGTTACATCCAAAGCCACCGTTATTCCATTGGCATTGGCGACCAACCAGCCTTCAATATCCTGAGAGCTTATCACCACATCATCAAGGTTCAATTTAGTATTTTTTTCGTTAATAAGTACACTAATTTCACCTTCTTTTTCTAAAATGGAAATCTCGTCCTGACCAAAATTTGTAATGGCCTGAGCCACTGTTTTCATATCCTTTCCAAAGCGAGGCCCCAGTTTTTTAAAATCGGGTTTTATCTGCTTCACCAAAATACCGGAACCTTCATCGATCAGCTCGATTTCCTTTACATTGACTTCCGATTTGATCAAATCGGAAACTGCTTCAATCTCCATACGTGTGGCTTCGTCCAAAACAGGGATCATTATCTTCTGAAGCGGTTGTCTTACCTTAATCTTTTCTCGTTGACGTAACGACAATACCAATGACGATATTGTCTGTGCCCGCTGCATCTTGTGTTCCAGCTGCTTGTCTATATAAGACGCAATACGCTCCGGAAAGTTACTCAAATGTACCGAAGCTTCTCCTTTTTGCGTACTACCTTCGGTCAAATCCTTGTACAATCGGTCCATAAAAAAGGGTGCAATAGGCGCTCCTAATTTCGCCACAGTAAGCAAACAGGTGTACAAGGTCTGATAGGCCGATATCTTATCCTCTCCATAACTGCCCTTCCAGAAACGTCTTCGGCTAAGTCGTACAAACCAGTTACTCAAGTTTTCTTGAACAAATTCAGAAATGGCTCTCGCCGCCTTAGTGGGTTCGTAATCGGCAAAGGCATCATCTACTTTTTGCACAAGGGTGTTTAATTCGGAAAGAATCCAACGATCGATCTCCGGTCTTTTTTCCAAAGGAATGTCCGCTTCCGTATAACTGAAATTATCCAAGTTGGCATACAAACTGAAGAAACTATACGTATTGTAAAGCGTTCCGAAGAATTTATTACGCACTTCCGCTATGCCATCACTGTCAAACTTCAAGTTATCCCAAGGATTTGCATTGCTAATCATATACCAACGTGTGGCATCCGGCCCATAGTTAGCCAAGGTTTCGAACGGATCAACTGCATTTCCAAGCCGTTTGGACATTTTCTGTCCGTTCTTGTCGAGTACGAGTCCGTTAGAAACTACATTTTTATAGGCAACATCGTCAAAGATCATGGTGGCAATGGCGTGCAAGGTATAGAACCAACCTCGGGTTTGATCAACCCCTTCCGCAATAAAATCGGCTTTGCGCCATGTGTTTTCAACTTTTTCCTTATTCTCGAACGGGTAGTGCCATTGTGCATACGGCATACTACCACTGTCAAACCACACATCAATAAGATCTGCCTCCCGCTTCATCGGTTTTCCGCTTTCGGAAACAAGAATAATCTCATCTACAATATTTTTGTGAAGATCTACTTTTGCATAGTTCTCTTTTGAAAAGTCGCCTGCAACAAAATCTTCAAAAATGGCCTTGGACATACATCCTGCTGCAACGGCCTTGGCCATTTCATTTTTTAATTCCGCTACACTTCCTATCACGATTTCCTCTTTCCCATCTTCGGTACGCCACAGTGGCAACGGAATCCCCCAATAGCGCGAACGCGACAAATTCCAGTCGTTTGCATTGGCTAACCAATTTCCGAAACGACCTTCCCCGGTGGCTTTTGGTTTCCAATTAATGGTTTCATTCAACTCGAACATGCGATCCCGGAAATCGGTCACCTTGATAAACCAGGAATCCAAAGGGTAGTATAAAATAGGTTTGTCTGTACGCCAGCAGTTGGGGTAACTGTGGGTATATTTTTCGACCTTAAAGGCTTTGTTTTCTATCTTTAGTTTGATGGCTAATTCCACATCGACACTTTTTTCGGGTGCTTCACCTTCATTGTAGTATTCGTTCTTCACATACTTGCCGCCAAATTCGTCCATTTCGGGACGAAACCTTCCTTGAAGATCGACTAGAGGAACCAAATTACCGTTTTCGTCCTTTACCAATAAAGGAGGCACTTCGGGGGAAGCTTCTTTGGCCACTTTGGCATCGTCTGCCCCAAAGGTAGGTGCGGTATGAACGATTCCGGTACCGTCTTCGGTGGTTACAAAATCCCCGGTGATCACACGGAAGGCATTTTCGGGCGAATCAAAAGGTAGGGCATAGGGTAATAATTGCTCGTATCTTATTTCAGCTAGATCCTTGCCCTTAAATTCTTTCAGAATAACATACGGAATGTGTTTATCCTCTTCCTTAAAATTTTCTAGATCGGATTCACTTTCAGCAGCAACAAACTTTCCTGTAAATTGTTTGGCTACTAAATTCTTTGCCAAAATTACATTGATGGGTTCGAATGTGTATTGATTAAAGGTCTTCACCAATACGTAATCGATCTTAGGTCCAACGGTCAAAGCGGTATTACTTGGCAAGGTCCATGGGGTCGTCGTCCAGGCCAAGAAATGCACATCGCCAAATCCTTGAAGGAATGCTGGTAAGGTATCGCTCTTTGCCTTAAACTGAGCCACTACCGTTGTATCGGTCACGTCCTGATAGGTGCCCGGTTGGTTTAATTCATGCGAGCTTAAACCTGTTCCTGCTTTAGGTGAATAGGGCTGAATGGTGTAGCCTTTATACAGCAATCCTTTTTCGTAGATCTGCTTCAACAACCACCAAACCGATTCCATATACTTGGGTTCGTAGGTGATATACGGGTCGTCCATATCTACCCAATACCCGTAACTTTCGGTAACCTTATTCCATACATCGGTATAGCGCATCACGGCTTTTCTGCAGGCTGCATTATAGTCTTCCACCGATATTTTTACGCCAATATCTTCTTTGGTGATGCCTAATTCCTTTTCAACACCTAATTCTATAGGTAAGCCATGCGTATCCCAGCCCGCCTTACGATCTACCTTAAACCCCTTCTGCGTTTTATACCGACAAAATATATCCTTGATGGCTCGAGCCATTACATGGTGAATCCCGGGCAGTCCATTGGCCGATGGAGGACCTTCAAAAAATACAAACGGTTGTGCTCCCTCGCGAATGGCAATACTCTTTTCGAAAATGTTTTCACTTTTCCAAAAATCGAGTACCTCTTCGCCTAATTTGGGAAGGTCTAAACCCTTGTATTCTTTAAATTTTGAGCTCATAATTATGTAAGATTCAATACCATGCCGCTACATGCAGTAAACAGGTTGCGAAATTAAGAAATTTTAAAGAAATAGGCTACTCTAAACCCAATTGTGCATGAGCTGTTTTTGTAAAAAAGTATATCTTTATAAAAACAAGCAAGTCAATTGAAGCGATTTTTACTCATTTTACTGTTTTTCCCACTGGTATTGGGGGCTCAGGAATATGTTGATGTCCTAAAAATTGGATACGGACAGACCTTTAATAACGACTTTGCCGATGCCGAAGGAAGTACTTATGTCAAATCTTTTGAAGTAGACCTCACCTATCCGGTCGTAATTCATGAAAATCATGCACTAATTACAGGTCTTAATTTTAGTCGAAATAATTTAGAATTACTCCCCGGTGCCGATTTCACAAGTTTATACAGTACTACTTTAAAGTTGGGTCTGGCCTCTACTTTGTCTGAAAAATGGAGTAGCACTGTTATTATGTTACCTAAGGTCGCTTCCGACTATGAAAAAATAAAAGGAGATGACTTTTATTTCGGTGGAATTGCCCTGCTGAAATATCAAAAAACAGATTATTTGAAATATAGATTTGGATTGTATGCTACTTCCGAAGCCTTTGGTCTGTTTACTACCCCTATTGTTGGATGGTATTATTTGAGTCCTAATAATCGGTTCGAAATGGATATGTCCTTGCCTATTGTTGCCGATGTAAATTACTGTTTTGGAGCTACCACCATAGGAATTGATTACTTTGGAATTGGCCGAAGTTTTCGACTATATGGAAATGCCAGTGAATCGAGTGCCTATGTGGACCTAAGCTCATTGGAGTTTGCCGGGTATGTACAATTTAATGTGCTTCAGAAAAGTGTATTGTTGCGCGCCAAATTAGGGTATTCCAGCAACAATTATGAGGTGTATGCCGATGGAGAAACCATCGATCTGGGGCTTTCGGCCTTTAGCTTTGGAGACGACCGCACGCAGCTAAACCCAGAACTTAACGGCGGTATTTTTTTAAAATTTGAAGCAGTCTATCGGTTTCATTTAAAGAAAGAAAAAGAAGAAATTGAAACGATTATAGATTAAAACACCTCATGGAAAAGAGTTGTCCGGAATGTGGAAACAAGATTATCGGTCGGTCAGACAAGAAGTTCTGCAGCGATGCGTGTCGCAATGCACATAATAATGCATTGAACAAAGATCAAAAAAATCTGGTTCGGAACATTAATAATCGACTTCGTAAAAACTATCGCATTCTTGAAACATTAAATACAAAAGACAAAACAAAGGTTACCAAGGAGCGATTGCTACGGGCAGGTTTTAATTTTGACTATTTTACGAGTATCTATACTACCAAAACAGGTTCTGTGTATTATTATTTATACGATCAAGGGTATCTTCCTTTAGACAATGACTTTTATCTATTGGTTAAAAAAGAAGGTGTATTTTAAGGAATATTCTACCAGGTCTGGCCTTTGAGTTTTAATGCCGCTTTTAATACGTCTCGCTGACTAATTTGTCCTACCAATTTACCATTTTCCACGATTGGAAAACGACGGTGCTTCGATTCCAGAAATTTATTGGCTGCATCAAAAACATTCATATTACCATCTATCGTATCCACATTTTTAATCATGTGCTCTTCTACCTTTATGTCTTCCATAGGATGGTTGTAATATCTGCTTTCACTAATTTGTTTCATACAGTCTCCTTCCGAAATTATACCAACCAATTCATGCTTGTCATTGACTACAGGCCCTCCCGATATCTTCCTTTTTATTAAAATATTCATCACCTCCATAACCGATTGATTTGGTCTGAAGGTGGTAAGGTTTCTCGTCATATAATCCGAAACGGTAATATGTTCGTTACTCCCCTTGGTAGGCTTGGCACGTTTGCCCATAAAACTTTTAATTCCCATGTTTATAGCTTTTTGCGTCCTTACTAATATACTCTTTTTTCAAATAAGTCTTATTGAAATTGTTTAAGATCGAACAAATCTTAGCTGAAAATCGTACTTTTAAATGGTAAAATTATATCATGAAAAAATTTAGTGCTGTTATCTCCTTGCTGTTATTGGTAGGGTTTGTCTATTATAGTTTTTATAGTCTAATGCCGAGTGATGGAACACCGGCCTCGATTTCTGAAACCGAATTTTCTACGGAAAGAGCGCTGATTCCATTAAAAGAATTGAGCAAGGCTCCTCACTTTTTAGGATCTGAAGAACACGAACGGGTGCGTTTGTATTTGGGCTTACAATTAGAAGCATTAGGCCTTCAAGTAGAGGAACAACAAGGATATGTGTTACAAGAAGATGGGAAAAGCCTTGTTCAACCGAAGAACGTCATGGCGCGAATTAAAGGAAGCCATCCGGGGAAAGCGCTGTTGTTACTTTCTCACTATGACAGTGCAAAAGTTCCTTCCTTAGGAGCCAGTGATGCGGGAAGTGGAGTGGTTACAATATTAGAAAGTATCCGCGCTTATTTAGCTTCCGGGAAGACGCCTAAAAATGATATTATAATTCTCTTTTCTGATAGTGAGGAGCTAGGCCTTGACGGCGCCAAACTCTTTGTAAATGAGCATCCCTGGGCAAAAGACGTTGGGCTTGTACTGAATTTTGAAGCACGTGGTAGCGGCGGCCCCAGTAATATGATCTTGGAAACGAACCAAGGAAATGCCAATTTGGTTAAGGCCTTTTCGGAAGCCAACCCAAAATATCCCGTAGCTTCCTCCCTTATGTACAGCATTTATAAAATGCTGCCCAATGATACCGACTCCACAGTGTTTCGGGAAGATGGAGATATTGACAGCTTCTTCTTTGCCTTTATAGATGATCATTTCGACTACCATACTGCGAATGATACTTTTGAAAACCTGAACCGAAATTCACTACAACACCAAGGAAGTTATTTGCTTCCCTTACTGCATTATTTCGCCGAGGCCGATCTTTCCAGCCTCAAAGCAGATGAAGATTATGTCTATGTAAACGTTCCTTTAGTGAAATTGATCAGCTATCCCTTTTCGTGGATCCTATGGATGCTACTTCTGGCCGCAGTAATTTTTATAGTACTGGTATTCTACGGACTTTCAAGCGGTCGTCTTAGCGGAGTATCCATTGGAAAAGGATTTCTTGCATTATTCGCTTCGCTAGTCGCATGTGGAATTCTGGGGTATTTTGGATGGGAACTTATCACAACCCTCTATCCGCAATACAATGAAATTCAACAGGGATTTACGTACAATGGACATAGTTATATTGCCTTTTTTGTATTTCTTTCTCTGGCTATTCTATTTGCGATCTACCGAAAATTTGAAAAGCAGCAATTACCCGCCGGAATATATGTGGCACCGCTCGCATTTTGGTTGGTAATCAATGCGGTTGTGTTCTTGTATTTAAAAGGAGCCGCCTATTTTATAATTCCGGTCTATTTTGGTTTGGCTTCTTTCTGGTTGTTGCTTAAATACAAACAACCCCATTTATTACTGCTTTCATTTTTGGGAGCTCCTACCATTTTTCTTTTTGCCCCGCTTATTCAGTTTTTCCCCGTGGGACTCGGTCTGGAAATGCTGGTAATTAGTTGTGTTTTTACCGTATTGACCTTTGGATTATTGGTGCCGATTTTTCGTTTTTACGAACAAAAAAGAGTGCTTTCTATACTGTGTTTGGTTATAGCAATTGGCTTTTTTATAGGAGCACACACCACCAGTGGTTTTTCTGAAACAAGACAAAAACCGAACAGTCTGGTATACTATCAAAACGTCGATTCCGGAAATTCCCATTGGGTAACCTACGATGAAATTTTGGATGATTGGACTCGTGGATATTTGGGCGAAACCCCAGAAGTAGCTTCGAAATACATTGACAATGCCGCCGGAAGTAAATACAATACGAGCTATACCTATGCGTCTGAAGCCCCCAAAAAGGACCTCGTATCCTTTGAGATAGTATTGAACCAGGATACACTGTTCAACAACCAACGTGCGGTTTCCTTTACCTTACTTCCCAAACGGAAAACACATCAAATTTTATTGTATGCCGATACCACACAACTATTTAAAAAACTGGTTTTCAATGGAATAGATGTGTCTAAAGACAGTTTGGGAAATGCATTCGGTATTCGCAATAATAAGGGTTTATTGCGCTATTATATGACGGACAATGAACCCTTGGAAGTTCAGTACGTGGTGGATGGAAATACCCCCGTCGAATTTACCGCACTTGAGTATTCTTTCGATCTTCTCAACCACCCGCAATTTACCATTCACAAACGCACCAAGGCCATGATGCCCAAGCCCTTTATCATTACCGATGCCATAGTAATTAGGCGTACTTTTACCGTGGATGCCCTGCCTAAAAAAGAAACAGATAGTCTTTTAAATGAATCACCGACAGCCTATGAGTAAAACAATTGGCATCGCAGGTTTAGGATGGCTGGGTCTCTCTTTGGCCCAACATCTAATGATGTTGGGATATAAAATAAAGGGATCGGTCACTAGCAAGGAAAAGGCAGCTACACTACAATCGAATGGATTTGATGTATACGCTGTCGAAATTTCTGAAGCAGGCGTGAGTGGAGAACCTCAGGCATTTTTAAAAAATGTGGATTTCCTCATTGTTATGATTCCGCCGGGCTTACGAAGAAACACGGGCGCCGATTACGTCCTAAAAATGGCTCATTTCTTAACTGAAATCAAAAATGCCGGGGTAAAAAAGGTCATTTTGGTGAGTAGTACTTCTGTCTACGATGACGCCCAAGGAAATGTTACCGAAAAAGATATTCCGAAGCCCAGGTCTCAGGCCGGAAAGCAGTTGGTACAGGTAGAACAGCTGTTTTTTAATTCGGAAACAATACAAACAACCATTGTCCGATTTGGTGGATTATATGGCGGTAGCAGACAACCGGTTCGCTATTTGGCCGGAAGAGAAAATCTAAACGATGGCAATGCCCCGGTAAATTTAATTCATCGACAGGATTGTATTGGTATACTTTCAGAAATTATAAAACAGGATGCCTTCGGCCATATATTCAATGCTACCTCCCCCGAGCATCCCAAAAAAAGTGTTCATTATACCAAACGAGCCAAAGCATTAAAATTAACCCCTCCTCTTTTTTCAGAAGCAAGTTCCAACATAGTATTTAAGCAGGTAGATTCGGTGAATCTTACTCCGGTATTGAATTATTCCTTTAAAAACAGCTTATAAAAAAAGGGTTCGCCTACGGCAAACCCTAATTCTTTCAATTTGACTGAAATTACCAGATACGCACCCTATCTTCCGGCTTTATATACATGGCATCTCCCTCTTTAATATCAAAGGCCTCATAAAAGGCATCGATGTTTTTAAGTGGTTGTGTGGCTCTGTACATCCCAGGAGAGTGTGGATCGGTCTTAATTTGAGTCTCTAAGGCTTCATCGCGTTGCTTGGTACGCCATACAGTTCCCCAGCTCATAAAGAAACGCTGCTCCGCTGTAAATCCATCAATATTATCGGGTCTTCCGTTTTCTTCAAAGTGGCGTTGAAGTCCGTCATAAGCACCTAACAAGCCGCCAAGGTCTCCAATATTCTCACCCGAAGTAAATTTTCCGTTAATAAATACACTGTCCAAGACTTCAATACGGTCATACTGTTCGGCTAATTTATTCACACGACCTGTAAAGTTTTCCAAGTCGGCATCGGACCACCAGTTTACAAGGTTTCCATCTGCATCGAAGCGCGAACCACTATCATCAAAAGCATGAGAGATTTCATGCCCAATAACGGCTCCAATACCACCGTAATTTACGGCGTCATCGGCTAAATAATCGTAAAAAGGAGGTTGTAAGATCGCCGCCGGGAATACAATCTCATTGTTAAACGGATTGAAATAGGCGTTCACGGTTTGAGGAGACATACCCCACTCGGTACGATCTACCGGTTCATCGATCCTGTCCAAATTATCTTTTAGGTTCCACGCACTTACCGCCAATCTATTTTGGTAATAACTGTTCCCCGGTTTAACTTCCATAGAAGCATAGTCCTTCCACTTATCGGGATACCCAATTTTTACGGTAAACTTGTCTAATTTTTCTATGGCTTTCACCTTCGTACTATCACCCATCCAATCCAAAGCTTTTATACGGCCTTTAAACGCTTCAATTACATTGGCAATCATTTTTTCTGCCTTTTCTTTAGCTTCAGGAGGAAACATTTCGTCTACGTACAATTTTCCCAATGCTTCACCCACCGTATTATTTACAGTCGCCAAGGCGCGCTCGTTGGCCGGTTTTTGTTTTTTGGCCCCTCTTAGGGTTTTACTGTAAAAATTCCAGTTCTCTTTTTCAATATCGGTTGTTAGTTTATCGGCTGCATCATTAAGTGTTTGCCAACGCATTACGGTTTTCCATGTTTTGATATCCCCTTCAGAAAATACTTTTTGAACCACTTCCATATAAGCAGGCTGCATCACCATTACCGTGTCCAATTCTTTCGTGACACCAAGATCTTTAAACGCTTGAACCCATTTTATCGCAGGAGCCATTTTTTGCACCTCATCCATTGTACGCGGATTGTTAAAGTTTCTGAAGTCACGTCTCGCCACCTTATCCAATCTTGGGGTGGCCAATCTGGTTTCGAAAGCGAGTATCGTTTCTGCCTGGGAACGTGCATCTGCTTCACTATCTCCTAAAAACTGAAGCATTTTCGCAATATGATCTACATATTGACTGCGTATCTCAACCGATTTTGCATCGGTATTGGTATAATAATCCCTATCGGGCAATCCCAGTCCTCCCGGTGTGATATAGGCCGAATTCATGGCACTGTTGTTTGGGTTTGAAAAGGCCGCAATACCCACGAAAGGTTGAGAAATTTCTGTCGCATTTACCGTCATTGCCTTTTGAAAATCTTCCATCGAGGCAATACTAGCAATTTTATCCAAAGCCGGTTTTAGCGGTTCGATCCCCGCTGCATTCCGAGCTAGGGTATCCAATTCGGAATCAAACAAAAGTATGGCCTTGGCCTGATCTGTATCGGCAGCATATTTGTCGCTTTTCTTTGCTTTGTCCAAGATTTCAAGAACATCGAAATCTGTTTTCTTTCTAAGTACATTAAAGCCTCCCCAACGAACTTGGTCATCCGGAATTTCGGTCACTTTCATCCAATTACCATTTACGTAATTGTAGAAATCGTTTTTCGGACTTACTGTAGTATCCATATTAGCCAGTATAATCCCTCTTGGCTCATCGTCGGCCTTGGCCGTTTTGTCTTTGTCACCACAGGAACTCACGGCAACAGTAATTACTGCCATCGCGAAGGCAGTTCTTAACATGTTTGTTTTCATTGTTGGTTTTCTATTTAATTTCTGATGTATTTCAGAGTTTGTTATAACACTAGAACGGGTTGTAAAATATCAAAAATGTTACAGATTCTAGTTATTTTTATCCCTTAATTCCTCTTTATAGACAGAATCCAAGAATTTTTTCTGTTTTTCCAGTTCCTTTTCTTCATCGTCCTTTCGTTGCAAATCGATGGCATCTTTTTGGAACTTTTCATTTAATTGAACAAATAAGTTATGGGTCGCCTTATTCATTTCGGCAATAGCACGTTCCACCTCTAACGAATCAATTCGTGACTTACGAACCTCTTGAAACAGCATATTAGCCCTAGTGTTTACCACAGTCAGTCTAGACCGAACCGCATTATTTCGTAAGGTATCCGGTATTTTTTTTGAAAGGGAATCGGAATAATGTACAAGGCGTTCGGAAGTATTTCTGAGCTTGTCAAGGGTGCTGCCATTAATACTTCTAGCTTCTTTTTCGAAGTCTTCAAAAACGGACCATTGAATAATCTGATTTTTCACTGCTTCGGAAAGTGCAGGAATATCTGCTCCTTTTGTGCCGAAACTGCCTTGCCAGTTTATATTTTCAGCCTGGACACCTACTTGTTCTTCCGAAGCCTTCCCGCAAGCAATTAACACAACGGTACTTATCATCAAAACCGACATCAAAAAAGGGTACAACTTCATGCTAATTTATTAAGACTTCACAAATATAAAAGTTCTATCTACATACGAACGTTAATTTTCGAAAAGAAAGCTTTAGAATATCCCTATATTTATGGCCAATTCGCAAAATAAAAACATGAAAAAAAGAATTCTGATAATTGGGGCTTCGGGACAAATTGGAACCGAGTTAACTGCCTATTTACGAAAGCGATACGGCAAACATAAGGTAATTGCAAGTGATATAGTGGAAGGTGATCCGGCCATGTTAAAAGAGGGTCCTTTCGAAATTTTAGATGCCATGGATTACGATGCTGTACAGGATGTGGTGATTCGGCATGAGATTACCGATGTCTACCTTATGGCTGCCATGTTATCTGCAACTGCCGAAAAGTTCCCGATGAAGGCCTGGAATTTAAATATGAATTCACTTTTTAACGTCTTGAACCTGGCTCGCGACAAAAAGATTGAAAAGATCTTTTGGCCTTCAAGTATCGCGGTATTTGGCCCCACAACTCCAAGGACCGATACCCCACAACGAACTGTGATGGAGCCGTCCACCGTATATGGAATTAGTAAGCAAACCGGGGAGCGTTGGTGCGAATATTATCACAAGCGATTTGGAGTTGACGTGCGAAGCATCCGATATCCCGGACTTATAAGTTATACAACCCCTCCGGGCGGCGGAACGACAGATTATGCCGTCGACATTTTTTATAAAGCGCTGAAGCACAAAAAATATGTGTGTTTTTTGAATGCCGAAACCACCTTGCCGATGATGTATATGCCCGATGCGATCGAAGCCACCGTTGGGATTATGGAAGCTCCTGATGCTTCCGTTAAAATAAGAAGTGCGTATAATTTGGCAGCCTTTAGTTTTAATCCTGAAGAAATAGCCGCAACAATTAAAAAGCACATCCCCGAATTTACTATTTCGTATGCACCCGATTTTAGACAGGCCATAGCCGATTCCTGGCCACAAACCATAGACGATAGCGATGCCCGAACCGATTGGGGCTGGAAGCATTCATACTCCTTGGAACAAATGACGGAGGATATGTTGAAGAATTTAAGATAGAATCATTGACATACCGCCTTACGCAATAACAGAGTCACTTGAATAAGTGGCTCTTTTTTGTCAGTTTTTTGATAACATCCTGATTATCAGTAAATATTTTCTTACACAGCTTGCGAACAAAACGGATAATTCTATATTTTTATACTGCTATTTAATATATCAAACAACCAAAACTAATCACAATATGAAAACAATATTTTTCTTCGTTGCCGTATCGTTATTACTAATAACATCCTGTGACAATCAAAAAAAAGAAGAAACCGACCTAACACTTTATGAAGCTAAGACTTCAGCACCCCCAGTAGATCTTGTTAAAAGAGGAGAGCTCTTGGTAAATGCCATTGGCTGTCACGACTGTCATTCACCAAAGAAAATGACAGAGAAAGGTCCTATTTTGGATCCAGATCTGATTTTATCTGGGCATCCTGCCGGCGAAGTTTTATTACCCTACGACAAAGAAACCCTAAAATCCTATGCA
This sequence comes from Altibacter sp., assembly GCF_019913785.1. Lineage (GTDB taxonomy): Bacteria > Bacteroidota > Bacteroidia > Flavobacteriales > Flavobacteriaceae > Altibacter. Next base: position 163,345 of record NZ_JAIOHK010000055.1, read on the forward strand.
TTGTTCACCATGGGATTAACCGCTGCGATTGGTCCTTGGGGTACTTCTTTCGCCTCCAACATCACTTCGGATGACACTGGAATTGGTGCCTGGACCGAAGCACAATTTATAGCGGCGATGCGTACAGGAAAGTTTAAAGGCCAAGAAGCTGGGAGAGACCTTTTACCTCCTATGCCTTGGATGTCCTATAAGAATTTTCCCGATGAAGATCTCAAAGCTATTTTTGCGTATTTAAAGACTGTTAAACCGGTCAAAAATGTGGTCCCTGCACCAAAGCCTCCTCAGATGTAAGTTGATATTATTTAATAGACCATACTATATCGTGTCTGATCAAATGGTCTTTACAAGAATCGTATCTTTTGGGATGACTAACGTAATTTCCAGCAACTGGTTTTAGAGAATAACTTCGGCTATAAAAAATACAAGGTTTCTCCATCTAAACTGAATTATTCGGTCAGGGTTTTAAATTTTCCTTTGCTTTTTCTGATACGGACAGCAACTACTTTGTATTCGGGACACATTGCTTCCGAATCATGAATGTCTCCCGTAAGATTGTTGATCATGATTTCAGGAAAATGAAACGTCGTACTCAGGATGCCTTGCTTAACTTCGTCAGTAATCCTTGCCTTAACGTCCACCTTCCCGCGTGGCGATTCCAAACAAACATAATCCCCTTCAGAGATGAGGTGCTCTTTGGCATCATCAGGATTGATCATCAGATAGTCATCGGACAAAATTTCTTCATTGGCCGTTCGCCGGGTCATAGCCCCGCAATTATAATGTTCTAATTCTCTATTGGTCGTCAATATATAAGGAAACTCTTTGGAGTGTGAAGTCAATTCCTTGGTTTCTTCCCAGGCATTGAACTCAAAATAGCCTTTGCCTCGTTTAAAATCTTTCTGGTGAAGAATTTGTGTATCCGTGCCATCCTTGGCAACCGGCCATTGAAGACCATTCTTACCAAGTCTATTCCATTGAATTCCCGCAAAAAATGGTACAATTTGAGATATCTCCTCAAGCATGCCTTCCGGAGTATAATCGGGTTGTTTATAACCCATTTTATTCATTATATCTACAATAATCTGCCCGTCGGGCTTTGCTCCTTTCACTGGAGCCACCACTTGTCGAACAGCTTGAACACGGCGTTCACCATTCGTAAAGGTTCCACTCTTTTCAAGGAAAGATGCGCCGGGCAGTATTACATCTGCGTATTTCGCTGTTTCCGTCATGAACAATTCTTGCACAATGACCAGATCTGTCGCTTCCATAGCCTTGATTACTTTCTTAGTATTCGGATCTGTTTGAACAATATCTTCGCCGATAATCCAAATGGCTTTTAACTTTCCTTCCAGTGCCGCATCGAACATCTCCGGGATCTTATAACCGATATGCTTCGGCACATCTACACCGTAAAATTCGTTGTATTTTTTATTAACAGCCTCGTTGGTAACATCTAAATAGCCCGCACCCTGATGAGGTTGTACGCCCATGTCTGCGCTTCCTTGCACATTGTTTTGTCCACGTAACGGATTCACACCCACACCTCTTCGTCCAATATTACCCGTAAGCAAGGCTAGCTCTGCAATTTGCATCACTGTGAACGTTCCTTGGGAATGTTCGGTTACTCCAAGGCCGTGAAAAGACATTGCATTTGGTGCCGTTGCATAGGCAACCGCCGCATCCTTAATTAGATTTCTGTCCACCCCGCAAACTTCTTCTAAATGATCCAAGTCTATGGCGAGAATTTCTTTCTCAAATTCTTCATAACCCTCAGTTCGGGATTCAATAAAAGACTGGTCGATATATCCTTCTGAAATAATATAATACATCATCATGTTCAGTACTGCGACATTGGTACCCGGTCTTAATGGAATATGATATGTTGCGTATTTTGCCAGCTCGGTGCGTCGAGGGTCGATCACAATCGAAATATTATCCGACTTCATTGCGAACTGCTTAAGTTTGGCTCCCGTCACCGGATGAGCATCGGTTGGATTGGCTCCAATCACCAATATACAATTCGTATCTTTTATATCGTCTATTGAATTTGTCGCAGCTCCGGTTCCAAATGTGCGTTGCATTCCCAATGCTGTTGGTGAATGACAAACTCGAGCACATCCATCAATATTATTCGTGCCAATAACAGTTCTAATGAATTTCTGCATCAAATAATTTTCTTCATTGGTACATCTGGCGGATGAAATTCCTGCAATGGAATCTGGCCCAAATTCCTCTTTAAAATTTGTCAATTTTAATGCGATATAGTCATATACTTCTTCCCAACTTACCTTTTCGAAGGCGCCATTGCGTTTTATCATGGGAGAATTGAGACGTTCCGGATGGTCATAAAACTTAAACGCATAACGTCCTTTCAGACAGGTGTGCCCTTGATTTACTTCGGCATCATAGGGTGCAGTAATGCTGAGGATTTCGCCATTGTTTGTTGCCACATCAAGGTTACAACCTACTCCACAATAGGTGCAAATAGTCCGCGTGGTTGCTGTTGCTTGTATTGCTTTGGACTGAAACACATCAGAAATTGCCGAAGTCGGACACGCCTGAGAACAGGCTCCACAGCTCACACAATCCGAATCCATAAATGTTTGATCGAAACCTTTAACAATATGCGAATCAAAACCTCTTCCTGCCATACTCAATACAAACTCTCCTTGCACTTCATCGCAGGCACGAACACAGCGATAACAATTTATACATTTGGAAAGGTCTGAGGTCATGTACGGATGACTCAAATCCTTCAGCCTATATAAATGATTGTCACCTGCAGGATAGCGAACTTCACGAATTCCTACCTGAGCGGCCACGGTTTGCAACTCACAATTTCCATTCACCTCACAGGTAAGACAGTCTAGCGGATGGTCTGTCAAGACCAGTTCAATAATGTTTTTTCGTAACGCCTTTACCGATTTACTACTGGTAAATATATACTGTCCTTCTGCTACTGGTGCATGACATGAGGCCATCGTTTTTACAGGTCCATTTTCCTCTAATGCAACTTCTACACTGCAAACCCTACAAGATCCAAATGGATCCAGATTTGGCGCATCGCAAAGTGTAGGAACTAGATTTTTTTCCTTATATCGTCTAATAAAGGAAAGTATTGTTTCTCCCGGAACAATTTCAAAAACTTCATTATCTATATATGCCTTCTTCATCATATCACTATTTAATTGAAATATGTTTTTAGTTCCTCTTCAAAATACTGTAACGCGTTTCTAACCGGCAGTGGTATGCCACCTCCGTGAGCGCACAATGATCCCTGTTCTAAGGTAATGAGGAGATCGTTGAATAATTTTCGGTCTATTTTATAATCAGATTGCAATGCCTTGGTAGCCAACTCCTGCCCTCTTTTGGTTCCCAAACGACATGGGAAACATTTTCCACAACTTTCGTAGGCTGCAAAATCGAATAGGTGTTCGATATATTTCATCATTGAAAAGTCTGCTGGAACGCTTACTACCGATGCATGGCCCAACAAGAAACCTTCTGTTGAAAAAGACTCAAAATCAATCGAGAGATCACCGATCTTTGATACAGGAACCAAGCCTCCTAGGGGTCCACCAATGTGTAGCGCTTTCACATTTAACTTGAAGCCTCCACCCAAATCGTTGACCACTGTAGACAATGGTGTTCCCATTTCAACTTCGTACAATCCCGGATTATTAAAAAAACTGTCTAAACACACCAGTTTCGTTCCAGACGAGCGCTCGGTCCCGATTTGTTTCCAGGTATTCCCGCCTTCTTCTATGATGAAATGTAATGCCGCCAAGGTCTCCACATTATTAACTACTGTAGGTTTGTTAAACAAGCCTTTTTGCGCAGGATAGGGTGGACGAACACGAACTTCCGGACGCTGTCCTTCAATAGAGTTTATCAATGCTGTTTCTTCGCCGCAGATATAGGAGCCTTGTGCCTGAATAATCTTAAAATCGAAATTGAAACCACTGCCGTCAATATCTTTTCCAATAAGCCCGTGATCTCTGAGTTCGTTAATAGCCTCTTGCACAATTTGTACGGCCTCTGGGTATTCGGCTCTAATGTACAATATACCATAACTAGCATGAGCTACGTAGCCAGCAATTAGCATCCCAAACAACACAGAATGTGGTCTTTCTTCTAGCAGATATCTATCTGAATACGCGCCGGGATCTCCCTCGTCCGCATTGCAGATGATGAATTTGGTTTTGTTATCGACGTTGCGACAAAACTCTAATTTTAACCCTATAGGGAAACCTGCACCACCTCGTCCCCTCAGGTTAGAGACCTTAATCTCCTCAAGAGTCAATTTACTATCTTTTTTGAGGGCCTCTCTAAAAGGTTTGTAATACTCTTTTACATTCGAAAATGGCACTGTTAATATCGCCTTCCCACCGGCTTTTACGCGATAGGAATCTTTGTTTAAGTCGTTATTGGTGTCAAGGATGGTATCTAAGTTCTTGAATGCACTCCCAGAGAAATTCTTTCCCCTATAATGAAAGGCCGTGTTTTCATGGCATCTTCCCAAGCAGGTCATATGCCCAATCTCATGGGCTTCAAAATGATCCTTAAGCGATTCTATAAGGGAAGTCTGAGTACCCGCACAAAGGCAAGCCGAACCATTACACACATACACCTTTTTGTCTTTGTTTTCCGGCTTCAGAAAATCGTAGAATGTAGCTGTACCATACGTATTGGCCTTGCCCACAAGGAACTCTTCAGCCAGCGCAGCCAATTCGTCTTCACTGGGCACGCCACTGGTTTCGTTTAGCCTACCCATTTTATCGAAGAGGCTTTCTTCTATTCCTTTTTTACCTAATAGTTCACTTAGATTATCTGACATATTCTTTGATTAACTGGCTTTATTATCGATCTTTTTCGACGACTTGGGTAATTTTGCTCTTTGCGGGTTTGAATAGCACGTAGCCCGGTTATTACGGCAAAAAGCGAACAATGTAATTCCTAATTCCTTGGCATAATCTACAGCCAAGGAGGATGGAGCCGAAACGGCTGCTAAAAATGGCATTTTAGCCATAAAACATTTGATAACAATCTCATAAGAAATTCGACCACTCACTGTCAGGATCATAGCTTCCTTAAGCTTATTCTGTAAAATCAAAGAGCCAATAACCTTGTCTACCGCATTATGTCTTCCTATGTCCTCCATAGCACAAAGCAGTTCGCTATCGAGCGTAAAGGCAGCAGCAGCATGAGTTCCTCCCGATTGCTTGAAATCAAGTTGCCGGGCTTTCATTTTTTCAAACAACATGCCAATCATGCCAATATCCATCTTTTGTCGATCATCAATTGTAGATCCCATAAATGAAAGGTCGCCTAATTCTGTCCTTCCACAGATACCACAGGAAGAAACTGAAAGCAGGCTCCTACTGTTCACGTATCCCTTACCCAATTCTTCTTCGGGAATATAGACGTTGACAACAGTTACAATTCCATTGTTATTTTCTCTCTTCAACACGACATCAGGAACGAAATTTTTGTTTTTGATAATTCCTTCAGAATGAAGCATTCCGCGAATTAGGTATTTATCATCTCCAGGTGTCCGCATGGAAACAATAAAGGGGGTATCATTAATATTGATCTGCAACGCTTCTTCAATATTAAGTGCATCTAAGGTCTTATTCACCCCAGAATTTTCAAATTTCTTGCCTTTGTAATCTCTCGTTGCCATTGATACAATGTATTGGTAAATACGGATTTATACAAAGTTAATGGAATTTTTCCATCGATTTTGTTAAAATAACCCTGAGATATTGCCGTCGTTATCGATATTTATATGCTCTGAAGCAGGGTGTGCTGGAAGTCCTGGCATGCGCATCATATCTCCCGAAATGGGCACTAAAAATCCTGCCCCAGCTGCAATTTCTATCTCACGGATGGTTATGGTAAAATTCTCAGGACGACCTATTAAATTTGGATTGTCCGAGAGTGATTTTTGTGTTTTGGCAATACATACTGGGAGGTTTTCTAGTCCCAGTTCAGCGATGGTGCGTAAATTCTTTTTTGCCAAGGCCGAATACTCTACTTTGCCAGCACCGTAGATCTTGGTAGCAATTGCTTCAATTTTCGATTTAACATCCATATCCCAGGAGTAAGTAGGAGTAAATGATGTAGTGGCAGATTCGACCACATCAATAACGTGTTGCGCCAATTCTAAAGCTCCTTTACCTCCTTTGGCCCAAACTTCGGCTAGAGCCACCCGAACATTTTTGAGCTTGGCGAACTCCTCAATAAGTGCTATCTCTTCGTCACCATCGGTTAAAAAACGATTTATAGCAATAATGGGCGTTAAATTAAATTGCTGAATGTTTTCAAGATGTTTTTCCAAATTGGGAAGGCCTTTTCTTAATGCCGCCACATCCGGCGTTGTTAGGTCGTTTAAATTGGCTCCTCCGTGATATTTAAGAGCCCTAATGGTTGTGGTTATAACAACAGCCTTAGGTGATATTTTAGCACTTTGACATTTAATATTCAGGAATTTTTCTGCTCCTAGGTCGGCGCCAAAACCAGCTTCGGTCACGGTATAATCTGATAAAGACATCCCCATTCGGGTAGCAAGTACAGAGTTGGTTCCTTGTGCGATGTTCGCAAAGGGGCCACCGTGAATGATTGCCGGATTCCCTTCAATTGTTTGAACCAGATTAGGTTTGATGGCTTCTTTAAGTAAAGCAGCCATAGCCCCTTCAACCTTAAGGTCGCGTGCATATATAGGTTCTTTATTAAAATTGTAGCCTATAAAAATACTACCCAGACGGTGCTTCAGATCTTCTAAATCGTCGGATAGGCATAAAATAGCCATGATTTCGGAGGCTGCGGTAATGTCGAAGCCAGTTTCTCTAGGTACACCAGACGTAGTTCCCCCTAGACCAACTATAATATTTCGTAATGCCCGGTCGTTCATATCCATCACACGTTTCCATTTTACCGTTCGGGCATCAATTCCTAAGGAATTTGTTTTACTTTGAATGTTATTATCGATAATAGCTGAAAGAAGATTATGTGCCTTTTCAATTGCCGAAAAGTCTCCGGTAAAATGCAGGTTAATATCTTCCATTGGAAGCACTTGTGAATAGCCTCCTCCGGTGGCCCCCCCTTTAATCCCAAAAACGGGTCCCAGCGAAGGTTCTCTAAGCACAACTACAGCACGTTTCCCTAGTTGGTTCAACCCTTCAGATAGCCCGATTGACATGGTAGTTTTGCCCTCGCCTGCAGGTGTTGGTGAAATAGCAGTGACTAGAACGAGGTTCGCTTTCTGAACTTTATCTAAATCAATAATCGAATGAGGGAGCTTTAATTTGTATTTTCCATACAAGTCCAGATTCTCTGAATTTAACCCCAATTTTTCAGCAATCTTGCTAATGTGTTTCAGCTCGACTTGGTTTGCAATGTCTTGATCGGTCATATTTACTTGGTTTTTCAGCGTCTAATATTAAACATATTAATTTAAATAATAAAAGACTTAACCGCCAATCGTGATCATACTTCTATTCTTTTCATGTAATTCAGGGTTTTTCAGCTTCTCCAAAGTATTCATACCGCCTCTCATTTTGAGTTTTAATTGAACGGCCTTCCGAATAACCGGTTCTATTGATTTACCATCACGCAAGGTGGTAAGCAGATCCGATTCGGCTGCAGAAAATAGACAATTTTTCAAATGGCCATCGGCTGTTAACCGCAACCTGTTGCAGGTATCGCAGAACGGATTGGTAACCGAGCTTATAATAGCAAAGGAACCCAGATACCCTTCGATCTTATAATTCTTTGAAGTGTCATTAGGTGCATCTTGAAGCCGTATGACCCTGTTTTCAGAAAAACCATTGTTGACACTTGTCATCACGTCTTTGTAAGAAACCATTTTTTCCAGATTCCATTTATTGCCATCGAAGGGCATGAATTCAATAAACCGTACCGTAACAGGGTGTCCTTTCGTGAATTTGATAAAATTAACTATTTCGTCTTCATTAAATCCCTTCATCAACACTGTGTTTAATTTAACTTTAAACCCATAATCGATTAAGAGCATGATATTGGCATAAACTTTCCTGAAATAATCGCGACGTGTAATCTGTTTAAATTTTTCGGGGTCAAGGGAGTCAAGACTTACATTTATAGTTTCGATTCCATATTTCTTGAATGAATCAACAAATCGATCTACCGTAACAGCATTCGTGGTAATAGCCAGTTCGACGGGCAAAGTAGCTAATTTTTCTAAAATAAGATGGGCATCTTTTCGCACCAATGGTTCCCCGCCGGTAAGACGTATCTTGGTCACTCCGTGATTTACAAAAGTCTTGGCAATTGTATAGATCTCCTCAAAGTTCATGAGGTGGGATTTCGGTAAGAGAGGTATGCCATCAGCAGGTCTGCAATAAGTACAACGCAAGTTACATCGCTCGGTAAGAGATATACGCAAATAGGTGTGTTCTCTTCCAAAAGTATCGGTCAATATATTTTTTGTTCTGTTCATGAATCGTGTCTCGCTCCTTTAAAAATTCTAAAAATATGTAATAAGGGTGGAAAAATAGCATCCATAGATTCGCTAGCGCCGATGGTTGATCCAGGCAAGGCCAGTAACAGGCTATTTCCATAAGTGCCCGCTACACTTCTCGAAAGCATGGCGTATGGAGTTCGATTTTGACCGTAACTACGCACAGTTTCTTCTATACCCGAAATCCGTCTGTCTATCAGCGGTATTAATGCCTCCGGAGTCACATCTCTCATAGAAAGTCCGGTGCCTCCTGTAAAGATGATAAGGTCTATACCGCTATCCTTGTATTGTTGGGCTTTTTGTTGAATGACTTCTTTCTCGTCCGGAATCACCACATAATCGGAAACGACCACCTCACATTCCTCCAGTTTCTTCTTAATTGCCAATCCGGCCTTATCTTCTTTTTGCCCGTCTGCGATAGTGTCCGAACAAACAATAACTGCCGCAGTAATATCTTTTCTGAAACGGTCTTTAAAATCGGATTTTCCTCCTTTTTTGTGCATTAATTTGATATGGTGAATTTCGACACCTTTGTCAATAGGCTTCAACATATCATACATATTCAAAGCCACCACACTTGCCCCATGCATCGCTTCAACCTCAACACCCGTTTTATATATGGTCTTGATCGTACACAATATGGTGATCTCCAGATCATTTATTTCAAAATCGATTCCTGTATATTCAATAGGCAGCGGATGACAGTCTGGAAGCAAGTCGGGTGTTTTCTTTACGCCCAGCAAGCCCGCAGCCTTGCTCATGGCAAAGACATCTCCTTTGGGAACGGTCTTGTTCTTAATGGCTGAAATCGTTTCGGGCTGGCTAACTTTGACAATAGCTTGGGCCGTCGCTTCTCTAAGCGTATTTGACTTATGTGTTATGTCTATCATTTTCTATTGAATATTTCATTTCGTTTTACCATTGCCCAATCAATCTCAAGAGTTTACTTTCCATTGATGAGAGGTATCTTCAAAAATTTCTTTTCCGAAGATGGGAACTTTCTCTTTTATTTCATTAACCAGATATTCGATGGCTTGAAACACTTCTTTTCTTCTGGTGGCGGATACAAAAATGAACATACATATCTCACCTGCTTTCACCCCCCCCAAACTGTGATAAATATGCATACAGCTAAGATCGAATTTAGCAAAGGCGGCCTCACGGATCTCATGAAATGTTACATTGGCCATCTCTTCATAGGATGAATAATTTATCATTTTGACTGTTTTTCCTTCTAGGGTATCGGCACGAACCTGCCCTAGAAAGATATTGTGGGCTCCAATGGTTGTCTTGCTTTGATGCTTTGCAATTGAGTCTCCTATAAATTCTGACGAAATGGGACCTTCTATAAATACGCTCTTTGGTTTACGATCTTTCATACTGACTATTTTTTTGATACGCTAAAATTGCATGAACGCCTTCTTTCAGGCTATAACAATTATGAATCTGATGTTTTTGTAAAATGGATACTGCTTTTCGGCTTCGTTCTCCTACAGCACAAAAGAAAACCTTTTCCTTTGCTGAATTCAAATGCTTTATTTGATCTTCCAACCGACTTAGTGGAATCTGGATCATATTTTCAAGGGCCACTTTTGGAGTCTCATGCGGCTCACGAACATCGATAAATTGAACATTCGTCAATTCTGAAATGCCCTCCATTGCAATTTCAAGGATCGGCATTTCACAATTAAATGCATAATTGAGTTCCTGAAATGTTTCCCTTTTCGAAACTATCTCTTGTATGATTCTTTCAGATCGGGGAATGGCCAAGGTAGTAATATGTGTCGTCAAGGCGTTGTAAATTAGCACCCTTCCGCTTAAAGCATTTCCCAAATCAAGAATGAGCTTTAGCACCTCATTTGCCTGCATGGATCCGATTATCCCCGGCAATACCCCTAGAACGCCAATTTCTGAACAATTGGCCACCGAACCCGCTTTTGGTGGGGTAGGGAATAGACATCGGTAACTAGGCCCGTTTTTATAATTGAAGACGGCAACCTGCCCTTCAAACTTTAAAATAGCTCCGTACACTAGAGGTTTATTGGTTATTACAGAGGCATCGTTTACCAAGTATCTTGTTGTAAAATTGTCTGAGCCATCCACTATAATATCGTACAATGAAAAAAGTGCTAAGGCATTCAAATGTGTTAATCTATACGGATACGTGTGGATGGTTATGGTGTCATTCAAATCAGAAAGCCGCTCTTTAGCTGCCGTCGCTTTGTTTCTACCCAGGTCGGACGATCCAAATAACACCTGACGCTGTAGATTGGATTCTTCCACAATATCAAAATCAATAATACCAATTGTACCAACCCCAGCTGCGGTGAGATATTGCAAAACAGGGCACCCCAAACCACCAGCCCCAATGACAAGGACCTTTGCTTTTGAAAGTTTATCCTGACCGATTTGGCCAATTTCCGGTAATACAATATGTCTACTATATCTGCTCATATTTATGTTTACCATTTTCTATCATCCACCGGCAAAGGGAGGCAACAAAACAATTTCGGTACCAGTGATAATAGTCTCCGTTGGAACAATCTTATTATTTTGTGCCACCTGAAAATCCATTCCTTCTAGCGGCGGATACTTTGCATAAAGTGCTTCCAGCAGTTCTTCAATGCTATCTTGAGAAAACCAGAATAACTCTTCTTGCCGCTGTACGGCCTCCGCAAGCAGCCCATAATATTTAATCGTCAAATTCATTCTTCAATACGTTTAGATCATGTTCGGTATTAATATTAACGGCATGTTTTTCTAGGCTCTTGTCCAATACAATGGTTTTGACTTTTAGCTGGTCAACAAAAACCCGCAAGCGCCTTTCACCCGATTCCAATAAGGTTAAACAATGGTTCTTACATCGCTTCTTATACAAAGCGATCAAGGGCATGGTTTTATTTTGGCTTTGAACCTGAACGACATCAAAAGAAATGTCATCTTCGGCGATCAATTGTTTTAAAATGGCAATATCAATTAAGGGTACATCACAGCTTAATATTAGGTTATTTTCAGTTTTTGAGTAAAACAAGCCCGTATAAATCCCTGCCAAAGGCCCTGCGTCCTTTATAAGGTCACTCACCCTTGTAGCGTTAAAGCGGTCATAATCTTTGTTGTCGCTAACAATAATGACATTTGTTACTAAAGCTTTAAGAACCTCCAGAATATGCTCGACAAATAATTTGTTCTTAAAAGGCAAAAGACCCTTATCACTTCCCATTCTAGTGCTTTTCCCACCTGCGAGAATGATTCCTGTTATGTAATTATTTCTATTCATTATGTAGTAAACAATTTAATAGAGGCGAAAATAAGCACTATGGCAAGTAAATGTCTCAACTGCTTATTGTACAATTTTTTACTTCCAATATAGCTTCCGAAGAAACCACCAATAACCGCAATACCTACCATTACCAAGGATAGTGATGACAATCTCATGTTATTGCTAAATTGACCTGCCAGGCCCGCAGCCGAATTGACCCAGATAAATAAAGCAGAAACAGCGGCAGCCTCCTTTATTTTCCCCCAATGCAATAACAAAATCACAGGGCTTAAAATAATGCCTCCCCCAATTCCAATAAGCCCTGAAAAAAATCCAATAATCCCTCCTACCAGGAGACCCTGCCAAATTTTAACTTCCTTTATAAAAGTACCTTCTTTACCAAAGACGTTCAGCATTTTTAGTATGGCAAAAATCAACAGCACTCCTAGTATCTTTTTGTAGATAGAAGCGTCTACCTCAATCATACCTCCTAAAAACGCCATTGGAACAGAAGCTATGGCAAAAGACATAAACATTTTTTTATTAAAATATCCAGCTCTGTAATAATGGTAAAATGCGATACCAGCCACAAATAAATTGAGTAAGAGCGCGGTAGGTTTCATTTCTTCCGGAGAAAATGAGAAAATGGCCATCAACGCTAAGTAACCACTCGCGCCGCCATGCCCAACACTTGCATATAAAAAGGCAACTATAGGTAGAATCACCAGAAATGGCCAAATAGCTGTGATATCTTGCATCATAAATTCTCCAATTTTTTAAGCTGCGTATCCAAATAATTCCAACAACCGTGATTTATATCATCGAATGTAGATATAAGTTTCTTTCCATATGGTGTTAGCAACATTCCCCCGCCGTTTTTACCACCAACACTGCTGACGATCACTGGTTCATTGGCCGATTTGTTTACCGAATCAATAAGAATCCAAGCCTTTTTATAAGATATTTTTAAGCTCCTTGCGGCCTTAGACAGTGAGCCTGTTTCTTCAATTGCCTTAAGTAATCGCACTCTGCCCCCTCCCAAAAACACATGCTCATCAACTTCAATCCAAATTCTACTCTTAATTTTAAATCTCATACTGAATTAATTTGGTAAATGTATCACATCTACAATATCGTCGGGTGCTATTTCAACAACATCATCCGGCACAAAAACCAATGCATTTGCAATAGCAAAAGTCTGTAACATCGCTGAACTTTGTCCTTCTAGCAAAGCGATCTTTTCATTTGCGTAGACTGCCTTTAAAAATTGGGGGCGCCCCCCTTTTTTTACAAAAAATGAAGCCGATTTTTCCTTTGTCCTCTTTAGTTGAAAGTTGAGGTCGCCTGATAATCTTTGTAAGGCGGTATACACATAAATATAAAAGCAACTCAGTGCAGCCGCAGGATTTCCGGGAAGTGCAAAAACGATGGTATCGGTCATTCTTCCAAAAAAGAAAGGTTTGCCTGGTTTTTGATTCACCTTATAAAACAACTGCTCAACCCCCAGCGCCTTCAAAGTACGACCAACGAAGTCGTAATCTCCTACTGAAATTCCACCTGTAATCAGGACTATATCATTTTCATTGATGACGGTCTGTAAAATATCATAGGTCATTTGAGCATCATCTTCAACCTTATATGTGGACACTCGATTATAACCAAGACTGCGAATCGCGGATGACAACATGGACGTATTGCTCTCATATATTTGGCCATGACTTAGAGGCTGTCCAGCAGTTATCAATTCGTTTCCAGTAGTTAAAATGGCCACAGAAGGCTTCTGAAAAACCTTAACTTCTTCGACTCCTATTGAAGTTAGAAAACCGATGGCTGCCGGTGTCAATCTTGTCCCTTTTTTAAGAGCTACGGCCCCCTTATTTACTTGTTCGCCCAGAGGCCGAATATTTTCTCCTGAAAAAGGAACATGAGATAATAGAATAGAGTCTCCTTTGGCAGATACTTTTTCCTGCATAACCACTGCATCAGCGGAGTCTGGAACCGCCGCTCCAGTAAAGATCCGTACCGCCTCTCCTTTTTTCAGTATAGGATTGTGAGCCTCTCCGGCCTTTACCTCTCCGACAACTCTATAGGTGTCCAAGTCATGTAAATGAAGCGCAAAACCATCCATGGCAGACTGCCTAAATGGAGGCATATTAATTGGTGAAACAACGGCTTCGGAAACTATAAATCCTAGGGCATCTACCGAATTTCTGGTTTCCAAATGTACCGTTGGAAACACGTTTTCTTCTATAATTCGCAAAGCCTCGTAAACCGAAATCATTATTTAGCGTTATTTCCCTATAAATATAACACTATTTTGAATATGGATAAATAATGAATTCATAAAAATAAATACTTCAAGGGATAGAATTTTGCATGTTGGTTTCGAACCGGACTGTGCATAAACAAAAGTCTTGTGGACATAGTAAACGAAGAGGCGAGATGGCATTAAAGCTACAACAGGCATTATAAAGGCCTTTGATTTCAACATTTTGCCGGTATTCCATTTTCGTTTTGCCCAAGACATTCATTCTTTTCATCCGGCTATGAGCTGGCAAAAAGAGATTTTTTTGCACAATACGAAGGACATAGCGTATCTTTATAGGGAAATAATGCTAGATTATGTCTCTCTTTAGCTATAATAGTTACCACAAGATTATTACGGCCATAATATTGATGGGCTGGGTAATTTTGCATTTTAGTAAAAGAGACGAAATTCAGGATCATTTTGATAATGGTCAAGTAAAACTAATATCCAGTGTCGAAAATGGAAAGAACGAGGGCAAGTGGATTTGGTACTATGAGAGTGGTAAGAAAAAAATGGAAGGGACATTTCTAAATGGAAAAAGACAAGGTACTTGGATTACTTGGGATAGAAATGGAAATAAACTTACTGAAGGAATTTACGAAAATGACATGTTAAATGGCGAATATATTAAATGGAGTCCGGACGGTCAGATAGTAGAACGCTTGTATTATGTCAATGACAAATTAAAGTAGTTTCTTATTAAATAGGCAACTCAAAGCTAGTTTCCCATATCTCGTTGGAATCTTGTTTTTGCAGCTTTACTTTCATGAATTGATCGTCTTTTTTCTTGAATAGTGAACGATTTACAATTATGCTCTTTTCTGTTGTCAGATCATCCTTCATTTCATCTCCAATTCTTGGCATAAACGGATATTTTATTGTCAGTTTTTCATCTTCGGTTCGAACTAGCTCCTGCGCAATATCAAAAATGAATTCTTCAAATTTTGCGGATATAACTTGATCATTAACTTCCTCTTTTGCCTTTGGGTCTATTCCCGATGTCCATTCAAAAAACCGTTTCACAGATAATATTTTTAGTTCAGATCTAATGTACTCAGGAAACGGGGAACGGATATGATTTTTCCCGTTAAACCAAAAGTTGAAGGTTTGTTCTACAAATTCACTGCTTTCTACACTAGTGGAATCAAGCTCTCTCATTTCTGTTGTTTAAGTTAATAACTCCTTGCTATTTGGATTAAGTTAAGTAGAAAGTACAAAGATAGACGAGCCGGGAGTAAAAAAAAAATATAAACCCAAACTCGTTGTTTCTAAGGGAGATTTAGTAAAAAAAATTGCAGAAAGCGCACAGAATATGAGCCGCATCATTTTTTTAAACATGCTTAATCAATTTCTTTACGTCATTGATAAATGGCAATTTTTTAACCCGGTAAGAGTATATGAAAAAACAAGCATCTTTTGGACGCTTAAATAGAATTGTAATTTTTGCAGGGCTACTATTTTTAGTTGTCCTACCATGTACTGCACAGATTACACCAACGGATAAATTAGGACCAACGACAGAGTATCGAGACGGTTATATAACATTGGCCCTTCCTGCACAGGATACGGCAATTTTTACCGATCAGAGGACTCGATTTAATTTGGAGTGGTTAATAATCGCAATGAAGCCCACTTTTATTGGAAATCCACAATTGTAATGGAAACAACACTACCTAAGGGAGCTAACAAAACATTATTCCTCAACACACTTGCATTTACCATATGCTTCGCGGCATGGATGCTTAATGGTGTATTAGTTACTTTTTTAATTTCCAATCAAGTGTTTGATTGGAAACTTTCAGAAGTCGGATTTCTTATAGGCATCCCTGTACTCACAGGTGCCCTTTTTAGATTGCCAGCAGGGATTCTTACTGATAAATATGGCGGGAAACCGGTCATGACAATTTTAATTATTTTATGTGCCATTCCTATGTTTTTACTTGGCTTTGTAAATAGCTATACTGGATTTGCTTTGTGTAGTTTTGGGTTTGGTCTTGCAGGAGCGAGTTTTTCAGTAGGAATTGCCTATACGTCTGTTTGGTTTCCTATGAAAAGACAGGGGATTGCTTTGGGAATATTTGGGGCAGGAAATGCGGGTGCTGCAATTACAACCTTACTTGCGCCAACTTTGCTAATGTACTTTACGAATAATCTGCAAGATTTAGAGGGATGGCGAAAATTACCTTTGTTGTACGGTGGTGTACTGGTAGGGATGGCTATACTTTTTTACTTGTTTAGCACTAATAAAAAACCCACCTCAAGCACCAAAACTCTATTAAAGCAATTGGCCCCACTAAAAAGCATTCGAGTTTGGCGATTTGGGCTCTATTATTTTGTCGTGTTTGGATGCTTTGTTGCCTTCTCCCAATGGTTGGTTCCCTATTTCGTAAATGTTTATTTTTTATCACTTGTTACAGCGGGTATTTTGGCCTCCTTATTTAGTTTTCCATCAGGAATTATACGAATCCTAGGGGGATGGTTAAGCGATAAGCTTGGAGGAAGAACCGTTATGTATTGGGTACTGGGATCGTCTTGTTTGATTTCTTTTTTCCTCATCATTCCTAAAATGGAAATAACCTCTCCTGGAAAAGGAATATTGGCAAAGCAAGATGGCGTGATAACAGCAGTAACTTCTGATGAAATTGTTGTTGATGAGCATCGCTACGGCTTAACAAAGGCAACCAACGTAAAAGCTAACATAGAAGAAGGCACCTTTATCTTTCCCACAAAGGATGTCTGGCATGAAACAATCGTTAAAGTGGGCGATAAGGTCACTAGAAAGCAATTGCTGGCAAAAGGAATTACCAAAATCTACTTTCAGGCCAACGTATGGGTATTTGCTGTCTTGGTAATATTAATAGGAAGTATTTGGGGTATAGGTAAGGCAGCAGTATATAAACATATTCCGGAATACTATCCCGAAGAAGTAGGTGTAGTTGGAGGAATTGTGGGTGTTATTGGTGGGCTTGGAGGCTTTGTTTGCCCCATAATTTTTGGGTACCTGCTCGATCGAACCGGATTATGGACAAGTTGCTGGATCTTCATGTTTTTTCTGTCGCTCATCTGTTTGATCTGGATGCATCAGGTCATTCAAAGGAAGCTTCGTAAAGGGCATCCCGAAATAATGAAAAACATCTAATTTTTTTAAGGCTACTAAAACTTAGATTATGTCAAAAACTAACATTACAAAGTGGAATATTGAAGATTTGGATTTTTGGAATTCCAAAGGAAAAAGAATAGCAACAAGAAACCTCTGGATATCTATTCCGGCGTTATTGTTATCATTTGCGGTGTGGATTATGTGGGGTGTGATTATAAATTATATGAAGGACTTTGGTTATAATTTTGGAATGACCGAAGGCCTTGTAAAAGATAGCGATGAGTATATGGCAGCTCTAAAAGAAGTCAATAATTTATACTATACGCTTCCCGCTATTGCAGGTTTGGCGGGTGCGACGTTGCGACTGCCAAATTCATTTTTGATTTCACTAGGCGGAGGCAGAAATGTAATATTTACCACCACACTATTATTAGTTATCCCGGCCTTCGGAACAGGAATGGCTCTTAGCGATCTGAATTCATCATATATGCTGTTTGCTGTAATGGCATTGTTGTCTGGTTTTGGAGGAGGAAACTTTGCTTCTTCAATGAGTAATATCAGTTTCTTTTTCCCAAAGAAAAATCAAGGATATGCTTTAGGAATGAATGCCGGTATCGGCAATCTTGGAGTTGCGGTTATGCAGAAACTCATTCCTTTTGTTGTTGGGTTTGCACTTTTTGATTCAGTAGGAACTGTTGTCAATTCTGATGGGAGCGGATTGTTATCGGGTGTACAAAATGCGGGATGGGTGTGGGTTCCATTAATTATAATTTCCGCATTTGCGGCCTGGTTTGGAATGAATAATGTTATTACAGGAACTCCCAAAATTCCTTCAACTATTGCGGGAATAGGCAAAACGTTGTTTATGATTCTGCTAGGGTTAATAGCAGCAGGTGTTGGTGGATATTTACTTGTCGGGCTTCAAATTAATATGTGGATTGTATTGCCTATCGTGATTATTCTAACGGTATTGCTCATGAAGTTCGCAACTCCGGGAGAAATACGATCAAACCTAAACCGGCAATTTGCCATTTTAAAAAGCAAACACAATTGGATTATGACTGTCATTTATACAATGACTTTTGGATCTTTTATCGGGTTTTCTGCTGCTTTTCCGAAGTTATGTCAGGACATATTTGTGTATAGCGATATTCATGATCCTACTTTCATCAATCCGAATGCCCCTAACTTTATTCTGTGGGTCTTCATCGGTCCCGCTTTAGGCGCTTTGGTGCGTCCGCTCGGTGGCATTATTTCCGATAAAATTAATAGTGGTGCAAAAGTTACTGCTATAAGCACTATTGTTCAAATACTGGCGGCTTTAGCAGTAGCATATTTTATTATTCAGGCGAGGGAAGCAAGTTCACCTGAACAATATTGGTGGCCATTTTTTGCCTGTTTTATGGTACTTTTTATTGCTACAGGAATCGGCAATGGTTCTACTTTCAGAAGTATTCCTTATATATTCAGCAAGGAGCAGGCCGGACCTGTGTTAGGTTGGACATCGGCCATCGCTGCATATGGAGCGTTTATTATTCCCAAAGTATTTGGACAACAAATACAAAACGGAACTGCAGAATACGCGTTGTACGGATTTGCCGTGTATTACGTTTTATGCTTATTCCTAAACTGGTGGTATTATCAGGGTCCTAAAAGAGAGTTTGACAACCCGTAATTTTTAAAGAATACCCCTTTGATAAATTAAACGGTTTAAAGTAAATTCTATATCTTTAACATATACACATATACCCAATGTAATGAGTTATCATAAACGAATAATTGACCCAAAGACGGGGAAAAGAGTAGACAATGAAAAAAGGGCGGTAAATAAGGCACTTAAAAAAAGTGATCCTATAAAACGCAATATTGAAAAAGATTTGGAGGTCGATGAAAACTCGCCTATGGATCCGCCCGATGCGTATGATGCGACAAAAAGTATAGAGGTGAGCTACGAACAAATGCCGGCTATTATCCAAAAGTTTATGGACGAACACAAGGTTGGTATTGAGAAACTTGATAGCTTTGAGAAGGGATTAATTCAGTTCAAAGAAAATGGTTATGGCTTAAATGATGAGATAAACAATGCTTTTGGTGAATTCTTCAAATTCTTTGAAAACAACATCATGGATCATAATCAAAGAGAAGAAAAAATCCTTTTCCCCTTACTTCATAAACGCCTTATAGAATCAGGAGAACACGGAGAAGGCGATGATCCTCAAACTGCTATTGATATGATGGAAGATGATCATATCAAATTCATTCAGTTAGGCGCATTGACCTTCAATCTACTCGGGCTGGCTGCCAGACTTCCCGATAAAGGCTCGAAAATGTTTGTTTACGATGTCGCATTCAGCAATGGCCAGGAGTTGATAGAACTGCTTCGCCTGCATATTTACAGGGAAGATCATATAATTTTCCCGCTAGCGTTTAAACTGATAAGTACCGAAGAATTTTCGAATTTAGCCCTTTTATCAAATTAGAGTATCAAAGCAATTTGAAAATCTTGAGACCTTAAAAAAACAAGAAATATAAAGGAGGACATTGAGCAAAATAAGATTAGTCAGTTTATTATGGTATACCGTTCCGAAGGATGGAAGTGTTCATTAAATAAACTAGCAACCTCTATTTATTGTTCAATAGCTTGCTGAAAACTTATCCCTTATTCTGGTATCATTTTGTAAACTTTTAACCGATACTGAAATTTTTGGAATTGATACCAAGGATAATGAAAGGCTTGCTTAAAGGATCTCCCAAAAAGATATATCCTCTCTGTCTTCCTACCACTACCAATGAATAGGTTATTAGGCCACTGGCCGAATTTCAAAACAAAGGTGTCATAAAATTAATCGAGAACGACTTTAAAATAATGGGTTTTGGTAAGCATATTTCTACTGCCGTATAAACGACGAACTTCATCTACGCATTGCTCAACTTCGCACTGAGCTTTACTTCAATTTTCATTTCTAAGATTCTGCATCAGATTTATGATATATATCATATTTTAACTTATTTTTGATCAAATATATATTTCGGTCTCTACTGAAATGTTATGGTAGATTTAGTATTTCTATCATCTTTAACTTGGGAGATATGGGTGTTAAAATGAAACTAGAATTATTTGGTTGTTCCGAATGCAAAAACCGTACTCAAAATCAAATATTCTGTAATCTTTCCCAAGGTGAAATCGAAACTATTTCCAAAGGCAAATCGGAAAACTTTTACCCTAAAGGACAGGTTATATTTCATGAGGGGTCAAGAGGAAATGGTTTGTATTGCGTTTATAAAGGAAAAGTAAAGGTGTATAAATCGGGGGAAAAAGGTAAAGAACAAATTATTCGTTTGGCCAAAGAAGGAGAAGTATTGGGGTATCGTTCCCTATTGAGCAATGAGCTTTACAGCGCTTCTGCGGCGGTCATTGAAGACAGCGTTGTTTGTTTTATTAGTAAGGGCCAGTTCTTAGAAGTGCTAAAGCAAAACAGTGAATTATCTTTGGAAACCCTTCAATTACTAAGTAGAGATCTCAGAGAATCTGAAAAGAAAATAGTCAATATCACTCAGAAAACGGTAGTTGAAAGAATAGCCGAATCGTTATTGGTCCTGAAAGAAAAATTTGGACTTGATCAAGACGGAAAAACACTTAATGCTACCTTATCGAGAAGAGAAATTGGTAATCTTGCCGGGGTATCAACAGAAACCACCATAAGAACCCTCTCTGAATTAAATAAAACTGATATTCTAAACCTTAACGGTAAGCAGATTGAGTTTTTAAATGTCAATAAGTTATTGAGTCTGGCCAATATTCGGGATTAATAATCTCCTAAAGGGCTTTTTGACTAGATACAGAAGTAATAAAAACGTACTTTCAACGCTTATTGACCTCTCGGTTTTCGGCCAAAAAAATGAGATTTCGAATTTCTTATAGCCGTTCTACTCCAATTCCAAACAACAAGTTGATATCGTCTCCATAAATAGTCTATTGGAGCAACCAAAAAGTGCATAAACCGAGTGAAGGGAATAATAGCTATAATTAAAAATGCTGAAATGATATGTATTTTTACCGCAAATGGCATTACACTTACAGCACTAATATCTGGATTAAAGGCAAATAATGATCTCAGATATGGGGTTATTGTTCCTGCGAACCATGAGGATCCCCATCTTACAAAAAAAGCAACCCATAATCCTGAAATTATCTGAACAAGTAAAGTGGTATATACAAGCATGTCCATTTTGTTGCTCACCAAGAGGACCAATTTACTGGACAGTCTCCGTTTAATAAGCAGAACCAGCCCTATTAAAACTGCCAGCCCGAATACAAATGATGACACTTCAAGAATAAGCAGTCGTACAGGTTCGCCGTTCCATGCCAAAACAGATTGCGGAAAGAGAAAGGCAATTAAATGTCCGAAAAATAGGAAGAGTAAGCCCCAGTGAAAAGGTTGACTCCCCCAAAACAATTTTTTGCGTTCTAAAAATTCTGAAGACAACGAAGAAACCTTAAATCCCATAAAACGGTACCTGTAAATAGTCCCAATTAGGAAAATGACAACAGCCAGATAAGGAAAAATCATGAAAAACAGATCGTTAAGCATTCCAATATTACCCTCTAACCCTAGCTTTATTAAATAGATACTTGCAGCAGCTACACCTAGCATAATCAACAAAACATAAAAATAATTCGTTCGCTTCGGAGGAAGAATAATCCCATTTAATACTGCGGCTTTTTTGATTTTCATCATGATATACACAAAGAAAAAAACAATGGCAATTCCTAAACCTATTATTGTATACAATAACGTTTCACTAAAATCTGATCCAATGAACAAACTCATTTCTTAACTGTTTTTTGTTGAACAAATGAACAACCTCCTCCACAGGCATTGGCTAGGCCAACAAGTGTTGGGTTATACTTGTGGATTTGATGTTCTTGGGAATCAACATCATCAAAATCCATTTTGAAAACTTTCAGTAAGGTTTGAAGCGCATTTTGATATATATTACCATTAGTAATGTCTTCCATAATGATAGCTTTCTGTTTCTTTTTTGTCACCTTACGCTTTAATGCCATTCTACCCTCCTCGAACTCTTCAAGCATTTTCTCGACGGCTGGAATTGCAGCTTTTAATACAAGTTCCTGAATAAACTCCTCATCTTCCGAAATGGCAATAAGCTGCAGTACATGTGGAAGATTGTCGGCAAGTTCTTCTCCGCAATCATGATTAATTTTAGCCTGTTCTTGTTTCATATTGACCAAAAATTCTCCTCGCGAATAGTCTTCTCCAAAAAGGACATAACCAATATCCAAATAGCAGATGGCCTGAATGTGGAATGTAAATCCGAAGACTTCTTCAATTTCACAAACCGATTTGTCATCAATATAATCAGCAAAACGCTGAAAAGTAACAGCCGCTTCGGGGTAGAACTCCTCAAGATATTGTTGGCAATATTTCACCTTGTCCTGATACCCGTCTTTCGGGTAGAAAAATATTTCAGAAAGTGCTATATATTGATCTTTCATTTTATTATAAACCCCTTGCAGGTCTTTCTTTAAATCCAAATCCCGTTTCGCCTTTAAAATCGGCAGTTGCTTCTAACATTTCTATAGATTCTTCCCTGTGAGCAGGAGGAATTACAAATCGTTCTTCAAATGTCGCCAAAGACGTTAACCTGTAGATTGCATTGGCAGTATCTTTATCTATTTGGGCAACAGTCATTAAATCCTTAACCTCGTCCTTGGGTAAATCCCCAACTGTACAGTCGCGTCGGTGAACTTTAACAGCCATAAGCTTATCGTAAACGGTTCTTACAATATCTGTATCGCCGGCCGAAAATAGGGAAGCTAGGTATTTCATCGGCAGCCTGTTCTGATCTATACTCGGAAACAAAGATTTCGCGCTTGATTCATAAACACCACTGCTATCAACCTGTGCCATACCGGGCAACATTGGCGGTACGTAAAACAGATTAGGTATCGTTCTATATTCTGGGTGAAGCGGCAAAGCAATTCCCCACTCTTTTACAAACTTATACACTGGTGAGTTTTGCGCAGCAGTTATTGTGGAATCGGCGATACCGTTTCTTTGTGCTTCCGCAATTACCTTGGGGTCATTGGGATCGAGATAAATATCAAGATGCGTTTCCACTAAAACATCTTCATTACAGGAGGCAACAGCCTCTATTCTATCGGCATCATAGAGCATAACACCCAAATAACGGATTCTACCAACACATGAATGCATACAAGCAGGCGCCTGTCCCGATTCCAATCTTGGATAGCATAAAATACACTTTTCAGATTTCCCGTTATTCCAATTGTAATATGTTTTTTTGTAAGGACAAGCTGTCACACACATTCGCCATGCTCTACATCTTTCTTGATTGATTAGAACAATGCCATCTTCTCCTCTTTTATAAAGTGCCCCTGAAGGGCAGGAAGCAACGCAAGCCGGGTTAAGACAATGATTACAAATACGAGGTAAATACATCATGGTCATTTTTTCCAATTGGAACATGGCCTCCTGTTCTGCCGGTGATAAACTTTTAAAATTGGTATCCTTTCTGGCATATTCCGGTGAGCCACCTAGGTCGTCATCCCAATTGGGGCCGGCCTTTATTTCCATGGGTTCACCTGTTATCATAGAAACAGCACGACCAATAGGCTGATCGTCTCCTTCAGGAGCTGTAAACAAGTCTTCGTATTTATATCTCCATGGATGATAATAGTCATCAAGCACAGGCATATTGGGGTTATGAAATATATTCTTTAACCCTTTTAATTTTCCTGCACCTTTCAGAGATACCGTATTTCCATTCTTCTCCCATCCACCTTTATATATGTCCTGATCTTCCCATTTAGTAGGGTATCCAGTTCCTGGTTTTGTTTCCACATTATTCCACCACATATATTCTGCACCTTTTCTATCGGTCCAAATGTTTTTACAGGCTACCGAACAAGTGTGACAACCTATACATTTGTCAAGATGAAAAACCATTGAAATTTGTGCTCTTATATCCATAATGATTGTAATACGTTTTCTTAATATTCTACTTTTGTCATTTTTCGTACCAATACGTGGGTGTCTCTATTTACACCTACCGGACCCCAATAATTGAAATGATAGGTGAACTGACCGTAACCTCCGCACATTAAGTTTGGCTTTAAGTGAACTCTGGTAAAGGAATTATTCATCCCTCCACGTCTAGGCTCGCCTTTTTTTCCTCTTCGTTCTTGCGACTTGGGAATATTATACGTTCGTTCAACAGCATGATAAACAATACATACTCCTTTCGGAATTCTAGAACTTACACAGGCCCGGGCTACATAGGTTCCGTGATCATTATATACTTCAACATGCTCATTGTCCTTAATTCCGAGTTCTTCCGCATCTTCTTCACTTATCCAACAAGGTTCGGCACCTCTAGACAAGGTAAGCATCCTCAATGTATCGCCATAAGTTGAATGAATATGCCATTTTCCATGTGGTGTAAGGCAGTTTAGCATCTTGGCCTTACCATCGTTAACCGTTACTCTCAAATCACCATAGGTTTCCGGTGTTGGTGATGGTTTATAGGTTGATAGATGTTCGCCGAAAGCAATATATGCGTCGTGATCCAAATAGAAATGCTGCCGTCCGGTAAGTGTTCTCCAAGGAACAAACATATCTACGTTATATGTATACGCCGCATAAGTCCTTCCTTCATGCATTAATCCAGACCAAAGTGGAGAGGAGTTATATCGTTGCGGTTGTGCCTGCAAGTCTAAATACTCCATCTTAATATTTTCGTATGGATTTCCTAGTTGCGCTATTTCAGGTACGCCAATTTTTTTAGCCATATTTTCATAACACCGCTTGGCCAATTTGCCATTCGTTAGTGTTGATAGTATAAGTATCGCATTAATGGCCTCAACATCATCTTTTAAAGAAGGGTATTCGGTTCCATCTTTCCATTTGGTAATATGCTGTCTTCTTGTCAACATCTCCTCGTATACATCCTCACACATATAATGGTTTCCATGTGCGCCCAAGCCATTTTCGGCTACTGCTTTTCCAAGTGAAATGAATTTATCATAAATCTTAGTGTAATCTCTATCCTTAAAAACAATTTTATGCATCGTCTTCCCAGGGATAGGTTCACAGTCACCTTTGCTCCAATCTAGAAGGTTCGTCTGACTTATTTCATCTTTTGAGTCGTGCGTAAGAGGAAGGTTAACAACATCTGTCATCACATCAGGAAGATACTGTGGCGCCATTTCTTGTACTTTCTTGGCCAAGCCCTGAAAAATTTGCCAATCGGTCTTTGCTTCCCAAACTGGAGGAATCGCTGCTGAAAGTGGATGAATAAAGGAGTGCATATCGGTAGAGTTGATATCTGCCTTTTCATACCATGAAGCGGTTGGAAGCACTATATCTGAATAAAGGGCCGAGGTATCCATTCTGAAGTTAATATCAATTACCAAATCCATTTTACCTTTAGCGCCTTCTTTGACAAATTCGATATCCTCAACTATATCTCCCGCCACCTCGTCGGCAATTTTATTACTGTGTGTGCCCAAATAATGGTCTAAAAAGTACTCATGTCCTTTGGCCGAAGTTCCTATGGCATTTCCACGCCAAATAAACCAGACTCTAGGGAAATTTATTTCTTTATCGGGCTGAACTACAGAATGCTGAAGATCTCCATTCTTTAGCTGGTTCACAATGTAATCTCTCATGGCCTCGTCAGTAGCATGTCCGCTGGCCTTGGCCTCTTTCACAATATCATAATTGCTTTTATTATATTGCGGATAGTAGGGCATCCAGCCGTTTTTAACTGCCATTACCACCCAGTCTGCACTGTGCATATTGGCAATTTTATTATCCGGGGACGAATTGTAGTATTTCTGATTACCATCATAACGCCATTGGGATGAATTGATATAGTGCCAAATTGGACCTTGTTGTAAACGAGGTGCGGTTCCCCAATCTTTGGAGCTCATAATAGTTGCCCAAGAATCCATCGGCGCCAATTTTTCCTGCCCAACATAGTGATTCATTCCACCACCGTTTTTCCCATTACACCCAGTGAGCATCTGCGCCATAATCGATGCCCGATACATCAGGTTATTGTGGAACCAGTGATTAATGGCGGCACCCACAATTACCATACAAGCCCCTTCTGTCTTTTCTGCCGTATTAGCCCATTCTCTGGCAATTTGTAATACCTCATTTCTACTAAGGCCTGTAAATATTTCTTGCCATGCCGGAGTATAAGCAGCATCTTTATCATCATATGATGATGGATAAGCACCTTCCAAACCACGCCCAACTCCATATTGCGCCATGGTGACATCGTAAATGGTAGTAACCGCGATTTTTGTCCCGTCTACACCTGTAATATAACGTACAGGAACACCACGATTAACCTTTTTGTCCAGCCCGAATTCTGTAAACTCAACCTGAAGTATATCATCATTATTTTCGATTAATGAAAGTTCGGGATCATATTCATTCCCTGTTTCACCATCTTTGTAGTTTAAATTCCATTTGCCTTTTTCATCTTGCCATCTATATCCGGAGGTTCCCATGGGTGATACCAGACCACCCGATTTTGAATCGAAGTTCAGAAACTTCCAATCTCCATTTTCAGCATCTTTGTACGTTGCCACTTCATTGGCACGAACCATTCTTCCGGGATGATAAGTTCCTCCTTTTTTCTCTAATTTTATGATAAAAGGACAATCGGTAAATCGCTTTACATAGTCTATAAAGTAAGGAACCTTGCGATCTACATGAAATTCTTTTAAAATAACATGAGTAACTGCCATCCAAAAGGCACCGTCTGAACCAGCATGTACTGGCAACCATTGATCGGCGTGCTTTGCAACCATACTAAAGTCTGGAGACATCACAACGGTTTTTGTGCCATTGTGCCTAGCTTCGGAAAAGAAATGGATATCCGGAGTTCTAGTCATTCCCAGATTCGCCCCCATCGAAATAATGTACTTTGATTTATACCAATCTGCGCTTTCACAGACATCGGTCTGTTCCCCCCAAATTTCAGGAAAGGCACTTGGCAAATCACAATACCAATCGTAAAAACTCAGGTTTACGCCACCCATTAATTGCAGATATCGAGCCCCTGATGCGTAACTCAACATGCTCATTGCTGGTATAGGTGAAAATCCAATCAAGCGATCCGGGCCATATTTCTGAACCGTATATATATTTGAAGCTGCTATTAATTCAGTAATTTCATCCCAATGTACTCTTCGAAATCCACCTTTTCCTCTTGCTCTTTGATACCTTCTTCGTTTTTCGTCATCGGCCTGTAAATTTGCCCAAGCCGCAACGGGATCTCCGTTCGCTTTTTCCTTCTCAATTCTGAACAAATCGATGAGAGCTCCTCTAACAATAGGGTACTTAACCCGTATTGGACTATACAAATACCAGGAATACGAAATTCCTCTTTGACATCCTCTTGGCTCATAAGGAGGAACCTCTTTATTAAATTGTGGATAATCCAGCTGCTGCATTTCCCAAACCACCACACCATCTTTTACATGGATTCCCCAGGAACAACCACCTGTACAATTTACACCATGCGTGCTACGCACTACTTTATCATATTGCCATCTGTTTCTGTAAAAATCTTCCCACTTTCGGGTCTTCGGTGAGATAATGTCTTCAATCCAACTCATATTATTAGCAAATGTTTATTCTATTAAATTGTATTAATACTTGTGATTACCTATTATAAATGTCGTGCTTAACAGATCGCTTAAGTCTTCTTCTCCAAAGCAATTCAATAACAAGGAACAGCACAACTAGGCCTCCTCCTCCACCCAAAAGAAGGACTTGATTTCCATTATTTATGGTTTGCTGTTCTTCTTTTACTTCATCGACATGCTTTAGATACGCTGAAAGCTGTATCACTTCCAAGCTGTCCAATGCATTATTCTTATATGCGGCAGCCATGACTGGAAACGGTGGCGTACCTATGATACTAACAAGGCCGGCATCGCCCATTCTGGAATACGCTGCTGTTAAGTCTTTCGCCAATATCCCGCCACTTATCAATTCATCACTGTCGATATGATGGCATGAAATGCAAGAAGTTCCTTTATTGGCAAATCTTTTTTTACCAGAAAAAAGAAGATGTCCGTTCTTAACATCCTCTTCTGTATATTCGATAGGTATAATTTCAACTGCTTCTTCAACGACACTCACTGATGAACTAGTTCTCGCCGCTGTTTCCTCATCAATATATGCCAGAATTGCGTTTATATCGTTATTGCTCAGACCGGGTTGGTCATTCATGATTACTTCGTTATTTTCTTTGAACAATGCAACGGCAAGAGAATCACCTGCCTTAATCATTGTTTGCGATGACTTAATGAAACTAACCACCCAATCTTTGTCCCGCTTTTTAGTAACGCCTAAAAGGTCAGGGCCTAGAAACTTCTTTCCTAACTTATGACATGCAGTACAATTTTGCTTAAACAGAGCCTCCCCGTCTTGTCCAATTATATATTGGGAGGAACAACTCAAAATAAAAAACATAAACACCGTAATACGCTTGCTGAAAATTTTCATTAGTCTTGGTAATTTGTTTAATCGTATTTGTTTAATCGTAGTCTATTCAACAACAAAAATATATAACCATCATGTCTAAAAATATGATGTGGCTCATATATTAGGATTAAACCAAATGTATCTGGGAGGTGACTGAAAAATCAATTAGCAACGCAACTAATTCTATAGGATTTACAGCATCACTTAATCCGGGTAAAACTGCGTAAGGGGATTGAAGAACTGGACTCCTAATTTGTAAAAAAGCAAACTGATAAGCAGGAGTACCAATTTCCATAAAACCAAAAATCAATGCCCTATCTTTTATCGCTGCGTCAGTATCTTGAAAAGGTATTTTTAATACAAATGTTGAAACCTTATTTGTGGTTCGTTTTCATCTACATAGAGGGAGTGGGTTCGCCTGTATAAATAAAAGATTTATTCACGTCATTGGGCGAAGAAATAAAATTTAGGTGGCCTCAGAAAAGCCAGTGCGGCAGGCCGTGTACCTCACAAAAAAAGCCACTCACTTTCGTGAATGGCTTCTCGTCGCTTTCGCTCCTCTTCTTGGGCTCGAACCAAGGACCCTCTGATTAACAGTCAGATGCTCTAACCAACTGAGCTAAAGAGGAATTTCATATAGAAATATAAAAGCTGTTAGTCTTTTAGCGGTTGCAAATATAATTTATTTTTCTAAGTGCTACAAAAAAGAATTTCACTTTTTTTACCCCCCAAATATGGCGCGATAGATATCATTTCCATTTGCAAATAATACCAATGCAATCAACAGGAAGAATCCAACCATTTGTGCGTATTCCATAAACTTATCATTTGGCTTACGCCCGCTTACCATTTCATACAGTAAAAACATCACATGACCTCCATCCAAGGCCGGTATCGGGAGTACGTTCATAAAGGCCAATATGATTGAGATGAGCGCTGTGGTTTGCCAAAAACTCATCCAATCCCAGGTGTCCGGAAACAGATTCCCTATGGCTCCAAAACCACCCAACTGACTCGCCCCTTTCGTGGTAAACACATATTTAAATTGTTTTACATAGTCCTTTAGGATATTATACCCAAATCCAACCCCTCCGGTGATGCTTTCTAAAAAAGTATAGTCGAGATGTGTCGTCTTTCCATAATTATTAACGCCAACAATTCCGTCCTCATTAGGTGTTACATTCATGGTCAGTAGTTGACCATTTCTATCGACTACAATGGTATTCTCCATATCCTTGTTCTCTACGACATTCATCGTAAACTCATGCCAATACGAAACATCCAAGCCGTTTACCGATATGATTCGGTCTCCTTTCAAAAAACCGGCCATTGCCGCCGGATACTCTGCAAGCACCGTATCTATCACCGGGTTTCTACGCTCAACAAATGGCTTCAGAATGTCTTTTTTAAACATTTCAGTACCAATATCTTCAGGAACCGCAAGTGTTTCGGTGGTGCCGTTCTCGTGTCTTACTTCAATTGAAGTCACATCTCTCAAAAACAGATATTTATTAATATCGGTCACATTTTCAAATACATCTCCGTTTACTTTCAGAATTTGATCTCCGTCCTGAAAACCGTATTGTTTAAATTCTTCAGCAATGGCAAACCCAAGGGGCATATCGGCATTGGTGGTGATATTTCTACCGTAAAACCCTAAGATCATAGAATAAATAGCAAAACCAACAATAATATTCACTGTAACACCTCCCAGCATAATGATTAATCGCTGCCAGGTTGGCTTGCTTCTAAATTCCCAAGGTTGCGGTGGCTGCGCCATTTGCTCCTTGTCCATACTTTCATCGATCATTCCCGAGATTTTCACATACCCTCCCAAAGGTAACCACCCTATCCCATAGACTGTATCGCCAATCTTTTTCTTAACCAATGCAAATTTCACATCGAAAAACAAAAAGAACTTTTCTACTCTGGTTTTAAATATTTTAGCGGGAATAAAGTGTCCCAACTCATGCAAAACAATCAATATAGATAAGCTTAAAATAAGCTGAAGTGCCTTCACCACAAATGGAGTCATAGTCATAAAAATTAGGGCACAAAAGTAATCTTTTCTGCCCTGTTAAAAAAATAATTCAAGGGTACTCGTTAGTATTCCAAAACTTTAATACGTTACAATCGTGAT
This sequence comes from Altibacter sp., assembly GCF_019913785.1. Classification (GTDB taxonomy): domain Bacteria; phylum Bacteroidota; class Bacteroidia; order Flavobacteriales; family Flavobacteriaceae; genus Altibacter. The sequence continues at coordinate 194,204 of NZ_JAIOHK010000055.1, forward strand.
ATTATTCTTTTTGATGGTAATTTTGTTTAAATTTTTTACTGAAGATGCTCCGGTTTTTTGAAAAATATAAGTTTTTGGCCATTGTACTAATGGTCCTCTCCATCATTATTATTTCCCTAATCTACCAAATCCTGAAGCCCACTGCTGTTTTACCCGTATTTCAACCGGCTCAGGTGAATGCAGAAATGGTAGACAGTACCCTACAGCATGTAAAAAAATACCATACCGTTGGCGATTTTTCATTGCTCAATCAAAACGGAAAAGAAATCACCTCAAAAGACTACGAGGGGAAGATCTATGTAGCCGATTTCTTTTTCACCACCTGCCAAACCATCTGCCCCATCATGACGGACCATATGTTACAAATTCAGGAAGCTTTTAAAAATGATACCGCTGTGTTATTGCTTTCGCATACAGTAACCCCTGAGATCGACTCGGTCGCCCAACTCAAAAAGTATGCCCTAGAGAAAGGAGTGGACGACAAAAAATGGAATTTGGTCACCGGAGATAAAAAAGAGATCTACGACCTCGCCCGTAAATCATACCTCGCGGCCAAAGACAATCCATTTTCAGAAAATGACCTAATCCACACCGAAAATTTTGTACTTGTCGATGCTAAAAAACGAATTCGAGGGTTTTACGATGGTACCAGTCCGGAGGACATCACAAAACTTTTGGAGGACATTCAAATGCTGAAAGCAGAGCACTAATTTTTTTAAACTGAAATGTTTTTTCACCTCCCAATTTTAGGTTACTTTTGCCTTGTTTAAAATCAATCTAAATAAAGTACATGCTAACAATTGCTTCATTGAAAAAAGGGCAACGCGCTATTATCAAGGACTTTTCCGTAGATGTAGTGCCCTTGAAGTTATTAGAAATGGGCTGCCTCCCTGGCAATGAAGTGACTTTAGTACAACTTGCCCCATTTCATGATCCACTGTATCTCAATATAAATGGTAGTCACCTCGCTATTCGGAAAGAAACCGCCGCCCAGATTGAAATAGAATTGATAGACTGACCATGGCAAAACAAATCAACGTTGCTCTCATAGGAAACCCCAATACCGGAAAAACATCGGTGTTTAACAGGCTTACCGGTCTGAATCAAAAAGTGGGTAACTATCCGGGTATTACGGTTGAAAAAAAACAAGGAGTTTGCAAATTACCACGCGGGGTAAAAGCGCATATTCTAGATTTACCGGGCACTTATAGTTTGAATGCCTCTTCCCTAGATGAGAATGTCGTCATCGAATTACTGCTCAATAAAAATGACAAAGACTTCCCCGATGTCGCCATAGTGGTCACCGAAATTGAAAACCTAAAGCGGAACCTCCTTCTTTTTACTCAGATTAAAGACTTGGGGATACCCACCATCCTTGCGGTGAACATGTCGGATAGAATGAAGCGTAAGGCCATATCGTTGGATGTGGAGAAATTGGAAGCCTTGCTGGAGACGAAAATCGCACTTATTAGTTCGCGAAAAAATGAAGGTTTTGAACTTTTAAAGGAATACATTACCAACTATTCACAACTATCTACCCTTCCTTGTGTAAATGCTTCGGAAATTGCCCCCCAATATTTTGATCGGCTTCGAAAGGCATTTCCCAACCAAGATCTATACAAACTTTGGCTGGTCATTACACAGGACGTTAACTTCGGAAAGCTCAACCGAAATGAAATGAAAGGGGTTGCCACGTTTCAAACCGAATCGGTTAGTAACCTGAAACGCCTTCAGCAAAAGGAAACCATAGCGCGTTATCAATTTATCAATAATGCCTTAAAAGAAACACTGGTGATCGATACCGCCAACGCAAAAGATCTGCGCAGTAGGTTCGATCGGGTGCTAACGCACAAGGTTTGGGGCTACGTTATTTTCTTCAGTATCTTATTGCTTATTTTTCAAGCCATCTTCGACTGGAGTAGTTACCCCATGGATTTTATTGATACTTCCTTCGCTTCGTTAAGTGAATGGTTAAAGCAAACGCTTCCCCCTGGAGATTTCAGTAATCTCATTGCGGAAGGAATTGTGCCGGGATTGGGAGGTATCGTTATTTTTATTCCGCAGATCGCCTTTCTATTTTTATTCATTTCCATTTTGGAAGAAAGCGGTTATATGAGCCGGGTGGTATTTCTAATGGATCGCGTAATGCGAAAGTTCGGTCTGAGCGGCAAAAGTGTCGTACCACTCGTTTCAGGAACTGCCTGTGCGATTCCGGCTATAATGGCCACGCGTAATATTGAAAACTGGAAGGAACGGCTTATCACTATTTTGGTAACTCCTTTTACAACTTGTTCGGCACGACTGCCGGTGTATTTGATCATTATTGCCTTGGTGATTCCCGAACAACGCATTCTGGGAATTTTTAGCCTACAAGGGCTCACCTTGATGTTCCTGTACCTACTCGGTTTTGCATCAGCAATTTTTTCAGCTTATTTGTTGGACAAGATACTGCGTATACGAACCAAGACTTTTTTCGTGGTCGAAATGCCCAATTACAAGATCCCACTGTTAAAGAATGTTGTAATCACGGTGGTGGAAAAAACAAAATCCTTTGTATTGGGTGCCGGTAAGATCATTTTAGCGATATCGGTTATATTATGGGTTTTGGCCTCCTATGGTCCGGGCGATTTTAATAATGCCGAGGTACTCGTAAATAAAGAAACAGCCTCAAAAAATCTGTCTGAAAAAGAACTGGAAACAAAAATTGCTTCTTTTAAATTAGAGCACTCCTATATCGGTATTTTGGGAAAAGCAATTGAACCGGCTGTAAGACCTCTTGGATACGATTGGAAAATAGGAATTGCCATAGTAAGTTCTTTCGCAGCCAGAGAGGTGTTTGTTGGGACCCTCGCAACTATTTACAGTGTGGGTAGCGAAGAAGAGGAAACCATCAAAAATAGGATGGCAGCCGAAGTCAATCCGGTACTGGGCACCCCATTATTTAATTTTGCAAGTGGTGTATCCTTATTGCTATTTTATGCATTTGCTATGCAATGTATGAGTACGCTTGCCGTCGTAAAACGAGAAACCAATAGCTGGAAATGGCCTTTATGGCAATTATTTGCGATGACAGCAATCGCTTATGTTGTTGCCTTGGGTGCTTATCAACTTTTAAAATAATATCTTTGTACTATGCAAACTATTTTAGTCCTTATCACCTTCTGTATCGCAACAGGCTACTTATTAAAGAAGTTTGTGTGGAATCCCATTTTTGAAGGACGGCAAAAAACGCCCGGAACCTTAGACGGTGGAAAAACCAAATGCGGTAAAAACAATTGCGGCTGTCACTAAAATACGATTATTTCTGAGTCGATATTAGTACAGCATATGCTCTATTTCCTTTATCTTCGGAAGTAGGATAGGGCGAAACTGCAGCCACTTTTAAAAACACATCATCCGAATCGTATAAGGTACGATCTGAAGACTCCCCGGGTTTTGTTTGTCCAATAAGAATTTCCTTTTGGAATGCCGGTTTTCCTTTTATACCAACCTCAATCTGCACCCGTATTCTCCCTGCCCAAATACAGGTAACATCTTTGGGACAACGAGAATCCTCCAATACCGAAACGAATCTAACAGAAGCATCTCCTATCTGGGCCACTTCGCCGGCAGGGATTCTCACCAAAATTAGAGGAACTTCAACAGGGGTTTCGCTCTGTGCAAATCCAACCAGAGTGAACCCAACTAAAAGGAGAAACAGTGCTTTTTTCATGTAAGATATATTTGATTTTAAAGATAACTGAAAAAATAATGCCAGAAAAACTACCCCCTGAATAAAAAGAAATCGTCTTTCATATGTTCAATACGATCGTCCTTATTGGTAATGATATATTCCAATGCGCGATTGGTAAAATCTGTTCCTTTTTCGGTAAGCGAAACAATATCGTTTGCGATGGTTATCATATTGTTCTTTAGCGCAAGCTCCAAGACGGTTTTTGCACGTACTGTTTGCCAATTAATGTGTTCTGTGAGATGATTGATGTGTCGTTCAGTCTCTTCGGAATGGTTATTCAAATGCAGTAAAAAAGTGATGAGAGAGACCTCCGTACGTTGTTGTTTTTGGCGGTACAAAACCGAAAGCAATCCTTTCTTAGGGGCAAACAGATATACCAATAAAAATACAATCCCCAGAACCGTGGTCATCGACCCCGAAATAGACGCATCCAAAATATGCGCAAGCCAATATCCCCCAATCGCTGAAAATACCCCAAATCCAATGGATAACCACAACATACGCCGCAAATCGCTCGTGAGCAAATAGGCTGTAGCCGACGGGGCAATAATCAATGCGACCACCAAAATAGCACCCACAGCGTCAAACGCACCAACAACCGTTATTGACGAAACCGACATCAATCCGTAATGCATCACCACAGGCGAAATCCCCATGGCCGAAGACAAGCCCACATCAAAGGTACTTATCTTCAATTCTTTAAAAAAGAGCAGCAATAATACCACTGTTATAATTAAAACCCCTCCCATCAGCCAAAGCGACTTTGGCCCTACATCCATCCCAGAAATGAGCAACCTATCAAAGGGGGCAAAAGCCAATTCACCTAACAAAACAGCATCAATATCTAAATGAATATCATTGGCATTTTTGGCAATTAAAATAACTCCAATACTAAATAAAGCCGGAAATACCAGACCAATGGCCGTATCTTCCTTAACCAGTCCCGTTTTTTGGATGGCCTCCACCAAGACCACAGTTATCACCCCTGTCAAGGCCGCTAATAAAATAAGTAGTGGCGAATTTAAATCTTGCGTAATAAAGAAGCCTGCAACAATCCCCGGTAAAATGGAATGACTAATGGCATCGCTGATCAATGCCATTTTCCGAAGCACCAAAAACACCCCCGGTATGGCACAGGCCACGGCGACAACAGCAGCAATCAATTGTATTTCTATCTGTGGACTAGTCATCGTTTGGTTTTTGGCTAAATAAATTTTTGGCTTCTTCAAAACCTGTTTGGGTCAATGCCCATTGCTGACCAAAAAGCTGAATCCAATCTTTCTCTTCCAATCGCTGCAAGGACTTTTTGGTAAATCCTTGAAAATTATTTAAAATACGAATGGCATGTGGATGCGAAATATCTTCGTGATCCTTTGCAATACCATACATAAACTGTAATGTTTTCTTTAATTGCAGATCGCGACGGTTGTTTCTGAAACGAATTTCGCGGAATAATAGCCCTCTCCCCGGCGAAAAAATAAAGGAGAATAGTACAAATACTGCTGCCACCAAGACTATGACCGGACCTGTAGATAAACTGTCTTCAGTGGCACTAATCGCGGTTCCAAACACCCCCGAAAAAGCGCCGAAAACGGCCGCCAAAACGATCATCACTCCAAGACTGTTGGTCCATTGACGAGCGGCGGCGGCGGGGGCTAATAACATAGCACTCATAAGTACCACTCCAACCGTCTGCAGTCCAATGACAATCGCCAACACTATAAAGAATGTGATCAATATGTCAATAAATTTGGTATTGAAGCCTAAGGTTTTGGCGTAATCTGCATCGAAAAGTAAAATCTTGAATTCCTTCCAGAATAGCAGTAGAACAAAGAGGCTAATGCCGGTTACAATGAGCATCAATTGTACATCCTTTTCGACCAGCGTTGCTGCCTGCCCAAATAAATATTTATCCAAGCCGGCTTGATTGGCGTTGGGTTGCTTCTGAATAAAGGTTAGCAATAACATTCCGAAGCCAAAAAAGAGAGATAGAATTAACCCTAGGGCCGTATCACTTTTCAAGTGTGTTTTTGAAGTAATGCCTCTAATCCAAAAGGTGCCTATTAACCCACTAACCAAAGCACCTAGTAGCAACACATTCGTGTCCTTGGCGCCCGTAATTAAAAAAGCCAACGCAATTCCCGGCAGGGCTGCATGCGAGATGGCATCTCCTAACAAACTTTGCTTTCGCAGTACCGCAAAACTACCCAACATGCCACAAGTTGCCCCCAATACAGCCGTTCCGAGCGTGATGGTTCGGAGCGTATAATCATTCCACAACAGATCGAAATACTCGGATATGGTCATTTGTTGATGGCTACCTTATAGTTAATTCCGTAGGTCTTGGTCAAATTATCATCGTTGAAAATTTCCTTTACCGGTCCAGTGGCGATCTTCTTTACGTTCAAAAAGGTCACCCAGTCAAAATACTCCGGGACGGTCTGAAGATCGTGGTGTACAACCACCAAGGTCTTACCCGCCTTTCGCAATTCCTTTAAAATATTGATAATTGCTATTTCTGTAGTAGCATCCACTCCCTGAAACGGTTCGTCCATAAAATAGATGGATGCATTTTGAACCAGCGCTCTTGCCAAAAAGACGCGTTGTTGCTGACCACCACTTAACTGACTAATTTGTCTGTTCTTAAACGATAACATGCCTACCTTTTCCAAGGCTTCAAGAGCTGCCTTCTTTTCCTTTTGTCCGGGGCGTTTTATCCATCCCAAACTGCCATAGGTCCCCATCATCACCACATCGACAGCTGTAGTTGGGAAATCCCAGTCTACGCTTCCTTTTTGGGGTACATAGGCGACTAATTTTCGTTGTTTATCATAGGGTTTCCCATAGATAGATATACTTCCTGCAATGGGCTTAATGATGCCCAGTATTGCTTTAATAAGTGTCGATTTCCCGGCACCGTTTGGTCCCACAATAGCCATAAGGACTCCTTCGGGAACGGCCAAATCGATATCCCACAAAACGGGTTTGTAGTTATATGCAACCGTGAGGTCATCCACTTGAACCGCCAATTTCCTTTCCATGCTACTGTAGTGCGTTTACAATTGTATTTACATTGTATCGAAACATTCCTATATAGGTGCCTTCTTCTGTTCCAGCGTTTCCTAGGGCATCACTATACAAAGAGCCTCCTATGGTGACCTCGGCCCCCTTCGACAAAACTGCCTCCTGCAACGCTTCAATGGTGCGTCGCGGCACAGAACTTTCTACAAAAATGGCTTTGACCTGCTTTTCAATGATAAAATCTGAAAGCCTTTGCACGTCCTGTACGCCTGCTTCGGTGGCAGTTGACAGTCCTTGAAGCCCTACTACTTCAAAATCGTATGCCTTTCCGAAGTAATTAAATGCATCATGAGCAGTCACTAAGATCCTTTTTTCTTTCGGAAGTGTATTAATAGTTGCTTTCACTTCAAATTCCAATGCATCCAATTGTTCAAGGTAACTCTCTTTGTTTTTTTGAAATATTTCGGCATTTTCCGGATCTGCTTGGCTCAAAACCGAAGCTACCTTTTCTGAGAACTGTTTGAAATACTGTATATCAAACCAAACATGCGGATCGTAATTGGAAGCAAAATATTCCGAACCTATTAAAGTGCTTTCATCTAGCGATTCGGCCAATGGCACTTGTATTTTGTTCTGACGTTCCATTTTTTCGAAAACCTCCACTAATTTTCCTTCCAAGTGCAAGCCGTTATAAAAGATCACATCGGCTCCGAAGAGTTTTGATACATCCCCTTCGCTGGCCTTATACAAATGGGGATCCACTCCGGCACCCATCAAACCATTTACTTCAATAAGGGCTCCCCCTATATTTTTAACGAGATCGGTAATCATGGTCGTGGTGGTAACCACTTTCAATTTGCCATTATCTTCTGTATTGTTTTTACAAGACATCGTTAACAAAACGACACCTATTGTTACAATAAGTTTCTTCACATTAATTGGTTTGTACATATAAATTTTCGGCTATTTTTTGAGAGACAAAGAACTGATCTCCGCCCACTTGAATAATCATCGAACCATCAAAAAACTCTTTTCCCAACACCTTAATTTTGGTACCGATACTTATTTTTCGTTTATCGAGATACTGCAAGAATTCGGCACTGGTCTCTTTTACGCCCACACAGACGCCGCGTTGGTTCTTATCACATTCTGAAAGCAGTTTCTTTTCGGTTCGCTTCACGTTCCCATGTTTATCGGGGATGGGATCACCATGCGGATCGAAATCGGGATTGCCTAAAAATCTATCCAACCGACTTACCAACTCGTCGGATTGAATATGTTCTAATTGTTCGGCAATTTCGTGCACCTCATCCCACTGAAAATTTAGTTTCTCAACTAAAAAGACTTCCCACAGGCGGTGCTTTCTAATCACATTTGCCGCTATTTTCCGTCCGTTAGGTGTTAAAAGGGTTCCCTTGTATTTTTTATAGGAAAGCACTTCCTTTTCGGCCAGTTTTTGAACCATATCGGTTACTGACGACGGTTTGGTATCCATACGCTCCGCGATGGCGTTGGTGCTAACTTCCCCTTGAATTTGTTGCTCTAAGTGGTAAATAGCTTTTAAATAATTCTCTTCTGCACGTGAAAACATAGGGCAAAGGTAAAGATATTTTTATATTTATATGTGTTTTATTTTTAGCCTTGTCTAAATATAAGGCCAAAATAGTCTTATTTTCTTATTATAAGAAATGATCTATTTAAAATCCACGTTCTTTTTGAAGTTGTTCGTAGGCCTCTCGGACTTTTCTGAATTTTTCCTCAGCCCCTTTCTGATAGGCTTCATCCATGTGTTGTAGCTTGTCCGGATGGTATTTCTTGGCCATGGCTCTATAGGCCGCTTTGACTTCCGAATCGGTGGCGGTACGTTCAATCTCTAGGATCTTATACGCACTGTCCGGGTTTTTAAAGAACATTGCCTTAATGCTTTCGAAATCTCTGTATTGAACGCCTAAATAGCCTGAAATCCTATTAATCTCTTGTACCTCAGGTTCTGTAACATGTCCATCGGCATTGGCAATACTGAATAAAAAGTGCAGAATTTGAAGTCGGGATTCATATCGCGTTCTGGAGCGTAACAAATTAGAAATATTCTGTGCCGAAACCTGTCTTTTTTTAATTACCTCATTGAAAACACGAAAGGTGGCGTTGGCTCTTTCCGTACCATAGGCCTGAACAAAATACTTACGCACATAGTCCAGTTCGCTTTGATTCACCGTGCCATCTGCCTTAATCACTAAAGAGGCCAGTGACAAAAGATTCAGCTCAAAATCGGCCGGAGAAACGGTTTCCCTTTGTTGCTGAAACACCTGCTGAAAGGAACCGCCTTTTTTACTGGTTAGATTGTCGAGTAAACTCCCTAACAAGAATCCCAAAATTGCCCCGGGAAATCTAAAAAATGTATAGCCAAGAATAGCGGCAATCCAACGAATCATAATCTGTAATTTCTAACTTCTAACAGCGACCAAAGATAACCATTTCAACGAGAGTTTTAGATTCCTTTAACGCATAGGTAAGCTTAAAATTAGTTACCTTTGCATCAAAATTGTTACACATTTTAAAGACCCATAGTATGTATCCACCGGAATTAGTTAAGCCCATGCGTGAAGACCTCACTAAAGTAGGTTTCACCGAATTACATTCAGCAACAGATGTAGAGAATGCACTTAAAAAGGAAGGAACTACCCTAGTAGTAGTTAATTCAGTTTGCGGCTGTGCCGCTGCAAATGCTCGCCCGGGTGCTAATATGTCACTTCAGAATGAAAAAAAACCAAACCATTTGGTAACGGTTTTTGCCGGAGTAGATACCGAAGCCGTGAATGCTGCTCGTGCACATATGGTGCCTTTTCCTCCAAGTTCTCCATCCATGGCCTTGTTCAAAAACGGTGAATTGGTTCATATGCTGGAACGTCACCACATTGAAGGTCGTCCCGCGCAAATGATCGCTGAAAATCTTAAAGGAGCTTATAACGAGTATTGTTAGGTTCAAAAAATCTTTTTGAAGAGCCGCCCACTGTTTCAGAGGCGGTTTTTTTATACTTTTGAAGTATGAAGCAGCTTTCTAAAATCCTCAGCTATCCGTTATCGGCTGTATTTCTTCTCCTTTTCGGTCTTAATCTTCTTTTATTTCATCCTATTCAATGGTTTTGCTTGAATGTATTCGGATATCAAGCGCATAAAAAGAGCGTGGACTATTTTAATTGGGTAATTGTCCGACTATTGCATATTGTAGGTGGGACCTATGCTATTAGAATTCATGAAAAGCTTCCTTTGAATGTGCCTGTTATTATTGTTTCTAACCATCAAAGTATGTGGGACATTTCTCCCCTAATTTGGTTTCTTAGAAAATTGCATCCAAAATTCATTTCTAAAATTGAATTGGGAAAAGGAATCCCTTCGGTTTCTTTCAATCTGAAATACGGCGGAAGCGTCCTCATAGACCGTAAAGATCCACAACAAGCAACCGAACAGATCACAAAAATTGCCCATTACATTTCAGAGCACAATCGCTCCGTAGTCATTTTTCCTGAAGGCACCCGAAGCAGAGATGGCCATTTAAAAACATTTCATCGAAAGGGTCTTACCACCTTGTTCAAAAATGCTCCCGAAGCCTATGTGCTACCTATTACGGTAAACAATTCCTGGAAATTACAAACCAAAGGCATGTTCCCCATCCCTTTGGGAGTCCATTTAACATTTGATATCCAAGCCCCTGTCAAAGTTTCAGATCACAGCTCGGATGCCCTTATCGACCTCCTAGAACGACAGATCGGTGCCATGGTCAAAAATTAGAACAACCGCATTTGAGGGTTTTTAAGTCGCAGGTAGTGTGTTTCATCTAAGGGTAGTATTTCCCTTCCCTTCATAAACTTCTTTTTAGCCAACGCCATGGTTGCGCTTATTTGAGCAGCAATAACGCCTTCGCCCCGCATCCGTCTTCCAAACTGACTGTCATTTAGATTCCCTCCATGGCATTCGGCAATTTGATTGAGAATTCGTTCTGCCTTATCTGGAATGGTTTTATACGCCCAATCTTTAAATAGTGCGGCAATTTGTCCGTTTAATCGGACTATCGTAAAGGCTACATTTTTCGCCCCCATTTCAGCTACTTTCTTCACCAAAGGAATGATCTCATGACTATTTAAGGAGGGAATGATAGGTGCCATCATCACGCCAACCGGGATATTATTTTCTGAAAGTACCTGCACCGTTTTTAAGCGTTGTTTGATACTTGCCGTACGCGGTTCGAGCAATCTCCTAGTCTCTTCCGAAAGTGACGTAATGGAAATATTCACAGTAATAATATTGAGTCGTGCCATTTCCTTTAAAATATCCAAATCACGTAGCACGAGTGAATTTTTCGTAATGATACCAGTAGGATGTTTCCATTTCAGCAAGACTTCCAGACACTTTCTGGTAATGCCCAATTTTCGTTCGATGGGTTGGTAACAATCTGTATTTCCTGAAAACACAATGGTTTGCGGTTTCCAATTTTTGTTTTTCAACTTTTCATCGAGCAATAGTGGTGCATTCTTTTTTACAAGAATGTTTCGTTCAAAATCCAGCCCGGCTCCATAACCCCAATATTCATGGCTATTACGAGCATAACAATACACACAGCCGTGTTCACAGCCTTGATAGGGATTTGCCGAAAAATTCATCCCCACATCGGGACTATGTATCTTGTTCACAAATGATTTTGGGAATACTTCAATATAGTTGGTTCTGTTCCTATCGGCTTCTTCTCCTTCTGTTTCACAGAAATTGAGGAAATCATCCCGAGTTTCGTGGTGCAGTTCGAAAAACTTGTTAGCTATGTTGCGTTGTGCACCACGGCCTTTTAAAAAAGATTCAGACATAAAATAGCGTTGAGATGAAGACTTCTTCAAAGCTATTTATTATTTGGAATATTTCCTAATTAACTTGGATTTAATCCAATATTATTTTCCCGGAAAATTTGCCTTGCGCTTTTCTAAGAAGGCCTGAGTCCCTTCTTGAAAATCGGCTGTCCCAAAACACTTCCCAAATTGGGTGATTTCTTCATCGAAACCATTCTCTCCATCTTCATAACCTGCATTTATGGCTGCAATCGCAGCTGCAATAGCTACCGAAGAATTTCTCGAAATTTTATCTGCGAGTTTATTGGCTAGTTCTAATAGTTCGGGTTGAGGTGTCACATAATTTACCAATCCGTATTGCAAAGCTGTACTGGCATCTATCATTCCCGCCGTCATAATCATTTCCATGGCTCTACCTTTACCCACCAATTGTGGAAGTCGCTGTGTTCCGCCATAACCGGGAATCACGCCCAAACTCACCTCGGGAAGGCCCATTTTTGCGTTATCGCTTGCAATTCGAAAATGTGCTGCCATGGCCAATTCCAGTCCGCCACCCAATGCAAAGCCGTTTACAGCCGCAATGACCGGAGTTGACAGATGGGCTACAAAGTCGAAAAGCTTGGCCTGCCCCTCTGCCGCTAATTGCTCGCCCTGTGCCACCGAAAAGTCAGCAAATTCGCTAATGTCGGCTCCTGCGACAAACGCCTTTTCACCGCTTCCGGTTATAATGACGACTTTTACTTTTTTATGCTCGTCGGCGGCTTTAAATGCAAGATGCAGTTCTTTTATGGTTGCACGATTCAGTGCGTTGAGTTTTTCGGGTCTGTTAATGGTAATTGTAGTGATTCCGTTTTGGGTTTCGGAAAGAATATTTTTGTAGTTCATGCCTTTTGGTTTGTAGGGTTATAGGTTCAGTGTGATAAAATTACAAAAACAGCTACAATTGCTTAGGGAACATTACCGTAAATGTGGTTCCTTCCCCATCAGCCGAAGTTAGTGTAATGGATCCGCCATAGGTTTCCACAATTTTCTTTACCATGGCCAGGCCAAGGCCCATCCCGCTGGTTTTGGTTGTAAATTTTGGTTCAAACACCTTGGTTTTATTCATTTCTGATATACCCAGCCCATTGTCTTTTACCGTGATAACAGCGTTACTTCCTTCGGAATAAACCCTTACATCGATTCTAGGGTCTTCGGGATTCTTTTGCTCAATGGTGTGAATGCTATTTTTGATCAAATTAGTGATTACGCGAATCAATTGTGTGCGATCGAATTTTGCTATGATTTTAGTTTCTTCAGAAAAGAAATAGATATAATCTTCATTAAAAATATCCAAGGCCAATTTTGTAATCTTCACCACGTTTAAGGTTTCGTCCTGCTGTGCCGGCATCTGTGCATAGGTGGAAAAGGCCGATGCTATCGAACTCATCGTATCAATTTGCTGTATGAGTGTATTGGTGTACTCGTTCAATTTTTTGTCGATATCTGGATCGTTTGCATCAAATTTTCTTTGAAAACTCTGCACGGTCAACCGCATAGGTGTCAACGGATTTTTTATCTCATGTGCCACTTGTTTGGCCATTTCACGCCATGCGGCTTCTCGTTCGTTCGCTGCGAGTTGTGCCGCACTGGATTCTAGCTCATCGATCATGCCATTATACGCGTTTACCAAGGTCGAAATCTCATGCGTCGTATCTTCAATAAATATCTTTTTATTTCTTTTATTAAGACGGGTTTGCGTAATCTTTTCACTGATGGCGTTCAACGAACGCGTTATGTATTTAGATAAAAAATAGGCCAACGCAATCGCGATTAACAACATCAATAGATAGGCATATCCAAGTCGGGTGAGGTTCTCTTTAAGTTCTTTGTTTAAGAACCCATCATCTTCGATATAGGGGAGGTTGAGGATTGCCAGTGGCTTAAAGTAACTGTCGGTGATATAGGAATAAGCTGATTGGTATTCCTGTCCGTCTTCTTTAAATTGTTCCACAAAGTGTTTGTTTGAGGAAGTTTCCAAAGCTTCTATTACATAGGTGGGTAAGGTTTCGGCTGTTGTATCTTTAAAGAAGGAGGCCTTGGACGATTTTAAAAGATTTCCGTCGAGGTCGTACAGGTATATTTCGAGGTTGTGGATGTTTTTAATCTCATATATCTTTTCTTTGAAAATAAGCGGGATGTTCTCTGTATCTACAGGGTAAGTAGTTGTCTTTAGGGCATAGTTTATGTTTTCACGTATGGCCGTCTCCTTCCGCAGTAAGCGTTCCCGGTGATAGTCTTCGGCCTCCTCACTATACTGAAAAATGGTGACCAGCGCAATCAAGATAGAGGCGCCCACTACTAGGAGTAGCATGGATAAGAATATTCGGAATCGCAACGATTTGGTAAAATTCATATAGCCCGTTTGTCTTGGAAAGGTAACAATAATTAAACCATATTTTGTTTACGGGTTCCGTTCCCTAATTCGTTTGTACATTTTATACCCCAACATAAGAAGCACAGAGAATAGCACAATTCCTACTACGCCATAGATCCAGTTCACCGCATTTTTTAGAATAACCAGAAAAACAACGGCAAATAAAATTAAAGTAGCCCCTTCGTTAAAAATTCGCATAAAATTAGAGGAGTGTTTTACCTCGTCGTTTTGAAGTTGTAGAAATATTAGATGACACTTGATGTGGTATATAATCAGCAACACCACAAAGCCCAGTTTTACCTGCATCCAAGCATCGCCAAGGTAAAAGGGACGAAGCACGAGTAGCCAAATCGCAAATCCGGTCGCCAAGATCATGGAGGGCCAGGTAATGATATACCATAACCTTTTGGCCATAATTTTAAATTGTGTACCAAGGATCTCTTTTTCGGGGGAAGGTTTGTGAAATGCTTCAATCTGGTAGACAAATAATCGTACTATGTAAAACAATCCTGCAAACCAGGTAATCACAAAGATGAGGTGTAAGGATTTTATATAGTTGTATTCCATTACTCTTTTTCTTCCTCAACAAACAAATAATTCAGATTCATCGCATTAAATTGATCATTAAATGCTTTGATCTCTTCCGAAACTAAGGTGTCAAACTTTGCCAATTCTACATTGATCTGCTGGGTCAACTCATCCTTTACAGCAATGTCCTGTTGTGTTGGTGGGAAATCGTCCATCCCCACCAAACTATTTAAATGCCCTAATTTATTGGTTAGTTTAATAGGAAAGTTAAGGGGATCCTGCCCGCTCTTATTCTGAGTTTGATACAGTGCCTTTTCGATCTCTCCGAAATCTTCACTCAACTTTTTTGCTTTTTCAACCAGATCCTTTACCTGTTCATTCTCTTTGTATTGCTTCTGAAATGCTTCCAGTTGTGCATTGATCTTTCGAATCTTTTTAATGGATTTGTGCGCCTTATCTACTGTTTCGTTCACATCGGTAATAAAATCGAATTGCCGTTGCATTCCGGCGATATCTGTTTCCGAATTTCCATCGGGAACTATATGGAACGTCTGCGAAAAAGTTTCGGCTCCTACCGTTAACACTACCTTGTATTGTCCCGGAACTGCCTGCGGTGCATTGGTGCTCGCCCACCAAAGAATCATCCCCTTTAAACGTTCGGCTCCTTTACCGCGCATGTCCCAGGTATGAAAATTGGCTCCTTTTTTTACTTCCAGCTTGTCTTCCTTATCCTTATTACTGAAGGCTTTGATCGTATCGTTCTTGGAGTTTAAGTAGCTTAGTTTTATTTCCTTTTCCGCAGGATCTTTTACATAGAAATAAGTCATAACCCCATTCGGGTGATTGGTGCCACTGGTGAGTGATCCCTTTCTGGAATTACCATCCATTCGATAGGTATCCTTTGGTTTATACAGGAAATTCTCCTTTCCCTTTGCTGAAGCCAATTGATGAATCACCGTTAGATCATCGATAATCCAAAGGCTTCTTCCCTGCGTTGCAACAATTAAATTATTTTCTTTTACGGCGAGATCGGTAATGGGAACTATGGGTAAATTAAGCTGAAACGATTGCCAATTAGCCCCATCGTCAAACGAAATATACATACCGGTTTCGGTACCGGCATAGAGTAATCCCTTTCGTTTCGGGTCTTCCCGAAGCACTCTCGTAAAATGTTCGGCCGAGATCCCATTGGTAATCTTTTTCCACGTTTTTCCGAAGTCGGAAGTTTTATATAGATAAGGAGCAAAATCTCCCGATTTATACTTCGTCCCGGCAATATAACAGGTGGCCGCATCGAAAACCGAAGGTTCCACGCTGTTGATCATCATCCATTCGGGCATTCCTTTGGGCGTAACATTTTCCCAATTTTTTCCCCCATCACGTGTTAAATGCACCAAGCCATCATCACTTCCTGTCCAAATAACTCCTGCCGTTACAGGCGATTCGGCCGCGGCAAAAATGGTGCAATAATACTCTACCGAAGTATTATCCTGTGTAATAGGCCCTCCGGACGATTTTAGTTTTGTGGGGTCATTCCGCGTCAAATCCGGGCTAATTACTTCCCAGCTCTCTCCTTCATTCGTGGTAAGGTGTAGTTGATTGGATGCCGTATATAATTTATTTGGATCGTGGGGTGAAAAGAAAATTGGGAAGTTCCATTGAAAACGGTACTTCATAGCTTCGGCTCCATGTCCCATAGGATTGTCCGGCCATACGCTTACGCTCCTAACCGTTCCCTTTTCGTGATTATAACGGGTTAAAAATCCATCATAGCTTCCGCCATACACTATATCATTGTTCTTAGGATCTACCGCTATATGCGCACTTTCCCCTCCTGCGGTGGGTTCCCAATCGTCTTCGTCTATACTCCATCCTTCATTGCGGTGTGAAATTCGGATGGTTGAATTGTCCTGCTGCGCCGCATAAATTCGATACGGAAATGAATTGTCCGTCGTAACTCGATAAAATTGAGAGGTTGGCTGATTGTAATAGGTACTCCAGGTTTCTCCACCGTCATAGGTCACTTGAGCTCCCCCATCGTCTCCAATGATCATTCTATCCGGATTTTCCGGGGCGATCCACAGATCGTGATGGTCCCCATGAGGGGCATTATAGGTTTCATAGGTTTTTCCTCCATCGGTACTTTTATGGTAGTTTACATTGAGTACATATACAATGTCTTCGTCCATGGGATCTGCATAAATCCGTGTGTAGTACCAGGCTCGCTGACGTAATTTCCGTTCGTCGTTTACATTGGACCAGGTTTCGCCTCCGTCATCGCTTCGGTAAACGCCTCCATTTTCTTTGTTTTCGACTATGGCCCAAACTCGGTCACTATTTGCCGGGGAAACGGTCACCCCGATAATTCCCAGCGTATCCTTGGGAAACCCCTTATTTGTTGATATTTCATTCCAAGTTTCTCCGCTGTCCGTACTCTTCCACAGTGCCGAACCATCTCCGCCACTGCTCAAACTATAGGGTGTACGTCGTACATTCCAGGTAGAAGCATATAAAATTCGGGGGTTATTTGGATCCATAATAAGATCTACAGCACCGGAGTGTTCATTGGCAAATAAGGTCTTACGCCAAGTTTTTCCACCATCCGTTGATTTGTACACTCCCCGATCCTGAGTTGGTTTATAGATATTTCCCAACACAGCCGCATACACGAGATTGTGATCTTTTGGGTGGATAGCAATTCGAGGGATATGTCTGCCATTTTCAAGACCCATTTGCTTCCACGATTTTCCGGCGTCTTCGGTTTTCCAGATTCCGTAGCCCGAAGAGACGTTTCCACGAACGGTTTTTTCACCACCGCCAACATAGATCACATTGGGATCATCTTGTGCCACTTCAATAGCGCCAATTGATCCTCCAAAAAAGCCGTCGGAGATATTTTCCCAATGTCTGCCGCCGTCTTTAGTCTCCCAAATTCCACCACCGGTAGCGCCAAAATAAAATAAATTCGGTTTTCCGGGAACGCCTGTTACGGCTGCACTTCGGCCACCGCGAAAAGGACCAATTAATCTATATTCTACAGTCTCGTATAAGGCCGAATCATAGGACTGCGCAAAAGATTTTTCAGAAAAAAAACCGAAGCACAGCATTGTGAAAAGCACGGAAAGGGAAAGGCGAAAATGACGCATAATCTCTGATTAAAAAGTTTTTTTAAAGATAAAGTTTCCTTAGCGTTTCTTCAACTCAATCTTATGCATTTTTGTGACAACCCCTTATTCACCTTCTAATTCCTCAATTTCAACATGCTTAATGACCTTTCTGTTCTTTGGTTTATAAGGAATTCTAGCAAGGATATGCTCTATGGCTTCTATACGTGCAGTTGTTTTTTTATCGGCCTTAATTATAGTCCATGGCGCTATTTCAGTATCAGTACATTCAAACATCTTGTCTTTGTAAAGCGTATACTTGTCCCATAATTGCAATGCTTTCCGGTCTACAGCACTGAACTTCCATTTTTTTACAGGACTGGCTTTAATTTCTTCGAATCGCTTCGCCTGCTCGTCTTTCGAAATTGAAAAATAGAATTTGATAAGACGAATTCCGGAGGCGATGATCATTCGTTCAAAATCGTTCACCTGATTCAAAAAGACCTTGTATTCCTTTTGAGTACAAAATCCGTTAACAGGCTCTACAACCGCCCTGTTATACCAACTTCTATCAAAAAATACAATCTTTCCTTGCTTGGGAAGTTCGTTGATATATCGTTGAAAATACCATTGCCCGCGCTCTTCTTCATTGGGTTTTGGGAGGGCAACCACTTTGAATTCCCTTGGATTTAAATGCTCCGTAGCCCGCCGAATAGCGCCCCCTTTACCCGCCGCATCACGCCCTTCGAAAAGAATGACAATTTTCTCGTTATTGGCCACCGCCCAATGTTGCAATTTGATAAGCTCTTCCTGCAACGATTTTAAGCGGTTCTCATATTTTATAAAGCGTAAGGCCTTTGCAAAACTGCCGTTTTCAATTAAAAACTGTTTGATTCCTTTTTTGGAATTTAAACTTTTTAACTCGTCTTCCGATATTTTATGCGCCATCTTAGTCTATTTGTTTTACCATACGTTGGTATCGTTGTACTACATTCGGGTCTGGAAAAGTGGTCGTGCCAGACGCGCCTTTGCTATCGTATTTAAATTTAGACAGTACGTAGCGAATACTTTCCAAGCGAGCCTCTTTTTTAATGTTTGTTTTTATAATAATCCACGGACTTATAGACGTATGTGTCTTGCTAAACATTTGTTCTTTATACTGCGTATAGCTATCCCAGCGATTCTGCCCTTCCTGATCCACCGGACTAAACTTCCAGCGCTTTAAGGGGTTTTCCAAACGCGATGTAAATCTTCGCAACTGTTCTTCTTTCGAAATCGAGAACCAGAATTTAATAAGGTCAACGCCATCTTCATAGAGCATATGCTCAAATTCGGGGACTTGTCGTATAAATTTATCGTATTCCTCTTCATTGCAAAAGCCCATGACCGGCTCTACTACTGCCCTGTTATACCAACTTCGGTCGAAAAAAACAATTTCTCCCGCATTGGGTAATTGTTTAATATATCTTCTAAAATACCACTGCCCTTTTTCAATTTCCGTAGGCTTGGTCAAGGCAACTATACGAATGGAACGGGGGTTTAAATGTTCGATAAATCTTCGGATGGTGCTTCCTTTTCCGGCAGCGTCTCGACCTTCAAAAATAATACATACTCGTTTTTTGTGCTTCGACACCCACTGCTGCAGGTTCACCAATTCGGCCTGTAATTTCAGCAATTCCTGTTCGTATTGGATGGTATACAAGATTTCTGAAACCCGTTCTTCTTCTACCTTAGACTTAAGGATGTCGAGAAACTCGGCCTCACTTTTAGCATTTTTAAAATCTTCGACTTTTAGCATAACATTAGGTGTAATATATAAAGTTGAAACAATCATTTTATTTAAAAAATGACAATAATCATTGAAAATAGGTGAGAAATCTGCTAAAAAGGCAAGTTTAGCAATATTTTATTCTTTTATAATTTTCTTAACGACCGAATGATTTCCCGATATTATTTTGGCGAAATAGATTCCTGTAGAAAATTCAGAAATATCAATACCAGTTTTATCAAGGGTAAAAACATCCTTCACTAAAACTCCATCAATAGTATATATAAGTATCGTATCGATATCCAGATTTGAAGTCTTGATTGAGAAGATATCACTTACAGGATTGGGTGTTATATAACTTTTTTGAAGTTGTTGTTCTGGGACAGATAGTGTAATTGTGTTTTTAAAATGATGATTAAAATAGGCAGCTGTTTCAATTATTAATTCTGAATTGCCTATATCTCCCCAAATTAGACAATTGACAGTGTCTGTAACTTCATATATTAATTCTAAAACGTATCCCGTACTTCCTCCAAGTATGCAATCTTTGGTGTAATTTAAGGTAATCAACCCAAAATCCAGATGAATGTCTTCCTCTGTATATTCGAAGTTTCCCGAAATCGCCCAACAATTATCAATCGCTGTAAATGAAAAATCTGGAAATATGGTCATTTGCGGAACATCTGCCCCATAATAATAATTAGGATCTCCCATATCAACAGAAGTTGAGTATAAATACCAAGTCTGAAATATTAACGGATCTGGATCGAAAAGGGCTTTTCTTGAAGATTCACTGCTACTGAAAGAACTGAAGAGTATACAGCATACGAAAAGTCCGAATAACTTTTTCATAAGAAAGAAGTTTATATTGGGAAGCCAATGTTAAATATACAAAATATTAGTTATTCTTCAGGCTTTGTCTAACTTCTTTGTTCAAATAATATCCGGTGACCAGAGTAGAAAGTACATCGGCAATGGGGAAGGAGATCCAAACACCCCAAACACCTAGGAAGTTGGGTAATATTAAAATTAGGGGAATTAAAAAGAACCCTTGTTTTGTCAAACTTAATAACAAGGCCGGTACTGCCTTCCCAATAGCCTGAAAATAGGATGCTCCTATGAGTTGTACCACAATGACGGGTGTGGCGGCAAAAACCCAACGAAGTGCACTCGGAGTACGTTCCAGCAATTCGGCATTATTTGCCAAGGTATTTGCATCCAAGTTAGCGCTATTACTTATAAAAATAGAAACAATGTTCGTTGGAAAGATCATGATGATCGCAAAAATAAACAGGGCGATCACTCCTGAATATTTAATGGATGTGTTGATTGATTCTCGAACACGTTCGTACTTTCGCGCGCCAAAATTATAACCGGCAATAGGCAAAAAACCTTGATTTACCCCAATGACCGGGAAAAGGGCGAACATCAACATTCTGCTTACAATCCCATAGGTAGCCACATCCAAGGCATCGCCATGGGTAATGAGAACATTGTTCAATAAGATGGTTAGCACTGCAATGGTGCCTTGTCTGGCCAAGGTCACCGAACTCAAGCTACTGATTTCTGAAACTATTTTTTTCTGAAGCCTAAACGACTCCCATTTCAGGCGAAGCTCACTTTCAGCAATAAAAAACCACAGAATAAAGGCAAAGCAAATAGCATAACTAATAAATGTAGCCCAAGCGGCTCCTGCCATCCCATAACCAAACACATTTATGAGCAAATAGTCCATAAGGATATTGCCAAAGGCCGGAAGCATCATAGCATACATGGCAAATTTGGGTTTCCCTTCTGCCCGAATCACGTTATTACCCATCATACACATGGATAACATCACAATTCCATACATCACAATGCGATAGTAGGTCAGCGCCAAATCCTTAAAGGACTCATCTGCACCAAAAAATTCAATTAAATAATCCTGAAAAATAAGTCCGAGTAACGCCAATAGCCCGGAAGTCAAAAAGGTAAGTGTAATCTGATTCCCAAACACCCGAAGCGCCTTGTTATCATCTTTGGCACCCAAAGCACGAGAAAGCACCGAACTCCCCCCAATTCCTACAGAAAGCCCTATCGCTCCAATAAAAAACGTAACCGGAATCACTACCGTAATCGCCGAAATAGCCAAGGGTCCAATCCATCGCCCTACGAATATGGTGTCGACAATCATATTGAGCGACATCACCAATATTCCGATAGCAGCCGGAACGGCTTGCCGCACCAATAATTTGCTTATGGGGTCGGTCCCTAAGGTATTCGAACTTTTTTCGTTTGCCATTAGGCGATAGCCGATTTAATATCTACGATTCTCCAGCGGTCGATCCATCCGGTAAGTACTTCAGCCCAATCGTCACGATCGTTTAGACAGGGTATTGTTGTAAATTCCTTTCCTCCAACTTCGTGAAATATTTCTGCTCCCTCCATGGCAATTTCCTCTAGGGTTTCTAGGCAGTCGCTAACAAAGGCCGGAGTAACGATGGCCATTTTTTTAATTCCTGCCTTGCCCAACCGTTCGATGGTTCTATCTGTATAGGGTTGCAGCCAAGGATCAAAACCCAATCGCGATTGGAACGAAGTTGAATAGGTTCCCGCTTTTAAATTTAATTTTTCAACAACTAATCGCGTTGTTTCAAGACATTGGTGCCGATAGCAAAACTGGTGTGCCGGTGAAGGTGTTACACAACACGTTTTGTCAATTTTACAATGCGATTTCGTAATATCCCGCTTGCGAATATGCCTCTCGGGGACGCCGTGGTAACTAAACAATAAATGATCGTAGTCCAGTCCCTGAATGGTTTCTGAAATGCTTTTGGAAAGCACTTCAATGTATTCCGGTTTGTTGTAAAAGGCCGGTAGGGAGCTAATCTCTAGCTGCGGAAAATATTTTTTCTGAAGCGCTTCGATGGCTACTTCAATGGTTTCGGTAGTGGCCATGGCGAACTGTGGATATAGTGGAACTACTAAAACCTCATCTACCCCTTTGTCTACCAACTCCTGAAGTCCCTTTTTAAGGGTCATACTGCCGTATCGCATGGCCAAGGCGATTGGAAGCGTTGTTTTTTGCTGAATTTTTTTCTGAAGCCTTTCAGAAATAACTATCAGCGGAGATCCTTCCTCCCACCATATTTTTTTATAGGCAGCAGCCGATTGTTTGGGGCGCGTATTTAAAATAATCCCTCGTACCAATAAGATTCGAGCCCAGCGGGGAACGTCGATTACACGTGGATCCATCAAAAATTCATCGAGATATCTTTTTACGTCTTTTGGATTGGTGCTGTCCGGTGATCCGAGGTTTACTAGGAGAACTCCCTTCATATAGTGCAATTTTAAGGTGCAAAAGTAATTTTTAATTCACCATAAGACAAAACTGAGGTACACGAATCGTCTATGGAATGATTGATTTGCTCTATGCCGAAAGACTCATCAAATACTTCTTGGGTGTTGTTCCAAATTTCTTTTTAAAGGCAGAAATAAAATGACTTGCGGTACTATAGCCCACTTTCAGTCCTACTTCGTTTACATTGTGATTTCCTGTGGCCAATAATTGGCGGGCGACTTCCATCTTATAATCGAATAAGAAACTGAACACCGAATCACCGTATATTTGTTTAAAGCCTTCCTTTAATTTATTTACGGGCAATCCAATTTCGTCTGCCAGACCTTGCAGTGTAGGTGGTTCGGCCATTTTAGAAATGACGATCTGTTTGGCCCTTTTAATCTTTATCACATTGACCTCATCGGCTAAGAAAGGGCATTGTTCTATATCGGCTTCGACCGGACGATTAAAGTACAAACTCAACAATTCGTATGCTTTTCCCTTAAAGTACAAGGGTTTGATAAGGGGATGCAGGTTATTATTCATCAACTGGTTTAATACAATGGCCATAGAAGGCGTCAGTGGCGCATCTTTATAATATTTCCGATCCTTGTTCTCGTCACTTAAAAAGGTAATATAGTTGGCCTCACTCGAAAATAACCCGTGAAATTTCTTGATGGGAAGTAATACCGAAATAACCCACGAATTGGGGCCTAAGGAAAGGTGAAGCGGCAAATCCCTTTGCGGATTGTACAACAATAACGAATGATCTTCCTGAAGCGGTAATCGGTAGTTTCCATCATTGAAGCTGAAACTCGAAGTTCCTTTCAAACAAAAATGAAACTGAATAAAATGCGAACTTACTTCCCGCTTAAATAACTGACTCCCATGGGTTTCATTATTAAATTTTAGGATAAAAAAACCATCCTCAATTATAATTTCATCATAGAAACTTTCAGCGACATTTTTCCCAATTGATAAGTCCATAATTAAATTCTTTATTTAGAATTGTTCTAAATTACCAGCTATAAAACACGCCTTGAGCCTACGAAATTAGGGCATTTATATGATATTTATCATATTTTAAGTAAAATTAACAGTCGTCGTTATATTTCATACCGCTAGCGTTACTTTTTAAAATATATTGCTTCTACATTTGCAGCGTTAGGTATGAAATTAAACGGCAATACACTTAGTTCTTCTTCGGAAGGGAATTTCTACGCCATCGGGCTCAACTACAAAAAGGCCGATGCCGAAATTCGAGGTCACTTCAGTATTTCTGAAGAAGCTAAACAAGCTATTTTACTACAGGCAAAGGAAGAAGGAATTGCCTCCTTAAGCGTTATCTCTACCTGCAATCGCACCGAATTATACGGTATTTCCCAACATCCTTTTCAATTGATCAAATTATTGTGCGCACACACCAACGGCACGGTAGAAGAATTTGAGAAAGTAGCGTACATCTATAAAAACAAATTGGCTGTATCCCACCTATTCAAGGTGGGTACCGGTTTAGACAGCCAGATCTTGGGCGATTTCGAAATTATAAGTCAGTTGCGAAATGGTTTCAGGCAATCTAAGAAGTTAGGAGTGATGGATCCCTTTTTGGAGCGATTAGCCAATGCAGTGATTCAGGCAAGCAAACGCATAAAGAACGAAACAGAGATTTCTTCGGGAGCAACCTCAGTGAGTTTTGCCGCAGTACAATATATTCTAAACCATGTTCCAACTATTTCAGAAAAGAACATTTTACTCTTCGGAACAGGTAAAATTGGTCGAAATACCTGTGAAAATCTTATAAAACATACCAAAAACGAACATATTACCCTTATTAACCGCACCAAGATCAAGGCAGAAAAGATCGCCGGGAAGTTCAATTTGGTAGTAAGAGACTATGCCGATATTCAAAGTGAGATTGCAAAAAGTGATGTGCTTATTGTTGCTACAGGGGCTCAAAACCCAACGATTTCAAAAGAATTACTATTCCTAAAAAAGCCGCTACTCATTTTGGATCTTTCCATTCCGAAGAATGTATCCGATTCGGTGACTGAAAACGAATTCGTAACCTTAGTTCATCTGGACAACCTTTCAACCGTAACCGACAAAACCATGGAACGGCGTGCCTCGCAAATTCCCCTAGCGGAAGGCATCATAGAAGAAATTGAAACTGAATTCAATACCTGGGCCGAAAACAGAAAGTTTGCTCCTACTATCAAGGCACTCAAGCTGAAATTGGCCGAAATAAAAGCCGGAGAAATTGATTTTCAACGGAAAAAAATTCCTCATTTTAACGAAGCACAGGCCGAACTTATCAGCAATCGTCTCATTCAGAAGATAACCACTCATTTTGCGAATCATTTAAAAGACGACACGGTTTCAACCCCGGAAAGTATCGAATTGATCAAAAAAGTGTTTCAACTTCAAAATGCCGAAGTGTGAAAAAGCTTATACGAATTGGTACACGCGACAGTCAATTGGCCATGTGGCAAGCCACTACTGTACAGAAAAAACTTGAAAAACTCGGATTTCCAACTCAATTAGTTCCGGTAAAGTCTACTGGGGATCTAATTCTGGACAAACCGCTCTATGAGTTGGGTATAACGGGAATTTTTACAAAGACTTTGGATGTGGCCATGCTGTCCGGAACTGTCGATATTGCTGTCCATAGCATGAAAGATGTCCCCACCTTGCTGCCAAACGGCATTGTGCAAACCGCGGTGCTAGAGCGCGCTTCCTTCGACGATATCCTAGTTACAAATAGCATTTTCGAACCTTCAAAAAATTGTACGGTCGCTACCGGCAGCCTTCGCAGAAAGGCCCAGTGGTTACATAGATACCCACATCACAAAGTCGTGGACCTACGCGGGAATGTAAATACGCGTTTGCAGAAATTGACAGACAACCAATGGGATGGGGCCATTTTTGCAAAAGCAGGTCTTGAACGGATTGATGTCTTGCCAACAAACCATACCCTCCTCGATTGGATGGTTCCAGCTCCGGCACAGGGCGCAATGGTAATTGTAGCACTAGAAGATGACAGCTATTGTAAAGCGGCTACCGCAAATTTAAATGATCGAAATTCCGAAATCTGTACGCATATAGAACGTGAGTTTCTGCGCACTCTCGAAGGAGGCTGTACCGCGCCTATTGGTGCAATTGCCGAAATTGAAGGATCGGAAGTACACTTTAAAGGCGTGCTACTTTCTTTAGATGGCAAAACCAAGTTGGAAACTGAAAAAAGAATTCCATTAGACCGGTACAGTACTTTTGG
Source organism: Altibacter sp. (assembly GCF_019913785.1). Classification (GTDB taxonomy): domain Bacteria; phylum Bacteroidota; class Bacteroidia; order Flavobacteriales; family Flavobacteriaceae; genus Altibacter. The sequence goes on from NZ_JAIOHK010000055.1 coordinate 220,199, forward strand.
AAAAGAGTGTGCAAACGAAATATTGGAGCAGGGCGGAGCCAATTTGATGAAATTGATAAAAGATGGAAGGTAGAATCAGTTCGAAGCGCGTTCTTTCTACTAAATTGTTGTCTGAACCTCAAAAAAAGATTTTCACAGACGCGAAGATAGAGCCGGTTGCTTACGACGCTATCCAAATCGAATTTCTCGATTTTGAAACACCAGCAACGATTAAAAATGCAATTTTTACCAGTAAGAATGCCGTTTATTCTTTGAAAAATTCAACAGCTAATACGCTTTTCGGTCAAATACAAGATTGTTATTGTGTTGGAAAAAACACAAGAGCACTTTTGGAAGAAATTGGTCAAAAAGTGACAAAAACCACTGAATATGCCTCAGAATTAGCGAATTTTATCGTAAAAGAGCGTAAAAATGAAGTGTTTTATTTTTTCTGTGGCAATCTGCGAAGCGATGAGATTCCAACCAGGCTAAAAAACGCGAAAATTGATTGTTTTGAAGTAAAAACTTATAAAACCGAGCTAAATTCCGTCAAATTTGAACAAAAATGGGGTTATATCCTGTTTTTTAGTCCGAGTGGCGTACAGAGTTTTATTGCTGAAAACAATTTGAACGATGCAACGGCCATTTGTATTGGTACTACCACAGCTTCCGAAGCAAAAAAACATACAAAAAATGTATGCATTGCCGAAGAAACAACGATAGATAGTGTGATTGCAAAAGCGATTTCGCTTGTAAATGAAAGTAATATTTAAACGAATTCGCACCTAGGCGAACTGACCTTATGATTAAAAACGATTTATTTCTAAAAGCTTTAAACGGAGAAACCGTAGATCGCCCACCTGTTTGGATGATGCGCCAAGCCGGCCGTTATTTACCCGAGTTCATGGCATTAAAAGATAAATACGATTTCTTTACCCGCTGTCAAACACCGGAACTGGCCAGTGAAATTACCGTACAACCTATTCGTCGGTATGGCATGGACGCCGCTATTTTATTCAGTGATATTTTGGTCATTCCTCAGGCCATGAACATTCATGTTGAAATGAAGCCGGGTGTTGGGCCGTGGTTGCCGGAACCTATTCGTTCACAAAAAGACCTGGATCGAGTGATCGTTCCAAACATTGAAGACACTTTAGGGTATGTCATGGAAGCAATACAAATGACCAAGGAAAAGCTGAACGATGAAGTCCCATTAATTGGTTTCGCAGGAAGTCCCTGGACCATTTTGTGTTATTGCGTACAAGGGCAGGGCAGTAAAAACTTCGATATAGCCAAGGAATTTTGTTTTACAAAACCTTTGTTGGCACATGCGTTACTTCAGAAAATAACAGACACAACCATACTGTATTTAAAAGAGAAAGTAAAGGCCGGGGTCAATGCGGTGCAGCTTTTTGACAGTTGGGGTGGGATGCTATCCCCTGTCGATTATCAGGAATTTAGTTGGCAATATATGCAGCAAATAATCGATGCTTTAAAAGACGAAACTCAGGTAATCGCCTTCGGAAAAGGATGCTGGTTCGCCTTGGATACGATGGCAAAAAGCGGTGCATCGGCATTGGGAATTGATTGGAACTGTTCTCCAAGAAATGCGCGGTATTTAAGTGGGGGGCAAATTACACTACAAGGTAATTTTGATCCTACAAGATTGTTTAGCCCTCCTTCAGAAATTAAAAAAATGGTGACTCAGATGATCAACGAATTTGGGAAAGATCGTTATATCGTAAATTTAGGCCACGGTATTTTACCAAACACCCCTTTGGAAAATGCAGCTGCATTTATCCAGGCGGTAAAAGAATACAAAGCCGAAGCGTGAACATTTGGGTGCGAATTAAACAATTAAGTATAAAACAGCTTTTACAGTTGGCGTTTTTGTTTGCCCGAAAGCCACTTTATATACAACCGACGATTCGCGCTACGAAAGAGACCATGAAGTTATGTGATGCTAAGTTCGGAAGGGCTCATCACAAGAGCAATCGAAGTAATGCATTCCGACATGCACTTTGGAATTATTTAATATGTCGAAATATATTAAAAATTGCGAAAAACAGTCAAAAAGCTTTGATTTGGGCCGAAAAAGTGACAAAAACCTATGAAAAAGTAACAAATAACAACATTTTGGACGAGGTGATGGATTTACACAATAATGAGATAGGAAGAAAGGTCTTTTTTGAGCAAAAAAGTCTAAAACTGACTGAAATCGATCGTTTTTTGGAAGAAAAATTGCAAAAAGCGATAAAAATTGTCCAAATTGAAGATATAAACAATGCAGAAGGCCAATTGGTCTATATTTTAGAAAAATGGTAAAGAATATTTTAAAAGGCATACAGGCGTATGGAGGCACCTTCCAACTAATTTCGAAGTTGGGATTGTGGAAGTATTTTGGCATCCCCATGCTTATCAGTTTTCTAACAGCGCTGCTCATTGGGGTGACCGCATGGACCTTGTCTGATAATATAGGAGGGCTTATTGCCAAAGCGTGGTTTTGGGAATGGGGTGCAGAAACCTTCCGAAGCATTGGTGATATTCTTGGAGCTATTTTGGTGATTGTTGTTGGTTTGGTAGTATACAAACACATTGTAATGGCATTGAGTGCTCCCTTTATGAGCCCCGTTTCCGAAAAGATTGAAGCACATATAACCGGAATCACACACACGCACAGAAAGTCGTCCAATATGGCGCAATTATGGCGTGGGATACGAATAAACATTCGGAATTTACTTATGGAGTTATTGTTAACCATTCCTATTTTTATCTTGGGGTTTATACCCATTATTGGTTTCCTATCGTCTATTTTATTGTTTTTAGTGCAGTCGTATTACGCCGGTTTCGGAAATATGGACTACACCTTGGAGCGGCATTTTGAAGTAGGAGAGAGTGTAAAATTCGTAAAACAAAATAGGGGTGTGGCCGTGGGGAATGGTATCATTTTCATGTTAATGCTGCTAATTCCCGTTATTGGGATCATTTTAGTCTTACCGCTTTCGGTAACTGCAGCAAGTACGGAAACAGTCCGGATTTTAAAGGAAACTAAAAAACTAAACGCGCCCGAATCTATTTCAAAAATAGCATGAAAGAACAATTTGTCAATTATATACGAAATCTTCAAGACACCATTACATCCGGTTTAGAAGCTGAGGATGGTAAGGCGGTGTTTAAAGAAGACCTTTGGGAACGCCCTGAAGGGGGTGGCGGTCGTACTCGGGTGATCGAAAACGGGGCTGTATTTGAAAAAGGAGGCGTGAATATTAGTGAAGTTCACGGTGAATTGCCTAAATCGATGCAGGAATACTTCGGAGTTACCGATGCGAATTTCTTTGCCTGTGGATTGAGCCTGGTTTTGCATCCAAAAAATCCATTTGTACCGACCGTTCATGCCAATTGGCGTTATTTCGAGCTTTATAACAACCAAGGCAATATAGTTGAACAATGGTTTGGTGGCGGGCAGGATTTAACGCCCTATTATTTATTTGAAGCGGACGCGGCTCATTTTCATACCATTTGCAAGCGTGCCTGTGATGCGCATAATTCTGAATTTTATTCCACCTATAAAAAGCGCTGCGATGAATACTTTTATAATGCACATCGCAATGAAGCTCGCGGTATTGGCGGGCTATTCTTCGACTATCTGAAGGCAACAGACACCATGAATATGCAAGACTGGTATAATTTCGTAACCTCAGTGGGCGATAGCTTTCTCGAAAGTTACCTTCCTATCGTGGAACAAAGAAAAAATACCCCTTATACTTCTCAACATAAGGACTGGCAAGAGATTCGGCGGGGTCGCTATGTCGAATTCAACCTGGTGCATGACAAGGGAACCTTATTCGGTTTAAAAACCAATGGTCGCATTGAAAGTATTTTAATGAGTCTGCCACCGCATGTACAGTGGCGTTACGACTACCATCCCGAACCGGGAAGTGAGGAAGAAAAATTAATTCGGGTGTTGAAAAACCCAAAAAACTGGATCTAGAAAATTATATAACTATGTACCCATTAAGTAGAAATAGACGTTTGCGCACCTCCGAAGCCATACGAAGTCTGGTAAGAGAGACTAGTATCACTCCCAACGACTTTCTAGTGCCCCTGTTTGTGGTAGAAGGCAAGGGAATCAAAGAAGAAATTCCGTCCATGCCTAACTATTTCAGATATAGTTTAGACCTCCTTTCTACCGAAGTAAAAGAACTGTGGAAACTTGGGTTGAAATCGGTCTTGCTATTTGTAAAAGTGCCCGACAATCTAAAAGACAATACCGGAAAAGAAGCACTAAACCCCGATGGGTTGATGCAACGCGCTATTCATGCCGTGAAGCACGCTGTGCCCGATATGCTTGTCATGACCGATGTCGCCCTGGATCCCTACTCTAATTATGGTCATGACGGAATTGTTTCGGAAGGGAAGATCATGAACGATTTAACCAATGAAGTGCTTGCTCAGATGTCCCTGTCACATGCTGTTGCAGGTGCCGACTTTGTTGCACCCAGCGATATGATGGACGGTCGTATTTTCGAAATTAGATCGCTTTTAGAGCACGAAGGATTTCACGATACCGGGATTATGAGCTACAGTGCCAAGTATGCTTCGGCATTTTATGGCCCATTTCGGGATGCCTTGGACTCGGCTCCGGGATTTGGTGACAAAAAAACCTACCAAATGGATTTTGCCAATCGGGAAGAAGCCATTAGAGAAACCCTTATGGATATCGATGAGGGAGCAGATATCGTCATGGTAAAACCGGGGCTGTGTTATTTGGATATTGTTCGCGAAGTACGAAATGCGGTAGACGTTCCTGTTGCTGTTTATCAGGTAAGTGGTGAATATGCCATGTTAAAGGCCGCCGCTGAGAAGGGATGGCTGGATCACGATGCGGTGATGATGGAACAAGTTATTGCCATAAAAAGAGCCGGTGCCCATATCATTGCCTCCTATTTTGCCAAGGATGTGGTGAAATTAATTTCGTAAGTTTAAGACATGAAGCATCTCGCGCTAGTATTCTCCCTTTTTTGTATATCAAATGTGTTGGCACAACAAACCACTCCAAAAGAAGCCTTTCTAGAGAAATGGGAAAACTCTAAGCACTATATGATCGCCATGGCAGAAGCGATGCCGGCGGAACACTATGATTTCAAACCCACCGAGCGTCAAATGAGTTTTAAGGAACAGCTTATTCATATAAAAGGTAATATGGATTGGTTGAGCAATACCTTTTTTACTGAAAAGGAATTCAAAAAAGAAAAAACAACACTGCCGGAAACCAAAGACGAAACCATTGCGCTCCTTTCCGAAGCTTTCGATGCAACCCTGGCAATTATAAAGAATTCTTCCGAATCAGAGCTGGCGACTGTTGTCGATTTCTTTGCAGGACCGAAGAGTAAGCTGCAAATACTGAATCTGCTACAGGATCATGTAACACATCACCGCGGACAGCTGGTGGTCTACCTCAACCTCAATGAGGTGGAACCGCCAAAGTATGTGGGCTGGTAATCAATTTTCTAAATAATTAATAAAATTTTAGCAGAACGAATTTACTTTTCGCATACATTTGCTTTGTGAAAAAAGTGAAAATTCTTTCTGTTTTCTTCCTCCTGATCGCCTTTTATCTGGCATCGGGGGTGTCGGTATTCGCCAATACAGAGGTCCTTTCACAAACTACTTCCGAAGAAAAGCATTTGTTTCAAACCGATTCGCATGCAGCGGCGTTGTTTGTTGAAGAAATGGCGCCTTCTGAAGTGTTTCAGCCCGCATCCGAAAGCAATTCTTTCTTTAATAGCATCGGTATAGGTACTGCCGAGATATCCTTCAGCAATCAAAAGCGTGCAACAAGCTATCAAGCGCTTTTAGTTCGGGATCAACGAAAACTTATTAGTCAGTACCTCTTTCCGTTCCATTTTTTCTGGTAACACCTGTTTTAATTCTATTGTCTCTTTCAACTTTCTGAATAAAGTTGCCAATGGGGGCACACGTATTTCAAAAAAAAAGTAGTTAAACTTAAATTCATTAAAAATGGAAACAAAATCGTTAATCATTGATATCGTCTTATTTTCAATTATTGCAGTACCACTAGCCGTTTTAGTAATTTACACCATAAACGGTGATAAGAGAATAAAACGTAAAGTAAACACCCTGTGTAAGGCCAATAATATTGCTTTAGGGAGTTTTGACATTCACGGGAATGTGGTGCTTGGCTTAGACACAACCGCCACTAAATTGATATTGTCTAACAGAAAACAAATAGATACAGAATTTCAAATTATCGAGCTCTCTTCTTTAAAAGACTGCCGTGTAAAAACAATCAAACTTACTCCAAAAACAACAGATTGGGTGGGGTTGGAGTTGCTTGGTACAACTACTAAAAAGGACATCGCGTTTTATGAAGAGAAGGATGAGGACAATCCGGCTACCGACCCTCAGGTTTGTATGCAGCAGGCTATCAAGTGGGAGAAATTGATCAAGCCACATCTCAAGGCATCGTAATTTAAAAAAAGGGCGGTTTTAAAACCGCCCTTTTTTATTCAGCTCGTATTTTAAGAATATAAGTTTTTAAATCTTTAATTTAGTAGAAACTTTTATACTAAGAATGACCCTACTAATTGTTTACGCACTCGTTTCAATCTTTTTTTCGTTCCTGTGTTCCATATTGGAGGCAGCCTTATTAAGTTTCACTCCTAGTTTTATCAATCTAAAGTCGCAAGAAGGGAAAGGGTACGCAAAGACATTATCAAAATTTAAAAAAGATATCGATAAGCCCTTAATTGCAATTCTCACAGTAAACACTATCGCACATACTGTTGGTGCGATTCTGGTAGGTGTAGAAGCAGAGAAGCTTCCTTACAAAGTGGAATTTTTTGGTATTAATCTGGTTGGAATTGTATCGGCGATAATGACGCTGCTCATACTAATTGTTTCTGAAATTATTCCGAAGACCATTGGGGCCACCTATTGGAAAAATTTAGGTTCTTTTACAGCACTATTTCTTCAGATTATCATATTTCCCTTAAAATACTCCGGAATCCTTTGGCTGTTACTACTAACGACGAAATTAATTGGTAAGTCGGCGCACGTAAGCACTATTAGCAGGGAAGAATTTATGGCAATTACCGATGCCGCCGAACAGGAAGGTGTCTTCGCAGAAAACGAAAGTGCAGTTATTAAGAATCTATTAATTTTTAAGTCGGTTACCGCAAAAAATGTGATGACTCCTTTCTCGGTGGTGATCAGTGAGGATGAAACTATTACTTTAAATAAGTTTCATAAAAAGCATAAAAGTTTACGCTTTTCACGCATCCCAATTTTTAAAGACAAGAGTCACAATATAACCGGATTTGTGCTAAGAGATGACCTTTTAGAAGAAATTGTGGAGGAGCAGGGGGAAAAGCCTTTAAGTGAGATTAAACGCGAAATGACGGTAGTTCAGGATGATGCTCCCATCCCAGATTTGTTCGACACTTTTATAAAACAACGGGCACATATCGCACTGGTGGTTGATGAATACGGCAATACAACGGGGATTGTAACTATGGAAGACATCATTGAGACCTTATTGGGGCTAGAAATTATGGATGAAAGTGACGACATTGAGGATATGCAGGTTCAGGCCAGAAAAAACTGGGAGCGGAGGGCAAAACGGATGGGAATTCAGTTGCAAAATAATAACAAAGAAGACGACGAATAATGAAAACCGCATATATTGCAAGCCCCGTTGGGGTTTTGGAAGTAACAGGAGATGTCAAAGGTTTGGCTTCGGTGACATTTATGGATGCTTCGGAAGAAATTAGCGATGATATTCCTTCAGAATTAGAAGCTGCCGTTTCGCAATTATCGGCCTATTTTGAAGGAAAACGCACAGAATTCAGCTTAAAACTAGCTCCTGAAGGAACAGAGTTTCAAAAAAAGGTATGGAAACAACTGCAAGAAATTCCCTTTGGGAAAACCATCTCCTACCAACAAGTGGCGAATAGTTTGGGAGATCCAAAAGCAATTCGCGCGGCTGCTTCCGCAAACGGAAAAAATCCTATCGCTATCGTCATTCCATGTCATAGAGTAATTGGAAGTGATGGCTCCCTTACCGGTTATGCAGGAGGCTTATATCGAAAAAAATGGTTGCTGGAACATGAAAGCCCGGCAAAACAACAATCCCTTTTTTAAGTGTACCCTATGAAAAAATGTTTAAAATGGTGTATCGGAATTGTAATCGTACTGCTTATAACCATGTATCTAACCGATTATGATTATATTTTAAAAGGCGTTCGTGTGGTTTATTTTACCGGACACACCACCGCATTTATAGATGATCATGTGTATTTTGAAAACGAAACAATTCCGGCTAGTACAAGCCCACAACCTTGGCCGCTTCACAAAGATTATAATTCGGCTGTCATGACTGAAAGACTTTCGAAGATGAACTCCGAGTTGGGCACTGTTGCGTTTTTAATTATTAAGGACGACAGCATTTGGTTTGAAGACTACACAGAAAAATATGGCACCACCTCTCAGACCAACTCCTTTTCGATGGCCAAGAGTATTACCTCGGCCCTACTTGGCAAAGCAATTTCTGAAGGGTATATCGAAGGTTTAGAGCAACCGGTAAGCGATTTTTACCCCCAGTTTAAAGAAAGTAGCATGACCGTTGGGGATCTGTCTTCAATGTCTTCGGGCCTCAATTGGAACGAGAATTATACGAGTCCGTTTAGCGTGACAGCACGGTCGTACTACGATGATGATTTGGCTGAAACCATTTTAAATTTGAACGTGACAGAAACTCCCGGTGAAGCATTTACCTACCTCAGCGGAAATACGCAGTTGTTGGGAATGCTTATTCAGAAAGCCATAGAAAAAGACCATATAAATCTCACCAACTATCTCTCCTCCAGATTTTGGGAGCCAATGGGGTTTGAGCAGTCGGCACTTTGGCAAATAGACGATAAAGACCATCGCCTGGTAAAAGCCTATTGCTGTATTGCGAGCAATGCGCGCGATTTTGCCCGCTTCGGAAAATTATACAAGGACTTTGGAAACTGGAATGGAATACAGATCCTAGATTCAACCTTTGTAGCGACCTCGATCGTTCCACGCTTTGAAGAAAGCCCGGAATACGGCTATGGTTTTTGGCTCAGTAATCATTTGGGCAAAAATAGCTTTGTGATGCGTGGAATCCTCGGGCAATACGTGATTACCATTCCCGAAGACAATATCATCATAGTTCGTTTGGGACATCAACGAGGGGAAAAAGGAGACGATCCGTTTAGTTCAGATTTTTATACCCTACTGGAAGAAGCCTATGAAATGTTAAACGTAAATTCCTAAATATTTTGTAGTTTTAAACGTCCTCCCCAATTATTTTCAAACTATGCTTAAAAAAATGAATCTGGAACATATCCTTTTTTTGGATATTGAGACCGTTCCTCTACACGAACAATTTAAAGATCTTGAAACACCTGCAAAGGCATTGTGGGAATTGAAAACACAGTACCAACGCAAGGAAGAATTTACGGCAGAAGAATTTTACGACCGGGCCGGAATCTGGGCCGAATTTGGAAAGATAATTTGTATTTCGGTAGGATATTTTACGTTTAAAGGCGATATCCGAAATTTTAGAGTTACAAGTTTTCACGGCGAAGAAGTCACTATTTTAAAGGAGTTTAAGTCTCTTTTGGAACATCATTTCAACAAACCTCAACACCTGCTATGCGCTCATAACGGAAAGGAATTCGATTTTCCATACATCGCCCGAAGAATGATCATCAATGGTATTGACATTCCTTTTAAATTAAATCTTTTTGGAAAAAAACCATGGGAAATTCCGCATTTAGACACTATGGAATTGTGGAAATTTGGAGACTACAAGACATTCACATCTTTGAAATTGATGGCCTATGTTTTGGGTATTCCCTCTCCAAAAGATGATATTGACGGGAGTCAGGTGCGGGATGTATTTTACAACGACAAAGACATTGATCGCATTATAGAATACTGTGAAAAAGATACCATAACAGTAGCTCAAATCTTTTTACGCCTTCGGAATGAAGAACAACTTTCCGATGATGAGATTCAATCGGTATGACCCTATACTTGTATTTCGCAGGTCAAAAAGCATCCGTTTTTCGAAAATTCAGTAAAAAAATGTAGCTTTACACACATTATTTTAAATAAAAGCTATGAAAACACTAAAAAAATCAGCAAAAAAAATTGCAACATTACTTTTTATATCATCCCTTGTACTGGTAACCTCTTGTAAGGAGAACACCACCGAAACAAAGGCAGATACTACGGTCGAAAAAAGCGCTACCGAAGTAAAAGCGAGTACGCCGGCCGTTGCGGATAGTCTTGCCATGAATCCGGCACACGGGCAGCCGGGGCACAGATGTGATATTCCTGTTGGAGCACCGTTAAATTCTGCTTCAAAGAAACTCAACACCAACACCAACGATAAAAGTTCCCCGTTGCTTAACGCGGGAACCGGAAAGGCAAATCCAGCCCATGGGCAGCCAGGGCATCGTTGTGATATTCCTGTTGGAGCTCCACTTTAATTTGAATCAGTTTGTTTATAAAACAAAAGCCTCACGATTTTCATCGTGAGGCTTTTTACATATTGATGGTTGGTGTTATTCTTTGATAAAACGTTCAACGAATTTTTCATCTCCCGCATGAACCATGATTATGTATACGCCACTATCCAGTGTTGACACATCAACACGGTTGGTGAACGCACCTTTTGAAACTATTTGTCCAATAAGGTTATAAATTACATAATCGGTAGCTTCTGCTTCCAAGACTTCAACATGTAAGACAGCGCCTTCTACCGGATTAGGATAGATACTGAATACACCTTTTGACCTAGCTGAAGTATCGCCACCCATGATTCCTTGTATTGGATTACCACCGCCAATAACAACGATATAATCTTCTACCTCACCGTAGGTAAAGGATTCACAAGCGGTTGGAATTCCATTGTATTTCATGGAAACCCGCATTCTTGTCGGTCCTGCCGAAGCACCTGTTGGGACTCCAAAGCTTCCAGATACCGAAGTAGCTGTTGTAGCCGATCTTGAATAAACCAATTCGTTGGCATCTCCAAAATCACCGTCACGGTTGAAATCAACCCATACCGCATAGGCTTCCGGATAAACGGTTCCTGTCCAAGCCGGAGTAATGGTAATGGTATTACTTGCTCCCAAATTGGTGGATAACGACGTATAATTTCCATATCCTCCCGGAGATGCGCCGGTAGCATTGTTGATGCTTCCAATCTGTACGCGTTGAATGTACTCATCGGAGGTGTTATTCCCGTTAGAAGCACAATATCCGGTGGGTGGATTTCCTCCGCCACCACCTGTAGAAAGGTTGATGTTATCAATAGCTATATCGGCTTGCCAGGTAGAACCTGTAAGTCGGTTAAATCGCAATTGAACACCTCCTCCAACATAGGCAGAAAGATCGATGCTGGCACTTAGCCAAGCATTTCCTTTGTTCCCGGTCTGACTCCATAAACTGGTCCAATTAGCACCATTGTCACTACTTGCTTCCAAAGCAATACTTCCCATGTCACTGGCTCCATACATATGGTAGCTAAAGTTGAAAGTTGCTGCTGTTTCGGCAGATAGATTAAAACATGGCGAGTTTAAAATAGCCCGTTTGCTAGGATAGTTTGGTGAAGATGCTTCCACATAGACATACCATGATCCGGCAGCTCCTGTAGATGGCCCGGTATTGCTGGATGGAGTACCTCCTGAATCACGTGTCCAGTTAATATCATCTGCCGTAGACTGTGTCCATGCACCAAAAGAGCTTTCAAAACTTTCTGTATATGGAAAGGCAGCAATACCTCCGGTACAGCCACTTCCGCCACCGCCTCCGGTAGTAGTTACATTCACTGTATTACTATATCCCGAAAGGTTTCCGGCAGCATCACGTGCCCGAACTCTAAATGAGTACGCAGTTGCCGCAGTTAATCCGGTTACTTGCGTGGAAGTTCCTCCAACGGTTCCAAGATTGGTACTTCCTTGATATACATCGTATCCCGTAACACCTACATTATCTGTAGAAGCACTCCAAGAAAGATCAACGGTTGTATTTGTGATATTCGATGCGGCTAAATTTGCCGGTGTTGTAGGTGCTTCTGTATCGGGTGGTGAAGCTGTAGTAACATTTACCGTATTGCTATAGCCTGAAATATTTCCGGCAGCATCACGAGCTCGAACTCTGAATGAATAGGCCGTCAATGGTGTTAAGCCGGTAATTTGAGTCGACGTACCCGTAACGGTTCCTAGATTGGTGCTTCCTTGATACACGTCATAACCTGTTACTCCCACATTGTCCGTAGAAGCGTTCCAAGAAAGATCAACCGTCGTTTGAGTTACTCCTGAAGCCACAAGATTTGCCGGAACAGAAGGCGCCTGCGTATCGGGTGCCGATCCTCCCAAATTAACTGTGTAATCTTCCACTTCTCCGTAGGTAAACGATTCACACGCCGTTGGAATACCGTTGTATTTCATAGAAACCCGCATTCTGGTAGCAGTACCCACAGTTCCCGAAGGTACTGTAAACGAGCCACTGTTCGGAGTGTTAGTGGAAGCTGCTTTGGACCAAACGAGTTCGCCTGCATCCGAAAAATCACTATCTCCGTTATAATCTATCCAAACGGCATAACCTTCGGAATATACGGTACCTGTCCATGTTGGAGTTACCGTTATGGTATACTGCTGCCCTTCGGTTAAATCGGTTGAAATACTTGTAAAATCTGAATAGAATTGCGCACCTGAAGTATTGTTAATAGTATTCAGCTGAACTCTGCTAATATATTCATCGTTCACATTGGTACTCGCCGAAGCGCAGTAGTTCGAACCACCGCCACCGCCATAGGCAGCACCAACACCTACCGCATGCCAGGCGTTTGTAACAGCCTGTTCTTCGGCACCACCGGCGCCATACAGATCAACGGCAGCCTGAATGGCTCCTGTTCTCGCATTGGCAAAGGTAGAGTTTGAAGAAAGGTAATTGTTCAAGGTTCTGTAGGCAATCGCAGATGCTTTTGTCATTCCGATGCTGGAAACATTAAACGCATTTCCAATATCATTAGTCCCGGAACCCCCTACAACTGTAAGGTAGAACCAGTAGTTTAAAACTCCTGAGTTGGTGTGTACACCACAGTAATCATTGTTCTGCGTTGGTGTACCACAATTCGGGTTTTGCCAATACGTACCGCCGTAGGTATCCGGTTGTCCCTGAGAAGTAGGATTGCTCATAGAGCGCAAAGCGGCCGAACCACTTCGTCTATCGATCTCATCTCCTATCAGCCATACTGCTGAAGTTGGATTGGTATCACTTCCATTCCCCTTGGCAAAATGCTCCACGGCAGCCCCCCAAATATCTGAGAATCCTTCATTTAGTGCCCCAGATTCTCTTTGATAGGCCAGGTTTGCTGTGAATTCGGTTACGGCATGTCCAATTTCATGCGCTGCTACATCGATTGAAGTGAGTGCGTCGAAACCATTACAGCCTTCGCTAACACAGGATCCATCTCCATAAGACATCACCGATCCATTCCAAAATGCGTTGTTGTAATTATTGTCTACATGTACATAACTTCTAATTTGCGCACCTGCATTGTTGTAACTGTTTCGGTTGTGTTTTTGTTGCCAATAATCGTAGGTCATCATGGCGCCCCAATGTGCGTCCAAAGCGGCGTTATCCTTATCGGCATTGTTGTGCTCTGCTGAAGTCCAATTATTATCATTATCGGTGAATTGTGCATAGTTGTTCACATAGGGATACGAACCTCCAGGTGCCTGATTTAAGGCATCACGAGTATACACTTTCCTTCCTGCATCCGATAGGATATAATTACTTCCACTCAGTGCTGTTTCTATAGTTCTCGATCCGCTATAACGAGTGGCTCCAGTACCACTCACTAGGGCAAGGTAGTCTTCGTTGGCGATCCGTGCACAGTATTCCGCTTCGTTCTCTACAGTTACAAAGATCTCACCTACGTGTCCAAAAGTACTCGCGTGCTTGATAATGGCATTGTAAAATAAGGCCTGCCCGTTTTGAGCGTCAATATATAATATACCTCTACTCATTGGGTTGGTTGCGAACATATCAAATTTATACGCCAATCTATAGGTGTTGATATCGGCCACATCGCGGCCACTGTTGAAGTCGGGAAGAATGACTAATTCACCTGTTGGCTTTTTATAATTATCCATTTCTTTGGCGGCCTCGGGGTATTCCCACATATAATTTTGGGCACCTATATGAGAGAGCGCTCTGTTAAACGCCTGGGTATTGCTAATCCCGGGACTTACGTTAAAATCTTCAATTGGATAGTATTCTGAACTTAAGGACTGAATTGCGCCATTTTTACTATGCACAATTAAGGTTCCAAATTCAACTTTCACACCATTGTAAAACTGTTGTAGTTTTTGATGTGTGAATCCTAAATTGTCTTGTTCTTGTTTTACGGTTGCAAAGGAAGTTTGAGGGGAGGGATTTAATACTTCTTTGAACAACTGTGAGGAATTTTGAAGTGTAAAATTCTGTGTTTCATCCAATACCAAAAGGCTGGGTGGCTTTTTTACATTCGTCTTTTCATCACTCTTGTTTTGGGCAAGGATGGTTGTTGTACCCACCATTAAAACAAGTGCTGAAAGTGAAAAAAGAAAAATCAATTTACTAATGTTTCTCATAAGGAATTAGTGTTTAGGTTAATAATTAGTGTTTATTTTTAATTTTCGCCATTAAAAGAACATTTTTAATGCGAATAATAAAATTTTTTTCGATGAACGACATTAAGAATTTATTAACAATTATATTCCTACAAAGCAGTCTTACTTTTTAATTCCCAGTGTTTTAGTAGATTAAAGAATTTTTAAGAAAGAATCGGACAATTTGCTACCTTTGAAATTATGTCAGAAAAAACGCTGCTCGCAGTAAAAAACCTCTCTATTTCCTTCGGAAAAAAGAAAAAAAAGGTCGAAGTAATTCACGAAATTTCCTTTTCTGTCGCTGAAAATGAAATACTTGGCATTGTTGGAGAGTCGGGTTCGGGCAAATCGGTTACTTCATTGGCCTTACTGGGATTGCTTCCGAAGAAAACAGCGTTGGTATCGGGTGAAATTCTCTTTGAAGAAAAAAATCTCTTAAAGGAACATGAGAAAACGCTTCGAAACTTCCGCGGCAACGAAATTGCCATGATCTTTCAAGAGCCCATGAGTGCTCTAAACCCTTCATTGAGTTGTGGATTTCAGGTTTCAGAAATTTTACAGCATCACAAAAAAGTATCTCCTTCCGAAGCAAAAAAAGAAACTATTTCCCTATTTGAAAAAGTTAAACTGCCACGCCCTCGAGAGATCTATAACAGCTATCCCCACCAAATAAGTGGCGGACAAATGCAACGTGTTATGATAGCCATGGCCATTGCCTGCAAACCCAAACTCCTAATCGCCGATGAGCCTACTACTGCCTTGGATGTTACGGTACAAAAAGAGATTCTACAGCTGTTGAAGGAGCTTCAGAAAGAAACGAAGATGAGTATGGTTTTTATTTCACACGATCTGGGTTTGGTCTCCGAGATCGCCGATCGGGTTGCGGTGATGTACCAAGGCGAGATCGTGGAAGTAGGAAGTGTTTTTCAAATTTTTAAAACACCAAAAAATGAGTATACCAAAGCCTTGTTGGCTTCTCGCCCTAGCCTGGATGTGCGTTTTGAAAAATTACCCACCATCGCATCACTGGCCGATAAAAGCTTTGTCCCAAAAGTAGTAAGTGCGCAGCAACGGGCGCTTCGGCATAAAAAAATATATACACGCGCTCCCTTGTTGCAGGTACTCAATCTAGAAAAAGAATATTATAGCAATGCGGGTTTGTTTCAGAAAAAAAGCGTCATTAAAGCAGTTGACCAGGTGAGTTTTAATGTTTTTGAAGGCGAAACTTTAGGCTTGGTAGGTGAATCGGGTTGTGGCAAATCTACCTTGGGGAAAGCGATACTTCAGCTCGAAAAGGCAACTGCCGGCAGTATAAAATATTATGGAAAAGAACTGACTAAGTTATCGGCTTCTGAAATTAGAAAACTTCGAAAAGAGATCCAGCTGATATTCCAAGATCCGTACTCCTCGTTGAACCCAAGACTCCTTATTGGGGAAGCACTAATAGAGCCGATGGAGGTTCACCATATATTGAATTCAAAAAAGAAGCGAAGGGAACGGGTTTTACAATTATTGGATCGGGTAGGCCTGGACGAAAGTTTTTATTACCGTTATCCTCACGAACTGTCCGGCGGACAGCGACAACGTGTGGGTATTGCCCGAACCATCGCCATGGAACCCAAATTGGTCATCTGTGACGAATCTGTTTCGGCATTAGACATTTCGGTTCAAGCACAGGTGTTAAATTTACTGAATGAGTTAAAAGACGATTTTGGTTTTACCTATATCTTTATTTCACATGATCTTGCCGTGGTAAAATACATGGCAGACCAGTTATTGGTGATGAAGGACGGAAAAACGGAAGAATTAGGAGATGCCGATGAAATCTATGCCAATCCAACAAAAGCATATACAAAGCGGCTTATCGACGCGATTCCGAAGGGGCTATAAAAAAAGTCCCGTTCTAACCTCACAAAGAACGGGACCAACTATTTGAATCATGAATGATTCGGGGGTAATGTACTCTCTGAAAAAAATTACATCAATAGAAAAACTTTTTTCGCAACATACAATACGTTTCTTAATAGTCGCATTGTATTTTTAACCGATTTAATAAGAACTTGCATAGTAGGTTGGTTTATTTTATTTGGGACTGCTAATATGTAAACATTTTCAGTAAAATACGTTAAAAAGCATATTTATTCGATGAAATACGTGTTTTTTTAACTATTCAAATATAATTTTAGGATTTTTCCTACGTATAGGAAATAAAAAAACCAATGTTTTTACATTGGTTTTGGGAAGAATTTTATAAGACTAGAGGGTCATTTCAGGGATTTCTCCCTCTATAATCAGGTTGCCTTCGGTGGCCGCTTGTATGGTTTCCACCGAAACGCCCGGGGCTCGCTCCAAGAGTTTAAACTTACCATTGGCAATCTCCAAGACGGCAAGGTCGGTGACGATCTTCTTCACACAATTCACTCCGGTTAACGGCAGTGTACACTCCTTTAAAATTTTTGATTCTCCTGCACGATTGGTGTGCATCATAGCGACAATAATATTTTCGGCTGAAGCCACCAGATCCATCGCTCCACCCATCCCCTTGACCATCTTTCCGGGAATCTTCCAATTGGCTATATCGCCGTTTTGCGATACTTCCATGGCTCCCAAGATGGTTAGATCAACATGCTGACCGCGAATCATGGAAAAACTCATCGCTGAATCGAAAAACGAAGCTCCGGGTAAGGCTGTAATGGTTTGCTTTCCCGCGTTGATAAGATCCGGGTCTTCCTCCCCTTCAAAGGGAAATGGCCCCATTCCTAAAATTCCGTTCTCACTTTGAAATTCGACATTAATATCGCTACGCACAAAATTAGCCACCAAGGTTGGGATTCCTATGCCCAGGTTCACATAGTAGCCATCTTTCACTTCTTTTGCGATGCGCTGTGCAATTTGTTCTTTAGTTAATCCCATTAGTTTCTCTGTCTTACAGTTAGTTGTTCAATTCTCTTTTCGTATTTAGCTCCTTGGAAAATACGTTGTACAAAAATTCCGGGAATATGAATATGGTTTGGATCTAAAGTGCCTACCGGCACTAGTTCTTCCACTTCGGCCACCGTTATGGTAGCGGCGCCACACATATTCGGATTAAAATTTCTGGCGGTTCCCTTAAAAATAAGATTGCCGGCGGCATCCCCT
Source organism: Altibacter sp. (assembly GCF_019913785.1). Classification (GTDB taxonomy): domain Bacteria; phylum Bacteroidota; class Bacteroidia; order Flavobacteriales; family Flavobacteriaceae; genus Altibacter. The sequence goes on from NZ_JAIOHK010000055.1 coordinate 238,033, forward strand.
TTCCATGCCTTTACAAAGGCAAAATCTGCCTTAAAGGCCACTTCCAAAATATGCATCTTTCCATTGAACTCGCGTGATTCCTTTCCTTCACCCACTTCGGTCCCATACCCGGCAGGGGTATAAAAGGCCGGAATCCCGCTTTGGGCAGCTTGACAACGCTGTGCCAAAGTTCCTTGCGGAATTAATTCAACATCCAACTCGCCACTCAGCATTTGTCGCTCAAATTCGGCATTCTCCCCTACGTAGGAAGAGATCATTTTTTTTATCTGGTGTTTCTGAAGCAATTGCCCCAGTCCGAAATTGTCCACTCCGGCATTATTCGAAATACACGTCACCCCTTGTACATTGCGGCGTACCAATTCGGCTATCGCATTTTCGGGGATGCCGCTCAATCCAAATCCACCTAGCATAAAGGTCATGCCATCTTTTACGCCTTCACAGGCTTCGGAAACGTTAGAAACTGTTTTATTGATCATAGAATATTCTTTTCTGAAGGCCCCATTTGTTATATTAAATTCGGGCTATTTATGTCACGGGGTTATACGTTTATAAAAATACTGAATTTGCTTTAGAATTACTTCCGAAGCAAATTCATTTTAAAAATAAACCCGAGGTAACCATCGGGTTTAGCAATTTTCTCTATTAGAAATCCAATTCGTCCGGGATACCTTCTATATCTGAATTTCCTTCTTTAAACTCTTTACAATCGGTAACTATAGATAACTTACCCGGTTTTGCGAAATTTCCTTTGGAAACACCTAGCTCTTCATTCTCAAAACATTTCCGCATATAGATTCCCCAAATAGGCAATGCCATGGTAGCTCCCTGTCCGTAGGTAGTAGAGCCAAAATGTGTCGCCCTATCTTCACCACCTACCCAAACACCGGTAACCAAATTAGGCACCATGCCCATAAACCACCCATCACTATTATTCTGAGTAGTTCCTGTCTTTCCTGCGATCGGGTTTTTAAAATCATAGGGATAACCTGTTACCACACTCTTATAGACCGAATTCCCAACTGCCCAAGTACCTCGTAATCTGCTCCCCGATCCCGACTGAGTTACCCCTTCCAATAAACTTACCGTAACATAGGCCGTCTCATTACTAATTACATCCTTTGTTTCGGGAACATGTTGATACAAGACGGTACCGTTTTTATCTTCAATCCTCGTTATCAATGTTGGTTTTACATATACGCCCTCGTTGGCGAACGTACTGTAAGCGCCGACCATTTCAAACAAAGAAACGTCCGGAGTTCCCAATGCAATTGATGGTGCTTCAGGCATATTTTCAGTATCTACCCCCATTTTTTTTACCAGATCGATAACGGGCCGCGGACCCACTCGATCGATCAATCTGGCCGTTACTGTATTGATAGAATTCGCCAAGGCATTTTTAAGAGTAACCATTCCGCCATAGACCCCTCCCGAATTTTTAGGAGTCCAGGGCTTCAGTAATCCGTACTTACCGGCTGGAATAGTATATTGGGTATTGGGTAAGGTATCACAGGGTGACATATGCATTTGATCGATGACCGTCGCATATACAAAAGGTTTGAAAGTGGAACCAATCTGGCGTTTCCCCTTTTTTACCATATCGTATTTGAAATGTTTATAATTAATCCCGCCTACCCAGGCTTTAACTTCTCCCGTTTGAGGTGTCATAGACATCAAGGACGCTTGTAGGATCGATTTATAATACCGAATGGAGTCCATGGGTGTCATGATGGTATCCTTAGAATTACCCTTGGCCGTCCAAGAAAAAATACTCATGGGTGTCTTTTTGCTGAAACTATTGATGATTTCTGTTTCACTTTTCCCTTGCTTTTCCATTTCACGCCAGCGGTCACTTCGCCGCATGGCAGTCTTCATAATTCCATTTATTTCTTCTTCGGTAATATCTCGAAACGGTGCTGTTTTATTTTTTTCGTTCTGCTTGTCAAATTCTTTTTGAAGATTTGCAATATGCATATCAACAGCCTCCTCGGCATATTCCTGCATTTTTGAATCGATGGTTGTATAAACCTTCAGCCCATCACTGTAAATGTCGTAACTAGAACCATCTGTTTTTGGGTTCTCCTTGATCCAGTCGGCCATAAATGCTCTGGCATACTCTCTAAAATAGGTTGCAATTCCTTCGTCGTGTCCCTGTGGGGAATGTCTTATATTCAGATCGAGAGCCTGCAACGAATCCTTTACCACCTGAGTGATATAGTCATATTTTTCCATCTGTGCTAAAACCACATTCCGTCTATTCTTTACGCCAACGGGATTCCTTAATGGATTATACAGGGCAGAATTCTTAAACATGCCAACCAGCGTTGCTGCTTCCACCGTAGATAGTTCGGAGGGTTCTTTGCTGAAGTAAATTTTAGAAGCAGATTGTATTCCAACCGCCTGATTCAAGAAATCGTATTCATTAAAGTACATGGTAATAATCTCTTCCTTGGTATAGCGGCGTTCCAAGCGAATGGCAATGATCCATTCTTTGATCTTTTGCGTGGCTCTAGACAGTTTGTTTCGGGAGACCTGTTCGGTAAAGAACAGTTTTGCCAATTGCTGAGAGATAGTACTGGCACCTCCTCTGGTACCTAAAAAAGCTACGGCTCTTACAGTACCCTTAGCATCGATGCCGGAATGATCGTAAAACCGGACATCCTCTGTGGCAATGAGTGCATTTATAAGATGATCTGGGAGGTCTTCGTATTGTACCGGAGTTCTGTTTTCCTTATAAAATGTCCCAAGTACAACCCCATCAGATCCTACGATTTGGGTGGCCAAGTTCTTTTCGGGATTTTCCAAACTTGTTTCATCAGGGAGACTTCCAAAAACACCCCAAGAGGCTAAAATAAATATCAGAAAAACAAGGCCTAGCACACACCCTAAAATTTTCCAAAACTTTTTTGCGTGTTGCCGGTTACTATTCTGGGGAGCTGATTTCTTCTTTGCCTGTTGCTTTGCCATACTACCTATTGTTGTGAAGCCTCTTCAATACTATACCCTACATCGGTTATGCCTTCTAATTTTGAAACGCCTTCCACATCTCCATTATTGCGAACGGCATGTGTTATAGTTATGTTATAATTTCCTTCTTCAAAAAATGAGACATGTTCTTTATACCACAATTTATTTTCCTTGACACTGCCAATACCTTGCCCCAGCCAAGAACCATCTGCATTTGCCATTCGGTACTCCAGAGTATCCACCACTGTTTTCCCATGTGGAAAATCCATGGTCACGATTAGAAACAGATTGTTAAAACGATATGCATTCGTATTTCGAATGTGTAGAAACACATTGTATTTCTTTAACGAATCCAATTGAGGTATGCTAAAACCAACAGGATTATCCTTATCCCAATACCCCGGAAGCGGTTGCGTTTCACTAACTATGGTGTTCGAATTACACGAGCCAAAAAACGTGATCAAAACTAAGAGTACAATTGCACTACGCATTTTTCCTTGGGTTTCGCTTCTTATTTCTGTTTCTATTCTTATTGCGGCCTTTATTTCGGCTTCGCTTGGGTTTGTCGAAACGGGTAAGACTGTCTTGTCCCACCACATTACTGAAAATTTCCTCACTCGGTTGTTCAATTTCGACGATATATTCTTCCAAGCTCGTGGCTTTCTTCCCTTTGTTATTGAGCGCGATAATTTCGTTCACCTTCTCCAAACTCATTGGAACCCAGTTCATTCCTTCGTTCTCATAGGAGTACCAAAGCATCCTTTTAAATATATCTGACTTTTGACAAATAGCCGTCCCTTTTTCGGTCAGTAATTTTACATCGCTCTTCGGAAACTCATCCAACGCCTCTAAATAGGTGTCCAATTCGTAATTGAGACAGCATTTCAATTTTCCACATTGTCCTGCCAACTTCAAGGGATTTAAAGATAATTGTTGATAGCGAGCCGCCGAAGTATTCACCGACCGGAAGTCGGTCAACCAGGTAGAACAGCACAATTCACGGCCACAGGAACCAATACCTCCCAAGCGGGATGCTTCTTGGCGAAATCCAACTTGTTTCATTTCAATGCGAGTGCTGAAGGTACGTGCAAACTCTTTTATCAACTGTCGAAAGTCTACGCGTTCTTCGGCCGTATAGTAAAAAATCACCTTCGAACCATCGCCTTGAAATTCGACATCAGAGATCTTCATTTGAAGTCCTAGTCGAATAGCGATTTCACGGGACCGTTTCTGTACATCGGCTTCCTTATCCCGTACTTTTTGCCAAACATCTATGTCTTTTTGAGAGGCCTTTCTATAAATTTTTGGAAGTGCTTCGGGATTGGGTGTTTCGTTCTTTTTCTTCATTTGGACCCGTACCAGTTCGCCTGTAAGGGTAACAATACCAATATCGTGACCGCTTTCGGCTTCGGTAGCTACCACATCACCAATACTTAAAGATAGTTTTTCCGAATTCTGATAAAAGTGTTTTCTGCCGTTCTTAAAGCGCACTTCCACCCCGTTGTAGGGTTCTTGATTTCCGGGAAGTGTCATATTGGAAAGCCAATCGAACACCGTTAATTTATTGCAGCCATCAGTTCCGCAAGTTCCATTGTTCTTGCATCCTTTTGGCTGTCCGTTGGCACTCGTGGCGCAGCTTGTACAGCCCATATTTCTTTATATATAGCTCTTTTTCAAGTAAAAAAGAGACGAAGATTAAACATTGTCTTTAGTAGGTAAAGATACAATTTATTACAGAACCTTACTTTTTGAATTTTAGTTTTTCTGAACGCCCTTTTTTGAAAATTTTGTTGCTGTTCGGAATGCCTTGTCGAAGTCGTTTTTGTTCTCCATAGGGTAATTGAATTATTTCCTGACAATCGGTAGAACAACAGTTTTCCATTTTCAATCCACATGTCTCACATTGAATGAAAAGCAAATGGCAGGCTTCATTGGCGCAGTTCACATGGGTATCGCAAGGAGTTCCACATTGGTGGCAATGCGCGATGACCTCATCGGTAATACGCTCCCCTCTACGGTGGTCAAAGACAAAATTCTTTCCTATAAATTTATTTTCCAAGCCTTTGTTCTCTACCTGTCTCGCATATTCAATGATGCCGCCTTCCAATTGATAGACCTGTTTAAAGCCCTTGTGTTTGTAATAGGCACTGGCCTTTTCACAACGAATCCCCCCGGTGCAATACATCACTAGCTTTTTATCCTCCTTATGGTCTTTTAAATCGGCTTCAATAATGTCTAAAGAATCCCGAAAGGTATCCACATCGGGAGTGATAGCACCTTTAAAATGGCCTATTTCGCTTTCGTAGTGATTCCGCATATCTACCAAGACCGTATCGGGATCTTCTATTAACTCATTAAAGGTTTCGGCGTTAACGTGAACTCCCTTGTTTCGCACATCAAAGGTGTCATCATTTAAACCGTCGGCTACAATTTTATCGCGAACCTTTACCTTTAATTTTAAAAATGACTTTAGATCGTGTTCTATGGCAATGTTCAATCGTACCTCCTTCAGAAAATAAATTCCGTCTAAAAATTCTTTGAACACTGCAAAATGCTTTGCCGGTACCGAAAGCTGGGCGTTAATTCCTTCACGGGCCACATAAATTCGGCCAAGTACACCCATCTCGTCCCAGGCGACGAACAAATGATTTCGAAATAATTGCGGATTGCCAATTTTGGCATATTGATAAAAAGAAAGGGTAAGGCGGTCTTCACCTGCCTGTTCTAATAAGGCTTCCCTCTCTTTTGCACTTAAGGTGTTGTACAGTTGCATGCTATACTTTTTTGAGTGAAAAGAATTTAATACTAAAATATGACGGCAAAAATACCATTTTTAAGGAAATGGGAAAAACAGTAGTGCAAATCTCTTTTCCTCCTCAAATTCACGAATCGCGATACGTATACGTGAATTCGCCAGTTATGGAAGAATCCTTTCACTATGGGAGACGGTCTCGTTTTTTTAAAATTGATTCGGATTGTTGTTGACAAAAAAGCAATTATCCCCACATTTCCTTTTGGGGCAACGGCAAAGAAATAGTACCTTAGCATACTCCCTGTGTCAAAGAAATTAACATAGGGAACATCTATTTTTCACCACAAATTTTTGAATACATGAGCACTGAAAAAGACGCGAAATTAAAAGCTTTAAAGCTTACATTAGATAAATTGGATAAAACATACGGCAAGGGAACTGTCATGAAGATGGGCGATTCGGCCGTGGAAGAGGTAGAAGTTATTCCTACCGGATCTTTGGGCTTGGATGTAGCCCTTGGCGTAGGTGGCTATCCCAGAGGCCGTGTTGTAGAGATCTACGGACCGGAATCCTCGGGTAAAACAACCTTAACATTGCACGCCATCGCTGAAGCTCAGAAAAAGGGAGGCATTGCAGCCTTTATTGATGCAGAACATGCCTTTGACAGGTATTATGCTGAAAAGCTAGGCGTGGATATTGAAAATTTAATCATTTCACAGCCTGATAATGGCGAACAGGCCTTGGAAATTACCGATAATTTAATTCGGAGTGGCGCTATAGATATTATTGTGATCGACTCGGTAGCGGCCCTAACGCCCAAAAGTGAGATTGAAGGCGAAATGGGTGACAGCAAAATGGGATTACATGCGCGATTGATGTCACAGGCGCTTCGGAAATTAACCGGTTCCATCAGTAAAACAAAATGTACGGTTATTTTTATCAATCAGCTACGTGAAAAGATTGGGGTTATGTTCGGAAATCCCGAAACCACTACCGGTGGGAACGCCTTGAAATTCTATGCATCAGTAAGGCTCGATATTAGACGTTCTACCCAAATTAAAGATGCCGAGAGTAATGTAAGAGGAAATAAAACGCGTGTAAAAGTGGTTAAAAACAAGGTTGCTCCGCCTTTCAAAATGGCCGAATTCGACATTATGTACGGAGAGGGAATCTCCAAAGTAGGTGAAGTGATAGATCTGGGTGTTGACTTTGACATAGTGAAAAAAAGCGGCTCGTGGTTTAGCTATGACGACACTAAGTTAGGACAGGGAAGAGACGCCGTAAAAACACTACTATTGGACAACCCTGAACTCATGGACGAATTGGAGCAAAAAATAAAGGAAGCCATTAAGGCCATGAACCAATAATTTTACACGTTTCACGCAACCCTTTTCTTAAAAAGGTATCTACTTTACGTAGAACCCTAAATTGTTATGGTTGCCCGCTTAAAAAGTGTAATTAATAATAATTTTCGGGACTGCATTTGACTTTAGACGAGCTCATATTACAATGTAAGAAGCAGAATACTAAGGCACAGGGAGAATTGTACCAACGTTATTCAAGTACACTTTTTTCTATTTGTTTACGGTATTCCCCCAATTATGTAGAAGCAGAAGACAACCTACAAGATGCATTTCTTACCATTTTTAAAAAAATAGAGCAGTTTAAGGACAAGGGTTCTTTTGAAGGCTGGATGAAACGGGTGACTGTAAATACCGTCCTTCAAAAATACCGGAAACAACGTGTTTTTGACATTTCGAATGAGGAGCAGTTAGAAGCTGCCGAAGAAGAACTGGAAGACCAGCATGTTCCGTTGGATTTTTTACTGAAGATCATTCAGGAACTCCCGGATCGGTATCGATTGGTTTTTTCCATGTATGTCTTGGATGGATATTCCCACAAAGAAATTGCCGAACTGTTAGGAATTTCGGATGGAACGTCTAAATCGAATCTAGCAAGAGCACGAGGTATATTAAAGACTAAAATAGAAGACTATAACACGTCAAATAAAGCGTAATCGCTAAATGAAAGAAAAAAAGCACATAGATCAGCTTTTTAAAGATCGCTTCAAAAACTTTGAGGCCTCCCCCTCTCCGCAAGTCTGGGAACAGATTCAAGCGAAATTAAAAGAAGAGAAGGAGGACCGCAAGGTGATTCCGTTGTGGTGGAAATTGAGTGGTGTGGCAGCATTACTGGCCATTTTATTGACGGTAGGCGTAACGGTATTTAATCCGTTTGACACCAACAATACCATTACTACCGAAACCGAAGACAAAACAATTCCGGATCCTACCCATTCGGAACTACAAGATAATCCGCTAAATAATGATTATATTAATGAGACTGTTGTTGCTTCTGAAGAAAATGATCCTTCCACCAAGGATGCTTCAGAAGCCGCTGCAGTAACCGATGTGGTAAATGCGGAGAAAGAGAAGGATGCGATTCTTAAAAAATCCACAGCGGTTAAAAGTGCAGTAGCCATTGAAACCGGTACCGAAAAAGATGTTGCGGCATCACAGAAAAAGGCGGCTATTGACAACTTAATTAAAAAGGATGCTTCGGAAGGGATTTCGACTAAAAAAGAAGCCGTGGCAATAAATACGGAAGCAGAGACTACTTCAGAAAAAAATAAAACAGCAGTCAAAAAAGAACTCGGCATCGAGGAAACCACCAAAGTGGTAACGGCAGATACTGATACAAATCGGACTAAAAATGGTGTTGATCCAAAAACCGAAGCTGAAGCTTCAAAAATAGAAGAGGAATCAAAAAAACGTTCCATTCTGGATGCTATCAACGAAAAAAACGAGGTAGAAGCCATTGCTAAGACTTCGGATAAACCCAAAGATCGCTGGGATGTAGCGCCAAATTTCGCACCCGTTTATTACAATAGTTTAGGAGAAGGTTCGTCTATAGATCCTTCCTTTGCCGACAATAATAAAAAAGGAGATGTCAATTTTAGCTACGGAGTTCAGGTGAGCTATGCCCTTAGTAATCGGTTAAAAGTGAGAAGTGGGGTTAGCAATGTAGATCTTAGTTATGCCACTTCCGGCCTTGAGTTGGGGACTGCCCCTGTTTCGGCCGCCTTAAAATCTATTGATTATGGAGGGCGTCAAGTCGTTGTCACAGCACTGGATAAAGGAACCTTTGCGGCACAATCGGGTGAAGGCAACCCCTTTGACAATATCATGCCGAAATCGACTTCCGGTGATGTGGAATTGATACAAAATATTTCCTATTACGAAGTGCCTTTAGAGTTAACCTATGCGGTGGTGAACAATAAGTTTGGGATCAACCTGATTGGAGGGTTTAGTACACTGTTCTTAGGAAACAACGAAGTTTCGGTACAAGCCGGAGATTTCAACGATACCTTGGGTGAAGCGAATAATCTATCTTCAGTGAGCTTTACCACGAATGTAGGGCTTGGCTTCGATTATAAAATTAGTAAAAAGTTCACGTTTAATATTGAGCCTATGTTTAAATATCAACTCAATCCGTATACAGATTCCTCTGTAGACTTTAAGCCCTATTATGTAGGGATTTACAGTGGCTTGAGTTTTAAGTTTTAGGTTAGTTTTTTTAGTTGGTTAGGTTTGGAGATTATACCAAACAATGATGACAGAGAAAACCGTTCTTCGCCATAGGACGGTTTTTTTATACTCCTTTTTTTAAAGCCGTCCAGATGATATTTCGAATTTGATCCTTGAGTCGACGCTTGTCCTCTATTTCCAGATGCTTTGTAGAAATTGTTTTATGAATAGAAACTCTTAATTTCCCCGGCCCCGAACTTACCGATGAAAAATTATACGGAAACCGTTTTTTGTTATCGTGAAAGCTCATGGGTGCTATAGGAATACAATGTTCGATGGCAAGCCGGAAAGCTCCGTCTTTAAATTCGTCCAACAGCACACTTTCATCATCCGGCACACCTCCCTCCGGAAAAATACACACACTTAGTCCTTGATTAAATTTCTTTTGTGCCCTGTTAAACACATCCGATCTGCTCTTGGGACTATTTCTATCCACCATGATGCAAGTTCGTTTGTAGAAAAATCCAAATAAGGGAATTTTTTCCAATTCCTTTTTACCCACAAAGACAAAGGGATTTTTGGTGACATATAGCATCAACATAATGTCTAGCATGGAGGTGTGGTTGGAGACAAACATATAGCTCTTCCCTCTCTTATAGGATTCTTCTCTTTTAACTACAGGCATAAAACCCATACCAAATAAAATGATTGCTGCCCAAAACCGGGCCAGTCTAAAAAAAAATGGATACCATGCCTCCTTTAATATGCTCACAAGCAAAATGGGAAATAACACCAAAATCGGAACTGTGACCAAGATATAGAACCAAATGCGGTAAATAGGTGTAAAAATGTAGCGTAGGATTTTCATCAAGACCCAAAAATAGCAATAAGAAACATGAGAATACACTAAAAAAAGTAACTTTGCCAAAATTTAAAGCAGGGAAGTATTCTTTTGAAGCGCATCAAAAAAGGATATATAAAACTGTGATATATTAAATAGAAATTTCAGCATGTCACGAATACTTACAGGGATACAAAGCACTGGCACACCACATCTTGGTAATATACTAGGGGCAATTCTTCCGGCTATCGAGATGGCCAATGACCCCAAAAACGAATCCTTTTTATTTATAGCCGATATGCATTCGCTAACACAGATCAAGGATGCTGAAACACTTCGGAATAATACCTACAGTACCGCTGCAGCATGGCTGGCCTTTGGATTGGATATTGAAAAAACGGTCTTTTACCGTCAAAGTGATATTCCTCAGGTCACTGAACTCTCTTGGTATTTGAGCTGTTTTTTCCCTTACCAACGCCTTACATTGGCACATTCATTTAAGGATAAGGCAGATCGCCTCGAAGATGTGAATGCGGGCTTATTTTCATATCCTATGTTGATGGCAGCCGACATCCTGTTATATGATGCCGATATCGTTCCTGTAGGAAAGGATCAACTACAACATTTAGAAATGACGCGCGATGTGGCTTCCCGCTTTCATGCGCAAATGGGAGAAGTTTTTGTGTTACCCGAAGCAAAGGTGCAGAAAAACACCATGCTTATTCCCGGGACGGATGGTGCCAAAATGAGTAAATCGAAAAACAATATCATCAATATCTTTTTGTCGGACAAACAGCTCCGAAAACAGGTGATGGGAATTGAAACGGACAGCACTCCCATGGAGGAACCTAAAAATCCGGATACGTGTAATGTCTTTGCCTTGTATAACCTATTGGCTACCTCCGAAGCAGTTGCCCAAATGCGAAAGAATTACGAAGGCGGAAATTACGGGTATGGACATGCCAAACAGGCACTTTTCGAACTAATTACTTCTCGCTTTGCCGAAGAACGAACTCGCTATGCATATTATATGGAACAGCTTTCGGAGGTAGATAAGGCTTTAGAAATTGGTGCTTCGAAGGCCAGACTTGTAGCAAATGAGGTATTAGATCGGGTTCGTGCCAAAGTAGGTTATTAAACCCCTTGGAACAATTTCCCAGGTAAGGGCCGTACCGCGCCCTTTAATTCCATATTAAGAAGGATACTTGCTGCCTTAAATGTGGGCATCTTACATGAAAGTGCAATGATGTCTAACGCCTCCTTGTCCCTTTCATTTAAAAAATCATAGATTATTTGTTCCTCTTCCGTTAGCTCAATAAAGAGTTTGGTTTGTTGGGGTTTTAAGACCTCTGCTTCGATTTCCCATCCCAACATATAAACAAGGTCGGCCGCATTGGTCAATGCATGAGCCTGTTGCGATTTTATCAAATTATTACACCCTTGGCTTTGCGTATCTGTTATTCTCCCCGGAACGGCAAAAACATCTCTGTGATATGAATTCGCAATATCTGCTGTCACCAAACTTCCTCCCTTTTCAGCCGATTCGATTACGACGGTTGCCTCACTCAATCCGGCAATGATCCTGTTGCGCTGAAGAAAATTAGCACGGTCAAAGAGATCGGTGCTCCAGAATTCGGTGATAAATCCGCCATTTGCCTTTACACTTGAAACATATTTTTGGTGCTCTTTAGGGTACACCTGATTAAGACCATGTGCCAGGCAGGCAATAGTTTGCAACCCATTCTTGATAGCTGCCTTATGGGCCGTAATATCCACACCATAGGCAAATCCTGAAACGATCACAGGGTTTAAAGGCGTTAGTGCTGCGATTAGTTTTTCGCAAAACCCCGATCCATAGGAAGTTACGTTTCGAGTGCCAACAATACTAATTACCTTTTTGTTCTGTAAGTCGATGTTCCCTTTGTAAAAAAACAATATGGGCCCATCCAGGCAATGTTTCAGCTTTTCGGGATAACTTTTATCCTTAAAATAGCTATAGCTAATTTCATTGTTGGTAATAAATTCAAGTTCCTCTTCCGCTTCTTCCAGCAATCTCTTTTCAGACAGATTCTTTACCCTAAAAGCGCCAATACCATCGATCTTTAAAAGTGCTTTTTTTGTCTCTTTAAAAATTGCTTCCGCAGAGCCAATAGTATGTAATAACTTTTTAGCGGAAGTATCTCCCAAGTTGGGAACACGCTGAAGTGCAAGCGTGTACAATAATTCATTTTTTGAAAGCATAACTCGGTTTCTAAAAACCCGGGGAGTCCTTAAAAATACAATTTTTTAGGTTGTTAATAAGTTCGTATCTTTAAAATTGAATGGTCCTAAAAATTCTTTTAAGTTTGTTTTAATGCAATTGGCAACCTACATAAACGATTTATTGTACCGCTACGAATGTGTGATAATTCCAGGTTTTGGAGCATTTTTAACACAGTCCCGTTCGGCGAGAATTGATGCTGAAACCCATACGTTTTATCCTCCGGGAAAAACACTGTCTTTTAATCGTCAATTACAAACAAACGACGGCTTGCTGGCCAATTATATGGCTTCGGTGGAGCAATGTAGTTATGAGCTTGCACTTCAGAAAATAAGAAACTTTACCGGGAAGCTTTCTCTCCAATTATCGGAAGGTGAGACTGTTTCATTACAAAAGATTGGTGATTTCTTCTTAAATGCTGAAAAATCGTTGCAATTTGTGCCAGTTCAAACAGAAAACTTCAGTACCGCTGCCTTTGGGTTGAGTTCATTCGTTTCACCCACTATTCAGCGGGAGGTGTACAAGAAAGCTGCCGAAGCACTTGAGGAAAAAGCACCCATCTTATTCACTCCCGAAAAAAGGGCATCAAGACCGTATCTTAAATATGCTGCCATAGGCTTGGTTGCTGTTGCGTTAAGCAGTTTTGGAGGATTAAAACTGTATGAAAGAGGCGTGCAACAGCACAATTTTGTAGAAAAACAAAAGGCAAATACATTGGTCGATAAGCAAATTCAAGAAGCCACATTTGTGTTGGAAAGTCCGTTGCCTTCTCTCAATATTTCCCTTCCCAAACAGACCGGCAACTACCATATTATTGCAGGGGCGTTTAGAGTACCCGAAAATGCGCAAAACAAATTGGAACAACTGGTTGCCAAAGGCTATCCAGCAAGATTGATTGGCGCTAACAGGTATGGGCTACATCAAGTGGTCTACAGTAGCCATGAAGAGCGATTGGAAGCTTTACAAAGCTTACATTCCATTCAACAAACTGAAAATAAAGATGCTTGGCTATTGGTCCTCGATCTGACCAAATAACGCCTTCCATTTCCGTAAAAAGTAGTTCCCATTCGTTAGAATACTACGTACCTTTGTCAAAATTTTACGAAATGGCAGCAAGAACTCCCAAAGAATCCAGAACCGTTATCACCGATCTCGTACTCCCTAGTGAGACCAATCCTATTGGTAATATGTTTGGAGGTGAATTGTTGGCACGGATGGATCGTGCGGCTAGTATTGCTGCTCGAAGACACAGCAGAAGGATTGTAATGACCGCCTCGGTGAATCATGTAGCCTTTAATAAAATGATTCCTTTGGGAAGTGTAGTGACGGTTGAAGCGCATGTTTCTAGAGCCTTCAGAAGTTCCATGGAAGTATATATGGACATCTGGATCGAAGATCGGGAAAGTGGACTTCGCAGCAAGGCAAACGAAGGCATCTACACCTTTGTCGCGGTAGATGAAATGGGAAATCCGGTATCGGTTCCCGAATTAGTTCCTGAAACAGAGCTTGAAAAAGCACGGTTTGAAGCGGCCTTGAGAAGAAAACAACTGAGTTTGGTACTTGCGGGTAAAATGAAACCAAACGAGGCCACCGAGCTTAAAGCACTTTTTGCGTAAGCTTTAGAAATCCTACCTAATATTGCTTCTTTAAGCCCTTAAATCTAGCTGATTTATAGGGTTTTATTTTTTAGTTTCTTTATCGAATTAACTTATTTTCTTATGGGTTTTATGACCTAATTGAATATATTTGAAATTCTATTTTTTTTCTGAGCTTTAAAAAGTCAGATAATTTCAAAACATTTAAACCAAAAACTATGAAAAAAATTACGCTTTTTTCTCTTTTAAGAAATGGTTCGGTATTTTTTTGTGCACTGCTATTGACGGCCTCTATGTCGTTTGCACAGAGTCAATATGCCATCCAACTTCAAGGGGATGCGATCGAAATTCCGGAAAACATTACAACGTTTAGCTGGAATCAAATGCCGGAATCTGCTCAACTTGATAATGGCTATGTGGGTTGGATTCAGTTTTATGAAACACCTTCTCAAAGTGTTCAAGATGAATTTAGAGCAAACAATTATAAGTTGCTAGAATATATTCCGAACAGAGCCTATTTGTTTTTCTTTCCAGCAGGTGTTTCGGTAAGTTATCTACAAAGCAAGGGTGTGCGATCCATAGTTCCTGTTGAAAGTACATTTAAGCTTTCAACGGCCTTAAAAAATGGGCCTTATGAAAGTTGGGCGATGGACGGAAATAATATCTTGGTAACATTGGTACACCATGAAAACGTAAGTTCAGAATTTGTTATTCAGGATTTAGCGCGTAAACAAATTGCACTAACAAGACAATATCAAAATTCGACCAATCTCGAACTGTCCATCCCTAACAACTGCTTAGATGAGCTCTCAAATCTGCCCTATGTAAAATGGGTCGAATTAATTGCGCCTCCTGCAGTGCCGGAAGATTTTCGGGCTAGAAATTTAGGAAGATCCAACGGTTTGGATACACAAACCGGTGCCGGAAGAAATTATACCGGAGACGGAATTGGCGTTATGGTGCGCGATGATGGAAATGTGGGGCCTCATATCGATTTTGAAGGACGTATTACCAATATGGCAACAGGAAGTGGGACACATGGTGATAGAGTTGCGGGAGTATTGTGCGGTGCCGGTAACTTGAACCCCGAAAAGCGAGGCATGGCAGCTGGCGCAGAGTTATACGTTGTGACCTATGTATCCTCTTTCTTGGATGTTAACACAACTACTTTGATCAATGACGGAAGCGTACAAATTACCAATTCTTCTTATGGAGACGGTTGTAATGATGGTTATACCACAAGATCTCAGACAGTCGATACTCAAATTAATGTGGAGCCTACACTATTACATGTTTTTTCTTGTGGAAATTCCGGAACCTCCAATTGTGGATATGGAGCAGGATCTGGATGGGGAAACATCACCGGAGGACATAAGCAAGGGAAAAATGTGATCGCTTCTGCGAGTTCAAATGCCGCTGGTATTCTAGCGGGATCTAGCAGCCGTGGGCCGGCATCAGATGGACGAATTAAGCCCGATATTGCCTCCCAAGGCGATGGAATTTCTTCTACACTTCCTAATAATACCTATATTTCAAGCACTAGTGGAACTTCTTTTGCATCTCCCGGTGTTGCTGGTGTTGCTGCGCAACTATACGAAGCCTATGCCGATGCTAATGGCGGGGCACTTCCACAGTCGGCTTTAATAAAAGCTGCGATGTTGAATACCGCTCAGGACAAAGGAAATGTCGGTCCCGATTTCAAATGGGGATGGGGACTTGTAAATGGACTGCGAGCTGGAATGCTAATCGAAGATGGCCGTTATCTTTCAGATAACGTAACACAAGGAAATAGCAATAACCATGTTATTAACGTTCCTGCGGGAACCAAGCAGGTGCGTTTTATGGTGTATTGGAACGATCCGGCTGGTGTAGCCGGTGCCAATCCTGCATTGGTGAATGATTTGGATTTAGTTGTTACCGATCCCGGAGCAACAGATCACTTACCTTGGATATTGGATCATACGCCAAATCCGGTCGCCTTAGATACGCCAGCAACTAATGGAGCTGACCATCTAAACAATATGGAACAGGTTCTTTTAAATGATCCTGCTGCTGGAAATTATACGGTGGAAGTTACAGGGTTTAACGTGCCGGTTGGTCCACAGGAATATTTTGTGGTGTATGAGATTATTTCAGAAAATATAACGGTAACCTATCCTAATTCGGGAGAAAAGTTTACACCTAGCGTAAGTGAAATTATTCATTGGGATGCCGTGAATACCGTAGCAGATTTTGACTTAGAATATTCTACCGATAATGGAGCTAGCTGGAATTCAATTATAACTGTTCCGGCCGCAAATCGTCATCATATATGGAGTGTTCCTGCCCAAATTACTGGTGAGGCACTTATAAGAGTTACGAGTGGCGCGTTTACAGATACTAGCGATGATAACTTTTCTATCGCGAGTCAAGTAAGTGGAATTTCCGTCGTTCAAGTGTGTGATAACAATACCGCAACCTTCGAATGGAATCCGGTAACCGATGCAGAATCCTACGATCTATATATTTTGGGAGATAAATTTATGGAGGTAGTTGGCAATTCGGCGACCAATTCGATTACGGTACCTATTGACAATTATTTAGATCCTATGTGGTTTGCTGTTTCTGCCAAGAATGCCTCTGAAGGCTGGGAGAGTTTTAGAAGTCTCGCAGTCAATTATGCAGGAGGAGAACTTAACTGTATATTAGGTGTCGAAGATCTTGAAGTGAGTTCTATTGTAATGTATCCGAATCCTGCTACACAACAGGTGTCTATTGCATTTGATAGCAGCTTTATTGATGCCCTTGAGGTGACTATTACAAATAGTTTAGGACAAACCCTAGAGCGCGTGGATGCAACATCGAATGGAACTAATGTGATTTCACTAAATGTTTCTAATTTGCATACCGGACTGTATTTTGTAACCATTAAAAATGGTGATCAGTCTACTACCAAAAAGCTACTTGTTAAATAAAACGGCTTATACTGAAGTAAAAAAGGGGTTGTTAAAACAGCCCCTTTTTTTATTACATTTTATATACCCAATCTGAAGGATTCATACGATTGGTGTTTTGATAAATAAGGAATTTTAAAATGGTTTTCCCTGTTGTAGGGTTTGTAAAAATAGTTCCTATCTCTTGTTTTGTAGTCACTTTATCTCCCTTCTTAACATTGATATTCACCAAGTTATTATAGACTGTGATATAACTTCCATGTTGAATGTACACCGCCTTATTAGCGCCCTTCAACTGTTGAATTTCCATTACCTCTCCATTAAATACAGCGCGAGCCCTTGCATTGGACTCAGTAACAATTTCTACTCCGCTATTAAAAGTAGTCACATTTGGCAATTGGGGGTGTTGTTGCTTTCCATATTGCTTTATAACCACTCCTTTTTCTACGGGCCATGGAAGCTTTCCTTTGTTGTTCGTAAAACTAGCAGCAAGCGCCTTCGCTTCGGCTGTTAGTGCAAATGTTTCTGAAGAAGATTTCACAGTGGCTGTACTGGTCGTTCCTGCCGCCGCCTTATTGGAGGCTGCAATAGCTGCTTTGATGAGTGCTTCTATCTGTCGGTCTATAGCATCTGCTTCTTTTTGCTTATCACGAATCTGTGCCGAAAATTTTCCCTCTTCCTTTTTTAAAGAAGATACCAAGGATTGTTGATTAAGCTTTTCTTCTGTAAGCCGCTGTTTGGCAAGTTTGTTTTCGTCGATCAATACTTGCTTCTTCTTCTTTTGTTCCGCCAGATCTTTATTTAATATTTCCAACAATGCTGTCTTCTCTTTAATACTTTCTCCCTGTTCTTTGCGATGCCTGGCGTATTGTTTCATATATTGAACGCGTTTGTAGGCCTGAAGAAAGTTTTCAGCAGACAATAAGAACATGAGACGGCTCTGCTGCGACTTGCTTTTATACGATTTGTTGATCATGGCGGCGTAATCCTTCTTCAAGGCAGCCAGTTCCTTTTTAAGATTAGATATCTTATTTCCGTTTTGATTGA
Organism: Altibacter sp.; assembly: GCF_019913785.1. Taxonomy (GTDB): domain Bacteria; phylum Bacteroidota; class Bacteroidia; order Flavobacteriales; family Flavobacteriaceae; genus Altibacter. Next base: position 255,952 of record NZ_JAIOHK010000055.1, read on the forward strand.
TCTCTCGAGTTAAGAGATTTGCTTGTTGGTTCGTGACTTTAATAAGATCTTCCCGCGCATTGATGCGATGATTCAGATCCTCCACGTCTGTTAAAATGGATTTTTTCCTACCCTGCGTTTTAAACAACAAGGAATTGATCTGTTTGATCTCCTGAAGAAGTGTCTGTCGTTTTTCTTCCAACTCTAGTTGTTTGTTGGGTTGTGCAAATACAGAAGAAATACTAACAAAACTGAAAGCGATGAAAATATAAATTCTAAACTTCTTCATACCTTATAATTGGATTTCTTCATATCCTTCCGGGATAGTAAACGGAAAACTCACCGAAACATTGAGTTCAATCTTCTTATAGTTTAGTTCGATCCTGGTATTTTTATTATTTTCTGTTGCATGTATAGCGATTTCTGAAGGAAAAAAATTGCCCTCTATCTTTTCGTATTCTCCATATCGAATGGAGAGTAATCGCCCTTCATTGGGTTGTGACAAAGAACCCGAAGCGACTTTGAAGTTTTGTGGGTTCAGAAACAGATAATGAATAAAATTCTGAGGTTGTTGCTTCGGAAATAACTGATATTTATTTTGAACCACCTTCATACTGTATTCGGAAGCATCCAAAGAAAATATAGACTGTCCCAACAAAATGGCCTGGGCCTTTTCGAAATCGATTTCGGTTCCCAGCCACTCACTTAACAACGAAAAATCTCCATCGAAATAGGTGTTGCCTATGGATTCGTAATAACTAACTCTATCTTTGGTGATTAAAACCTTGGAAATGGTTATTCCCAAAAGAGATGCCTTGATCCAAATGGTCTTGTCTTTCTCCATCCGAAGGCTCACCGTGATACTCTGTAATTTGCTTTCGTCCTCATAAACCACCTGCAGTCTAGCGGCCAAGCTTGAAAAATTAGGCGAGGCACTTTCATGTGCCGATAGAATATTCTTTGTGGACAATGCCTTATCTGCCTTCACAGAACCATTGAGTCCTTTACCTCCGCCACAAGAAGTGACCACCAGAAAAATAAGGAGAAAATAGATTGGCTTCAGCTTCATAAGTTAATTGGGGTATTTGATGTCTGCAGCCTTTTTTGAATACATTGTTGCTTTCCGTTCATCTCCTTTTTGGCGGTATGCCAAGGCCAGTTGCTCGTAGAAATCCTTTTCCATTTTTATATCATCATAGAGATAATCTAGGCCCGTCTCGAGATTTTCTATGGCCGCTTCGTTTTGTTTTAATTCTAAATTGGCAACCCCGTTAATTAGATATAATAACGGCTGAGATGGAAAGATCTCCAATGCGTTAGCACTTAACTGCCTTGCATCCTCGTATTTTTTAAAATCTAGTTGCAACAATAAAGTGTTTTTAAGCAGGCTATAATTGTCTGCGTCTCTAGCAACCCCTTTTTCATAAAATCTTAGAGCTTCTTCCTTCATTCCTTTTGCCATGTAAAAATCGCCCAATTGCTCATATACCTTACCATTATTTTCGGTAGAAAAAAGGAGTACTACATCGTCTAAATCGCTTTCATATTTAGGGTTTGCTTTCACAAAATTCATAAAGTCTCCCAGCACCTTGTATTTGCTGTCGCTGTCCACTTCGGCGGCGCTAAACACTGTCTTCATAGAAGCAATCGCCTTTTGGGCTTCGCCACGCTCTAGGTAGAATTTATAAAGCGCCAGATGCACCAATTGAGATTTTGGATGCGCCTGAAGCAATTCCTGAGCCGTTTCAAAGGCCTTTTCGGTATTTCCTTGTTCGCTGTATAAAAATATAAGGCTGAGGTAGTCTTTTTCGTTCTTAGTGCTGGTTTCAATTTTAACTTCCAGCTTTTCAATTTGTCCCGTTGTATTTCCGGTCTCCCGATATATTTGGGTACGCAGCGAATCTCTGTAGTCACTTTCTCCCCAAAGCTCATCGAGCTCGTCCAGCACTTCTATGGCCTCATCGTACTGTTTGGTTCGGACGTACAAATTGGCTAGGTCTTCTTTGTAATCATCGTCATACTTGACCAATTTTTTGACCAGAACGATGGCCGCATCGTAATCTTTTCTTATATAGTACAGATCGTACAAGGCCTCCAAGACGTCCAAACGATCCCCTTCCGTCTTAAGTACTTTATTAAAGTTTTCCTCTGCTTCATCGTATTGTTTGAGATAGGTTTGGTTTTTTCCCATTTCAAAATATACGACTGCTTCTTGCATCGGATCTTTTTTTGCTGCCTTTTCAGCTTTTTTTAGGGCTTCGAGCGCCAATTCGTAATTCTCAATGCCTTTTTGCTTCAGGGCTTCAAAAAAATAATCCTGAAATGCATCGCTCACATTTCCCAGGTCATCGGTGGGTTCTTCTTCAGTTTCGATTTTAATTTCCTGCGCAAGGGCTGGCGTCGGAAGAAAAACAATTCCGAATAAAAAAAGCATCAATAAAAAATGTTTCCGATTCATATTTAATTTAAGACCACCCCCTCCACCCTTTGGGCAGTTCAACTCGACTGCGCTCTGGGGAGACATTCCATACTATTTCAATTCAGAGTAATCGCCAATGCTCACATTGGTAAATTTTCCATCAAAAATGGCGTGATTACCAATCATTGCGTTGTCTAAAGTAGCATTTTTAATCACCGAGTGGGTTTGTATTATACTATTTTTAACGGTACTATCCTCAATTATTGTGCCTTCTCCAACAGAGGCAAACGGTCCTACCGTACTGTTTTTTAAAACAACCCCTGCGCCAATAAAACAAGGTGCAATAATTTTTGAGTTTTGCTGCGAACTCTTCTCCGAAACTAAAGTTTCGCCACTTTCTGCTAAAAATCCTAGCATCCTACGATTGGTTTCCACCGTTACTTCCTTGTTTCCACAATCCATCCATTCGTCTACCGTACCGGTCTTAAACACCTTTCCGGCCGCCATCATGCGTTTAATTCCGTCGTTAATTTGATATTCTCCTCCGTTAATAATATTATGGTCCAAAACGTATTGTAATTCCTTTTTAAGCACACCAACTTCCTTAAAATAATAGATCCCTATAACAGCTTGATCACTCACAAATTGGGTTGGTTTTTCAACAAGTTCGGTGATTTCTTGCCTTTCATTTAGATTAACAACACCGTAGGCTTCGGGATTATCTACTTTTTTAGTCCAAATAACACTATCGGCTTCTTTGTCGAGGTTAAAATCGGCCCGGATTAAGGTATCGGCATAAGCAATTACCGCAGGACCAGAAAGAGATGGGGCAGCACACATAATGGCATGGCCGGTTCCTTTGGGGTCTAACTGCCTGTAAATATTTGCTTTTGCTCCTAAACCATTAGCTAGTTCTTTTAAACTTGCAACAACCTCTTCACCAAAAAAGGCAGGATCACCTAGGATAAAGGCTATTTCTTCAATCTCTTCATTTAGAACGTTTGCAATATCTGCTACCAATCTATGGACAATAGGCTTACCGGCAACAGGGATCAAGGGTTTTGGGATGGTTAGGGTGTGCGGGCGAAGGCGGGACCCACGGCCTGCCATTGGGACAATTATTTTCATTCGTTTATTTTAGTATCATTTTATTTTGTTCCGGTGCTACCAAAGCCACCTGCGCCACGGCTTGTTTCGTCCAGTTCATCTACTTCCTCCCAGGCGGCGCGTTCGTGTTTTGCAATGACCAATTGGGCAATGCGTTCTCCATTTTCAATGGTGAAATCCTCATTGGAAAGGTTTACTAAGATAACCCCTATTTCTCCTCTATAATCGGCATCGATAGTTCCTGGTGCGTTTAAGACAGTCACCCCTTTTTTTGCAGCCAGCCCACTTCGAGGGCGCACTTGCGCTTCAAATCCAATTGGCAATTCAATAAAAAGCCCGGTTTTTACAATGGCGCGTTGTAGGGGTTTCAGGGTAGAAGGCCCCGGTACATTGGCTCGTAAATCCATTCCGGCAGAATAGATAGTTTCGTAAGAGGGCAAGGGATGCTCCGATTTGTTAATTATCTTAATTTTCATCGTCTTAAAATTCTTTTGATTTCATGTCTTTCAGAAAAAAAGATCAGCAACAAAAATACCAATAATAATGCAGTCCCTATAAGTAAATCTCCATCAAAAACATACAACGAAAGCCCTGAGAGACCAACGGATAGCAATAGGTAGCTTCCAATTTTTTTTAGGTTGTACGGAATGGGATACCGCTTTTGTCCGATAAGGTAGGACAGCACCATCATAGTGCCATAGGCCGCTAAAGTTGCTATGGCGGATCCTTTATAGCTGATAATAGGAATGAGTGCCAGGTTTAGGGCGATCGTAATTAGGGCGCCAATCACCGATATATAAGCGCCAAATTTGGTCTTATCGGTTACTTTATACCAAACCGAAAGGTTGTGATAAATTCCTAAACATAAATTGGCCAACAGAATAATCGGTACAATCACCAGTGCTTCCCAAAATTCACTTTCGGGAATAAGGATTTGTTTGAAGATATCTATGTATACAATGACAATCAATAAAATAATACTGCCACATATGGTAAAATATTTGGTTATTGTTGCATAGGTTTGCCTCGCATTCTCACTTTTAGCATGATTGAAGAAAAAGGGTTCCACACCTAATCGGAATGCGGTGGCAAATAAGGTCATAAAGACCCCTAGTTTATAGCAGGCAGCATAGACGCCTACTTCGGCTTCGGCTATATCTGAAGGCAATAAATACTTTAACAATATCTTGTCAAAGGCTTCATTAATAGAGAAAGCAACACCTGCTATTAAGACCGGAAAGGCGTACTTCAGCATTTGCTTCCAAATTTTTTGATTAAAGCCAAAGCCTATTTTTAAATACAATGGAAGCAAGACTAGCAAGGTAATTCCGCTAGCGATAAGATTGGCTATAAACACATAGGCTACATTATTTTCTTCCGAATAAATACTACTCCAAAATGAATCCGGACTTGCGGCCGCCCAATCGGGAAGGACTAAAAAGAAGAACAAATTGAAGCCTAGATTAATAACAACATTAAAAATTTTTATGACCGCATACCGCATGGGTTGTTCGTTCGCTCTAAACCATACAAAGGGTAACACCACCAGGGCATCTAATGCCAGTATCCATAATCCGTAGACTATGTATTCCACTTTGAACTCTAGAAAATTTGCAAGTGGCTCTCTTACTAACATTGAGATTCCTAAAAACAAGAGCGTCGAGATCGTTAAGGAGGTAAGTGCCGTAGATTGAACGATGCTTTTCTTAGATTCGTCCTTATTGATAAACCGGAAAAAAGCAGTTTCCATCCCATAGGATAAGAGGACGTTCCCTAAAATCAGAAACGCCATTAGCGAGGCATATATTCCGTATTGCTCCTTGCCCAGGACAATAACGTATAACGGGACTAAGAAAATGGCCAACGCCCTAGGTAATACGGTCGCTAAGCCATATATAAAAGTTTGCTTAAAAAGATTTTTGAAGACACTCAATACAGGCTCATTTTAGAGGTAAAAGTATTGAAATTCCAGTTGTTTATCACCTAACTGTCAATTCTTATCGTTAGGGTTAGACTGCGGGTATGCCAACATGGGTTTTCTTTCCATATTGGAGATTTTATAATAGTTTATTTTTCCATGGTATACATAGCTAACCACAGCATCACTGTCGTTTAACATGAACGGGGATTTTACAGGAGGCGTGTTTTGTGCTTCCTTTGTAGCATCGGCATCCATGATGATGTCTGTAACGGTTTCATTCATAAATGATGCTACATATTGGTTTCGATGCTGCGGCGTATTTTGTGCCTTTATTATTTTATTTCTGAAGTAGATATCCTTCACGACGACACCAGCTTCTAAATCGGTAAATGTAATATGCACATGTGTGCCGGAACCCCCTTCTTTGACACCGGCTACCCAATCTTGATAGAAAACTTCTCCTAATATAAAGGGTGGATTCTCCACCAATGTAGGTTGCGAATTATTCATTTTCGCATTTCCGCAGTTGGAAAAACTAAAGAGAATTAATGACATTCCAATAAGTCCCATACTCAGTTTAAGTTGTTTCATGATAGCCGTTTTTTTAGATGGTTACAAAACCCTTGCCATAAAGATACAAAAAAGCCTTCTGTCTTGTTCAGAAGGCTTTTTCGCACTAAGTAGGTCACTTATTATTATCCGGCAAGCGCTTCGGCTCCTCCAACAATCTCTAAAATCTCGTTGGTAATAGCGGCCTGACGGGCTTTGTTGTATTGTAATTTTAAGGCATCTCTTAACTCGGTTGCATTGTCTGTTGCCTTGTGCATTGCTGTCATACGTGCGCCATGTTCACTGGCCACACTATCACGAAGTGCTTTAAACAATTGTGTTTTTAAACTCTTCGGAATTAATCCTTCGACGATCTCGACCTTTGATGGTTCAAAAAGATAATCGGCATTCGCACTTGTTTCAGTACTTTTTGGCGGAAGAATGGGTAAAAATTGCTCCGTCATTACTAGCTGAGTAGCTGCATTCTTAAAAAGGTTATACACCAACACAATCTTATCATAGCTTCCGTTGGCATAAAGTTCCATCAACTTTTCAGCAATTACCGAGGTAGATTCGAAGCTCAACTCATCGAAAATGCCGTTGTTGTACTCAACAATGGTATGGGTCTTCTTCAGAATGTCATTTCCCTTTTTCCCGAGGGTAACGAAATCCACCTGCTTTCCTGCGTAAGTTTCGGTGGCCAAGGTTTTAGCCTCCTTTATAATGTTACTGTTAAAAGCTCCTGCCAAACCACGGTTCGAAGTAATTGCAACAACCAGTACTTTCTTCACATCTCGTTGTGCAGCATACTTACTTCCGGTATCCCCATCTAAGGAGGCACTCAGATTTTGCAGTAATTCGGTTAACTTTTCAGAATAGGGCCTCATGGCTGTAATGGCGTCTTGTGCCTTCTTCAATTTAGCCGCCGACACCATTTTCATGGCGCTGGTGATCTGCATCGTAGAGCCTACCGAAGCTATTCTGTTACGTATTTCTTTAAGATTTGCCATACCTCTGTTTTGTCATTCCATATTTGATACGGAATCTATTTTAATTGGGCTCAAAAGCTTGAGATTCCCGCATTCACGGGAATGACAATTACTTTTTATATTTTGCAGAAAGATCTGCAGCCACCGCTGTTAAGACATCGATAACTTCGTCGGTCAATTTTCCGGCCTTCAAAGTGTCCAATGTTTCTCTATGCTTGGCATTCAACATTTCTAAATAGTCTCTTTCAAATTCCTTTACTTTCTCTACAGGAACGTTACGCAACAAGTTCTTCGAACCTGCATAAATAATTGCGATCTGGTCTTCAACGGTAAAAGGGTCGTTTTGAGCCTGTTTCAAGATCTCCACATTGCGTTGTCCTTTCGAAATAACATTCATGGTGGCTGCATCAAGATCGGATCCAAACTTGGCGAATGCTTCCAACTCGCGGTATTGTGCCTGATCTAATTTTAGCGTACCCGCTACTTTTTTCATCGATTTAATCTGCGCATTACCTCCAACACGCGATACCGAAATACCTACGTTAATCGCCGGACGAACCCCTGCGTTGAATAAATCTGATTCCAAGAAAATCTGTCCGTCGGTAATCGAAATTACGTTGGTTGGGATATATGCCGAAACGTCTCCCGCCTGAGTTTCAATAATTGGAAGTGCTGTTAATGAACCCCCGCCTTTTACCATTGGTTTAAGGACATCGGGTAAATCGTTCATGTTTTTTGCAATATCGTTATCTGCAATCACTTTCGCCGAACGCTCCAATAATCTTGAGTGAAGGTAGAATACGTCACCCGGATACGCCTCACGTCCCGGTGGACGACGCAATAATAAGGATACTTCACGATAGGCTACCGCTTGTTTTGATAAATCGTCATAAATGATCAAGGCAGGACGTCCCGTATCACGGAAGTATTCGCCAATAGCAGCACCTGCGAAAGGAGCATAAACCTGCATAGGTGCAGGATCTGAAGCATTTGCAGCTACAATCGTAGTATAAGCCATTGCGCCCTTATCTTCCAGTACCTTGGCGATATTCGCTACGGTTGAAGCCTTTTGACCTATGGCAACATAGATACAATAAACAGGTTCCCCTGCATCGTAAAATTCTTTCTGATTCAAAATGGTGTCGATACAAACCGTTGTCTTACCAGTTTGACGGTCACCAATCACCAATTCACGCTGTCCTCTACCAACCGGGATCATCGCGTCGATAGACTTGATACCTGTTTGTAATGGTTCGGTTACCGGCTGACGATAAATTACCCCGGGTGCTTTTCGCTCCAATGGCATTTCATAAGTTTCACCAGTGATAGGACCTTTTCCATCGATGGGCTGTCCCAAGGTGTTTACTACACGACCTGAGATTCCTTCACCAACTTTAAGAGAGGCGATACGTTGCGTACGTTTTACGGTTGCTCCTTCACTAATTTCTTTTGAATGTCCCAACAATACGACCCCTACGTTGTCTTCTTCAAGGTTAAGTACAATTCCTTCAAGGCCATTCGCAAATTCAACTAATTCGCCGTATTGTGCATTTGCAAGTCCATATACACGGGCAATTCCATCCCCTACAGTTAAAACGGTTCCTACTTCATCTAAGGAAGCAGTTGCTTCAAAACCTGTAAGTTGTTGCTTTAAGATTGCTGATACTTCAGCTGGTTTAACTTCTGCCATTTTGATTTATTATGTTTGATGATCCATCGCTACGCTTCGGACCACACGTTATAAACTTTTACTAAATTCTCTTTTTAAATTTCCTAATTGATTTGCAATACTCGCATTGTATTGTAGATCGCCCACTCGAAGGATAAACCCTCCAATGATGGACGTATCAACTATATTTTCTAAGGTAACACTCGTGCTACCGGTCATTTCCTTTACTTTAGTCAGCACCTGCTGTTCCAAGGCTTCGGAAAGCGGTACAGCCGTGGTCACATTTGCCACTTTAATTCCCTTTGCTTCATTGTAGAGGTTGATATAACTCTCTGCCACATCGCCCAATTTTGCCACTCGCTTGTTGTCTACCAATACTTTTATAAGTGATTTGGTTGTTTCCGACTGATTCGAAAAGATAGCCAACAATGCTGCTTTTTTATCTTCAGACTTAATAACCGGGCTTTGAAGTACTATACGTAACTCCTTGCTTCCGGCCAACGTCAAAGCTACCGTTTGCATATCATCAAATACAGCACTTGCTATATTCGATTCGTTAGCTTGTTGTAAAACCGCTTTCGCGTATCGTATCCCTGCTTTGCTTCCGCTCATTGTACCATTAGTTTAATGTGGCTTCGCCCAACATATCCTTCACCAGTTTCAGTTGTTTGTCTTTGTCGGACAATTCAGCTTTCACCACTTTTTCAGCTATTTCTAATGAAAGTGATGCTACTTGGTTTTTTAATTCGGCTATGGCTGCTTTCTTTTCTGTTTCAATAGCAGACTGCGCATTGGTGATCATTTTATCGGCGGCTACTTTTGCCTCATCTTTGGCATCGGCGATCATTTTTGTTTTCATCTCGCGCGCTTCTTTCATCATAGCTTCTCGCTCGGCACGTGCTTCTTTTAAGATTCGCTCGTTGTCGGTAGTAAGGTTTTCCATATCCCTTTTAGCCGCTTCTGCAGAAGCCAATGCTTCTCTAATAGATTGTTCTCTGCTATTAACAGCACCAAGCATCGGTTTCCATGCCACCATTCTCAGTGTTACTAATAAGACAATAAACGATAAAAAGGTCCAAAACAGGAGACCAACATCTGGAGTAACTAAATCCATTTCTTTATATTTTTATAATCTGAATTATTTAAAATCTAAAAAAAGTGGCGCAACCAACCGTTGCGCCTTTCTTTTTTACTTTGCAATAAGTGATACAACCACCGCGAAAAGTGCTACCGCTTCAACGAAAGCGATAAGTACAATTGCAGATCCTTGTATTTTTCCTTGCATTTCTGGCTGACGCGCGATAGCGTCCATTGCAGATCCACCAATTCTACCAATACCAATACCGGCACCGATAGCTGCTAAACCAGCTCCAATTGCTGCAAAAGGAACGTAACTTACTACGTCTTGAACTAATGCTAAACTACTCATAGTTTTAAATATTAAAGATTAATTAATGTTCGTGTTCATGCTCCTCCATTGCTGAGCCAATATATAGGGCCGACAACAAAGTAAAAATATACGCTTGAATAGCTACAACTAATACCTCAATGATACTAATGAACACTGAGAATACGACCGCAGGAATGGCTGCCCATTCAGACTGCGCGATAAATATTAGAGATATTAAACTAAGCACAATAATGTGTCCCGCCGTGATGTTTGCGAACAAACGAATCATAAGCGAAATTGGTTTTATAAAGATCCCCATGAATTCGATGGGGGCTAAAAATATTTTCATAGGTACAGGAAGACCCGGCATCCAAAAGATGTGTTTCCAGTAATCTTTGTTGGCGACAAATGTTGTAATTACAAAGGTGATTATAGCCAAAACCAATGTAAAGGCAATGTTTCCACTGAGGTTTGCACTAAATGGGAAGAAAGGAATCAATCCCATTACGTTATTGATCCAGATAAAGAAGAATAAGGTGAGTAGGAAAGGCAAGAACCTTTTGTAATTCTTTTCACCTATATTAGGTATCGCTACTTCGTCTCTTATGAAAACCACTAGTGGTTCGGTGAATTTTGCAATTCCTTTTGGAACTCCGTTGGCATCGTATTTTCTCGCTGAAAGTCCGAAGATCAATAAAAGTAGCACCATGGAAAGGAACATAGAAAACACCAACTTGGTAATAGAAAAATCAAGTGGTTTTTCAGCTTCGTGATGAACTCCTTCACTAGGCTTTTCGGCAGTGGCACCATGTGGTGCTTCCGAAGCGTAATAAATCTCCTCGTGGTATTTCACAAAACGCTGACCGTTCTTTTCGACTACTACTGTTCCGGTATCGTCATGTTGGAACTCACTGGACATGAATGTTACCAGTCCATTGTTCGTCCAAAGAATTACCGGCAACGGAATTGAAATGGCATGACCGTCCCAATCCATAATATGGAAATCGTGTGCATCCTTAATGTGATGCATGATCATGTCGGTTACATTAAATTCGCTGTCTCCCTCTGGTTCCGGTGAAGCTGCAATAGCTGGGTTAGCTACTAAAATAAAAAACACCCCTAAAATGAGGCTTCTAATCAAGTTAAAATTGGTCGTTTTCAATATAGTGCTTTTGCGTTCCTGAAATTTGGTGCAAATGTACTAATACTAAATGAAATGACAAACCAAAAATTACTTTGTTTGTTGGTTTTTAAAAATTTCGCTGAGGCTGTAAATTTCGAAGGCCAGAAATATAAAATAAGGAATAAAAAAATTAATTACTTCAACTCTTGGTGATACTGCTTTCCCTGCAAATACAGGCAATAAAAAGACAATGGCCAAAACCATTTTTACAATAGTAAGAGTTAAAAATAGGTTGTAAATCTTTTCACTTCCCTTGGCGAGCTTATAATTTACAAACGCATATACGGCAAGAACCAATACCGCGTTGAAAATATAGATGATCCAAAGCGGAAAGTATAGCAGTACTTCAGAAAAAAAAGTGATAAATATATAAAAGTGTACCGCCCATAACAGGCCGGTAAATGCGGCTAATTTTAAAAAGAACTTCAGAACGTCTTTACTCATTATTTCTATTTGAAAAATCGGTCACTTGTTTCACCACAAAGTACATGGCAATTCCTACCGATGCAAGACTGCAAACAATGGTCCATAAAGAATAATCGTTGGGATAGCTTTCATCCAGTTTTACACCACCATAACTTCCCAGACCTATTATGGCAATCATTTGAAAGCCAATTCCGGTGAAGCGCGCATAGTCATTAATTTTGCTGCTCGGTTTTCGCTTTTTGGACTCTTTGGGATCTGTCAAAAGGATGATTTTGTTTTTTTAAGCCTTCGGAAGCTTCGGGATTGGTGGTTGTAGCTTCGGACTTCGGTTTTTTTGATCCTATCATCGAGCAGCTCGCATTAAAGGTTGCCCCAGGTTCTACTGCTAATTTTCCAACTACTACCTCTCCTTCAATATGTGCAGTGGCTCTCAGCGTTAGCGTTCCCGTAACATTTAGGTCGCCTTCAAATTTGCCTTCGATATCTGCATTTTCACATGTGAGGGTCCCTTTTATGATACCCGATTTCCCCAACACTACTTTGGAGGGGGTACTCACGTTTCCGTCAATGATGCCATCAATTCTGAAAAAACCTTCCGATTGGATGTCTCCTTTCAATTTGGTTCCTTCATTAATACGATTTTGTCCTGTGGTTGGTTCTGTCATATTCTTCTCTTTTTTGTCTGAAAACATAGTCGTTTACTTTTGGGGATTACTATTTTTTTCTTCTGCTGAAGCGCTATTTAAATAGTCTTCTAGATTCTTATGAATTTGAACGGTCTTATAATTAGGTGTTGAAATTTCAAAAAACGGCTTCTTGATCTTATACTTTTTATTTTCCTTGAGAATCTCACCAAAACCGCGCCCGCCCAATCTGGTATTCAAGCCATGGACTAGCAACAAGGAAGTTTCGGGGTTGTAATAATCTATGGAAGTGCTCATATTGGTATAGCGATATTCTTCAATGGCCTGATCTAATTTTACTTTTAATGCTTGGGCCGCTTCCGTTTCTTCACTACTAAATTTGTACACTATTTTCCAACTATCGCTTTCGGCATCGGCTACAAATTCCTTGTTCGCCAATTTCGGCAAGACCGAACTAAAAATGGTCTGCGCCTGTTTGCCTTCATCGGCATTGGGATAGTTCAACGAAATGAAATTCAGTGCCTTTTTGTACGCTTCGAAGCCATCGCGACGTGCCAAGGCTGTTGCTTTTAGCATTTCGAGCTTTGGAACAATATCATTTCCGTTGTACAAATTAATGTATTCTTCGCAGGTACTAATTACATAGTCGTACTTACTATTTTCGAACTCCTTATACAGTGCCTTATATTTGAACTCGGGACTCGATTCGTCTGTCGCCAACTGTGAGTTTGGATTGAGCAGGATTTCGGCATATCGAGAACTTGGATGATTCGTGATAATATCGTTCTTATACCGGTCTGCCAAAGTGGTGTTTTCCAACTGACTGTATATCTTGTGTAAGTTATACTTGGTTGGTAAAATAAGTCTTTCTTCGGGATTAAAGGTCAACAGTTTTTCAAGGCGATCTGCGGCCAATCCGTACTCTTTAAATTTTTCCTTATAAATTAAGCCTAATTGGTAATAGGCAAAATTTCGATCTTTGGCAATACTGTCAATTTCCTTCTGGTCGGTAGGGATTCGCGATATATAAGTCTCCGGCTTGTACAATTCACTTTCGGCTATAGGGGCTGCGTCGGCAATAACCTCATCGTCATCACTTATTCCGGTGGTTTGCTTACTGGAACGTCTCCAATTGTCTTCTAATCTTCGGTCTCCCCAAACATTCTTAAATTGTTGTTTTCCGTAGGCAATGGTGGCCGTATTGTAGAAATAAAAAGAACTTGGCCCTCCTTTTTCATCTTTGCCTCCTGCCGGATTTTGCTTTTTGTAAAATTCCTTATTTGCAATGCTCTTTTCCAATTTAACACTGGCAATGGAGTCTTCAATAGCCTTTTCCTTTAAGCGAGTGGTGTATTCGGTAAAATATGCCAATTGCTCTTGCTCGGTCATGCTTGCAAATCGTAAAATACTATCGTTGGTCGTGGCAATGTCTTCGTATTTGATTACATCGTCTAAATTCTCACGCTTCTTTTTTACACGTCGCCATGGGCGTGTATTTACATCTAAAAAGGTAAGGGTGCTATCGTAATATGCCCCTGCGGTTTTATATTCGGCATGGTCAAAATTGATTTCCGCCAAGGTTTGATAATTTACGGCTTGTAGAATTTTATCTTCCCGGAAGGTTTGAATCGACTTGTTATAGTAGATTACCGCTGTATCAATATTCTGAGTGCTTCGATAGTATTCCCCCATCTGATTGTAGATCTTATCTAGGAAAGGGCGATTTTCTCTGTTCTTTTCCAAGTCTTGAAGCAGTAACAATAAGGCAGTGCGATCTTCCTTGTCGTAATTGAAGTTCTTGGCCTTGGCAATATGCGCATTGATCATATAAACACGGGGCGACTTTCTATTTAATGCAATAACCTCATCGAAAGCCATATTGGCACTGTCCTTTTGTTCCAATCTGTTGTACAACTGACCTTTGATATAGGCATAGCGACCTTTTAATTCGTTATCCTTTACATATTCTGAAGCCATTTTAATATACGGAACAGCTTCTTCAATGGAGTCTAGATTGATATAGGCCTGCGCCATAATTGCCGCACCTTCGGCTAATTCTTCATCTTCAAGTGAGGCTTCTTCAAACATCTTCTGCAGATTCTCCAGCGCCACATCTTCGTTGTCTAAGCGAATGTTGGTCTTAGCCTTCCACACTTTGGCACGGTTGATATTGTTGCTGGTAGGGTATTTATTCAGAATAAAATTGAAGGCGTCCAAGGCGGGAATAAAACGCATGTCGTAGTAGCGGGCTTTTCCCAACATCATATAGGCTTCATCTATCTGAGGGTTGTATTCCTTTCCGTCGATATAAATGGCATGTTTCTGAATGGCCTTGGCTGCTTTTTCTTCAGCCCTATTGAAATCGGGGTTTTTAGATTCCTCGGGTAGTGAGATCTCATCCACAATTTCAATGCGTTC
>NZ_JAIOHK010000056.1 GCF_019913785.1 Altibacter sp.
TTCTTGAGTTTGACACCTAAATCGTCTATCTCGTTTAAAACGAGGCTTTTAAAAAAAGCCGGTTCGCACTACACCATTTATTAGCATGGTGAGTGACAGACTCTTATGGTTTTTTTGATTTTACATGATTTTTATATGTATTGATTTATAGATTGTTGTGGTATCAAGTCGGGTAGTTCGCGTATTGATAAAACTTTCATTATTTCTTTTGCTCCAGTTTCTATTTTTGAGCGCAAGTAATATTGTTGCTCGTTTTGGCTGATTAAGCTCATTTGCATTTTTGTAAGATTTTTACGAATCTCGTTTTCTGATTGCGGAGTGCCTTGTTTTTTTAATTGCAACTGTAAATAGTTCAGTACTGTAAAAGAAATATAGCAGAGGGCTAAATGACCTAAAATACGGTTTTCTGTCCAATGATACATGGGGCGAGTTTCTAAAAAAGTCTTAAAACTCCTGAATGACTGTTCTATTTTATAAAGCTGTTTGTAAGCTTCAAGTATTTGTTTTACAGACAATTCCTGATTATTGGTTGCAATTGAGGTAAAACCATCGAACCGCTCGCTTCTCTTAATTTTTTCCAGATCTAATGAAAAGATATCTTTGCTTTCTTTTTTCAGATAATAGGTCTTGGCCTTTTTGCCTAAGGATTGTGGATTTTCGATAAATATTTGAGCCTTTCTAATTTTCTCCTCCCTTTCCGCTTTGTCTTTAGCAGCTCGTTTGGCACTGTAGGTGCTTATCAATTTTTTCCCTTTGTAGGGGCTAACATAGTATTTAATCTCTATTTCTTCGTTGCTGGTTATATCTGCTACTTTCAAGATTTCATACTTGCTAATATCTAATATTTCATCCTGTATTTTCTTGGATAGGTTCTTGAGCCGTTCTCCAAATATATATTCATAATCAGCATCTTGAACTTCCAACAGATTATCAGCATTCATCATTCCGGTATCGGCTACGCATATTATTTTACCAATCTGGTATTTGTCTTTCAAGCGGGCAACTGCATCAGAAAAAGTATGTCCTTCGTATTGTCTGCCACGATATACTTCATAGCCAACGGGCTGTTTATTTTGGTCTATCAACAAGCCAAATGTTACAATGGTATTGCCTATTTTACCATCTTTACCAAAGCCTTTCTCACGAAACCCGTCTTCTTTATCACTATCAAAGTAAAATGTTGTAACATCATAAAAAACAAGGTCAAGGGTTTGGTTAAATAAATTTCGCCCTTTATGATAGATTAACTGTTTAATTCTCTCTTGGTTACTATGCAAATGATCTAAAGTGCGGTAAATTTGATGTAATTCGATGTGTTCTATTCCAAAATAATCGTTTTGGTTTATGTAATTTGACAATTTACTCACCGGATCATGCAGCCTTTCACAGATTAAAAGCGTGACACTTTCCATAAGGTTGTACTCAAGGTCTTTATGGTTGGTGATTCTATCAAAAAATGTGTCAAAGGCATAGCTGTGTAACAGTTTTTTCACAACGAGAGGGAATCCATAATAATACCTACAAATCTCATGAAGTTGTTTTGATTGCAGCTCCTCTAAGCTTCCTCCACCAAGTTCATAAAGAGTCTGACCGATTTTTTTTAGGGCATCAGCAGAGTAATCTTCAACCTTGCCAAGATTAAATAATGTCCGGTGCCTGCTCTTACCGTCTTCTGACCTGTAACTCTGCACAATCCTCAGATAAGTGCCATTAGCTTTTTTATCTTGCCTTAAAAATGCCATCGTGTTCAATTTTAATATTTTACAAAATGTTCGCACTTCTTTTCAGAAATTATAAATTCTGAATACCAAGCAAAATTACAAATATATCCCTTAAATCAACTACCATTTTCGCACTACACTTTTGGGATTTCTAAAATAAAATCCTTGATTTATAAGGGTTACAGAGAGTTTAGGTAGGGTTAGGTGTCAAACTCAGGAAAAATGATGCGTTTGCCCTGCAGCCCTATAAGGCTTGCATCAAATTCAGATACCTCCAGCAAACATAAGAAAAAAATCAAATACCCAAACCACCCCTCAACTTTCAAATCCTCCCCACAAAGCTCTCTACCATTCTCCCTGCCCACTTACAGCGCATCAACAAATTAAAAAGCCCTATCGTTACCACGGCAACTACTGCACCCAGCAGCACATCAATAATATAATGGTGTCCGGAGTAAACTGCCGAGAACCATATACCCAGCATAAACAGTACGAAAAGCACTTGAGTTTGACACCTAAATCGTCTATCTCGTTTAAAACGAGGCTTTTAAAAAAAGCCGGTTCGCACTACACCATTTATTAGCATGGTGAGTGACAGACTCTTATGGTTTTTTTGATTTTACATGATTTTTATA
>NZ_JAIOHK010000057.1 GCF_019913785.1 Altibacter sp.
TTAAATTAAAAACCCTTTCTGAAAAGAAAGGGTTTTTTTGTTATATAGCTTCTAGTTGCTCCGCTTCGTTTTTTGGCTTTGTTCGCCAGCGACGGATACGCAGCTTCAACTTGTGTACAATATAAAAGAGTACCGGGACGATAATCAAGGTTAAGAACGTTGCTATGATCAAACCGTAGATCACGGCCCAGGCTAACGGTCCCCAGAATATCACGTTATCACCACCAAAATATATTTTAGGATCGAATTCGGTGAACAAGGAGAAGAAATCTATATTGAAGCCTATCGCCAACGGAATAAGACCAAGGACTGTCGTTATAGCAGTCAGAATCACAGGTCGTAAACGAGCCTTTCCTCCTTTTACAATAATAGCTTTTACTTCTTCCTTAGGCAGAAGTTCATCATCGGCCATTTTAAGTACTACCATACGCCTGTCCATTAACAGTTGCGTATAGTCTAGTAAAACCACACCATTGTTCACTACAATCCCGGCGAGTGAAATAATTCCCATCATGGTCATCATAATTACAAACGATGATCCGGTCACTAAAATACCACCAAATACCCCAATAAAACTTAGGAAAATCGCAATCATAATAATCGTGGGTTTCGAAATAGAACTAAACTGGAAGATTAAGATTAACATGATTAACCCCAGACCCGAGAAAAAGGCTCCCATTAAAAAGGTCATTTGCTTATTTTGTTCTTCAATTTGCCCTGTGTAATCAATCGTCACTCCTTTAGGTAGGTCGTTAAAATTGATCATTTCGGCCTGAATATGACTCACAATGGCACCCGCATCTGTATAACCAGCTTGCAAAGCCGAATAGACCACCACAACACGCTTGGTCTTTCGATGTTTGATCGCACTAAACGATGAGGTGTTTTTTTCAGTGGTAACAGCCGATACAGGTATTTCTTTTATCTTACCAGTGGCTTGATCCCTAAAGGTGATATTTTGATTGAATAAGGCGCTTTTGTTATACTTATTCTCCTCGTTAAATCGTACGTAGATATCGTAATCTTCACCATCTTTTTTATATATACCTGCCTTTTCACCAAACAGGGAACGTCGCAGTTGGTTTCCAACCTGACCCGCCGACACACCCAATTCTCCCGCCTTTTCTCGATCTACATATACCTGCATCGAAGGCTTGCCTTTGTTTACATCAATCTTTAATTCATCGATTCCCGCTACATTCTTTCCGTTGATAAAATTACGCATACGTTCGGCTACCTGAATCAACTCATCGTAATCATCGCCTTTAATTTCAATATTGATTGGGTAACCCGCAGGAGGTCCAACAGGATCCTTTTCTACCGAAATTGCAACGCCGGGATAGATCCCTTTTAAGGATTCTTGTACTTTTTTCCGAAGCAGCTCACTGTCCTCTCCTCTTCTGAATTTGAATTCCCGCATCGTAGCCGTTATTTTTCCTCGATGTGGCATTTCGGCTGCCGAACCTCCATCTGTCATAGGGTTTCCGGCTCCCTCACCAACTTGCGATACTGCAGATTCTACCAAGAAATTATACTCACCATCCATATACTGCTTGTCATTAAGCACAGCATACACCCGTTTTTCTATATCTAGAGTAATCGTATTGGTCTTTTCAATGTCGGTTCCTTGAGGGTATTCAATATAGACCACAATCTGGTTGGGTTTATTGTCCGGGAAGAATTCCACACTCGTACGTTGGCTCCCTATTGAAGCACCAAATAGACCAAACACAACAAACAATAACAAGAAGGTGCCTCCAACAAAGGCGGCCGGTTTCCATCCTGTCAATGCATACTCCAAAAAACGTTTGTAACTGTTCTCAATACGGGTAAGGATGTTGCGTTGAAAATGATTGGCCGCTTTTTTAAGGAAATATTTATAGATCCAGAACAGTAGGGCAACGACAATCATCAAAGAGCCTAGCCCTTTCATGGCACCTCCAAACAGTAAGATAAGCAAGCCAAATCCGCCTAGAACAATGCTAAGTCGAACGAGCTGTTTTCTGGTCAGTTCCTTTTCCCCGGTCTCCATAAATCGGGATACCAACATGGAATTAAAGAAGATTGCTACGAAAAGGGAAGAACCTAATACAACCGAAAGGGTGATAGGAAAATAGATCATAAACTCACCCATTACCCCTGGCCACATTCCTAAAGGTACAAAGGCAGCAACCGTGGTGAGCGTGGAGATTATAATAGGGAAAGCAATTTCACCAATCCCTTTCTTGGCCGCCTCTATCCTTGACATCCCTTCTTCTTCCATCAATCGATAGACATTCTCAACCACTACAATTCCGTTATCTACCAGCATTCCAAGCCCCATAATTAACCCGAAAAGTATCATGGTATTCATGGTATAGCCTAAGGCCGAAAGAATCATAAACGACATAAACATAGACATGGGTATCGCAAAACCAACAAATAAGGCGTTTCTGAAACCGAGGAAGAACATCAAAACGGTTACCACCAATATGATTCCGAAAATAATATTGTTCACCAAATCGTCCACCTGATTAATGGTCTTAACCGATTGGTCATTGGCAATAGTCACCTCAACGTCTGAAGGGAATACATTTGCACGTGTGTCTTCAATGATTTTTTCAATTTTTTGAGCGGCTTCCACCATGTTTTTACCGGCTCGTTTTTTAACATCCAGCATCACAACACCCGCTCCAAATTCACGTGCGTAGGTAGTTTTTTCTTCTTCCTTAAAACGAACCGTAGCTATGTCCTTTAAATAGATGGCTCCATTTTCCGATTTCACTACAAAATTGTCTAATTCACTTGGTGTATCTATTTCACCTAAGATGCGAATGGTTCGTCTTTGCCCACTAGTGACTAGGTTACCGGCAGACATGGTGACGTTTCCGTTTCGAATAGTGTTTAGAACATCATCGAAACTCACCTTGGCTGCCATCATTTTGTAGATATCAACGGCAACCTCAACTTCCTTTTCTTGAGCTCCACGAATATCGACTTGTTTGATTTCGGGCAGGTCTTCAATTTTATCTTCTAGGTATTCGGCAAATTCTTTTAGCTTCTCTGTAGGGTAGTTTCCTTTAATGTTGATATTGCTAATTGGAGTTTCTTCAGAAAAATTCAGGTCAAACACATTCGGCTCTACTTTTGCATTGTTAAAAGTAGGCCAGTCCTCACTGGCTTTTTCACCGTCTACCTCATCCTTTACTTTTTGTTTAGCGGCATCAACGGTGATGTCTTCGTCAAACTCAACGGTGATTATTCCGTAATCCTCTTGTGAGGTAGAAGTGATTTCTACTACATTACTTAGGTTTTTTAATTTATCCTCAAGAGGATCTACAATAAGACGTTCAATATCCTCGGCCGTATTTCCGGGGTAGGGTGTGCTGATGTAAATTTTGGTCTCCTTGATTTCGGGGAAGCTTTCACGAAGCATCGAATTGTATGCCGAAAGTCCCAAAATCAAGATGATACTTATCATTACATAAATGGTCGTTTTGTTTTCAATTGCCCAGGAGGACAATCGGAACTCTTTGTTGACGTTTTTAGCTTTTTTACTCATTGTTCGTCATACTTTTAAGTTCCACTAATTGACCATCTCTTACGCTTCGGGCACCTTCAATAATTATAGTATCTCCGTTCTCAATGCCTTTAATGATTTCAACAAAATCACCTTGTGTCTTCCCGGTTTCAACAATAACGCGTCTGGCTATTGCCTCACTTTGTTTATTGGTTGAGTTCGTGATATAGATGTATTGTTCTCCATTGGCATTTTCGGAAATAACACTCTGCGGAATCAAGATCGCTTCGGTATTGGTGTAATCGTTGATCTTTACTTTTGCAGTTAGGTTGGGTTTCACCTTGCCCTGCCTATTGGGAACATTCACCTCTACTTTAAAACTTCTGTTGTTCGGGTTAATATAATTTCCCACCTGTGAAATCTTCGATTGTATGGTTTCTCCTAGCACTGGAAAGTAAATCTCCACATCTTTGTTGAGCGTCACGGTTGGCAAATATCCTTCAGGAACATCGGCCTGAATATACATCTCACTCAGGTTTACGAGTCGAAAAACAGCAGTTTGTCCGGCAGATACAACAGTCCCTTGCTCGGTTATCACGTCGTCGATTATACCGGAAAATGGTGCGCGGATAGTTGTTTTAGTAACCTGTGAGCGCATTTGACTCACTAGCTTCTGCTGTCCTTCGTAATTTGCTTTGGCTTGAAGATAGGCAATCTCACTGCCTATTTTCTGTTCCCATAAGCGTTCTTGTCGTTCGTAGGTTGTTTTGGCAAGATTTGCCTGAACTTCAATTTGCGCCAATTGTTGAGAAAGTCCGCCGTCATCAATTGTAGCCAATAGTTGACCGGCCTGTACACTTTGACCTTTTTTTACATACACTCTGGTTAACAAGCCAGAAAATTCTGGAAATAATAAAATGTTCTTTTTTGTTTCCACACTGCCCTGAAGTTCCAAAAAGTGATTAAATGTCTCGTGTTTTGCCATAAAAACGGTTACTAACGGAATCTTTTTTACAGTGTCCAATTCAGAAATGGCAGCATCAATGGTTGCTAATTGTTGATTTATCTCTTGCTGCTGGATTACAAATTCAGCTCGTTTTGCACGAATAGCTTCCAGATTTCCAGATTCGATAATAGCATCTACCGATTTCGAATCACCACCGCATGCAGCAATGATAAGAGCGGTTAAAAGAAGAAGGATTGTATTTTTCATGTGTATTGTATTTTCGACTGTGATTAGTTGTTTGAGTTTATGAGTTGAGGCGCGTTTAATACGGTTTCTAAAGCTGCCTTGCTATTTATCACTTCTAACATGGCTTGAATGTATTGTTGTTGTGCTGTGTACAACTGTGTCTGAGCCTGCCGAAGGTCAAAACTAGAGGCAAGTCCTTCGGTGAATTTCACCTGATTTTTTCCCTCAATACGTTCGGCTAAGGATAGATTTATTTTCGAATTTTTATAGTTTTCGATGGCAAATTGATAATTGCTTTTAGCTGAATTTACCGCCAACTGAATTCTTTGAACTGTTTCTGTTAACTGTGTTTCGGCTTGGTCCAAAGCGATTTTAGCACGCTGTGTTTTAGCAGTCCGCATACCACTACTAAAAATAGGAATGTTCATATTCACGCCAAATATGGAAGATTGAAACCACCGTTGTTCCCTGTCAAAAAAGGTGAAATCATTGCTGTTTGCGGCCGTTCCATAATTCACAAAGGCAGAAAGGCTTGGTAAGGCTCTACTTTTTTCCAATTTTAATTCCAGACTGCGTTGTTCCGTGAGGTTATAGGCAATTTTATAATCAACGTTTTGTGTTACCTGTAAAGAGGCATCCAGAAAACTAAGCTGTACATTATTTTCGGCAAGGGAGTCTAACGTATCTTCAAAACTAACTTGTGCCGCAACATCGATTCCCAAGGCAATATTGAACATTTGCTTTGCAATAGCCGCTGTACGCTGTACATTGCTTAACTGTGTTTCAATATCCAATAGCGTAATTTCCAATTGTTCCACACTTTCTTCTTCAGTAAGTCCATTCTCGTAAATCTTTCGGGTTTCGAAGAGGTTTTTCTCAAGATTCACCTTGTTCTTTTCAAAAATGGCAATGAGTTCTTCGGAAAGCAAAACACTGCCGTAGGCATTTATTACTCCTTTCCTCACTTCAAGTTGGGTCTTTTCGGCTGCATTTTCGGAATAATCCAAAAAAGCACGAGCTGCTTTTAGGCCTACGAGGTAGCTACCATCAAAAATTAATTGGTTTAAGGTTGCTGTGGCCGAAGCATTTTGCTTAGTGCCAAAGGTGATAGGAACAAAGGTTCCCGGTTCACCACCTGTAATTTCGGCCGGGATAAGCGTTACGGGTTGCTTTAAATTATTTTGGTAGGCGATGTCTGCACTTATTTGTGGAAGTCCTGTCGCCGTAGTTTCCCACTTTTGCTTGAGGGCTTTGGCGATGTCTCGTCTCGCATTGATCGCAGTATAATTGCTATCTAAAGCAAAGGAGATTGCCTCTTCTAAGTTAAAACTATATGTTTTTTGTTGTTGAGCCATTCCCACAAAGGGCAGGAGAAAGCTTAAAGTGACAACTAGTTTCCTCATTAGTTTGATTGTTGTTTGATGAATTTATTGAGTGTTTTTAATCCTTCAGCTGTTACAATACCACGCAGGTGATATTCTAAATAGTGTTCCATGAGTTCGGCTTTTGGGAATTTTTGTACGGGAAAAAGCGCGTCTTCTTTTAAGCCGCTCACCCCTATAAAATAGATACGGGACACAAATTCAACGTCCAGGCTTTCCCGGTACAACCCAAGTGCAATTCCTCGCTTCAAGTTGACAACAGTACATTCGTGCATTTTTTCAAACTGCTTTTCCTTTAGGGTATTGTAGATCTCGGGGTAATATTTTTGAAGTTGGTATTGAGGGGAGGATTTTTCATTTTTCAGCTGCATCATGGCGAATTTCTTGATCTCATAGAGCTCTTCGATGGGGTCTTTTTCGAGGTTACGAATATGATCTATACCACAGATTACCTCGTGAAACACACAGAGGGTTGCCTTGTGAACCAATTCAGTTTTGTTGTTAAAATGTGAATAGATGGTCTTTTTTGAAATACCCATGTGGCTGGCAATATCGTCCATGGTAACACTCTTAAAACCAAGGTTTAAGAATAATTCGGCGGCTGTTTGAATAATCTTTTGTTTCATAATCGAGCGCAAATGTAAATCATGGAAACTTTAAAAACAAAAAAAGTTTCCAAAGTTTTACATTTTTTTAACATTTGAACGAATCTTGATTGTGCGTCCTTTTTATAAAGTTTATAGCTTGGTTTTCTCTTTCAACTCGTATTTTAGCAACAAATTTATTGCATGGAATTTTTGTCGAAATACCAAACCGCTTTGCAGGAGCGGTTGGTGGATACTGTTCTGGTAAAAGAGCCGAAACAATTGTATGAACCCATACAATACATCGTTTCGCTGGGTGGCAAACGGCTCCGTCCTATTCTTACCCTAATGACCTGCGATTTCTTTGAAGTGGATTTTCACAAGGCCATGAACGCCGCCTTGGCAGTTGAATTGTTTCACAACTTTTCCTTGATCCATGATGATATTATGGACAGGGCCCCCATGCGCCGAGGTGAAGAGACTGTTCACGAAAAATGGGACCTCAATACTGGAATACTTTCGGGAGATGCCATGTTGATCTTAGCCTATCAATTGTTTGAGAGCTACGAGCCGACTATGTTTCAGGAATTGGCCAAACTTTTTAGTAAAACGGCCTTAGAAGTTTGTGAGGGTCAGCAATACGATGTTGACTTTGAGACGAGAGATGATGTTAGTCTGAGCGAATATATTCATATGATCGATTGCAAAACAGCCGTGCTTCTTGGAGCCGCCATGAAAATGGGAGCCATAGTGGCCGAAGCTTCAGAAAGTTGTAGCAACCATTTATACGACTTTGGACGAAATTTAGGAATTGCGTTTCAGTTACAGGATGATTATTTGGACGTATTCGGAAATTCAGAAAGCTTCGGAAAACAAATAGGAGGTGATATTATTTCGAACAAAAAGACGTTTATGTACCTTACGGCCATCGAAAAAAGTAGCGCTTCCGAAGCAGAAACCCTACAACATTTGTTTAGTATATCGCCCAAAGACCCCTCCGATAAAATTGAGACGGTTACCCGTATTTTGGTTGCTTCAGGAGCTGCAGAGGCGACTCAGAATGAAATCGAACGATATACTCAAAAGGCCTTTAAATGTTTGGATCGGGTTGCTATTTCTTCAGAAAAAAAGGATTCACTTCGATTGTTTGGAGATTGGCTGATGCAACGTACCGTTTAAAAATACACCCTGGCAAACGGCATCCATGCATTTGCATAAATGCTCTTTTCTTCATCGTACAGCAGATCGTATCTTATCCCAATGGTAAAATTGCCATTTCTATATCCGGCGCCCACAAACAAGGCCGGGTACCAATAGTAATCACTGGGTATGCGTAGATCCGACTCGTATGTTCGGGATACATTTAATTGTTCAAATTCGGCAGAAAATTGTAACTGAGGAATCACGGAATAGAGCCCTAAAACACTTCCGCCTACGATAATGGTCTCGTATAGATTTTTTTGTTTGTTATAGGTGAAATTGGCACCCAAGCCCAAGGCAAACTGCTCATTGAATTCATATATCGCACTGGGTGCCACAGTCCCGCTGAAAAACTCGTTGCCAAAACTTAGGCCCAATCCACCACCGAATCGCACATGTGGCCAAAAAGTAGATTGCTGTTCCTGGGCCATACCAACTTGTACAAAAAACAGCATAAAAAAAGGTATAAGACACTTAGTACAGGTTCCTTGTTTAAATAGTTTCATTGTGAATTATTTATGAGTTTTTCTATCATAAATATATAAAATCCCGCTGCGGTAGTTTGGGGATTTGTTGTATTTTTGTAACGTTTTATTAAATATAGTCCTGTTTATTCCAATTATGGATAGATTTTCTTTTCTCAACGCGGTTCACCCCGCCTATATCGCAGATCTTTACGATAAATATTTACAGTATCCCGACAGTATAGAACCTAGCTGGAGAGCCTTTTTCCAAGGGTTCGATTTTGGCATTGAAAACGGTTCTTTAGAAGCACTGGGGATTGAACAGAACGGACAAGAAATTCCCGAAAACCTTCTAAAGGAATTTCAGGTTATCAAATTGATCGATGGCTATCGTACACGAGGACACCTTTTTACGAAAACAAATCCGGTACGAGCACGAAGAAAGTATTCCCCTACCTTAGATCTTGAGAACTTTGGCCTGTCAGAAGCCGATTTGAAAACGAAGTTCAAAGCGGCCGATATTTTAGGTATTCCCGAAACCACGCTGGAAGAAATTGTAAAGCACCTTCAAAGCATTTATTGCGAATCCATAGGGATCGAGTATATGTATATT
The DNA here is from genome assembly GCF_019913785.1 of Altibacter sp. Classification (GTDB taxonomy): domain Bacteria; phylum Bacteroidota; class Bacteroidia; order Flavobacteriales; family Flavobacteriaceae; genus Altibacter. Next base: position 8,935 of record NZ_JAIOHK010000057.1, read on the forward strand.
CGAAATCCTCAGGAAATTCAGTGGATTCAGGATAAGTTGAATATCAACGACAATCAGCCTAAATTCTCTGATGCGCAAAAGAAGCATATCCTCAAAAAGCTGAACGAAGCAGTTTCTTTTGAGAGCTTTTTACACACCAAATATGTTGGCCAAAAGCGATTCTCGTTGGAAGGAGGCGAAAGCTTAATTCCTGCCTTGGATACATTAATTGAAAATGCAGCCGAAAAAGGAGTAGAAGAATTTGTCATGGGAATGGCACACCGGGGACGCTTAAGTACACTCACCAATATCTTCGGAAAAAGCGCCAAGGATATTTTTAGCGAATTTGACGGAAAGGATTATGCGCTGGATATTTTTGACGGGGATGTAAAATACCATTTGGGGTGGACTTCTAAGCGGAAAACCGAATCTGGAAAGGAAATTAATTTAAATATTGCTCCCAACCCCTCGCACCTAGAGACCGTCGGGGCTATTGTACAAGGGATAGCCAGAGCGAAACAGGACGATCATCACAAAGGAAATGCAAAAGCAGTTCTTCCTATTATTGTACATGGTGATGCCGCTATCGCTGGACAAGGCATCGTATATGAAATTGTGCAAATGGCACAATTGGATGGTTATAAAACAGGAGGAACCATTCATATAGTGGTAAATAATCAGATTGGATTTACCACAAATTATTTGGATGCCAGATCGTCCACCTATTGTACCGATGTGGGCAAGGTTACCTTGTCTCCCGTACTTCACGTAAATGCCGATGATGCCGAAGCCGTGGTACATGCCATGTCTTTTGCGTTGGACTTTAGAATGGAATTTGGTCGCGATGTGTTTATCGACCTGCTTGGCTATCGTAAATACGGTCATAACGAAGGCGATGAACCTCGATTTACCCAGCCGAAATTATACAAAGCCATTGCGAAACATGATAATCCCCGTGATATATATGTTCAAAAATTGATAGCGCAGGGTGTAATTGAAAAGGGGTACATTGAGCAACTAGAACTAGAATATAAGGAGCGTCTGGAAGAAAATCTGGAAGATTCCCGGAAAATAGCTAAAACCGAAGTTACGCCATTTATGCAAGACGAATGGGAAGGATATATTTATGCCGAAGAGGATGAAATGATGGAAGATGTTGATACTTCGGTCGATTTAAAACAACTCACCGAAATAGCAGAGGTCATTACCCAATTGCCGAAGGATAAAAAGTTTCTTCGGAAAATTTCAAAACTTATCGAAGCCCGTCACACCATGTACTTTGAGGACAATCAACTGGATTGGGCAATGGGCGAATTGCTGGCCTACGGAACACTATTAAAAGAAGGCCACGATGTTCGTATGAGTGGACAAGATGTAGAAAGAGGTACTTTTTCACATCGACATGCAGTCGTGAAAGTAGAAGACAGTGAAGAAGAAATAATTCTACTCAACCAATTAAAAGGTAAGCAGGCCGATTTTTATATTTATAACTCCTTACTTTCGGAATATGGGGTGGTAGGATTTGATTATGGCTATGCTATGGCGAGTCCAATTACACTTACCATATGGGAGGCACAATTTGGAGACTTCAGTAATGGAGCTCAAATTATGATCGATCAATACATTTCGGCAGCAGAAGATAAATGGAAGCTTCAGAATGGGATGGTAATGTTCTTGCCTCATGGGTATGAAGGACAGGGTGCTGAACATTCTTCAGCAAGAATGGAAAGATTCCTGCAATTGTGTGCCAATGACAATATGTTTGTCGCCGATGTGACAACGCCCGCAAATTTATTTCACTTATTGCGCAGACAACTAAAGGTAAAGTATCGTAAACCCCTAATTGTTTTTACACCTAAAAGCTTGTTGCGTCATCCAAAAGTACTTTCAACAAAAGAAGAATTTGCAAACGGAAGTTTTCAGATGACCATTGACGACGCAACGGCAAAACCAAATACAATAAAGTCGTTGGTTTTTGTAACCGGTAAATTTTATTACGATTTACTGGAAAAACGAGAAGAATTACAACGAGATGATGTTGCTTTGGTTCGCGTGGAACAATTGTTTCCACTCCCAACGGAGCAAATGAAAGAGATCATCAAGAAATATAAAAACGCAAATGATATTGTTTGGGCACAGGAAGAGCCAAGAAATATGGGGGCCTATGCACATATCTTAATGCATTTTGACGAGGCTAGAAATTTTAGATTTTGTAGTAGAAAACCCTATGCAGCACCTGCTTCCGGAAGCAGCGTTCGTTCGAAATTGCGTCATGCAAAAGTGATCGAAAGCGTTTTTAATATTGAAAAAGAATAAATATAACCACTCCTTTTTTAGGAAAATAGAATTAGTATGGCATTAGAGATGAAAGTTCCCTCACCGGGAGAATCCATTACAGAAGTAGAAATTGCACAATGGTTAGTGGCCGACGGCGATTGGGTTGAAAAGGATCAAGCCATTGCCGAAGTGGACAGCGATAAAGCAACACTAGAACTTCCGGCCGAAGCAAGCGGAATTATTACCCTAATGGCGGAAGAAGGAGATGCCGTGGCGGTTGGACAGGTAGTTTGTTTAATCGATACGAAGGCCAAAAGACCAGACGGAGCCAAAGAGGTTGCTACTCAGGAAGCACCAAAAGAGGCGAAGAAAGAAGCGCCTATAGAAACCCCTAAAAAAGAGAGTTATGCCACAGGAACACCTTCACCGGCGGCAAAAAAGATTCTCGATGAGAAAGGTGTTTCAACAAAAGAAGTAAAAGGATCGGGACGTGATGGGCGTATCACGAAAAGCGACGCGGAAAATGCCGTCCCTTCCATGGGTACACCGGGAACAGGTGCTAGAGGAACCGAACGCAAAAAATTGTCAATGCTGCGTCGAAGAGTAGCGGAGCGGTTGGTAACAGCAAAAAATGAAACGGCCATGCTCACCACCTTCAACGAAGTGGATATGAGCCCTATTTTTGAACTTCGGAATCAATACAAAGAGCAATTCAAGGAAAAACACGGGGTTGGTTTAGGGTTTATGTCCTTCTTTACACTGGCTGTGGTACGAGCTCTCCAACTATATCCAGATGTGAATTCGATGATCGATGGCGATTTTCAGATAAGACATGATTTCGTGGACATTTCCATAGCCGTCTCTGGTCCGAAGGGATTGATGGTTCCTGTAATTCGAAATGCCGAGAACTTAACTTTTAGAGGAGTGGAAGCTGAAGTAAAGCGTTTGGCACTTCGTGCGCGTGATGGACAAATAACCGTGGATGAAATGACAGGAGGAACCTTTACTATTTCGAACGGAGGGGTTTTTGGAAGTATGCTTTCAACGCCTATTATCAATCCGCCACAATCCGGAATTTTAGGAATGCACAATATCGTAGAACGCCCCGTTGTACGGGACGGAGCGATTGTAATTGCACCGGTTATGTTCGTGGCCCTTTCTTATGACCATAGAATTATTGACGGAAGAGAATCTGTAGGTTTTTTAGTTGCGGTAAAAGAAGCCTTGGAAAACCCAACCGAATTATTGATGGACAACGATGTAAAAAGAGCTTTAGAATTATAAATGTACAGACATACAAAATAAAAAAACCCGGCCATGAGCCGGGTTTTTTAATCCGATTAGTTAGTTGAAATGATAACCGATAAACTATTTAAATGAAACGAAATAATTCACTACGTTGAGAAGAACTATACTGACAATAGATATAATTAAGATGATTATAATGATCTTTTTTGTTCTTGTCATAATATGTTTCTCTTGCTTCAACAACGCTGAATTTTTCATACGGTAAAAGTGAGAAATTATGTACAAAGCTGAAATACGTGTTAACACGTAAATTGAATTGAAATGATTTTTAGCGAGTTACATAAACTTGTCCTGATGCTCTTTTGCCCAAATTAATAAACTGTTGGTTTTGTGTTCGAGCTCTAACTTGGTAATAATGTTGCTTCGGTGTTTTTCGACAGTTCGGTAAGAGATAAATAACAAGGATGCTATTTCCTTGTTGGTTTTGTCATTGGCAATGAGCTTTAAGATTTTCTTTTCGGAAGGAGTAAGACTTTTTAATGAATTTTCTTCACGGCTATTGGGACCAAGCAGCCCTTTAATTTCGGGACTAAAGAAGGCATTTCCATTTGAAACAGCTTTAATACAGGTCTCAATTTCTTCCAAGGCAAACTCCTTTAAAACATATCCGAAGATATTAAGGTCCTGTGCTTGCTGATACAGTTCCTTCTCTTTGTGTAATGTTATGAGGATTATTCTAGTAGCTATCCCATTGGTTTTACACTTTTGTGCTATTTCCAAACCCGACATAAAGGGCATTTGGATGTCCAAAATTGCGATATCGGGGTTCAGTTTTGTAATTAAATTATAGGCTTCCCTTCCATTGTTGCCACTTCCAATAATATTGTAATTCTTTTCTAGGAGAAAGTCATTTAGACCCTTTAATAGTAAAGGGTGATCGTCTGCGGTAATAATGGTACCTTTATTTTTCATCAAATAGGAAATTGGAATTCTAAAGAAGTTCCGTTATTAATTTTGGACTGTACTTTCATTTGCCCGTTTAAAAATTTTGTTCGCTCCAGTAATGTTTTTAAGCCCAATGACTTTATATCCTGATATTTTTCTGAAAAGTCAAAACCTTCGCCATTATCTTTTATGGATATGACAATATTATTGGTAAGTTTTTTAATAGATACCTTGCTAGCTTCAGCCTTGGCATGCTTCAAGACGTTATTTAAACTTTCCTGTACAATTCGATAGATATTGACTTCCTGTTCGGGAGAAAATAAATTGTCAATATTGTCTATTTCTGAAGAAATAAATAAGGTAGTGTTTTCATCTATTTGCGTTAGCGTATGCTGAATCGCCTTCGTTATACCCATTTCCTGAAGCTGAAACGGATGCAGGTCACGTGAAATCGTTCGAACCTCATCAATGGCGTGATCCACCATTTTTTTTGTGGCATCATCTCCATTCGAAATAACCTTGTTTTTAATAAGCAAGAGGCGCTGTCCAAGACCGTCATGCAGATCTTTAGAAATACGTTTGCGTTCCTCTTCTTGAGAAACCAATAGTTTCTGACTAAATTTTTCTTGAAGGATCTTGTTGTTTTTTAGGTTTTGCTGATTTCGGAATAAAAGGATCACACCAAATAATAATAATAAAGCAATACTTGAGAATGCTACTACTTTTTTGAACGACTCATTATCTTTTTCCAGCAACTGAATATTAGTGTTTTTTTCTACAAGATCTCTTTCCTTTTTTTCGGTTTCATATAGAGTTTGATAATAGGCCAACGCATTGGCAGTACTTCGGTTATAGATGGAATCACTTATCGTAATGTACGCTTTCTTGCTTTCAAGGCTATTTTTATAATCCCCTTTTTTCGAATAGATTTCAGCTAGCAGGTCGTATGATTCTAAAATAGCATCGGTATAGCTATAAGAAAGGGAGTTTTCTAGTTTCTTTTGGGCATGTAGAAGCGCCGTATCATAATCGCCAAGGGCAAAATGATATTTTGCTATGGCACTGTTGTAGTTCAATTGGGAGTTAACATCCCCAACATTTTCATTCCATTCACTTACCAGTTTTATGTGTTTTGTTGCACTATCAATAGCATTTTCCGATGCAAAATATTCGGCAAGTTTGGCATGTACTAAAATAGAATTAGGATAGTCTCTTTGTGTTTCAGCGCCTTTGTCTAAAATTTCTATGGCTTTGTTAAAGTATTCCAATTGGAGTTTTTTATTGCCCATTTTCCCATAATCCAAGGCCTGATTATAGTATTCGACCACAAGAAAATTGTTTAGGTTCAGCTCCTTTAATTTTTCAATGATCTTATCTCGTTCTTCCTTTGCTTTGTCATAGAAGCTATTCATACTAAACATGGTGGTAATTCCTTGCTGAGCATGTACCATATATGTATAGTCTTTAAGTGCTTCGTAGTAGTCATAGGCTTTTTTATAATTTTCGCCGGCTGGGACAAATTGCCCGAGATTCGAATAGGCCTGTCCTTTAAATAGGTAAACATCGGCTAAATAGATGGAATCATTGGGCGAGAAGTTTTCTAGCGCAAGTGAATAGTCTTCTATGGCTTTTTTAAGATCGATCCAAAAATTAGCCCTTCCGCGCTTTAGATAGAGTCCGCCCAGTAAAAAGCTATCTTTGATTTTATATTTATGAGCAAGCACACCATTAATGATTGAGACGGCTTGTTCGGGTCTGTTTTTTCTACTTGTAATAGTGAACTGCAAGTTCATTGCCTTACGTGCGGCTTTTTCAATACTGTCTACATCCTTTGCTAGGTCAATATACTGAATACTGTAATCAACAAATGTATCGTCGTCTTCTTGAAAAGTTTTAGAAATTACCGAATCTAATGCGAGAAGTTGTATCTCTGTGTTTTGTGCTGCGGCCGCTAACTTTTTATAGTATTCTACATCCTGTGCAACCCCCAAGTTTGGGAATACAAAGCTTATGACGAAAAGTGCCAGGAGATTTTTCAAATTGCGTTAGGTTTGTTTGGTAATACTTAAAAGTAACAATTTTTTTTAAAGTGGTCTGTTAATATTTTTCTTTTTACTTTACATATACACAATTCCTGCCATAATCAATAACGGCTCGCGTTGCTTTTAAGAAATCGGCTCCAATAATCCCATGAATGGGGCCCTCATTTACTTCTGCTAACGCTTCGTTTACATGTGATAGGTCAAACAATACAAAGTCCATATTTTTAGACTGCCAACCTCCCATAGAGATATGGTTTTTTCGGGCTAATTCGGTTTTCATATTTACAGCCCCGGCCCCGGCTGCCTTAATATCACTTTTTTCATTTTTCAGAAAAAAATAATCGATACTATCAAATCCAATACAACTTGTAGACGCACCCGTATCAAGAATAAAGTCACCCGCAATTTTATTAATCTTAGCAGCAAGCTTATAATGCCCCGAACTTAATTTTTTCAAAGGGATTCTGTGAAACCCATTCGTTTCTAATAATCTTCTTAATTGCGTCACGCGATTTTTTTTGTAAAGATAGGTAACAAAAATGTTAGCTTTGCAGAGATGCTAACAGACACACATACTCATTTATATAGTGAGGCATTCCAAGAGGATCGAGAGGCTATGATGAAGCGCGCATTTGAACAAGGTGTGGAACGTTTTTTTATTCCGGCGATAGACAGTGGATATACAGAAGCCATGTATGCCTTGGAGCAAGACTACCCCAACCACATATTTTTGATGATGGGATTGCATCCAACTTCGGTAAAAGAGAATTATGAAGAGGAGCTAACACATGTAGAAGCCGAATTCAAAAAAAGAAATTTTTACGCCGTTGGGGAGATTGGGATCGACCTGTATTGGGATAAAACTACGCTAGGGATTCAGAAAAAGGCATTTAAACGGCAGATTCAACTCGCAAAAAAGTACAAGCTACCTATCGTGATTCACTGTAGAGATGCTTTTGATGAAATTTTTGAGGTTTTGGAAACCGAGAAAGATGATCAGCTCTTCGGAATTTTTCACTGTTTCACAGGAACTTTTGAGCAGGCACAACGGGCAATTTCGTTTTGTATGAAGTTGGGTATAGGAGGGGTAGTTACCTTTAAGAATGGTAAAATCGATCAATTTTTAAATCAGATAGACCTGAAGCATATCGTTTTGGAAACCGATGCTCCTTATTTATCTCCGGTCCCACATCGGGGAAAGCGCAATGAAAGTAGTTATCTTGCTCTGGTGTGTAAAAAGGTGGCAGAGGTTTACGGGGTTTCCGAAGCAGAAATCGCTAACGTAACCACGGCGAATTCAAAAGCGGTATTTGGAATCTAAAGCAATAAAAATGACAACGAAAACAAACATACTTTTAATCTATACCGGGGGGACCATTGGAATGATTAAAGATTTTGAAACCGGCACCTTGCGCAATTTCAATTTTAAAGACTTGCTCAAACACATACCCGAGTTGAAGCTCTTGGAATGCAATATTGCTACTACAAGTTTTAAAGTGCCAATTGATAGCTCTAATATGAATCCGGGATACTGGGTAGACATAGCGACCATTATTGAAGAGCGTTATGATGAGTTCGATGGTTTTGTAGTCCTTCACGGAAGTGATACCATGTCTTATACTGCTTCGGCCCTGAGCTTCATGTTGGAGAATTTAAGCAAGCCCGTGATATTTACGGGGTCACAATTACCCATAGGCGATCTTAGAACCGATGCGAAGGAAAATTTAATAACTTCCATACAAATAGCGGCTTTACGCGAAAAAGGCCTTCCAAAAGTGGCTGAGGTATGTTTATATTTTGAATACAAACTCTATCGCGCAAATCGCACTACCAAAATCAATGCAGAACATTTTGAAGCATTTGCTTCTTTGAATTACCCACCATTGGTTGAGAGTGGTGTTCATTTGGTAGTGAACAATGAAGCGTTGTATGTTCCTAACCGTAGAAAAAAATTAAAAGTCCATAAAAAAATGGAGTCCAATATCTTATTGATTAAGATGTTTCCTGGAATCGACGAAGTAACCATAAACTATTTGTTTTCGTATCCCGAAATAAAGGGACTTGTCCTGGAAACTTATGGAAGCGGAAATGTTACAAACGACGTTTGGTTTGTAAAAGCACTCAAAGAATTAATAAGAAGGGGCATTCCTGTAGTTAATGTAACGCAGTGCTCGGGAGGGAGTGTCACTATGGGATTGTATGAAACAAGTGTTGAATTAAAAAAGATGGGGGTCATATCGGGGAAGGACTGTACTACTGAGGCAGCCTTGGCTAAATTAATGTACCTTTTAGGACAGAAAGTTTCCCAACAAAGCTTCAAAACAATTTTTGAGACTTCGTTACGTGGAGAAATGGTATAAATAACCATTGAAATATTTTATCACCTAATTTTTTTTTTGTTATTTGCCCCTCCTTTGGCGCATACGTCAAATCTTAATTTAGAGAGGTGGCCGAGTGGTCGAAGGCGCACGCCTGGAAAGTGTGTATACGCCAAAAGCGTATCGAGGGTTCGAATCCCTTCCTCTCTGCGAATGAAGGTGCGAGTGAAAAAACTTGTCGGAGCTCACTTCAGTAAAAATTTAAGTGAGTCATATTAGATGTGTAACATCTCAGTTCATTGCCAGTATAGCTTTAAGGGATCAATGTTTTCAAGCGAAGTGAGAAAGCGAAAATCCCGGAATTGCGAAATTTAGCGAAGCTTTTTTCAGCCAGATTTCGGAGGAGCAAATGCGAACAGCGGAAGTTGTTTTCATGGAATGTATTACCTGCATAGTTCGTTGGGATCTATATTTATTAATCCCTAGCTCTCTGCGAAATAATAATCTTGGAGATTAACTAAATTATTTTATATCTTTAAACCTTTAACTAAAATCAAACTTTAAGTCGATAGCAATGAAAAAATTATTTTCTATTATGGCAATTGCCGCATTAGTATTTGCGGGATCCTTTAACACAACAGCTGCACAAACAATGCCTGCCAATGTTCAATCCTTGGTAACAGCGGCTACGGTAACAATCGTTCAAGATGAAGAGGCAGCTTCAGCCGAGGAGTCCCTAGGATTTCACCAAGAGATGAAAAAGCGTTTCATCGAAGGAGGTCCTGGATTTATGGGAATTGTACTATTGTGTTTAATTCTTGGTTTAGCAATTGCTATTGAAAGAATTATCTATTTAAATCTTTCTACTACCAATACTCAAAAATTAGCTGAAAATGTAGAGGATGCATTAAAGAGCGGTGGTGTAGAAGCTGCGAAGGAAGTTTGTAGAAATACAAAAGGACCTGTTGCCTCTATCTATTACCAAGGTCTTGACCGTGCAGACGAAAGCATTGATGCGGCCGAGAAAGCAGTTATTGCTTACGGGGGTGTTCAAATGGGACAACTGGAGAAAAACGTTTCTTGGATATCGTTGTTTATCGCTTTGGCACCTATGCTTGGATTCATGGGAACAGTAATTGGTATGATTATCGCTTTCGATAAAATTGAAGCAGCCGGAGATATGAACCCATCTTTGGTAGCCGGGGGTATTAAAGTAGCATTATTAACCACTGTATTCGGTCTTATTGTTGCTATTATCCTTCAAATATTCTACAACTATATCATTGCTAAGATTGATAGCATCGTAAACAGTATGGAAGACGCTTCTATTACGCTAATCGATATGTTAGTGGATTACAAAAACAAAAAATAATTTAAAATACACCACATAATGGGTTTACATAAAATTTTAAAAATTGTAGCACTACTCCTTAGTGTGGCGGGAATTATTTTCCTTGCTATGATAGTTTCTAAAGGAGATGATGCTGTAAGAGCAACCGGAGCCGGAGTGGATGGATTCATCTATGTAGCATATATTATGTTCGCCATGGTTCTGTTATTCGTTTTGGTGTTTGTGCTAAAGGGAATATTTGCAGGGAACATTAAGAAGACACTTATGACCGTTGGCGCATTCTTGCTAATTGTTATAATCGCTTATGTTATGGCCGATGGCGTTGAAACAACTATGCGTGATGGAGAAATCCTTTCTGCCAGTGGTTCGAAATGGGTAAGTACTGGACTGATAACATTTTATATATTGGCGTTCTTAGCAATAGGTGCCATGGTGTTCAGCGGAATTAAAAAAGTAGCAAAATAAGATGGCAAGAAGAGCAACACCCGAAGTTAATGCAGGGTCTATGGCAGACATCGCATTCCTGCTTCTTATCTTTTTCCTGGTGACAACCACTATCGAGAAAGACAAGGGGATTGCGAGACAATTGCCTCCTATGGAAGAACAAGACCAAGAAGACGTTATCATTAAACAAAAAAACTTGTTTATTGTTAACGTGAATAAGAGCGACCAATTGCTGGTTGAAGAAGAACTCATGGAGGTAAAAAACCTACGCCAAGCAGCTATCGACTTTTTGGATAATGGTGGAGCACCTTCAAGCAGTCCATTATACTGTAACTATTGTAAAGGGAAAAGAGATCCAGGATCTTCCGATAATCCGGATAAGGCTGTTATTTCAGTTCAAAATGACCGTTTAACATCCTATAAAATGTATATAACGGTGCAGAACGAATTAGTTGCAGCCTATAACTATCTTCGTGATAGGGAGTCACAAAGGCTTTATGGTTGGAAATTTACGGAAGTAAAAAAGGCAATTGATGAAGGCAGTATCAAGCCTGCCGATGCAGATCCATATCAAGAAAAACTGGAGAATATTCAAAAGTTATTTCCTTTAAAGCTCTCAGAAGCACAACCAAAAAAGCAAGGACAGTAAAAAGTAAAGACTATGTCAAAATTCACAAAGAAAAAAAGTAGTGAAGTGCCAGCAGTTAATACCGCGTCCTTACCGGATATTGTATTTATGCTTTTATTCTTCTTTATGGTTGTAACTGTGCTGCGGGAAGATAATTTGTTGGTACAAAACATATTACCTAAGGCAGATCAGGTGGAGAAACTACAAAAGGATCGTGCTGTGTATATTTATGCAGGGAAACCTAGCCAAAGATATCAGGAAAAATATGGTAGTGAAGGGAAAATTCAAATTGGTGATAAGTATACCGATGTTACAAACATTAAGTTTGCTTTAACCGAATTGAGAGCAAAATTACGCCCCGAACTTCAAGATAAGGTAATGGTTGCCTTAAAGGTAGATGAAAAGACCAATACAGGTCTTGTTTCCGACATCAAGCAGGAGCTACGAGAGTTAAATATGTTGAAAATTATCTACATAACTACTCCTGGAAACGAAACGCAAAATTAATTAGATTAAGTGTTAATATTAGAAAACGCCTTGATACAAATCAAGGCGTTTTTTTGTTTAAATTATATAAATACCGTTATCTTTAACTTATGTCTCGTAGCATTCAGTTTTGTTTTTTCTTCGTTCTGTTGCTGCTCGCCACCAAGAGTTTGGCGCAAAACACCATGACCAAAAGAGTCGACTCCTTATACAGAGAAGATCAGTTTTTTGTAGGTGTCACCTACAACCTTGTTACTAATGTTCCGGGAGATGTTAATATTCGAGGTCTTTCAGGCGGGTTTCAATTTGGGTATCTGCGAGATATGCCAATTAATAAGCGACGTAATATTGCCATCGCGATTGGAGCAGGGTTGACTTTCGACAGATATGGACAAACACTCTTTATTGGGGAAAACAATTCGGAAGAAACCATATTTACCATCCTTACCAATGATATCGATTACGATTCCAACCGTTTTAGTACGGCAACGATAGAGGCTCCTATCGAATTTAGATGGCGTACATCGACTCCTGAAACTTATAAGTTTTGGAGAATCCACGCAGGTTTTAGAGTAGGGTATGCGTACTGGTATCAATCCACTTTTAAGCAGCCAAATAACAATGTGACTCAAACCAATATATCCGAATTTGACCGTGTGCGCTTGGGTGCGACCTTGGCCTTTGGCTACAATACCTTTAATTTTTATGCCTACTATAGCATCAATCCTTTCTTCACCAATGCCTTAACAACCAGTGGTCAAACCGTCGATTTTAGAACCCTCAAAGTAGGTCTACTTTTCTATATGCTATAACCAGAAGTTTAATAAAATGATCTGGGGGAGAATTCCCACAAAAAAGCCTAGGACTAATTCGATCCCCGAATGTGATTCGGTATGTAAACGAGAGGAAGCAACCCATCCGTTACTAAAGAAGAAAAAGGCAATCCAAAAAAGCATATTTACCTTAAAATGGACACTTAGCGCAATGAGGAACATGGTTACGCCCGCAATTGCCATTTGATGCAAACTTATTTTAAACTGAAAAAAAACGAGTAATAGTGCGGTTATTGCCGAAAATAACACACCGACAAAAAAGTAATACAATTCCGGACTATCGTAAGGGTCAAACACCATTTTAATGATCAATAGTAATAGCAGGCATTGAATCATTAAGGGAAATTTTCGCTCCTGCACCGTTTCTAAATCGATGGAGGAAACAACCCGCAAGTTCTTCAGAAGAAAAAAAGTAATTAACGGAATGAGAAGCGTTATAATGATTACCGCAGCTAGTTTCGCCCGTACCAATTCCGGCTCGACATAACGAGGCGTAATGATAAAATATAGAAAGGTTCCCAGAAGCGGCATCAACAGGGGATGCAATAGGTAAGCTGCAATTCGGAGAAAGTAATTCATCAGATTTCTTTTCGAAGTCGGGCTACCGGAAGATCCAGCTGTTCTCGGTACTTAGCTATTGTACGACGTGCAATGGGATATCCCTTTTCTTTTAGGATCTTGGCCAGCTTATCGTCTGTCAGTGGTTTTCTCTTGTTCTCTTCTCCTATGGTAATTTCGAGAATTTTCTTTATTTCTCGAGTAGATACATCCTCCCCTTGATCATTCTTCATGGATTCACTAAAAAATTCCTTAATCAATTTTGTTCCATAGGGAGTGTCAACATACTTACTATTAGCCACACGAGACACCGTAGATACATCCATCCCAATCTTGTCGGCAATATCTTTGAGGATCATTGGTTTTAACTTGCGTTCGTCACCGGTAAGAAAGTATTCTTCTTGATGGTGCATGATTGAATTCATGGTGACGAATAAAGTCTGTTGCCGTTGTTTGATGGCATCTATAAACCATTTGGCCGCATCCAATTTTTGTTTGATGAAAAGCACAGCATCTTTTTGCGACTTCGATTTGTCCTTTGATTCTTTATACCCCTTAAGCATATTGGTATATTCTCTTGACACGTGTAATTCGGGAGCGTTTCTGCCATTCAACGTGAGGTCTAATGCTCCATCCACAATCCTTATGGCAAAGTCGGGAACCACATGTTCCACCATACGTGTATTCCCCGAATACGTTCCTCCCGGCTTGGGGTTTAGTCCTTCAATTTCATGTATCGCGTCCCGCAATTGATCTTCGGTAATGTCAAATTTCTGAATTAATTTCTGATAGTGCTTCTTTGAAAAATGATCGAACACATCTTCGATGATCTTAGTCGCAAGTAGTACCGAAGGCGTTTCTTCCTTTCTTTTTAACTGAATGAGCAAACACTCCTGAAGGTTTCGTGCACCTACTCCGGCGGGATCCAGATCATGCACAATCTGAAGCATCTTTTCAATTTTTTCTTCTGAAGTATATACATTTTGTGTAAACGCCAAATCATCCACGATATCTCGCAGGTCGCGTCTTATATAACCACTTTCATCCACACTGCCTACCAAAAAACGGGCAATTTCTTCCTCCTCCTCATCCAAGCGATAGGTGTTTAACTGCTGAAGCAAATACTGATTAAAGGAAGTCCCCGATGCATAGGGTGTTTCCCTGTCTTCGTCATCGGCGCTGTAATTATTTGACGAAAGCTTGTAGCTGGGCGTCTCATCATCACTAAGGTAATCGTCTACGTTGATGTCTGTTTCAATAACTTCTGATCCCTCGTTGTAATCCTCCTCGTACGCATCGTCCATGCCCATATCATCATCATAACTATCCACCTCATCCTTTCCACTTTCCAGTGCCGGATTTTCCTCCATTTCCTGAGAAATACGTTGCTCAAATGCCTGTGTTGGTAATTGAATCAATTTCATCAATTGAATCTGTTGAGGCGAGAGCTTCTGAGATAGTTTAAAATTTAATTGTTGCTTTAGCATAGTACTTACATACGTATTTATAAAGTTAAAAAAAACCAGCTACTTACAAGACGAAGTTGCCGGTTTTAATGTTTGGTTAACATCTTGGTTAAAAGGCTGCATTTCCCGGAGTCCGCGGATACGGAATCACGTCTCTAATATTACCCATCCCGGTTACAAACTGAACAAGCCGCTCAAAACCAAGTCCGAAACCACTATGTACTGCTGTACCGAATTTTCTTAGGTCCAAATACCAATACAATTCGTCCTGGGGAATCCCCATGTCTGCCATTTTCTGTTTTAAGACGTCATAACGCTCTTCACGCTGTGATCCTCCCACAATTTCACCTATACCCGGAAAAAGTACATCCATGGCTCTTACCGTCTTGCCATCGTCATTTAGACGCATATAGAAGGATTTGATCTCAGCCGGATAATCAAATAAGATCACGGGACATTTAAAATGTTTTTCAACCAAGAACCGCTCGTGCTCACTTTGCAAATCGGCGCCCCATGCTTCAATAAGGTATTTAAACTTTTTCTTCTGATTGGGTTTTGAATATTTTAAAATCTCGATGGCTTCGGTATAACTTACGCGTTTGAAGTTGTTTTCCAAAACAAACTGAAGTTTTTCCTTCAAGGCCATTTCACTTCGTTCAGCTTCGGGTTTATTCTTTTCTTCCTGAAGTAATCTGTTTTCCAAAAAGTCTAAGTCATCTAAACAATTCTCCAGTGCGTACTTAATAACATATTTAATGAAATCTTCAGCCAAATCCATATTGCCATCCAGATCGCAAAAGGCCATTTCGGGCTCAATCATCCAGAATTCGGCCAAATGTCGTGACGTATTCGAATTTTCGGCACGAAAAGTAGGACCAAAGGTATACACCTTGCCCAATCCCATCGCATAGGTTTCGGCTTCCAATTGTCCGCTTACAGTTAGATTGGTTTCTTTTTCAAAAAAATCTTCTTTAAAATTTACCTTTCCATTTTCATCTTTAGGTAGATTGTTAGGATCCAAGGCACTTACTCGAAACATTTCCCCGGCTCCTTCAGCATCGCTTCCGGTTATAATAGGGGCGTGCATATAGTAAAAACCATTGTTCTGAAAATATTCATGAACAGCAAAGGCCAATTTAGAACGCAAACGCATCACGGCTCCGAAGGTATTCGTTCGTACACGCAAGTGTGCTTGCTCACGCAATGTTTCCATGGTATGGCGCTTGGGAGATAAAATAGTCAATTTCACCTCTTCGGGATCGGCTTCTCCTAGTATCTCTAATTTGGATACCTGAATTTCCACCTTTTGTCCTTGACCCTGGCTTTCCACCAAGGGACCAGTAACAGCAATTGCTGCACCCACAGTCACCTTCTTTAAGGTTTCTTCTTCAAAGGCGGAGAAATCGACTACACATTGCAAATTATGAATTGTAGAACCATCATTTAAGGCAATAAATCGATTACTTCTAAATGAGCGAACCCAACCCTTAGCGGTAACTTCAACCAACGAGGGTTCACGGCCTAATAACTTAATTATCTCTGTATGCTGCATGCTTCAAATTTTGAGGGGTAAAGATACTTTTTAGTTGTAAAATGAACAACAAAACCTACTCTTCTTCGTCTTCATTTTCAGGGAGAATGGAAAGCGCCGGTTTTTTGAAGGTTTCTTTATTGGCAATACTTCGTTCAAGTGATAATAGTAACGAAGGTAACAGCAATAAATTGGCAAGCATCGCAAATAACAGGGTGGCCGAAACTAAAGCACCTAATGCCACCGTTCCTCCGAAACTGGAAATGGTAAATACTGAAAACCCAAAGAATAAAACAATTGAGGTGTAGAACATACTCACACCGGTTTCCCGTAGTGCCGCATAGACCGATTTTTTAATCTTCCAATTGTTCGCTATCAATTCCTGTCGGTATTTAGCGAGGAAGTGAATGGTGTCGTCGACCGATATCCCAAAGGCAATACTAAAGACCAAAATTGTAGAAGGTTTGATTGGGACTCCCAGTATACCCATTAATCCTGCTGTAATAAGTAGCGGAAGCAGGTTGGGAATTAAAGAAATCAAGATCATTCGTAAACTTCTGAACATCCAGGCCATAAAGAGGGCGATTAATAAAATGGCCAGGGATAACGATATCGCCAGATTGGTAACAAGATATTTTGTCCCCTTTTGAAAAACCAATGCTTTTCCGGTAATAGTCACATCGTAGCGGTCCGGGGGGAATATCTTATCGATCTTCGAACGCAAATCCTCCTCTATCCGGTCGAAGCGATCGGTTTTGGTATCCTTCATAAAGGTGGTGATACGCGCATATTGCCCGGTGCTGTCCACATAGCTTGACAGCAGATTGGTGCTTTTGGCACTGTTCTTTGCGTAGGACAACAAGAAGGTTCGCTCTTGACTGTTTGGAAGTTGATAGTACTCCGGATTATTATTGTAATAGGCTTGTTTTGAGTATTTCACCAATTCTACTACCGAAAGGGGTTTTGAAAGTTCCGGGACTTCTTCAAGATAGGTTTGGAGTTCGTCCATACGCTTCAAGGTAGCAAGTTTCATCACACCCTTTTGTCGCTTCGTATCGATGAGGATCTCCAAGGGCATAATACCTTCGTATTCGGTTTCAAAAAATTTGATGTCCCTATAAAAATCGGCCCCTTTTGGCATGTCTTCAATAAGGCTTCCGGAAATCTTTATGTTAAAGATACCGATGATGCTTACACAAAGTAAAACCACAGCTGTAATATATATAGCAATGCGATTTCCTTTTACCATTCGCTCCATCCAATTTACAAATCCGCCGATCCATTTTTTATTGAGATGCTTTAGGTGCTTATACTTGGGCACCGCCATATAGCTGTAGACTATGGGGATGATAAATAGACTTAGCAGAAATATGGCAATAATGTTAATAGAGGCTACAATTCCAAATTCTTTAAGTAGCTGACTATTCGTAAGGATGAAGGTGGCAAAGCCCGAAGCCGTAGTCACATTGGTCATTAAAGTAGCGTTTCCTACCTTCGAAATGACACGTTGTAGTGACTTGGCCTGATTCCCATGTTGTTTTATTTCCTGTTGGTATTTATTGATCAAAAAGATACAATTGGGGATACCAATTACAATGATAAGCGGCGGAATTAATGCTGTAAGTACGGTAATCTCGTAATGAAGCAATCCTAAAATCCCGAAAGCCCACATCACACCAATGATAACAGTAATCATCGAAATGATCGTCGCTCTAAAGGACCTGAAGAAGAAAAAGAAGATCAAAGAGGTAACCAATAAAGCCGCTCCAATGAACATGCCGATCTCATCGATAATATTTTGTGAATTCAGCGTACGGATATACGGCATGCCGGAAGTGTGCACCTTTACACCGGTTTCCTTTTCGAAAGCCTCGATATGGGGAATAAGAAAGAGGACGATAAAGTCTTTTCGGACTGCGGTATTGACGATGTCCTTTTTTAAATATATAGCCGTACGAACGGAAAGCTTATTTGGGCTGTACACCAATCCTTCGTAAAAGGGCAATTGGTTTAAAAGCTCAAATTGATAACCATCCAATCCTTTTTGATCAAAAACGGTATCCTGTATGAAGGGTACTAATTGAAATCCTGCGCTATCTGTTCGTTTTTCTAATTTCTGTAGATCGCCTATGCCAAGACTAAGTTCCACTTCATCAGAGGCACCAAGATCTTTCGTTAGCTTATTCCAAGCAGTGAACACTGCAGGGGTAAATAAGGTTGAATCCTTTACTCCAAGGACGATAAGGTTCCCTTCTTCACCGAACTCGGCTAAAAATTTATCGTATTCAAGATTTACTTGGTGATCGTCCGGCAGTAAGTTGGCTTCGGTATAGGTAAACCGCATATGCTTCCACTGCATTGCAAAAAACACAGTGATGGCAGCGATTACAATGAGGATTACGGCGCGATTCCGTAGTATAAAACGAGCGACCGCACTCCAAAATCCGATGCTAAACAGTTTGTCCAAATAATGCCGTTTTTGGGCAGCGCAAAGGTATTAAAATCCCATGCACTTAAAGAGTTAAGGGAATTATAATTTCAAATAAAAAGTGAATTTAAATGAAATATTATCTTCGAGGTCCGGCAGATGATAAAAACCATATCGATAGGCAAAGCTCAGTCCAAATCCGAATAGTATTTTGTTTAACTCAAACCCCGATTCAGAATATAATTCATTTAAAGTGTTGAAATCGATACCTATATGTTCCTCGGGGTTTCGAAGATCTCCCAAGGCATGTCGTGTAATAAAGACCAATTCGGGGCGCCATTTTTCGGTTAGGTTAAAGCGCCTTAGACTGTGTTTCACTTGTAAGGTGGCTAATTTATCTGAAAAGAATTCCCCAAAATACATGGTTTCGAAACTGCGTCTTCCCGCTACCGAAAAACGTTCCATCACCTCATCTTTTGTCGGACTGTTGGGATAGGCATGAAATAAATGGGTAAGTGGTACGTCTCCAAATGCAGCACTTCCTTCCAGTAAAATATTGGTAGATGAAAGATCGGTTCTTTTAAGGTAATAATCCAGTTTCAGCCCTAATTTGGTATAAGTAAAATCACTTTTTGCAATGCCTTTTATTCCCTGTGTAACTTGGGCGCTAATTTTAGGAAATTCGTCAAAGTATTCAATTCTTCCGTCTTCGTCAGTGAAAAAATTGTTTTTCGGACTTATACGTATGGAGGCAGTGGCTTCGGAGGTGTAATAATTATGGAAAACGGCATCGTCCTTTATAAAAAAATAGGATTCGATTTGGTCAATTTTACTCGAGGAAACCCTTATTTCAGAAAGAATCTTAGGGGTAAATTCGTGTTGTACATTTGCCTGCCAGGTGCGGTGTTTATAAAACTGGGTTATGTTGACCAGTCGAGGTTCAAAAACAGAATAGATCCTGGCATCGGTTAAAAAATTATAGGTGCCAATTTCCTGAATGTCATTTATATAATAGAGATTAACCCAGGTACTGCCCGTATTGTTTACTCTTAAACTTCCACCGGCGCTGTATTTGATGTCTTGATCCTTAAACCCTCTGGCGATATAACCACCTAGTTTAAAGTGTTTCGATAAACGGTCGTTGGTGATACCTCCAAACCCTAATCGAATTCCTTCATAGTTGTTGTATTTAATGAAATACCGCAAATCCACATCAAAAAATCCTATGGGATAAAAACCGGAATTGAACGGACTTATTTTTTCCTCTTTCCGGGTGGTTGTAGTATCCTTTTCAATCTGAATAGCGGGTTCTTGCGCAGAAACGATAAATCCTATGAAAAACATAAGAAGGATACATGCATTGCGCATAGGCGATGAGGTTGCTATTGGCTAAATTTTATAATAAAAGCGGTATCCAGCCGCTTTAATGGTTTTTGATGTAAATATTTTTAGACGGTCATGATCTCTTTCTCCTTATGAGCGAGAATCTCGTCTATTTTTGCAATATGATAGTCGGTCAATTCCTGAACATCAATTTCCATATTCTTTTTCATATCTTCCGAAACATCCAATTCTTTTATCTCGTTATTAGCGTGTTTTCTATCATTTCGAACCCCAATTTTTGATTCTTCGGCTTCGTGTTTTGCCTGTTTCGCTAATTCTTTTCTTCGCTCTTCGGTCAATGGTGGCACATTGATAATAACACTTTCACCGTTATTCATAGGGTTAAACCCTAAATTGGCATGGTGAATTCCTTTTTCAATTTCGGGGATTAGGCTTTTTTCCCATGGCTGAATGGTAATGGTCATCCCATCGGGAGTACTGACATTGGCAACCTGGTTAAGAGGAGTAGGGCTCCCGTAATAATCGACCATAACACCACCAACCATAGAGGGTGATGCTTTTCCTGCACGAATGTTTACTAACTTTTTTTCTAGATGTTGTATGGCGTTTTTCATCGCCTCTCGGGTACTGTCTAAAATAAACTTGATTTCTTCTTCCATGTTAAAATTTTTAAAACCTGTTTCCAAAAACTACGCCAAGCTTAAAGGGCAAGTTGCAAACAGAAGTTATAAATTCACTTTTGTCCCAATATTTTCTCCGGAAACGACCTTTAGTAAATTTCCTTTGGTGTTCATGTCGAACACAATAATGGGTAATTCGTTTTCCTGACTTAAGGTAAAGGCAGTTGTGTCCATCACCTTTAGTCCTTTCCGAAGCACATCTTCAAAACTAATAAAATCGAATTTTGTTGCATCGGTATTTTTTTCAGGGTCACTGGAGTAAATACCATCTACCCGTGTACCTTTCAAAATTACATCGGCTCCAATTTCTATTGCACGTAGTACTGCCGCCGAATCTGTAGTAAAATAGGGGTTTCCGGTCCCTCCACCAAAAATAATCACACGACCTTTTTCCAAGTGGCGAATGGCCCTTCTCCGAATAAATGGTTCGGCCACTTCGTTGATGTTAATAGCACTTTGCAATCGCGTAGGGACTCCTTCCATTTCTAAGGCACTCTGTAGCGCGAGTCCGTTGATTACAGTGGCCAACATACCCATATTGTCTGCCTGTACGCGTTCCATCCCTCGGCTGGCTCCGGCTACACCTCTAAATATATTTCCGCCACCAATAACTATGGCAACTTCCACTCCTTTATCGGTTATTTTTTTAATTTCCTCGGCGTATTCCTTAAGACGTTCCGGGTCTATTCCGTATTCTTGATTTCCCATTAGGGCTTCACCCGAAAGTTTTAAGAGGATCCTTTTATAGTGCATAGCGGTTGTTTACAATGACAAAAATAAAGAAAAATGTTGGATGAATCCTTGAAAATAAAAAACGCCTCTAAATAATTTTAGAGGCGTTTTATTTCAAAATAAAATGACTTCTTATACCAAAGAAACTCTTTTAAATCCAACTACTTCCACATCACCATATGTTTTAACATACTCGGCAACGCTCTTTTTGTCATCCTTAATAAAGTTCTGATCTAATAAGGCTTTCTCGTGATCTAGGGTGGTGTTGTCTGCGATAAAACGCTCGATCTTACCAGGTAGAATACGATCCCAGATCTGCTCCGGTTTTCCTTCAGCCTTTAATTCAGCTTTTGCATCGGCTTCGGCTTTGGCTAAAACTTCCGGGGTTAATTGTGATCTCGAAATGAATTGAGGTACATTTTTCAATGTTTTGCCCAATCTTCCCAACTCGATATTGTCTTTTTCAATCACGGCAATTCTTGCTTCCGTTTCAGCAGCAACAAATTCGGGAGAAAAATCTTTGTACGATAAGGTAGTTGCACCCATAGAAGCTACCTGCATAGAAATGTCTTTTGCCAATTCTTCAGCCTTGTTTACGTTTTTAGACAGGCCGGTGAGTGCGCCAATTTTGTTTCCGTGAATATAAGCACCCACAAAAGGAGCTTCCAGAATTTCAAATCCACCAATCTCGATCTTCTCGCCGATTACACCGGTTTGTTCGATCAATTTTTCTTCAACAGTGATACCGTCAAATTTCGCTTTTAAAAATTCTTCTTTCGAAGAAGTGTTTAAAGCGATATCGGCCATTTTTTGAGCCATCTCTACATACGAATCGTTTTTAGCAACGAAATCGGTTTCACAGTTCAGTGAAACGATCACACCTTTGGTCGCATCGGCATTTACCTTTGCAATTACGGCACCTTCGCTAGAATCGCGATCTGCTCTTTTTTCGGCTATTTTTTGTCCTTTTTTTCTAAGGATCGAGATTGCTTTGTCAAAATCACCTTCTGCCTCTACCAATGCATTTTTGCAGTCCATCATTCCGGCTCCGGTAGCTTGTCTTAGTTTGTTAACTTCTGCGGCGGTTATTTTTACCATTGTACTCATTTTTTTAAGTTATGATTTATAAAAAAGTCGTTTAATTTATTTTCAGTGAGAAAAAGAACCAAACGACTTTGATATGTTAATTGAATTCTTTTATTATTCTTCTTCGCTTGAGGCTACTGCCACAGTTTTTGCTCTTTTCGACTTAGGCGCTTTCGCTTCAACCGGAGCATCATCATCATCTTTACCCGATTTTCTTTCAGCAAGACCATCGATAATTGCCTGAGAAACAGATGCCATGATCTTTTCGATAGATTTTGAAGCATCGTCATTCGATGGGATCACGTAATCGATCTCACGAGGATCACTGTTGGTATCCACCATTGCGAAAATAGGAATGTTCAGTTTCTGTGCTTCCTTTACTGCAATGTGCTCACGTGTAGTATCTACAATAAACAAGGCCGCTGGAAGACGACTCATATCGCTAATAGAACCTAAGTTCTTTTCCAATTTCGCACGAAGACGATCTACTTGTAAACGCTCTTTCTTAGAAAGGGTGTTGAAGGTACCGTCTTGCTTCATACGATCGATAGAGGCCATTTTCTTAACGGCTTTACGAATCGTTACAAAATTGGTAAGCATTCCTCCGGGCCATCTTTCGGTGATGTACGGCATGTTTGCGTTCCCTGCTTTTTCAGCAACAATATCCTTGGCTTGTTTTTTGGTAGCTACGAAAAGAATTTTTCTTCCGCTGGCTGCAATCTTTTTTAGTGCTTCATTAGCTTCTTCTAATTTTGCAGCTGTTTTGTAAAGATTGAGGATGTGGATCCCGTTGCGCTCCATATAAATATAAGGAGCCATGTTTGGATTCCATTTTCTGGTCAAGTGACCAAAATGTACGCCTGCATCGAGCAGGTCTTTTACTTCTGTTTTTGCCATTTTGTAATAGTTTACTTTCTGTATTATAGATAGCAACCTCCGCAGTATGCGTATGGTTTAGATGCTAAACTAGTTTCCGCTTTAGGCGGATAACAGCGATTGTTAAAATTAAATATATGAACGTGTCAACACAGTTTGGGCAGCCCGAAAGAGATACCCAAACAGGTTGGGTATTTTTAACGTTTAGAGAACTGGAATTTCTTACGCGCTTTCTTCTGTCCGAATTTCTTACGCTCTACCATTCTAGGATCTCTGGTCA